>NZ_SCMP01000017.1 GCF_005502935.1 Pseudomonas sp. 2FG
ATGAAGAAGGTGTTGTAGAACGGCAGTTCGCGCATCTGCTGGCTGGCGGCCTGCACCAGTTCCTCGCGGCCATAACCCAGCGCCACGCACCAGAGCCCGGCCATGCCGTCGAGAATCTTGTTGCCCTCGCTGTCCCAGATATAGACGCCGTCGGCCTTGGTGATGATCCGCGGGCCCTTCTCCTTCAGCTGTTTGTAGTCGCTGAAGGGCGCCAGGTGGTGATCATTGCTCAGGGTTTGCCACTCGAGCGTCTGCGGGTTAGTCGCTTGCTTGCTCATGCTTGATTCCTACAGTAGTACCTAACAAATCCAGGGAGAGGTCGCGGCTCCCATCCACGCCAACGCGCGGGAACCGCGAACTGCCGTTTACAGATACCAGCGGTATTCGCGCTGATTGATCTCGTTGAGGAAGGCCAGATGGTCCTGGCGTTTGTTCTCGCAATAGACCATGACGAATTCCTCGCCCAGGCCGGTATTGACCGCTTGGCTCTCGCGCATCTGGCGCACGGCTTCGAGCATGTCCTTGGGGAAATCGATGCCGCTGGCGCGGTCGTCATTCAGCGGCGCGATGGGTTCGCGGCGCGCCTCCAGGCCCTGCTCGATACTGACCAAGAGCGCGGCCAGCACCAGATAGGGGTTGGCATCGGCACCCGGCAGGCGGAATTCCAGGCGCAAGTTGCGCTCGTCCGACTCGGGAATGCGCACACAGGCGTCGCGGTCCTCATAACCCCAGCTGGCCTTGCTCGCCGAGTTGACCATGGCACCGAAACGCCGGTAACTGTTGTGATTCGGCGCGTAGATCGGCATCAGTTGCGGCAGCAGCTCCAGGCAGCCGGCCACCGCATGGCGCAGCGGCTGCTGCTCAGCTTGAGCCAGCAGGTTATTGCCGCCCTGGTCGTACAGGCTGACGTGGATATGCATGCCGCTGCCCGGATACTGCAGGTAAGGCTTGGCCATAAAGCTGGCGCGATGGCCATGCTTGAGCGCCACCCCGCGGGTGCTGCGGCAGAACAGCGCCGACCAGTCGGCGGCCTGCAGCGGGTCCTCGCAGTGGGCGAAGTTGATCTCAAACTGCCCCGGTCCCAGCTCCGCGGTAATCACCGTGGTCTCTATGCCCTGCTCGCGGGCAGTCTCGGTCATATCGTCGAGCACCTCGCTGAAACGCGACAGACGCTCGATATGCATATTCGGCTGGTTGTCGGCATCCCCCGAAAGCGCGTCGCGCGGGAACTGCGGCAGGCCATCCTGGAGCGCCTTGTCGAACAGGTAGAACTCCAGTTCGAAAGCCACCACCGGGCGAATGCCCTTGCGCGCCAGACGCTCGACCACCTTGGCCAACACTTCGCGCGGCTCAAACTCGATCGGCTCATGGGTGCCATCGGAGCTGATCAGCATCTGCCCGAGGGGCTGCGTCTCCCAGGTCACCGGCTTCAAGGTGCCGGGAATCAGGCGGCGCGGGGCGTCCGGGTCGCCGTCATGGAAGCAGTACTCGGCGATTTCATAGAGGCCGCCCTGGGCCCCCAGCAGCACGCAGTTCTGCGGCAATTTCAGGGCGCTGCCAGCGGCCACCTTCTCAAGCATCTCCACCGGATAGCGCTTGCCATAGAAATGCCCGGGAATATCCAGGCAAATCAGGTCGACGAAGCGCACCTGGGGGTAGCGCTGGCGAAAAGCACGAACCTCGGCCAGCAGGTCGGAGCAGACGGCATTCATCGTTGTTCTTCCTTCGATCTTTGTAAGTGTCATCAGGTGTAAACCCAGAGAACCCGGGTGGGCTGTTCGGTGAGGTTGCCGTAGCGACAACGGGTGTGGCTGGCCAGTTGAAAACTGTCGCCGGGGTACAGGGTGACCGGCTCCTCGTCATCGCCCAGCCACAGCGTCAACTCGCCCTCCAGGACATAGCCGCCCTGCTCGGAGCTGTCGCTCAGGTGTCGCTCGCCACTGTTGGCGCCGGCCTCCAGTTGGCTTTCGAGCATGGAGAAGGTGGCCGACATCTTCGGCGAGACCAAGATGTCGGTAATCCCGTTGGCGAAATACAGCGTGCGTCGCTCAGCCGGCCGGGTCACCCAAGACAACTCCTTAGGCTTGGGCAAGTTATAGAAATAGGTGGTCGGCACCCCGAGGGTTTCGCTGATCGCCGTCAAATCCGCCACTGTGGGGCGCGATATGCCACGCTCGACTTGCGAGAGAAAACCTACCGAGCGGCCGATCTTGTCGGCCAGTTCCTTCAGGGTGTATTTCTTGTGCTTGCGCAGGTCGTGGATAAGGATCGCCAGAGCGGCGATTTCTTCTTGCTTGTTCATGCCAAGAGCTCCAGAAGATTGCTCATCAAATGCTGTCACGCAGTCGATACCAGGCCTTGCCGACCGCCTCCAATGGGGCTGCCAGGTGTTTGCCGCCGGGGAAGCTGCCGTTGCTCAGCCCTTGGTACAAGGCCAGGTCATCCGCCTGACCGAGAATCGCGGCGGACACCGCGCGGGCGCCAGCCAGGGTCGGTAGCACGCCATGTCCGGAGTAGCCCTGCAGCCAGTAGAGGTCGCCGCGCCGGCCGATGTCCGGGGTGCGCTTGAGGGTAAGGTCGATATGCCCACCCCAGGCAAACTCCAACTCGACGTCCTTGAGCTGCGGGAAGACCCGCTGCAGATAGGGCCGGGTCGCCGCCGCGATGTCCTTCGGCATGCCGCCCAGATAGGTGCAGCCGCCACCGAACAGCAGGCGGTTATCCGGCGTGCGACGGAAGTAATCGAGAACGAACTGGTTATCGGTGACGCAGACATTGCTCGGCAGCAGCGCTGTCGCCTGCTCTGCCGTCAGCGGCGCGGTGGCCACCTGATAGGTGCCAACCGGCAGCACACGACTGGCCAACTGCGGATCGAGCCGATCGATATAGGCATTGCAGGCCAGCACCAGCACATCCGCACGGATGCGCCCGCGCTCGGTGGTCACCAGGTATTGACCGCCTTCTTCGCGATAGCTCAACGCCCTGCTCTGTTCATGGATGCGCCCGCCGGCGCGCTCGATGGCGGCGGCCAGACCGAGCGCCAATTTCAGCGGGTTCAGATGGCCGCCTTCGGGGTCGAACAGGCCCGCCTGATAGCGTTCGCTGGCGACCCACTGCGGCAACTCTGCGCGCGGGATGAAGCGCAGGCCGTCGTGCCCCCACTTGTGGCTGGCCTCGTGCTGCCATTCGGTCAGCAGGCTGACTCGGCGCGGCATCACCGAGGTCCACAGATGGCCGGCGCGGTAATCGCAGTCGAAGCCGTGGCGCGCGGGTAGTTCGCGCAACTCCCGGGCGGCCCAGCGCATGCTGTCCCACAACCGCCGTGCGCGTTCATAGCCGAGCGCGGCCTCCAGCGGCGGCATATCGCAGGACCAACCGAGAATCGCCTGGCCGCCATTGCGCCCCGAGGCCGCCCAGGCGATTCGGCTGGCTTCCAGCAGCGTCACGCGCTTGCCGGCCAGGGCCAGGCGCAAGGCCGTGTGCAGGCCGCTGAAGCCGGCGCCGATGATCAGCACCTCGGTATTTTGTTCGCCGTCCAGAGCCGTTCGAGTCGACAAGCGATCGGCGCAACTCTGGGCGTAATAGCTGGCGACGTGCTGGCTGGATTGCTGAAACATACAGGCCTCGTGAAATTATGTTTTTATAATTTCATGTAAAATTACCCTGTAAATTTCACGAACGCAACGTCTCGGCAAAAAAATCCTTAGCCGAACAGGCGCAACTCACTCCCTGAAGTGGCTGTCGGACCCAACAGAGCACACCGGCAAGCGGCAGCTGCGTGTAGGCCGAGTGGTAGGAAAGATGCTGGCATGTGAGGGCTAGCAGAGGCCGAGGTGACCTGTCGGCAAGGCCACCTCGGAAGTCGGACCGGCCAGCCCGTCAGCCGGCAAGCCCCTGGGCCTTCATCAGCGCGGTGATGATCGGCACCGGGCCGAGCAAATGCTCGCGCATGATGCGGCTGGCGCGCTCGGCATCGCGCGCCAGAATCGCCTCGACCAGCACGGCATGCTCCTGCCGCTTGGCCTGCAGCGCCGCTTCGGAAAACACCGTGTGCTGCAACCAGAGGTGGCGATAGCGCTCGGCCTGATCGAAGAGGGACGCGCGCACCTGGAGCAGATGGGCGGAACCGCAACCGGCGACTATGGCCCCGTGGAAGGCCTTGTGCCGGGTATCCCAGAGGCTGAGCATCTCCTCGGCATTTCTGACTTCCACGACCTTGGTCAAGGTATGCGCCCGCGCCAGGATCTCCGCCTCCCAGGCGTCATCACCGCGCTGAATCGCCAGCGTCAGCAGCATGGCTTCCAGGTTGGCCCGGGCATCGTAGATGTCCGCCAACTCGCTCAGCGACATAGGTGCAACCCGATAACCGCGTTGGCTGATGGCAACCACCAGACGCTCCGCCACCAGCTGTGACAGCGCCTCGCGCAGCGGCCCCACGCCCAGCCCGTAGCGCTCCTTCAGGCCGCTCATCAAGAGCTTTTCACCCGGCTTGAACAGGCCGCGAATGATGTCTCGCTTCAGCACGTCGTAGCCGCGCACAGCAGAATTTTCCCGGGAAATCAGTGCATCCATTTGAGCAAGTCCTTTCACGTAACCCGCCCATCATACCGGATCAAGCGACAAGAGCCGCTAGCATCCAGAGCCCAACATTTTATTGACACACTTTAAAAATGTAGATATTTTTCAACTACGACGACATTAAGTTGATTTATCGCTTCACGTCAGCCCTTGGATTCGCTCACCTCCCTGCCTAGGAGAATCGCCATGACTAGTTACGCTCCCCTCAAAGATCTCGTTGTGCCGCTGCCGGAGGCCTTCAAGGGTTTCACCCTCGCCCCGTCCGAGCACTCGCCCCGTCTGTTGCAACTGACATTCGCCAAAAGCACGGTGGATGCCTTCCTCGCCGCGATGGCCGAGTGGCCAATACAGGCGCTGGAATACAAATCCTTCCTGCGTTTCCGCGCCGCCAAGTTGCTGGATGAGTTGTGCGAAGGCAGCCTGCAGCCGGTGCTGATCAACACCCTGGTCGATCGCGCTACCGGCGGCCTGCTGGTCTCGGCGCAGGGGCTGGACGCCGTCGAGCAGGCGGACGACATGGTGAAACTGGCGACGGCCGTGGCCCACCTGTTTGGCCGCTCCAACTACGATGCGATGAGCGGCCAGTACTACGCGCGCTTTGTGGTGGAGAACGTCGACCGCTCCGACAGCTACCTGCGTCAGCCCCATCGGGTGTTGGAACTGCATACCGATGGCACCTTCGTCGAGCAGGACACCGACTACGTGCTGATGATGAAGATCGACGAGAAGAACATGGAAGGCGGCAACTCCCTGCTCTTGCACCTGGATGACTGGGAGCACCTGCAGAAGTTCAGCAGCCACCCCCTGGCGCGGCGTGAAATGCGCTGGACGGCCCCGCCCAGCAAGAAAGTCGACAAGGACGTGTTTCATGCCGTGTTCGATAATGACAACCAGGGCCGGCCGATCATCAGCTACATCGACCAGTTCGTGCAGCCGAGGAATTTCGAGGAAGGCAACTGGCTGACCGATCTCTGTGAAGCGCTCGAAACCAGCCAACGCAAAGTCTCGGTGCCGGTGCCGGTCGGCAGCTTCGTCTTGATCAACAACCATTTCTGGCTGCACGGACGTGACCGCTTCACCGCGCACCCGGGGCTGCGCCGCGAACTGATGCGCCAGCGTGGTTACTTCACCCACGCCAAGGTGCTGCGCAACCCTCGCCAGTGAGCCGGGCCTGCCCCACTCCACTTCATGCTGAGGGCACGCCAGGCTGCTGCGCCTGCCCTCTTGCACCTTTAATTGTCACAGCGTAGGCAACGGCATGTACGACTTCATCATCATCGGCGGCGGCATCATCGGCATGTCCACGGCCATGCAGCTGATCAAGGCCTATCCCGACAGCAGGATGCTGTTGCTGGAAAAGGAGTCCGGGCCGGCGCAGCATCAAACCGGCCATAACAGCGGCGTGATCCACGCGGGCGTCTATTACACGCCCGGCAGCCTGAAGGCCAAGTTCTGCCTGGAGGGTAATAGGGCCACCAAGGCCTTCTGCGACCAGCACGGCATCCGCTACGACGAGTGCGGCAAGCTGCTGGTGGCGACCAACGAGCTGGAAATGCAGCGGATGAAGGCGCTCTGGGAGCGCACCGCGGCCAATGGCCTGGAGCGGCACTGGCTATCTGCCGGGCAGTTGCGTGAGCGTGAACCGAACATCAGCGGGATAGGCGGTATCTTCGTGCCCTCCAGCGGCATAGTAAATTACGCCGAGGTCACCGCCGCCATGGCCCGCGAATTCCAGAAGTGCGGCGGCGAGATTCGCTACGGTACCGAGGTCAGCGGCCTGGAGGAGCGCCCCACGGAGATGCTGGTGAAAACCCAGGCCGGCGAATTCAGCGGCCGCTTCATGGTCACCTGCTCAGGGCTGATGGCCGACCGCATGGTGCGCATGCTCGGCCTCGACCCGGGTTTCAGCATTTGCCCCTTCCGCGGCGAATACTATCTGCTGCCCGAGCAGCACAACCGCATCGTCAACCACCTGATTTACCCGATCCCGGACCCGTCGATGCCGTTCCTCGGCGTGCACCTGACCCGCATGATCGACGGCAGCGTCACCGTCGGGCCGAATGCGGTACTGGCGCTCAAGCGCGAGGGCTATCGCAAACGCGACATCTCCCTGGCCGACACCTTCGCCATGCTGACCGACCCTGGCATCCTCAAGGTGCTCAAGGACAACCTGCGCCCCGGCCTGATCGAGATGAAGAACTCGCTGTTCAAGCGCGGTTATCTGCAGGAAGTGCGCAAGTATTGCCCCAGCCTCGGGGTGCAAGACCTCAAACCCTACCCGGCCGGGGTCCGTGCCCAGGCGGTGTCCAAGGACGGCAAGCTGATCGAGGACTTCCTGTTCCGTAATACCAAGCGCAGCGTCAATGTCTGCAACGCGCCGTCACCGGCGGCGACCTCCGCACTGCCGATCGGGGCCTACATCATCGAACAGATCGACGCTCAACTGCTGGCCTTGCCGGGTTTCAGCAAAGCCAGGCAATCCGCCTAGCCAACCTAACCCCATGCCTTGTCACTCAACTCGAGAGCGTGCCATGCACCAGCCAGTTTCCTCGCTGCCGGAAAAAGACATCCAGTATCAGCTGCACCCTTACACCAATGCCCGCCTGCACCAGGACGTCGGCCCGCTGATCATCGAGCGTGGCGAAGGCATCTACGTGTATGACGACCAGGGCAAAGCCTATATCGAGGCCATGTCTGGTTTGTGGAGCGCCGCGCTGGGCTTCAGCAATCAACGCCTGATCAAGGCCGCCGAGCAGCAGTTGCATACCCTGCCGTTCTACCACCTGTTCAGCCACAAGTCGCACCGCCCGAGCATCGAGCTGGCCGAGAAGCTGATCGAGATGGCGCCGGTGCCGATGAGCAAGGTGTTCTTCACCAACTCCGGTTCCGAGGCCAACGACACCGTCGTCAAGCTGGTCTGGTACCTGAACAACGCACTGGGTAAACCGGCCAAGAAGAAGTTCATCAGCCGGGTCAACGGCTACCACGGCATCACAGTCGCCAGCGCCAGCCTGACCGGCCTGCCGGGCAACCAGCGCGGTTTCGACCTGCCGCTGCCGGGCTTCCTGCATGTCGGTTGCCCGCACCACTACCGCTTCGCGCTGCCCGGTGAAAGCGAAGAACAGTTCGCCGACCGGCTGGCGGCGGAGCTGGAGCAGAAGATTCTCGCCGAAGGCCCGGAAACCATCGCCGCCTTCATCGGCGAACCGCTGATGGGCGCCGGCGGCGTCATAGTGCCGCCACGCACCTACTGGGAAAAAATCCAACGGGTCTGCCGCCAGCACGACATCCTGGTGATCGCCGACGAAGTCATCTGCGGCTTCGGCAGGACCGGGCAGATGTTCGGCAGCCAGACCTTTGGCATCCAGCCGGACATCATGGTGCTGTCCAAACAGCTGTCCTCTTCCTACCAGCCGATCGCGGCGATTCTGCTCAACGACAGAGTCTTCCAGGGCATCGCCGATCAGAGCCAGGCCCTCGGCACCCTCGGCCATGGTTTCACCGGCAGCGGCCATCCGGTGGCCACCGCCGTGGCCCTGGAAAACCTGAAGATCATCGAAGAGGACAATCTGGTCGAACATGCGGCGCAGATGGGCAAACTGCTGCACGGCGGCCTGCAGGCTTTCGCCGATCACCCCTTGGTTGGCGAGGTCCGCGGTTGCGGCCTGATCGCCGCGGTCGAGCTGGTTGGCGATCGCGCGAGCAAGGCGCCGCACCAGGCACTCGGCACCCTCGGCCGCTACATGGCCGGCAGGGCCCAGGAGCACGGCATGATCACCCGCGCCATGGGCGATGCCGTCGCCTTCTGCCCGCCGCTGATTGTCAGCGAGCAGGAAGTCGGCCTGATCCTGGAACGTTTCGCCAAGGCGCTGGACGACACCAGCCGCTGGGCGCGCTGAGCCGCAGCGCTCGGGCCGTCAGGGTCCGAGCGTGCAAACTTCAGTAGGGCGCAGGCAGTCTAAATACCTCACCGGCTGAAATCAGCCGGTGAGGTGACTATTGAATAGATAAATTGGTCATGGGTGAGAGATGAATAAGAAGCCGCTCAATATAGGTATCCTCGAAAACGGGGTGACCCCCGATGATCTGATCGGAACTTTTGGATCATATCCCGCAATGATCGAGCGCTGGCTTGCCCCTTTTTTGCCAGAGGCACAGTTCACTTATATCTCCCCAGTGAAGGGTGAGCCTCTACCCAGGCCAGAGGAGTTCGACGGCTATATATTGTCCGGCTCTCGGTACAGCGCCTACGAAAAAACTGCCTGGATGCTTAAGCTGAGCGTATTTTTGCAAAACCTGCGGGATATTCGCCGACCCGTCTTTGGCATCTGCTTCGGTCACCAGATCATGGCGGACGCTTATGGCGGACTGACGACCAAAGCGGTCGAAGGCTGGGGTGTAGGTGCGCAACATTATGAGTATGTGGCCGATGCCGTGCCGAAATCAGCCGCATCCTTCATTTTCCATCAGGATCAAGTGACAGAGATGCCGCCTGAGGCCTCACGCATTGGCGGATCGCCCCATTGTCCTAACGGGGTCTTCAGTTACAACTTCCCCGCAATTTCAGTTCAGTACCACCCAGAATTCACCCCAGAATATATCCGGGCGCTGGCCGAAAAATTCAGAGGCACCCTTTTGCCCGAAGAGGTATCGGCCAAGGCCCTTGAAAGCCTTGAAACACTGCGCGTGGATAACAGCCAAATCGCTGCATGGGCGGCCGCATTTTTTCGCGCAAACACCTAAACACGAGCAGCCCCATCTGCCAGCAAAGCATTCCTTGAACTAAAAGCCGCTCCGAGCAGGAAGCCACCTGCTAAGGAGCCCGCCCGCCACTCAAAGAGCTCATCGCCGCACGCGAGACCGGCGTCGGCGTCATCCTGCTGCTGGGGAACAACCAGTGCTAAGCAGAACTTCGCGATTCCATGGCGGCCCGCGAGGTTCCGCCCCTGGGCATGGATATCCTGCCGCCAGACTTCGAGGCCATGGCCGAAACCCAGCGTTTTGACAGCGCTGGGTTTCACTGCGTTCTACCCAGTTACCAGGCTATGCCTACGACTATCAGGCTTTACTCCGGCGGCATCGAATTGAGCTCTCTGGACCGGGAAACTCCAGATGGAAAGCCGTCCGCCCATTGGTGGAGGTACACCAGATCCTGCCTTGGTGTGCTTCAACGATAGAACGGGTGATGGCTAGGCCCAAACCGGCGTTACTGGGGCTGCCTTCGCGTCGAGCCGGGTCAACCCGATAGAACCTGTCGAATAGCCTTTCCAGGTGCTCGGGAGGGATGGTTGCGCCAGGGTTTTCCACGGTCAGCACTGTGCAAAGGTTGTTCTGGCGGATCTGCACGCTGATGGCTTTACCCTGCGGGGTATAGCGCAGTGCATTGGAAAGGAGGTTCGAAATGGCGCGATGCAGCATCAGGACATCGCCTTGAACACTTCCGGAACCAGACAGCTCCAGCTCAATGCCGCGTTCGTCAGCCAGCAGGTAGTAATACTCCAGCAGCTTGTCCACCACCTCCTCGAGGGCAATCCGCTTGCGCTCGGGAATGATCAAGCCGTTGTCCGCCTTGGCCAGGAACAGCATGTCATCGATCATCCGGGACATGCGCTTCAAGTCATCCAGATTCGAGTAGAGATTTTCCTCGTAGTCCTCGATGTTTCTCTTTCTGGAAAGAACTACCTCCGTGTGCGTCATCAGGTTGCTGACCGGCGTACGCAGCTCATGGGCAATGTCGGCGGAAAAGTTGGAGAGCCTTACGAAGGCCTCGTCCAGCCTTGCCAGCATGGCGTTGAATGAGGAAACCAGCTGCTGTAGCTCCAAAGGAATAGGCGCCATTGGGATGCGCTCCTTGAGCGACTTGGCCGACATTGAAGCCGCCAGAGCGGTCACCTGTCGCAATGGGCGCAAGCCACTGCGCGCCACTACCCAGCCCAATCCGGCACTCACCAACGCACTGATTACCAGGCCTATCCAGAACCAACGCTGCAGGGTCACAAAGAAGGACATGTGATGGGTGACATCGAGAACCAGCATCACAGTCAGGGGCTGCTCCTGTCCGGTAACCGCTACCTGCGCGGTCATGCCGCGAAACATGTGCTCTTGGTCCTGCCACTCCCAATCACGTGGGCCTACGGCGGAACGGAACCGCTCGGGAATGTTCACCGGTGCCGGATCGGCAAATAATACCTTGCCGTTGCTGTCCAGAATGATCGCCGTGAGCTCTCGATGCGCCCCAAGCAATGCCTGCAATTGCGGCCTCGCCTCAGCGAAAGCGTCAAGGCTAGGCAGCTCCCCCAAAATACTTTGGCTGGCCTGCAGTTTCTCGACCAGCGTGTGCTGATCGAGTGATTTGAAGTGCAGTTGGCTGAGATGGTTGAAGCTGAGCCCTGCTGCAGTCAGCACCGCAGTGACCGCGAGCATGAACATCAAGCTCAGGCGTGCGGTCAGGGAAAGCCTCTTCATGCCGACTCCGGCGTATCGAGCATGTAGCCCATTCCGCGGACGGTGTGGATCAGTTTGAGTTCGAAAGCGTCATCGATCTTCGCCCTTAGCCGCCTGACGGCCACCTCGATGACGTTGGTGTCGCTGTCGAAATTCATGTCCCAGACTTGCGATGCGATCAGTGACTTCGGCAACACCTCACCCCGCCGCCGAAGGAGCAGCTCAAGCAGGGCGAACTCTTTTGCCGTGAGATCGATGCGCGTGCCTGCGCGAATGGCTCTGCGCTTCATCAGGTCGACCTCAAGGTCAGCGATCTTCATCTGGGTCTGGGACGGGGCACTGCTACCCCGACGCAAGAGGGTCCGAACCCTGGCCAGCAGCTCGGAAAAGGCGAAGGGCTTGATCAGGTAGTCGTCAGCGCCAAGCTCAAGCCCCTTTACCCGGTCTTCCACCCGGTCACGCGCAGTCAGGAAGAGCACCGGGACATCTTTGCCCGCCGCACGAACCCTCCGCAGCACTTCCCAGCCATCCAGGCCAGGCATCATGACGTCCAGGATCAAGAGGTCATAGGCTTCACTCAACGCATGCTGAAGGGCTTCAGTTCCGGTGGTCACCCTATCAACATTGAATCCGGCCTCGCTCAGACCCTGTTGCACATAGGTACCGATTTTCGGCTCGTCTTCAGCTACCAGGAGTTTCATGGGGGTGGTTCTCAAGCGAATGACGACTTGAGTTTGCAGCGAATAGCGCCAACCAACCAGCAACTTACAGAAATGTAATCTTGGCTTCAGCTCTCTGTCAGGAATGACTGTCTAGGGTGCACTCGTGAGCACTGGAAATGCACTCTCCCTGCTCCCCACTGGACATTTACTCAGAGCGCCGGCCTCGAGTTCGCCTGCAACGTTCCTGGCCCTTACCAATCAGGGATGGTCGGCCAGATCACAGGGAAGTAACACCGAGTTGATGTGCATCAAGTCATCACAATGGGCGTTGTCTACTCTCAGTCGCTAAGACCAGCGCAACGCCTGCTGTTACAGCCGATGGGTACTGAATCATGACGAATCCGCATCACTCGGTTAACACCTCCCCACCCTTGTGGAAGAGCAAGGCAGGAATCGCGCTGATCATGCTGGTGGTCATCGGCGTGTTCTACATCGCTCGAGAGCACTACGGCCACATCTCGCAGATTCTGCCCTACCTGATTCTGCTGCTATGCCCCCTGATGCATTTGTTCGGACACAACCATGGGGCTCATGCACATCACGGAGTTGCAGCAGAAACTTCCAAGGATGAGAAAAGGCATTAGCCCATGCACACCCCTTCGTGCGATCACGACCACTCCCATCATGGTGAGCAGCAACATGGGGGGCTGCACGATCCGGTGTGCGGCATGGCTGTCAGTAACGACAGTCAGTTCAGCGAACAGTACGAGGGACAGACGTATCAATTCTGCAGCCAGAAGTGCCAGGAGAAGTTTCGAGTTGAACCCCAGCACTATGCCAGGCATCAGCACAGCACCGATCACACAGGCCATGCCCATGATTCGCCTGCACAACCGGTAATTGGAGCAGCTGAATACACCTGCCCGATGCATCCGGAGATTCTCCAGGCGGGGCCTGGCACCTGCCCCAAATGCGGCATGGCATTGGAGCCCGTCATGCCTGAGCTGGAGGAAGAGGACAACCCCGAGCTCAGAGACTTCACCCGCCGCTTCTGGTGGTCATTGCCGCTGACGGTGATCGTGACGGTTCTGGCGATGGCAGGCCATTCGCTGCCGATCCTCCATGGTGCCACGCAGAACTGGGTCGAGCTGATGATTGCGACACCAGTGACCCTTTGGGCTGGCTGGCCCTTCTTTGTGCGAGGAGTGGTATCCATCCGTCAGCGCAGCCCGAACATGTGGACCTTGATCGGACTCGGGACAGCGGCCGCCTATCTCTACAGTGTCGCTGCGACCCTGTTCCCCCAGGTGTTCCCCGAAACCTTCATGCAAGACGGGCGCATTGGCGTCTACTTCGAAGCGGCCGCGGTGATCATTTCCCTGACCCTATTGGGGCAAATGCTTGAACTCAAAGCGCGCTCGCAAACCTCCGCGGCCATCAAGTCTCTTCTGGGGCTGGCCCCGAAGACGGCGCGCCGGATTAACCCGGATGGTCAGGAGGAGGACATCCCCCTTACCCATGTGCACCAGGGTGACCATCTGCGTGTGCGCCCGGGTGAAAAGGTCCCCGCCGATGGCATCGTCCTAGAAGGCGAAAGCGCCGTCGATGAGTCCATGCTGACCGGCGAACCCGTGCCGGTGATGAAGAGACCTCGGGACACCCTGATCGGGGCCACGCTCAACACCCATGGCAGCCTGGTGATGGAGGCGCAGAAGGTAGGCGCCGAAACCGTGCTGTCGCAGATCGTGCAAATGGTCGCCCGCGCACAGCGCTCGAAAGCCCCCATGCAACGCATGGCAGACGCCATCGCCGGGTACTTCGTGATGGGCGTAATCGCGATCGCCTTGCTCACCTTTTTGGGGTGGGGACTTTTCGGTCCCGAACCCAGCTGGGTGTTTGGCCTGATCAACGCGGTGGCCGTGCTGATCATCGCCTGCCCCTGTGCCCTTGGTCTAGCAACGCCTATGTCGATCATGGTGGCCACTGGCAAGGCCGCTGGCAGCGGCGTGCTGTTCAGAGACGCCAGCGCCATCGAAAATCTGTGCAAGATCGACACGCTGATCGTCGACAAGACAGGCACGTTAACCGAGGGACGCCCGGTCTTTCATAGCGTGGAAGCTACTCCCGAGTTCGATTCCCGTGAGGTGCTACACCTGGCTGCGAGTCTTGATCAAGGCAGCGAACACCCGCTGGCCCATGCGATTGTCGATCACGCGCGGGCGGCGGGGATTGCTCTGACCAAGCCGGAAGAGTTCGAGTCCGGCTCAGGCATCGGTGTCCGCGGCCAGGTAGAGGGTAAACAGCTTCAGCTCGGCAACACCACCTTGATGGAAGACGCGGGGTTGGACATCGCTCCGCTTAGAGAGCGTGCTGAGCTGCTCCGACTTGAAGGCATCAGCATCATGTACCTGGCGGTCGACGGTGCGCTGGCCGGCCTCCTGGCGGTATCTGATCCAATCAAACCGAGTTCCAAGGAGGCGGTGGCCAAGCTACAGGAGGAGGATGTTAAGGTCATCATGGCCACCGGCGATGGCCTCACAACGGCACGTGCTGTCGCCAAGCAATTGGGCATCGAGGAAGTCCACGGCGAAGTGAAACCCCAGGACAAGGAGAAGCTGGTTGCCAACCTACAGGGATATGGCCGGCGAGTCGCGATGGCCGGCGATGGCATCAACGATGCCCCCGCGTTGGCGCGTGCGGAGGTAGGGATCGCCATGGGGACCGGCACCGATGTCGCGATGAATAGCGCCCAAGTGACCCTGGTGAAAGGCGACCTGATGGGCATTCTGCGCGCGCGGACGTTGTCCGTGGCCACCGTGAAGAACATGCGCCAGAACCTGGGATTCGCCTTCCTCTACAACGCCATGGGTATACCGCTGGCGGCAGGTTTGCTCTATCCCCTGACCGGCCATCTGCTGTCGCCGATGATTGCGGCTCTGGCCATGAGTGTGAGCTCTGCTTCGGTTGTGTTTAACGCACTTCGCCTACGGCGGGTTGTAATCGGCTGAATCGGCAAGTCGAAAATTTAGCGCGACAGGCGCGAACTGCTGACCCGTTACCGTGTTCCAGGACCGACAAGCTCCTTGTGGATCGGCCCGTACGGTATAGAGCGCTGTGCCCTGCAGATCAGTCGCGAAGTGGGTGCAGAGGACTTTCACAATCGTTGGGCCGAGCCCCGGGAGCGTGGCTGATGCTGACCGTCAATCTGGGACCGCTAACCTTGGCCGTACCCCACCTGCTGCTAATCGGCAGTCTGCTGCTGGCGGTACTGACCGGTTGGTGACTCGGTCGGGACTGCGCACGCAACCCCGAACAGCAGGTGTTCCGGCTGCTGCTGGTTGCCTTATTGGTGGCTCGCTTGGCCTTCGTGGTGGGTTATTTCGAGCACTATCAGGGTGAGTTCTGGCGGGTGGTGGACATTCGCGACGGTGGCTTCATCGCCTGGCCCGGCGTGACCGCGGCGCTGCTGCTGGGTGGCTGGCAGGCCTGGCGCGCCCGCGGATTGCGCAAACCGCTCGGCGTGGCGCTGGCGGTCGGCGTGCTGAGCTGGGGCTTCGGCAATCTCGCCTGGCATGCCTTCGAGCAAGGCACGCGGCTGCCCGAACTGGTACTACGCGATAGCCGCGGCGCTCCAGTAGCGCTGCAGGACTATGTTGGCAAGCCTCTAGTGATCAACCTCTGGGCGACCTGGTGTCCGCCCTGCCGGCGGGAAATGCCGGTGCTCGCCGAGGCTCAGGCCAAGGAAGAGGCACTGACCTTTCTGTTCGTCAACCAGGCGAGGGCGACGGCGAAATCCTCCGCCTCCTCGAGGCCGGCGGATTGGATCTGGAGAATGTGCTGCTTGACAGCGGCGGACGCCTCGGCCAGCACGTCGGCTCCATGACCCTGCCCACCACGCTGTTCTACGACGCCGAAGGCCGCCAGATCGGCAACCATCTCGGCGAACTGTCCCGCGCGAGCCTCGCTCGCGCGCTGGAAAATCTGCGAGAGAGTACCGAGCCATGATGCGTTTCAAGTACATACCCATTTTGCTGACGGTCTTGAGCCTGCTGGCCTTGCCCGTGGCGGTCACCCAGGCCGAGGAGCTGCCAGCCCCGATCAAGGCAATAGTGGCCCGCGGCGCGACCATCGTCGGCCCGTTCGACGCGCCGAGCGGCCTGCGAGGTTATGCCGCTCGCTACAACGGTCAGGGCATAGCGCTCTATCTCACTGCGGATGGCAAGCATGTGCTGATCGGAACCCTGTTCGATGCCCAGGGCGAGGACCTGACTCGCGCGCCGTTGGACAAACTGGTTTATGAACCGCTGGCCAAGGAGATGTGGGCGCGCATGGAGAACAGCACCTGGATCGCCGATGGCAGCGACGATGCCCCGCGCATCGTCTACATGTTCTCCGACCCGAACTGTCCCTACTGCAACATGTTCTGGAACCAGGCGCGGCCCTGGGTCGAATCCGGCAAGGTACAAGTGCGCCACATCATGGTCGGCATGCTGCGCGCCGACAGCGCCGGCAAATCCGCCGCACTGCTGACTGCCAAACAGCCGGAAGCGGCACTGAAGGAGCATGAAGCCGCCGGCAATGCCAGCAAGCTCAAGGCACTGGAAAGCATTCCTGCGGAAGTCCAGAAGCAACTCGACGCCAACCTTGCGCTGATGAGCGAGCTTGGGGGCATGGCGACACCGGCGATTTTCTATCTGGATGACAACGGCCGCCTGAAAATGCAGCAAGGGGTGCCGCAAGCGCAGGGGCTGGCAGAGATCATGGGGCCGAGATAGGCCGTTATGCCCCCGATGCAGTCAGCCCTACGGCCACCTATACCGCCCGTCTGTCATGCAAAAGCACCGATACCACAGCCTTTGATGCCTACCGGTTGGCCTCCTGAAGGCTTGTTACCCCACCAAGATCAGTGCTTAGAGCGCTGATCTTGGGATTCACCCCTTCGCTTATTCCCTCATCACTTGACGCGCGCTTCAGCCTCGGCGGACTCGTCGATATCGAGCGCAAGGATCGTGTGCCCGCTCGAAAGGCGAAGTGCTCGCGCCATGAACCAAATTTCTGGCCGAAAATCTATATGTAGTGTTTGATGAATTAGATAGTGGGTTCGACACTCGATCGGAGCATTCGGCATCGGGGCAACATAGTCCCGGAGAGCACACCGACCATGAGACGTGAAATGCTCAATTGCACAACCGGCGCTTTCGCCGGTGTTGGCCGCGTGTTCGCGAGCGAATCCCTTGCTCACGGCGCAATACTTTTTCGCACGCACGGAGATGGTGACCGAGACGCTGCAATGAAACCTTCCCGGTTTTCCCATTCGTGCGCCGACGCCATAGCCATCGCCTTGCTCGCGTTGGTGACGAGCGCCGTCGGGGCGGATGCAACCCCCTACCAGACGAGAGCAGGCGCCGATGACGTGCAGCGGGTAGTCATCGTTGGTGGCAGTTATTTCTTCCGACCCGATCATATCGTCGTGCAGGCGGGCCGGTCGCTGGAGATCACGGTGAGGGTGGAGCCCGGCGTCATCCCCCACCGGTTCGTACTGGAGTCGACGGACGGCAAGGTGCTGGCTGACGTACCTCTCGGCAAGAAGGCGAAAACGCTACGCTTTGCCCTGCCGGCTGGCGATTATCTGTTTCATTGCCCAAACCGGCTGTTGCTCTTCAAGAGTCATCGCGAGCGAGGCATGGCCGGCGTGTTGGAGGTCCAGGAGTAGCGCGTGCTATGGGGAATATTGTTCTTCGTACTGCTCGGTGACGTCATGGCCGATCCGCTGGCCGAGGCCGAACTCCGTTTCCGCGCACTGAATGCTTATCAGGTCACGGTTCGCTCGATTGCGGTCGACGGCGAGCGCCAAGTGATACGCTATTTCTATCGCAAACCTGGCTGGGTGAGGATGGAGTTCATTCAGCCGCACAAGGGCGCAGTGTCACCGGACAACCCGCAGGTCCGTAGCCCTCGCGGGCACCGGGTGGATCGCTCCGATGCCGGTGCGCTGCGTGGGAATCTGCTGGCAACCGGCGCCAGGGCGCGAGACACCGCCACCACCTACGTTGGGCGTTTCGACGCATCCGCCAGTACGCCGCCTCCGCCTTGGCGCGTGATCCGATTCGATGAAAAAGTGCCGCCCACCCGCTACCGAGTGATCGCCTGGGACGGGGTGGCCGCCGTCGAGGCAGAGGCCAACGCCAGCATGGCCCTGCTGGCGCGCCCCTTGGCCGTCGATCTGCAACTTACTCCCGTGCTTTGCTGGCGCTGGCGGGTCGATGCTCCGCTCAACAACGCCGATATGATGACCAAACAGGGCGACGACTATGCGGCGCGCGTCTATATCACCTTCCGCCTGCCGCCCGAGACCCTGAGTCCTGCTACCCGCGCCAAGCTCGAACTGGCGCGTAGCTTCTATGGCGACCAGGTACCGGACGCCGCGCTCAATTACGTCTGGGATAACCGCTATGCCGTGGGAACGAGCCGCGCTAGCGCCTACACCGACCGCACTCGGATGATCGTCCAGCGCTCGGGGCCACAGCAGGCCGGGGCCTGGGTGAGCGAACGGCGGAACGTGCTGGCTGACATGGCGCAGGCCTTCGGCACGGAGCGCGTACAGGCTACCCTGCTGGCCGTGGCCGCCGATACCGACAACACCGGCGAGCGGGCCCGCGCCGGCTTTGCCGACTTGCATTTCGTGGGGCGCGAGGTCGCGTGTGAGTTTATGGACGTAACAAGAGGCCCGGAATGAACGCGTCGAGCTGGATTCTGGCGCACGAGCCGCTGCCGCGTTGAGGGGCTTTCTTCGGTGTTTTGGCGGCGATGGCGCTGTGGGAGATCGCCCGGCCATTCCGCGCTCCCAGCGTCTCCAGGGCACGACGCTGGACCACCAACCTGGGCCTAGTGGTGGTAGACAGTCTGGCGGTGCGCTTGCTGTTTCCCGCGGCGGCGGCGGGCATGGCGGCCTTTGTCGAGGCGCAGGCCTGGGGTTGTTCCAGGTCCTGCGCTGGCCGCTTTGGCCCACGGTGTCGCTGTCGGTGGCCGCGCTGGATCTGGTGATCTATCTGCAGCATGTCCTGGTGCATGCCGTGCCGCTGTTGTGGCGGTTACACCGGGTTCACCACGCTGACCTGGATGTCGACGTCACCACCGGCCTGCGTTTTCACCCGCTGGAAATCCTTAGCTGGGTTTAACCGCACTATAGAGTGCCATTGTTCCGTAGACGGTGCCGAAGGTTTGCCGCTGTGTTACTTCAACAAACCCGGCTTGCTCGAAGAGTGTGATGAGCTTGCCTGAGACGTTGTCCTGCGTATTTTTGAAGCCGTCAAGAAGCTGAATGAACAAAAATAGCCCCCGCATCAAGGCGTTGCTAGCACGTCCCCAGTCAGCAACGTGCAGTTCTGCACCTGGCTTGAGAATCCGAAACAACTCTTGTGCTGTCTGTTCTTTGGCTTCCCATGACAGATGGTGAAAGAACAGGCTTGAAACCACCCGATCGAAGTGCTCCTCTGGGTAAGGCAAGTTGTAGGACAGCGCACGGTCGAACTTCACCGAAACATTAGCCTTTTGTGACTTGCGAGACGCAATGGATAGAATGACAGGATCGCCATCAACTCCTGTTACGTTGGCTTGCGGCTGGTTTTGTTTGATCCAGATCGCTAATGTGCCTGTTCCACAAGCGAGATCAAGCAGCTGATGGCCCGGCTCAATGCGAGCCTGCTTGATGAGCGCTTGTTTGAAAATGCGTTCTCGCGTGGTAGAGCCTACTACTGCGTCGTAGTAAGGGGTAAGCCAGTGAAAGCCCAGTGCCGGCACGTATTTGGATTTGGGCGGTTGCTGCATCACTGCTCCTTTTATTAGGCGACATCATGTCGCGCTTGCTCACGATATGATGTCGCAGAATGTTCCTTGTCATTCTGTAATGACCTTGTTTTCCTGAAGATAGTCACTGCGAGCGCGACACTATTCGAGAAGAAACACGACATGGACGGCAAGCCCAGGCTGCTCGATCAGTTTCGGCAGCAGACCAAGCATAGCTCCTGCTTTGCCATCAGCTTGTCCATCGGCTGTTTTTTGGCCGAACCGAGTCGGTCACAACCGGCTCAGAACGCCCCGTAGCAGTCCTTCAGGGGGGCTACGAAACTCGTGGCGAGTTATTAATCCTTCGTCAGCACATCGATGATTGGACAGCTCGCGCCACCATTACCATCACCGCATTGCTGCACCAGACCGGCCAGCACTTTCTGCATAGCGGCAAGGTCTGTGATCTTCTGTTCGATCAGCGCCAGCTTGCGGGCCGCCAATGCCTGCGTCTCGGCGCACGCGCAGCCCGCGTCCAAGCGCAGCAACCCACCGACTTCAGACAGCGTGAAGCCAAGCGCCTGTGCCCGCTTGATGAAGCGCAGCCGCTTCGCCTGTTCCATCGCGTAGCGCCGCTGCCCGCCCTGCGGCCTGGCCGGTTCATCCAGCAGGCCGCGCCGCTGGTGATAGCGGATCGTCTCGACGTTCACCCCGGCGGAAGCCGCCAGCTTGCCGATGGTCAGTTCTGCGGCCATCACCTGCCCCTTGATTCCGTACTTAGGTACTGGATTTAGCATAGTACTTGGCAAGCAGGTTCAAGGAGACAGGCATGGCACAACTCAGCGGAAAAGGCTCGCTAATCGAGGGGGGTGCTGGCCGCCATTGGCGCGTCGCTGTGTTGTGTCGGGCCGTTGGTACTGTTGGCGCTCGGCATCGGCGGTGCTTGGGTCGGAAACCTGACGGCGTTGGAACCTGGGCCGAAATACGCATAACGCAAATGGGTGAACTGAAAATCACCCTGGCGCAAGAAGCTCTTGCAGATGCAGCAGCCTCGCAACCAATAGTGACGACTCCTGCTCAAGCCCCGGCGCAGGAAACGTCACCAGTACAGGTTGCTGCACAGCCTGCGGCTAAGTCAGCGTCGGAGCCTAAGCCTGCGCTAAAGACCGACGAAGTGACGGTCACCCTGAAGCCGGGTGAAGCCCGCGAAATCAAGCTGGAAATGTTGAATAACGCCAAGGTCAGCTACGAATGGTCCACCACCACCGGAGGCCCGGTGAATCACGACACTCATGGTGAGCCCTATAACGGGGCCGAAGGCTATTTCCACAGCTACCGCAAAGGCCAGCAGGTGACAGGCGATAAGGGTGAGTTCACCGCTATTTTTGACGGCACGCATGGTTGGTTCTGGCGCAATCGCAGCAAAAACGACGTGACCATCTCGCTGAAGACGACCGGTGAATACCTGGGCGTCAAACGGGTGATTTAAGGCATGCCCCTCTCCCGCCATGCGGCGGGAGAGGGGCTTGGACTTGAAAGATCAGATAACCATTACTTCTTAAGAAAGGACTACCCAATGAAAACTACAGCCATTCTGGGCCGATCCATGCTGTTGGTCTGTCTGCTGGGCTTGCTTGCGGCATGTGGCAGTGGTGAGCACGAAGGCCAAGCCAGCAGCGAAGGCCACGGGCATGTTCACGATTAACTGCTGCCAAGCGGCTTGTCCGCGATAGACGCTTAACCTTGATCTGACCGTGGGCCAGCTTGGATCAACAACCCTTCGCTCACCCACTGTTTGAGCCATGTGGCGGCCTGTAAAGGTGCTCGCTCTCCTAACTCATCGAACAACGTGGCGCAGAGCCCGGAAAACGTTACGTTGCCTTGCACCATCAGCTTGAGCGCATCCGCTTCGCCGCGGCCCAATGTGCGGTACTGGCAGGTCAGGTCGAATCGCCAGACCAGGCAAATCATGGGTTCAGGAAGCGGTTCAGGGTCTGGCGAAGGGCTCTCGCCTTTCACTGCTTTCCATCTCTCCAGGGTGTTGTAGTGCAGTTCCAGCCACCGAACCGAGGGCTGCAGCTTCACTGTCAGGCTTGTCCACTCATCGGGGCTGAGTGTGGCCATCATTTCCAGCGACAATGGCTTCACATCCGGCGCGTCGAACGCCAAGGTGAAAGCCCATTCCAGCTCGGCCAACTCTCGAACCACAGAGGACTGTGGGTCGGCCAGGTAGCCGCTGATGAAGCAGGGAAGTTTCTCCCCCAACCAGCGCAGGCTGAAATGGCTGGATGGCCAGGCCGCAAGGTAGGCGAAGGCCAACTGCTCAAAAGAGTCATCCCCAAGCCACTGATAGAGCGCGGGGAAATCCTCTCGTAGGACAGACAGGAGCCGGGCACGGTAGGCGTTGTGGTAGATCTTCAGCCCATCTTCAGCGGCAAGCGTGCGGCTTCCCCGGATACTCTCGAGCAGCTCGGGGGGCGCATCGTTATCACCTGACGTCAGGTACGCCTCAAATGCTTTCTGCATGGCAGTCAGGCGCATGAGGCGTCCTCCCGCAATCGCCCGGCCGCAATACCTCGAGCCTTCTCCAGCTCCGCCAGCAACTCCTCGAACGGTGGGAAGCAATCATCTCGCTCGATCAGGGTGGCCCTAGGCCCCAGGTAGCCGATGACCCGCTCATACAGGCCCCAGACCGGGTCAGCGACTGGATGATCGTGCGTATCGATCAGGTAGTGCCCGTAATCGCTGTGCCCTGCCAGATGAATCTGGCGGATACGCGCTTGGGGAAGTTCTTGGATGAACTGCCAGGCATCGAACCCCTGATTGCGCGAGCTGACGTAGACGTTGTTGATGTCCAGGAGCAATTCGCAGCCAGTCAAATAGCTAAGCTCAGCCAGGAACGCCGCCTCGCTCATGGAGGAGTCGGCCCATTGCACGTAGGCCGAGACATTCTCCAGCACCAATGGCCGTTCGATCACGTCCTGAACCAGCCGTACCCGGGCCGCGACGTGCAGCAAGCTCTCCTGGGTGAAAGGCAGGGGCAACAGGTCATGCAGGTGGTGGGCATTGCCCCGGCTCCAACAGAGGTGATCCGAGATCCAACGCGGTTGTACTCGCTCAGCCAGCTGCTTCAACTGGCGCAGGTAGTCGATATCGATTGAGCGCGGACCACCGATGGACAGCGAAACCCCATGCATCACCAGTGGGTACTGCTCTTTGATCGCGTCCAGAAAGTAAAGGGCTTTACCGCCCCCCACCATGTAGTTCTCCGAGATGATCTCGAACCAGTCGACACTGGGGCGAAGCTCCAAGATCTGGTGGTAATACTCGCTGCGGAGCCCCAAACCAAATCCCAGACTGCTGTTTTTACTCATTCAGGACTCCAGAGAAAGGGAGTGGCAAGCACTCCCGAACTGCTTCACTCGCTGGTCTTGCCACCGGCCTCATCGCACTTGGCCTGGGTCATCAGCTTGAAGCCCTGGCCTTTGCATTCGCCCTGGCCCTTGCAGGAGTTCTTGGCGGTCATGCAGTCGTTCTGGCCTTTACAGCCGTTGACCCCAAAGCACTTCACTTCAGCAGTTTTCGCATCTTGTGCCGCTTGCGCGGGCAGAGTGGCGAACAGGCTGGCTGCAACAAGCGCCAAGGCAGCACCGGTGGCGGCGGTAGTTTTTCTCGACATTGGGTTAGCTCTCTCGATCGGTGATGGTGTTGAGGTCAGGTCCGACTGCTCGTTTCTGACCCGCGGAAGCATAGGCATGACTGCGCAACACGCATTCCAGGCAACCACTCAACACGGTTGCCTGCCTAGCATGGCCCAGACACTACAGAGCAAGGAGCAGGCTCTTCAAGAAGGAAATGGCAACCTGACTGAACTGTAATGTTCGCCTCAGCTTTCTGACAGGGCGTGATGGTTAAGGTTACTTCGAGCCAGAAGCTCAACCCCAAGTCCAGCTTGAGAGATGGACTCCACGGGGTAAGCAAATCTCACTTGAGGATACCCACATGCAATCCATGAAAGCGCTCTTCGTAATCACCGCTCTGACCGCCTCCTCCCTGGCCATGGCCGCAGGTGGCGGTGACCGGACCTTCGCGCGTATGGAGCAGGCCCGGAAAGTCTCGATGGAGGCCTACCAGCTTGCACAGACGCAGAAGGCTGAAGCCCCAGTAGCTCAAAGCAAGGCCAAGGCGACCGCTCACGCCAACTGCTGATCCACTTCGCAGCGTCCGACCTTACAGAAATGTAATCACCCGGATGGTTCAAATGTGGCAGTTTCTACGCTCGCTGGCGCGTGCGTCTGACTCATAGCGGCAGCGGGACGGCTGGTCAGGAGCGCGCGAAGAAACTCCTGACCAGGCAGCCCAACCTGCAAGCGTCACATGCGGGCTGTTCAGCACTGGCTTCCTTTGACTGATTGGACATTTACGGCATGCAATCCAAAACCTCCAGGCGGACCTTCGTCAAAGGCCTGGCCGCCGGCGGCCTTCTCGGCGGCCTGGGCCTGTGGCGCGCCCCGGTATGGGCAGTGACCAGTCCGGGCCTGCCGACTGTGCTCAGCGGCACCGAGTTCGACCTGTTCATTGGCGAAACCCCGGTGAATATCACAGGTTCACCGCGTACGGCGATGACCATCAACGGCACCTTGCCGGGTCCGCTGCTGCGCTGGCGCGAAGGCGACACGGTCACGCTGCGGGTCAAGAACCGCCTGGATGAAGACACCTCCATCCACTGGCACGGCATTATCCTGCCCGCCAACATGGACGGCGTCCCCGGCCTGAGCTTCCACGGCATCGCGCCGGATGGCATGTACGAGTACAGGTTCAGGGTCCAGCAGAACGGCACCTACTGGTACCACAGCCACTCAGGGCTGCAGGAACAGGTGGGCGTCTATGGCCCGATCGTGATCGACGCCAAAGAGCCCGAGCCGTTCCAGTACGACCGCGACTATGTCGTGATGCTGTCGGACTGGACCGATGAAAACCCTGCCCGGGTCATGGCCAAGCTCAAGAAGCAGTCGGACTACTACAACTTCCACAAACGCACCGTCGGCGACTTCATCGATGACGTGAGCGAGAACGGCTGGTCAGCCGCCGTGGCCGATCGGAAGATGTGGGCCGAGATGAAAATGAGCCCCACCGATCTCGCCGACGTCAGCGGTTACACCTACACCTACCTGATGAACGGCCAGGCGCCCAACGGCAACTGGACCGGCCTCTTCAAACCGGGCGAGAAGATCCGCCTGCGCTTTATCAACGGCTCGGCCATGAGCTACTTCGATGTGCGCATCCCGGGTTTGAAAATGACCGTGGTGGCCGCCGATGGCCAGCGCGTCAAACCTGTCAGCGTCGATGAGTTCCGCATCGCAGTCGCGGAAACCTATGACGTGATAGTCGAGCCGAGCGGCGCCGAGGCCTACACCCTCTTCGCCCAATCCATGGACCGCACCGGCTATGCCCGCGGCACCCTGGCTGTGCGTGAAGGCCTGAACGCCCCCGTTCCCGAGATCGATCCCCGGCCGCTGATCGGCATGGGCGACATGGGCATGGACCATGGAAGCATGGGCGGTATGGGCGGCATGGCCGGTATGGATCACCGCAAGATGGCTGGCATGGGCAGTGGTGACATGGCTGGCATGGACCACAGCAAGATGGCCGGCATGGGCAATGGCGACATGGCTGGCATGGATCACAGCAAGATGGCTGGCATGGCCGGAATGCAGTCGCACCAAGCATCGGAGGACAACAATCCGCTGGTCGACATGCAGACCATGAGCCCGACGCCGAAGCTGGACGATCCGGGTATCGGCTTGCGGAACAACGGCCGTAGGGTTCTCACCTATGCGGATCTCAAAAGCACCTTTCCCGATCCCGATGGCCGCGAACCGAGCCGCACAGTCGAATTGCATCTGACCGGCCATATGGAGAAATTCGCCTGGTCGTTCGACGGCATCAAGTTCTCCGATGCGCAGCCCCTGCGCCTCAAATACGGCGAGCGGCTACGGATCACCCTGGTGAACGACACCATGATGACTCACCCCGTCCACCTGCACGGCATGTGGAGCGACCTGGAGGATGAGCACGGCAACTTCATGGTGCGCAAACACACCATCGACATGCCGCCAGGCTCGAAGCGCAGCTACCGCGTGACTGCCGATAACCTCGGCCGCTGGGCCTACCACTGCCACCTGCTGTTGCACATGGAAATGGGCATGTTCCGCGAAGTCCGAGTGGATGAGTAAAGGAGACCCATAATGAGCAAATTCCTGAATCGTAAAACCCTGATCGGCAGTGCCTTCGCGGTTAGCCTGCTGGGTGTCATGCAAATGCCCATCGCGGTTGCTTCTGGTGACCATGGCGAGCATGAGCACTCCACTGCTCCTGTTGCGAATTCCACCGGCAAGCCCGCCCCCCAGCAGAAGGGCCAGGCGGCCGACTCGCGAAAAATGGATCACGGCTCCATGAACCATGGCTCGATGGATCACAGCAAGATGGCGCATGGCTCGATGAACCATGAGCCCAAAGCTAACAAGGCCGATGCGGACCGAGATCATGACCAGTAGGTTTTTCCATCCGAGCCTGATGGCTCTGGCCGTTTCGTTCAGCACGGTTACGGCCGGTCTGGCGAATGCCGCCGAGGCAATGGACCATTCGATGCACTCAGCTTCGCCGGCGCCTGCCGCGGTGGAAGCTAAGCCTGCATCTAGAGCTGGATCCACGCCACCCAAGCAGACCCGTTCCAACAGCGCCCAGATGGATCACTCGGCAATGGGACATGGCTCAATGGAGCCCATGGACCACAGTAAAATGGGTTCGATGGACCATAGCTCCATGGACCACAGCCAGATGAACCCTGGCAGCGCTGACGAAGGCCCCAGGACAACGAGTCGGACCCCGATTCCAGTCCTGACCGACGCCGACCGTGCAGCGGCCTTCCCTCCGCTGCCTGGCCATGCTGTGCATGACCAGCAGCTCAACTCCTTCTTCTTGCTGGACCAACTGGAATACCAGGACGCCGATGAGGGCAGCGCACTGAATTGGGATGCCATCGGCTGGATCGGCGGCGACGTCGATCGCCTCTGGTTGCGCTCCGAAGGAGAGCGAACCAGCGGCGTGACCGAGGAGGCTGAGATCCAAGCACTCTGGGGACACGCCATTGGCCCCTGGTGGGACGTGGTCACCGGTGTCCGGCAGGATTTCAAACCCGGCTCAGCGCAAACCTGGGGCGCCTTCGGCATCCAGGGCATGGCGCTCTATGGTTTCGAGGCCGAGGCCACCGCCTTCATCGGCGAGAACGGTCAGACCGCCGCTCGCTTGGAAGGCGACTACGACCTCCTGCTCACCAACCGCCTGATCCTGCAGCCGACCGCCGAGGTGAACTTCTACGGCAAGAACGACCCGGAACGCGGCATCGGTTCTGGGCTGGCCAATACCGAGGTCGGCCTGCGGCTGCGCTATGAAATTCGCCGGGAGTTCGCCCCCTACATCGGCGTCACCTGGAATCGCGCCTACGGCAATACCGCCGATATGGCTCGCGATGAAGGTGAGGATGATAACGAGGCTCGCTTTGTAGCCGGTATTCGGATGTGGTTTTGAGGATCTGAGATGAAAAGAACAATTAAAACCTTAGTGGCAGCGAGTATCGTCGCAAGCGCCGCAGCAGGCGCCGGTGCCTACTTTGGCCTGGTTAACGTAGGCGCCGATGATCCCCATCTGCCGGCCGTGCATGCCTTCCTGGCCATGGCCCGTGATCGCTCCATCGAGGTGCGCTCCCAGGACATCCAGGTGCCCAACCTAGAGGATGAGGCGATGATCCGCGCCGGGGCCGGCAACTACAACTCGATGTGCATCGGCTGTCACCTGGCCCCTGGCACCGCAGAAACCGAGTTGAGCCAGAGCCTGTACCCGGCGCCGCCGAACCTGATGAAAGTCGGTGTGGACGGAAGCCCGGCGACTGCTTTCTGGATCATCAAGCACGGCATCAAGGCCTCCGGCATGCCCGCCTGGGGCAAGAGCATGGGCGACCAGTATATCTGGGGCATGGTGGCCTTCCTGCAGCAGCTGCCGACTCTCGATGCAGAGAAGTACCAAGCCTTGATCGCATCCAGCGGCGGTCACCAGCATGGTGGTGGCGAAACTGAAATGCATAACCATGAAGGCCAACACGGTAGCGACAAGTCAGCCGGCGCTGGCCATGATGACGCTGCAGGCGAAGATCACCATGCCGGCGAAGTGGCTGGGGCGAGTCACCATGACTCCGGGCAAGCACCTGACGAGCCTGAGCCAGAGTCCAAGCCAGCAGGCACTACACACACCCACGCCGATGGGAAAGAGCACGTCCATGAAGGCTAAACTTCTTCTGAAAGGCAGAGCACTGCGTGTCGCCGCATTCGCCACCTTGTTCATGGCTTCTGCAGCTCAGGCAGCAGAGGCGCTGACAATTGATGTGCACCGCAGTGCCAGCTGTGGATGCTGCAAGAAATGGATCAAGCACCTCGAGGCCAATGGCTTCAAGGTCAACGACCATGTCGAGTCCAACATGAGTGCGGTCAAGCAGCGCCTCGGCGTCGCTCCCCGACTGGCGTCCTGTCACACCGCAGTGATCAATGGGAAGTTCGTCGAGGGTCACGTTCCTGCTGCGCAGATCCTCGAGCTGAATAAGCATCCCGATCTCGCCGGCATCGCGGTCCCTGGTATGCCGGCAGGCTCTCCTGGAATGGAGGCTGGGGGAAGGCAGGATGCCTATCAGGTCATCGGTTTGACTAAAACAGGCACCGATCAAACAATTGCCGAATACCCGGCGAACTGACCCGCTATTGGTGATCGAGTTTTCAGTCCAAGGTCGTTGGGCTGGAGGCAAAAGGGCTCGCCACCTCGGCGAGCCCTTCGTGTCGGCCCCTTAAGCCTTGGCCCTCTCCATACCACTAATGGCCATGACTCCTGCCCACATGGGAGTGGTCGTCATCGATAGCAAGGTTGATCCCCCCGCTGACATTCAGTTGGTGAAGTATTCCGCACTGCTCGATCCCTCTTTCAGCTGAGCAGCGATTCCTCAACTCAACCAACTGCTCTTGCAAGGCTTGCAAGCTGGCGACTCGCGCTTCCACATGCTGGATGTGCTCATCGATCAATGCATTGACGCCTTCGCAGTTTTCCTGGGGGCGGTCCCTGAGCCTCAACAAGCGTCTGATCTCGCCCAGGGTCATATCCAGCGTGCGGCAGTTTCGAATGAACGTGAGTCGCTCGACATGCCCTTCACTGTACAAGCGGTAATTACCCTCGCTGCGCGCGGGAGCGGCCAGGAGCCCTTCACGTTCGTAATAGCGGATGGTTTCGACCTGGCAGTCCGTCAGCCTGGCCAATTCGCCGATCTTCATCACTCACCTCCAACAAAAGCTTGACCCTATAGTGGCTTCAGGGTGTGCACTCCGCAACATAGATCACTGAGGACATCTGCATGACGAACTGCTGTGGGGAAGAACGTAAACCCGAGGCTCATCAGCCAGACGCCTGCTGCTCTCCTGCAGAGGCGGTCAGTTGCTGCGCAGGAGAAAGCGCATCCGGGGTGAGCGAAGCCGCTGCAAAACTGAGCAGCTTCCGCATCGAGCAGATGGACTGCCCGACCGAAGAAAAGCTCATCCGCGACAAGCTGTCTGGACTGACGGGTATAGAAGGTCTCGAATTCAACCTGTTGCAACGCGTGCTGACTATCAGCCATAAACCGGAGGCTCTTCCCCAGGCACTTGCCGCAATTCGCGACCTTGGCTTTACGCCCTTAACTGAGACCGCTGCCAAGTCTGAAAACGGAGAGGTCGTTGCTCCACGCAAGAAAGCATGGTGGCCGCTGGCACTCTCGGGCGTAGCTGCCGTGTCGGCAGAAGTCATTCACTTCGCAGCGCTGGCCCCCGAGTGGGTAGTGGCCGGAGTGGCAATGGTAGCGATCCTGCTGTGTGGGCCGACCACCTATAAGAAGGGTTGGATTGCACTGAAGAATAGCAACCTCAACATCAATGCATTGATGAGCATTGCAGTGACCGGGGCGGTCTTGATCGGCCAATGGCCGGAAGCGGCGATGGTCATGTTCTTGTTCGCGGTGGCCGAGTTGATCGAGGCGAAGTCCCTCGATCGGGCTCGCAATGCAATCCGTGGGCTGATGAATTTGACTCCCGAACGGGCTACTGTCCAGCAAGCCGATGGCAGCTGGCTTGATGTGGATGTCAAAACGCTCGAGGTCGGTGCCCTTGTTCGCGTCCGCCCGGGTGAACGAATCGGCCTGGATGGCGAGGTCATCGCCGGTAACTCCACCATCAACCAGGCCCCAATCACCGGGGAGAGTCTGCCGGTCGAGAAGACCATTGGTGACCCAGTCTTCGCCGGCACGATCAATCAAGCGGGTTCGCTGGAATACCGGGTCAGCGCTGCCGCCAGCAACACGACGCTCGCGCGCATCATTCATGCCGTGGAGGAAGCACAGGGCTCGCGGGCGCCTACTCAGCGCTTCGTCGACCAGTTCGCCAAGGTATATACCCCCGCCGTTTTCATCTTTGCCTTAGTGGTTGCCTTGATACCGCCGCTGTTCCTGGGCGGCGCCTGGTTCGACTGGATCTACCGCGCCCTGGTATTGCTTGTGGTGGCATGCCCCTGCGCGCTAGTGATCTCGACGCCGGTGACTATTGTCAGCGGCCTGGCAGCGGCGGCGCGCAAAGGCATCCTGGTCAAAGGTGGTGTCTACCTCGAGACCGGGCACAAACTCGACTTCCTGGCGCTCGACAAGACCGGCACCCTCACCCATGGCAAGCCAGTGCAAACCGACTACATGCCTCTGGGCGAGACTGACTCTGTAAGTGATCGCATTCTGGCTGCCAGCCTGGCTGGCCGGTCTGATCACCCTGTCTCTCAAGCTATCGCCAAGCATGCTGCCGAGAACGGTCTACAGCTGAAGCCTGTGGACAGTTTTGAAGCACTGCCAGGACGCGGTGTGCGCGGCACTGTCGAGGCTGTCAGCTATCACCTGGGCAACCACCGTTTGGTGGAAGCACTTGGTCTCTGCTCACTGGGGTTGGAGGCTGTTCTTGATCGCCTGGAGCGCCAGGGTAAGACCGTGATTGTGCTCTGTGAGCCATCCCGAGCGATTGCAGTGTTCGCTGTTGCAGATACGGTCAAGGAGTCAAGCCGAGCAGCTATCCGCGAGCTTCATCAGTTGGGCGTCAAGACGACGATGCTGACAGGCGATAACCCGCACACTGCCGAAGCTATCGCCCTGCAGGTTGGCATTGATGAGGCACGCGGTAACTTGCTGCCCGCCGATAAGCTGAAGGCCATTGAAGAACTGCAAGCTCGTGGTCACGTCGTTGGCATGGTTGGGGATGGCATAAACGATGCTCCCGCCCTGGCCACATCGGAAATCGGTTTCGCCATGGCCGCGGCTGGCACAGATACCGCCATCGAGACTGCCGATGTGGCGCTGATGGATGATGATCTGCGCAAGATCCCGGCATTCATTCACCTTTCCCGGCAGACCGCGGCAGTCCTCAAACAAAACATCGTGTTGGCCTTGGGGATCAAGGCACTTTTCCTGACCATTACCCTGACCGGACAAGCCACGATGTGGATGGCGGTCTTCGCCGACATGGGTGTCAGCCTGCTCGTAGTGTTCAACGGTTTGCGCCTGCTGAAGAAGTAGGCCATGGAGGATCTGAGATGAAAGAAGCACTGCGCATCGCAATCGATGAGGCCTTTCTGCAAGCCAGCATTGCCACCGGGGTTCAGGATCACCAGAAGGCCTTCCGCTGGTTGGAACGCGCCCACATCCTCACCCAGCGTATGCCTCTACTTCACGCACGATCGCATTGGCTTATGCTGCAACTGGGCTGGCGGACAAGGGACTTTCGAGAGCTGGCGGGTCAGATCCCACGCATCCTCGCAGCCCTGTTGTTTTCCAGGATCTGGGTGCCTATCGGTAATACAGGGCGCGCCCGGGTGAGTGCCTTAGCCCCAATGCCTATCCCAGCGGATCTACAGCAGCTGCTACGCGAAACCGAGCCGATGCCCTAGGTTCTTTTAGCGTTTATGCCCAGACCGAGACAGGCTCAGGAGCCGCAGACTCCCGGGCCGACCTTCGGTTTCCAGCGGGCGAAAGATGCGCCAGGTACGGTGATGGGCCCATCGCTCGCCGTAGCCTTGTCCGGCTGAGGTGCGCAGATCCTTGATTGGGTCATAGCTTCTTTGCGCACTCTTGATTCCGGCGCAACAGTGCCTATACCAACTCACCTCATCGGAAGCCTTGATCCGGCAGCCCCTATCCCGGCGCCCTTGGGAATCCATCTGGATCACTCCCCGCACACCCAAGCACCCCGCGATCCGACCAGCGCGGGTAAGCTCGCCCAGGCGTTGCTTCGGGTCGTTCTGAGTGGCAGGGATTTTCCCACTGCTCGCAGCAAACGAGCATCCAGAGGCTCCGGATAACCCGCGTGAGAATTCAGGCCTGAGACAACCCGGTACCCTGGCCGTGGGGAGATCGATCAGGAAACTCGCGGCTCACAAAATCCCCGAGCTTTTGCTTGAGAACGTCCAGTGAGGAGATAGCCTCAAAATCTTGGGCGCTCAAGACGATTGCTTTCAGTACCTGACCATCGTGCAACAGTACAGCCGGCCAGTCATGGGCGGACTCTCCATAGCGCTTCCGGTATTCATCACGGTGCAGAAATTCGGCCTTCACCCCGAGTGACTTTACGAAGGCGAGCCATTCCTGTTTGACGGACATGCCGTCATAGATGATGCCGCAGAGCTGACAGGAATAGGTGTCCGGTGAAATCCGCTTGTGAAGGTAATGCATCACACCATTCACCAGGCCACTGTCTCCGTTATACACAAACACCAATTCTTCCATGCCACACCTCAAGCTGATTGCTTCACGCTATTTGTGGACTGTTTTCGCCGTCCGCCGAAATCCAATCAGCCGCGCCGGCGCGCCACTGAAAGGCATTGAACCCTGCTTCTCGCAGAAATCGGATTACCTCGACCGACAGGGAGCAGAACGGCCCCCGGCAATAGGCAATCACTGGCCTGTCTTTGGGGATTTGCTGAGCACTCCGAGCGTTCTAACGCCTCAGGGCCCGAATCTTTCCGGTGGCAATCCGTTTACCGTATCCTCCCCAGGGGGATATGATGAGGCTGTAACTGAGTGGAAAGGATCGCTCAGCTACAGCACATCGTTCATTCAGGTTGAGCAGGCTCACCCGATTTCAAAGCAGTAGTTGGAGCAAAGCTTGAATCGCGACACCCTCGAACAGCAGCAGATCCCAATCTACTTCGTTGCCACACTACTGGCAGCATTTATCGGGCTGGCCTTTCCGAGCATCGGCACATCCGCTGAAGCGCTGATCACGCCGAGTATTGGCGCTCTGATGTATGCAATGTTTTTGCAGATCCCCTTTCTGCAGCTGCGCGAGAGCGTCCGCAACAAGCGATTCATGGCCGCCTTGCTGATCGCAAATTTTGTCCTGATGCCTTTCCTGGTGTGGGCGCTCACGCTGCCACTGAAAAGCCAGCCGGCGATTCTGCTAGGCGCCTTGCTGGTTTTGCTGACGCCTTGCATCGACTACGTGGTGGTGTTCACCCACCTGGGCAAGGGCGACTCCAGACTCATCCTGTCAGCCACACCGGTGCTCCTCGTTCTACAGCTGCTGCTGTTGCCGCTGTACCTGACGCTCATGCTTGGCGATGAGTTGGCTGTGAGCGTTTCGGCATCCCCCTTCATCGAGGCTTTCCTGCTGCTGATCGTGTTGCCGCTGTTGTTGGCCATTGCCACTGAAGTTGCCACTAAGCACTCCACCCTGGCAAAGGATTGGAGCTCTGCGTGGGCCTGGTTACCGGTACCAGCGATGGCAGTGGTTCTGATCGTGGTGGTTGGCTCCCAGATCTCCAACGTCGCGAGAGACATCGATCGCCTAGTGGCCGTGCTACCGGTTTACCTGGGGTTTCTCCTGCTCGCGCCCCTGGTCGGTTTCGCAAGCGCACGCCTGCTCAAGCTTCCTGCACAAGCCGCTCGCACCGTCACGTTCAGTAGCTCGACGCGAAACTCTTTGGTTGCCCTGCCTTTGGCGTTGGCACTGCCCGAAGAGATGAGAACCCTCGCGGCAGCCGCAATCATCACCCAGACCCTTACCGAACTTATCGGTGAGCTGATCTACATCCGAGCAGTCCCGGCGCTGATTCGCCGGTGACGGGATAGAACGAGGCAATTGCCATGAGCGAACATAGTCACCCCCATCAGACACACGACGACATCATCAAGCGGCTTAAACGCGCCGAAGGCCACTTGCGCAGCATCATCACCATGATCGAAGACGGTCGCGCCTGCGTCGACATCGCCCAGCAACTGCATGCGGTGGAGAAGGCCGTCTGCCAGGCCAAGCGCACGCTGATCCAGGATCACATCGATCACTGCCTGGAACACACGGTCGGCGCCCTCACCAGTGGCGAGCGCGCACCGCTGGAAGAATTCAAACAAATCACCAAATACCTCTAGGTCTGCCATGTCGAGCTTCGCCGAAATCTTGCAACAGGGGGCGTCAAACGCCTGGTTGTACTTCCCCAGCGCCATTTTGCTGGGCGCTTTGCACGGCCTTGAGCCGGGACACTCGAAGACCATGATGGCGGCCTTTATCGTGGCCATCCGCGGTTCGGTGAAACAGGCCGTACTTCTTGGGCTTGCCGCGACGGTTTCGCATACCGCAGTGGTCTGGCTGGTGGCGCTGGGCGGCATGCACCTCGGTCAGAATCTGGACGCCGAAACCACCGAGCCTTACTTCCAGCTCGCGTCCTCCGCCATCATCATCGTCATCGCGCTCTGGATGCTCTGGCGCACCTGGCGCGGCGAGCAGATGTGGCGCTTCGAGGAAGGCGATGACCATCATCACCATGATGAAACTCACCGCATCGACACGGGGCACGGGCGCATCGAGCTGTCGGTCTTCGAGGAGGGTGTACCGCCACGTTGGCGCATGAAAACGCTGAGCGGTCATGCTTGGCCCGCCGCAGAAGTGAGCGTGCTGACGACCCGCCCGGACGGGCAGACCCAGTCGTTCCGATTTACCGATCGGGGCGCTTATCTGGAGTCGCAGGATGACATTCCTGAACCTCACGAGTTCAGCGCTCGGCTGAGCCTCGGACATGCCGGCCACTCGCATGACTATGACCTGGACTTCCATGAGCACGACCATGATCGCCAGCATGCCGAGTTGGAAGGCCTAGAGCTGTCGCTGGGGGGTTACCAGGATGCCCACGAGCGCGCGCATGCCAATGACATTCGCAAGCGCTTCACCAATCGCGATGTCACCACAGGACAGATCATACTGTTCGGCCTGACGGGTGGCCTCATTCCTTGCCCGGCAGCCATTACCGTCCTGCTCCTATGCCTTCAGGTGAAGGAAATCGCGCTGGGCGCAGTGCTCGTGTTGTGCTTCAGCATCGGCTTGGCGATCACCCTGGTCACTGTAGGAGCCGCTGCTGCCGTGGGTGCGCGGCAAGCTTCGAACCGCTGGCCCTGGCTCGGCGCGCTGGCTCGCCGTGCGCCCTACTTCTCCAGCGTGCTGATCATCGGTGTGGGTATCTATGTCGGCATCCATGGCTGGATTGGCTTGAGCGCATAGGGGCCGCGATCAGGTGTTGGAACTGTCCGGCTATCTCGGCCTATTCCTGGCGGCATTTGGTGCCGCCACGCTTCTGCCCTTGCAGTCGGAAGCGGTATTGGTCGGGCTGCTGCTCACCGACCAATATCCGCTCTCGGCACTGTTGGCTGCTGCGACCACAGGCAACGTGCTGGGCTCGGCGCTGAACTGGCTGCTGGGCCGCTATGTCGAGCACTTGCGCCATAAACGATGGTTTCCCGTCAGTGACCGCAACCTGGAAAAAGCTCAGCAGGCGTACCACCGCTATGGTCGCTGGTCGTTACTGCTGACTTGGCTGCCGATCATCGGTGACCCGCTCACCGTTGTAGCGGGCGTCATGCGCGAGCCGTTCTGGAGCTTCCTGTTGATCGTGACGCTGGCTAAGGGGGCACGCTACCTGGTGCTTACCGCACTGACCTTGGGGTGGGCAGGATGAGCGTCGCCATTGCCCAGAATCTCCCGATCCGCAGCCGTAGCGGCAGCCTCGATCCGATCTAATGGCTCGCCATGCTGAGCATGGTGATGGATCACCTGCGCTCGAACTGATGAGCGCCTTCGCTACTGCTGATCATCTCGGGCCAACGCAGCGATAATCGGGCAAGCCGTTCCGAATTCGCCGGCATCGCATTGCCGCACCAGACTGGTCAGGACCTGCCGGATCGCTGCAAGGTCAGCGATCCTCTGCTCGATTAGCGCCAGCTTGTGGGCAGCCAGTTCACGCGCCTCCGCACACTCGCACCCCGCGTCCAGTCGCAGCAAGCCGGTGATTTCGGAAAGAGTGAAACCTAGTACTTGCGCCCGCTTGATGAAGCGCAGCCGCTTCACCATCTCTGGGGGATAGCGCCGCTGCCCTCCCACTGGTTTTGCTGGCTCTTCGAGCAAACCACGCCGCTGGTAATAGCGAACCGTCTCGACGTTCACCCCAGCCGCATCCGCCAGTCTGCCAATCGTTAAACCTGCTGCCATCACACCCCTCTTGACTCCGTACCTTGGTACAGAATTTAGAGTAGCACTATGCAGATAGCTTCAAGGAAACGGATATGGCACAGAACAGCGCAAACAGCTCACTGACCGCCGGAGGGCTGGCAGCCCTCGGCGGGTCGCTGTGCTGCGTCGGACCACTGCTATTGCTGGCGCTCGGTATCGGTGGGGCATGGGTCGCTAACCTGACGGCGCTGGAACCCTACCGCCCCATCTTCATCGGTATGACCCTGCTGTTCTTGGGCCTGGCCATGCGCACGCTCTACCTGGTACCACGTGCTTGTGCACCAGGCATGCAGTGCGCCGAGCCGCGCACGCTCAAGCGGCAGCGGCTTACCTTCTGGCTCGTCACAGTGCTGCTGGTCGTCTTGCTGGCGGTGCCGTGGTTCGCCCCATTGTTCTACTGAAAGGAGCTTCCCATGCGCCTATTGCTGATTGCCGCGCTCGCCGCTTTGCCCCTCATAGCGTTGGCTGCAACACCGCAAACCGTCACCCTGGATGTGAAGAATATGACGTGTGGACTCTGCCCGATCACGGTCAAGAAATCGTTGGAGAAGGTACCCGGCGTAAGTGCCGCCAAGGTCAATTTCGACAACAAGACCGCCACCGTCACCTTCGACCCCGACAAGGCCGCGCCGGATGCCCTCATCGAGGCGACCACGAATGCGGGTTACCCTTCCACCCTTCAGAAGCGAACCAGCCCATGAGCACCGTAGTCCTCGAGTCCGTGCTGAGGTGCCCGCACTGTGGATTTGCCAAGCAGGAAAGCATGCCTACAGATGCCTGCCAGTTCTACTACCAGTGCAGCAACTGCAAGGCACTGCTACGACCCATCCCTGGCGACTGCTGCGTGTTCTGCTCCTACGGTTCGGTTAAGTGTCCGCCAATTCAGGTACAGCGTAGTTGCTGCGGGTAGTGATTCTTCTCCCCATGGATTCTCAGCGACCTGGCATTGCGCGAACTGCTTGCATCAAAGCGCCGCCGAGGACTTGCTGAGCTTCGAAGACGACTCATCATTGACCTGACTGGCTGACTAAAGAAGCAACGCAAGGCGATCTCCCCTTGCCAGTCTTGAACTGGAATGGCCTAAGAACCTGTTCATGATCTGCTGCGCGTCGGCCATGCGGCGTTGAAATCGGGCTAAAAATGCTCATTTACTACTTGTAAACTGCGCTTTTGAGCCCGATTTCGCCTTGCCTGACCTTAGCTCGCGAGATCGTGAACAGGCTCTAAGGACGCCCTGCATTAGTTCTTCCTCGTCATTCCCGCGCAGCTTGTCCCCGCGTAAGCGGGGAGCGGGACCCGAACAGCGCTTTAGCGCTGGCCCGAGGGGTCAATAATCCAGTCTCTACAGAGCGCCGACTCGGCGGGTCAGGAGCGCTACACTCAGTGGGTGGACACCAAAGCGTTCGGTTTCCGCTTGTTCGACCTCACCAACAAGCCGGCGGGCTTGTCCGATCTACAGACAAGGTAGTCGTCCAGAACTTCGTCTACACCCGTTACAAGGACGTGTGTCCGCTACGGAGTGCCTGCAGGCGAACGGCCTCCAGATGGAGGTCGTAGCGACCAACGACTTGGTCAGGATCAAGCAGGAACAGAACATCCCCGAGAAGCAGGATGGCTACCGCGCCATGCGAATTCAGAACTATGTGGTCGAAGGCCACCTGCCGATGGAGTTCATCAACAGGCTCTTGAGGGAACGCCCATGGTCACGGGCTTCTCGGTACCCCGCATGCGCCGCCAGGCAGGGGCGGGCCGAAGCGGGAGCCGTTCAAGCTGTACTGCAGCCGTCGCAGCTGCCGAGCCCAAGTTCAAGGGAACGCTCTAAGCGCACCGGCCTAGTCTGGGTTTGGCGGCTGGCAACCGCAGGCCTCATGGCCCTCGTCCTGCAGGCCGGCAGCCAGGGAGCCGAGCAGGCCGCCGAGCCCAGCACCCGCGCCGGCTTGATGATCTGGCCTCAGTCGATGCCAGTGCCGGAGGTCAAATTCGTCGATGGCGAGGGCACGCCCCACACCCTGGCCGACTTCAAGGGCAAGGTGGTGCTGCTGAATGTTTGGGCAACCTGGTGTGCCCCATGCCGCCAGGAGATGCCGACCCTGGATCGGCTGCAGGCGCAGCTCGGCGGCGCCGACTTTCAGGTCCTTGCGCTCGCCACCGATCAAGACGGGCCGCAGGTCGTGCGGGACTTCTACCGCGAGATCGGCATCCAGCACCTCGAGCTCTATATCGACGACAGCGCCCGAGCGATCTCGAGCCTCAACGCGTTCGGCCTGCCGATCACCTTGCTGCTGGATCGCCAGGGCCGGGAGGTGGGCCGCAAGCTCGGTGCCGCCGAATGGGACAGCCCGGAGGTCATCGAGTACCTGCGCGAGGTCATTGCTTCAACCCAGAGGAATTAGTCGGCGATGAGTCTGAGTAACATCGGCATCCTGAGCGCCTTTGCCGCCGGGATGATCTCGTTCCTGTCACCCTGCGTGCTGCCGCTGGTGCCCGGCTATCTGTCCTACGTCGCCGGTCGCTCGGTAGACGAGTTGCAGGCTTTGAAAGGCCGGCGCGAGCGGCTCGCCGTGATCGGCATGAGCCTGAGTTTCGTACTCGGCTTCACGACGGTGTTCATCGCGCTGGGGGCCAGCGCCACCGCCATCAGCCGGCTGCTACTCGCCCACCGGCAGGAAACCAACCTGATCGGCGGGCTGATCGTGATCGCTTTCGGGCTGTTCATGACCGGTCTGATCAACCCACGTTGGCTGCATATGGACGTGCGCTTCGTCCACCAGCTCAAGTCCACGGGCGGCCCGCTGGCCGCTTACGTCCTGGGCGTGGCCTTTGCCTTCGGCTGGACGCCCTGCATTGGCCCCATCCTGGGCAGCATCTTGACGATGAGCGCCGCCCGTGGCGCCGCCGGCGTCAACGGCATCGCGCTGCTGTCCGTCTACTCGCTGGGTCTGGGGATGCCGTTCCTGTTGACCGCCCTGTTCACCAACTATTTCCTGGCCCACCTGAAGCGGCTTCGCCGTTGGAGCCGGGCGATCCATGTTGGCTCCGGTGTGATCCTGATCCTGATGGGACTGACCATGGTAACCGGCCAACTTTCGGCCTTCGCTTATTGGCTTTTGGAGATGTTTCCGGCGCTGGGCAGGATCGGCTAGCGGTGATCGAGGACCATGCTTTCATGGAAAGAGGCCAAACAACTTTGAGTGACTGTTTCCACGATGCGCCGAAGGCGAGGATCACTGTGCATGGCCGACGACCACGCGCTCTAGCTCGGCGATCACGAAGGAAAGGGCATGTCAGAACTGTTGCTTGAGAACGAGCCGCTTATCCGCATCAGCTTGTTTCTCGGCATTTTTGTCGCGTTGGCGGCATGGGAGGTGGCGGCGCCCCGGCGCCGGCGGGAAATTCCCCGCTTGCTGCGCTGGACCAACAACCTCGGCGTGGTCGTGATCGACACGATCCTTGTCCGTCTCACCTTCCCCGTCGCTGCGGTCGGTCTTGCGTTGCTTGCCGAGGCGCGTGGCTGGGGCCTACTTAACCTGTTCGAACCGCCTGCCGGGCTCGCCTTGCTGGTGTCGCTACTGGCGCTCGATCTCGCGATTTATCTTCAGCATGTGATGTTCCATGCGGTCCCCGCCCTCTGGCGGCTGCACCGAATGCATCATGCCGACCTGGAGTTCGATGTCACGACGGGGTTGCGCTTTCACCCCATCGAGATCCTGCTCTCGATGGGCTTCAAATTCGCCGTGGTCGTCTCGCTCGGACCGCCCGCCATGGCGGTGCTTGTCTTCGAGGCGCTGCTGAATGCAACTTCGATGTTCAACCACAGCAACGTACGCATTCCGCTCGGGCTGGACCGCGCCCTGCGCTGGATCCTCGTCACCCCGGACATGCACCGTGTCCATCATTCCATCCACCCGAACGAGACCAACAGCAATTTCGGCTTCAACCTGCCTTGTTGGGACCGACTGTTTGGAACCTACCGTGCCCAGCCGCAGGAAGGCCACGAAGGCATGACCATCGGCATCGAACAGTTCCGCACCAGCCGTGATCTCTGGCTCGACCGGATGTTGATTCAACCCCTACTTGGTGCGGCAAACGGTTATCCCATCAATCGCGAAGAGGGCAAGAAGTGAATCGGCACCGTCTCATCCCCCGCCCGCAGCTTCGCGCCGGCCTTCGCGGACTCGCCCAGCAATCGAGTTGACGCTTGACCTTGCCCCAATGACAAGGTCCACCCTTGCGCTAGAGAGCTATTTCCGGAGGTTGATGATGACCAGCGCGCTCCCCACGTCCACTGCTGCCCTGCCCGCCGGTTCAGTCCGGCAATGGACGCTCGGCGTAGCCGGCATGACCTGCGCGTCCTGCGTGGCACGTGTCGAGAAGGCATTGACCCGAGTACCCGGTGTTGCTGCCGCCAGTGTCAACTTGATCAGCGAAGCGGCCACTATTGAAGTGGATGCCGACGTCGCGCTGGCACCCCTGCTCCAGGCGATAGTGGGCGCGGGCTATCGCGTGAAGGAAGACGAACTGGACTTGGCCATCGTCGGCATGACCTGTGCCTCGTGCGTCGGGCGCGTCGAAAAGGCCCTGCTGAAGGTGCCGGGTGTGCTGGCGGCCGCGGTGAACCTGGCCAGCGAGGCGGCCCGGGTCCGGGTGGTGTCCGGCGTGGTATCGCTGGCGGCGCTGATCCAGGCGGTAGCGGCCGCCGGCTACGAGGCCAGTGTGCCGGCAGCCGAGGTGTCTGCCGCCGCGCCGCCTCACCGCGACTGGTGGCCGGTGGCTGTGGCCGCCGTGCTGTCCTTGCCGCTCGTGGCGCAGATGCTCGCCGCGTTGTTGGGGGCGCGGTGGAGCCTGCCAGGCTGGGTGCAGTTGCTACTGGCCACGCCGGTGCAGTTCTGGCTGGGCGCGCGTTTCTATCGGGCCGGCTGGCGGGCCTTGCGCGTCGGCAGCGGCAATATGGACCTGCTGGTGGCGCTCGGCACCAGCGCGGGCTACGGGCTGTCGGCCTACTTGCTGGCGACGCATTCCGGTCCAGGCGTCCCGCACCTCTATTTCGAGGCTTCCGCGGTAGTCATTACCCTGGTCTTGCTCGGCAAATGGCTAGAAGCACGCGCCAAGCACCATACCGCGGACGCCATTCGGGCGCTGCAGGCGCTACGACCGGACACCGCCCGCGTGCGGCGCGACGACGTGGAGTACGAGGTGCCAGCGAGCTCACTGATAGTCGGTGACCTGGTGGCGGTGCGACCGGGCGAGCGGGTGCCGGCCGACGGCGTGGTGCACGAAGGACGCAGCCATCTCGACGAGTCGCTGCTGACCGGCGAGAGCCTGCCGGTGGCGAAAGGTGAAGGCGACCCGGTCACCGGTGGCGCAATCAATGGCGAAGGTTTGCTACTGATCGTGACCACAGCGGTCGGCGCGGAAAGCACCCTGGCCCGGATCATCCGGCTGGTCGAAAACGCCCAGGCGGCCAAGGCGCCGATCCAGCGTTTGGTGGATCGGGTCAGCGCCGTCTTCGTACCGGTGGTGCTGGTGGTCGCGGCCATGACCCTGCTGATCGGCTGGTGGCTGACCGGCGAGGTGGCCGGCCCGCTGATCAACGCGGTGGCGGTGCTGGTGATCGCCTGCCCCTGTGCGCTGGGCCTCGCCACACCGACCGTGATCATGGCCGGTACCGGTGTCGGCGCGCGCCACGGCATTCTGATCAAGGACGCGGAAGCCTTGGAGATCGCGCACCGCGTGAGCGTAGTGGCCTTCGACAAGACCGGCACGCTGACACTGGGCAAACCCCAGGTGACGGCGCTGGAGGCGGCGGATGGCAATAGCGTGCGCCTGCTGCAACTCGCCGCATCGGCGCAGGTCGGCAGCGAGCACCCGCTGGCGCAGGCACTTCTGGACAGAGCCCAGCAAGAGGGCGCGACCTTATTACCGACATCCAGGGTCACGGCGCTGCCGGGACGCGGCCTGGCGGCCTCGGTCGCAGGCTGCGAGCTGCGCCTGGGCAGCACGCGGTTGATGCAGGAACTCGGCGTGGATCTGTCGCCGCTCGCGGCGTCCGCGGCGGCGCTGGCCCAGGCCGGCAATAGCCTGTCCTGGCTTGCCGACGTGACAGAACAACCGGTGCTGTTGGGCCTGATCGCCTTCGGTGATGTGCTGAAGCCTTCCGCACGGCAGGCTGTGGCGCGCTTGCACGAACTGGGCATCCGCACCGTGATGATCACCGGCGACAACCAGGGGGCGGCCGCTAGCGTGGCCAGACTGCTCGGCCTCGACGAGGTGCGCGCCGAGGTGCTGCCGGGCGATAAGGCGGCCGTGGTGCAAGCGCTGAAGGCCGATGGCGCGGTAGTGGCGATGGTCGGCGATGGCATCAACGATGCGCCGGCACTGGCGGCGGCCGACGTCGGCATCGCCATGTCGACCGGCTCCGACGTGGCGATGCACACCGCGGGTATCACCCTGATGCGCGGCGATCCGGCGCTGGTGGCGGATGCGTTGGCACTGTCCCGGCAAACCTACGGGCGGATTCTGAAGAGCCTGTTCTGGGCCTTCGTCTACAACCTGGTCGGCATTCCGCTGGCGGCGATGGGACTTTTGAATCCGGTGGTGGCCGGCGCGGCGATGGCGTTGTCCAGCGTCTCGGTGGTCACTTACGCCTTGCTGCTGAAACGTTGGCAGCCGGCACGGCGAGAGCTGGGCTGACTCGGTGACTCAGCGAGCGGAAGGCGTAAATGAACATCGGTGAAGCGGCAAGTGAAGGCGGTTTGTCCGCCCGGATGATCCGCTACTACGAACGCTTTGCTTGAGGCGAGGACAACCGCTTGATCCACGAACACATCCATACGGGTTCTTCCTTACGGATCAGTAATTGTCCGGCCCGTAACCAGCGACTAAACTCCCCCGCATGAAACGCTCCCTGCGGTTTTGCCTCATCTTCCTGATCAGCCTGGCGCTCCCCCTCAGCGGGATGGCGGGCCTCGCAGCAGCGACAGAACCTTGCCCGATGAAAACTGCGGGCATGGCGAAGATGGCGCCTGAAACCAGTACGGATGCGGGGCAGGACTGTTGCCAGGATATGGGCAGTCCCTCCGGTCATGGCAAGCTCTGCAAGCCCGGTCAGGAATGCAAGAGCGGCAGTTTGCTGCAGGTGTCGATCGTGAAGCCTGCCACCCGCTTGGCCAGTCCTCTCGTGCTGTCCCTCTCCAGCGACTTCCTGCCTGTCCGGACCCCGTCCGGGGTGTGGCGACCTCCCCGCGTTTGATTCCTGTTCGACACTGATGTCCTTCGCGCCTCGGCGGGTGGACTGGCCTGCGCGCGCGTCCGCGTTGCGCGCAGCGAATAATCACAGGAATCCAGAACATGAACTCCAAACGCTATTGCACCGGGTGGTCCGCCGTGGCTGCCCTGGTGGCAACCGTGCTGGCATTGCCGAGCCAGGCCGCCCCGCTGACACTCGATGAAGCCTTGCGGCTGGCCGAAGACAATGCCCCTTCACTGAGCGCCCAGGCGGCCAAGCTGCAAGCCGCCAGCAGTGCCGCCATCCCGGCCGGCGAATTACCCGATCCGAAGTTACTGCTGGGCGTGCAGAACTACCCCATCGGCGGTCCCGAGCGCTGGAGTATCGACCAGGACTTCATGACCATGCAGATGGTCGGAGTCATGCAGGAGGTGCCCAACCGCGACAAGCGCCGGGCGCGCATCGAGGTGGCCGAGGCGGCCGTCGACCGAGCAACGGCCGAAAGCCGGGTGGAACGCCTGAACGTCCGTCAGGCCACCGCCCTGGCCTGGATCAGCAGCTACTCGGTGGAGCGCAAACAGGCGCTGTTCCAGAACTTCTTCCGCGAGAATCGCCTGCTGGCCGATAGCGTCCGCGCGCAGATCGCCGGCGGCCGTGCACAGGCCGCCGATGCCGTGACGCCGAAGCAGGAGGCGGCCCTACTGGATGAGCAACAGGACGAACTGATCCGTTTGCGCGCGCAGGCCCGCGCCGCACTCAGGCGCTGGATCGGCCCGGCCGCCGATGAGCCGCTGGCCGGCAGCTTGCCGGAGTGGCCCATCGATGCCTCAGGTTATGCCCATAAGCTGCAACACCACCCCGCGCTGACGGCCTACGAACCAATGACCCGCGAGGCGCAAGCCAAGGTGCACGAGGCGGTGGCGGAGAAGACCTCCGACTGGAGCTGGGAGCTCGACTACCAGCGCCGCGGCCGCGAGTTCGGCGACATGATGAGCGTGCAGCTCAGCTTCGATCTGCCGCTATTTCCCGGCTCCCGGCAGAACCCCAAGATCGCCGCCAAACATGCCGAGCTGAACGCGCTTGCGGCCGAGCGCGAAGTCCTCGCCCGCGAGCATGCCCAGCAACTGGAAGATGACCTGGCCGAATACCAGCGCCTGAACCGCGCCGTGCGCCGCAGCCAGGACAGCCTGATACCCCTGGCCCAGGAAAAGGTGGAACTGAGCATGGCCAGCTACCGCGCCGGCACAGGCGACCTGGCGGCCGTCATCGCCGCCCGTCGCGAGCTGATCGAGGCGCGCCTCAAACATATCGACTTCGAAGAGCAGCGGGCCCTGACCGGCGCCCGGCTGTATTTCACTTATGGGGAGGTTAACCAATGACTGCGCAGATCTGGAAAGGGGCGTTGTTGGCTGGCTTGGCGGCCACCCTCGGCGTTGCCGGCGGCTACTGGTTCGCTCAGCAGCGCATGGATGGAATGCCCGGCGCGGCCGCCGAACCGGGCGCCAGCGCGCAAGACCAGCGCCCGGTGCTCTACTGGTACGACCCGATGTACCCGCAGCAGAAGTTCGACCAGCCGGGCAAATCGCCCTTCATGGACATGCAACTGGTGCCTCAATACGCCGATGCAGCAGCGGATAGCGCAGCGGTCAGCATCGACCCCAGCCTGACCCAGAACCTCGGTCTGCGCCTGGCCACAGTCAGCCGTGGAGCCCTCGCCAGCAACCTGGAGGTGGTCGGCGTGCTGGCGTTCAACGAACGGGATGTCGCCGTTATCCAGGCGCGTACCGCCGGTTTCGTCGAGCGCGTCTATGCCCGCGCGCCAGGCGATGTGCTGACGGCCAATGCAGCGCTGGCCGACCTGTTGGTGCCGGAATGGGCCGCCGCCCAGGAGGAGTTCCTCGCGCTCAAGCGCACTGGCGACGCCGGTTTGCTCACGGCGGCACGCCAGCGCCTGCGCCTCACCGGCATGCCGGCGGCGCTGATCGCCCAGGTGGAGCGCAGCGGCAAGACCCGGCCGATCCTGACCCTCACCAGCCCCATTGCTGGTGTGTTGCAGGAGCTGGATGTGCGGGCCGGCATGACCGTGGCGACCGGCGACACCCTGGCCCGGGTCAACGGCTTGAGTAGCGTCTGGCTCGCGGTGGCCGTTCCCGAGGCCGAGGCCGGGACCATTGCCATTGGCCAGGCGGTCGAGGCACGCCTGCCGGCCTTCCCAGGGGCAGTGCTCGGTGGCACGGTCAGCGCCGTTCTGCCTGAGACGAATCCGGACAGCCGCACGGTTCGCGTGCGGGTCGAACTGCCCAACCCCGACGGCCGCCTGCGCCCCGGCATGAGCGCCCAGGTGCGCCTGAACCGGTCGACTGAACAAAGCCTGTTGTGGGTGCCGAGCGAGGCGGTCATCCGCACCGGCCGCCGTGCCTTGGTGATGCTCGCCGAAGACGGCGGGCGCTACCGCCCGGTCGAAGTACAGCTAGGGCGCGAAAGCGAAGACAAGACGGTGGTGCTGCAAGGTCTAGAGGAAGGCCAGCAGGTGGTCGCCTCCGGCCAGTTCCTGCTGGATTCCGAGGCTAGCCTCAAGGGCCTCCTGCCGCCAGCCACGCCCGAACAGCGGGAGAACCGGCCATGATCGCAGCCCTGATCCGCTGGTCGGTGGCCAACCGTTTCCTGGTGCTGCTGGCCACCCTGTTCGTCACGGCCTGGGGTGTCTGGTCGGTGCAGAGCACGCCTATCGATGCACTGCCGGACCTCTCCGACGTGCAGGTGATCATCCGCACCCCCTATCCGGGCCAGGCGCCGCAGATAGTCGAAAACCAGGTTACCTATCCGCTGGCCACCACCATGCTCTCGGTGCCGGGGGCGAAGACGGTGCGCGGCTTCTCCTTCTTCGGCGACAGCTTCGTCTATGTGCTGTTCGAGGACGGTACCGACCTCTACTGGGCGCGCTCGCGGGTGCTGGAATACCTGAGCCAAGTGCAGAGCCGCCTGCCGGCCGGCGCCAAGCCGGCCCTGGGGCCGGATGCCACCGGCGTGGGCTGGATCTACCAGTACGCCCTGGTGGACCGCAGCGGCGGGCACGACCTGGCGCAGCTGCGCGCGCTGCAGGACTGGTTTCTCAAGTTCGAGCTGAAGACCCTGGCGAATGTCGCGGAAGTGGCCACCGTCGGCGGCATGGTCAAGCAGTACCAGGTGGTCCTCGATCCGCTCAGGCTGGCCAGCCTGGGCATCACCCAGGCCGAGGTGGTCGAAGCCATAGGGCGGGCCAACCAGGAAACCGGTGGCGCCGTGCTGGAGCTGGCCGAGGCCGAGTTCATGGTGCGCGCTTCCGGCTACCTGAAGACGCTGAATGACTTCCGCGCAATTCCCCTCAAGCTCGGTGCCGGCGGCGTGCCGGTGACCCTCGGCGACGTGGCGACCATCCAACTGGGGCCGGAGATGCGCCGCGGCATTACCGAACTCGACGGCGAAGGCGAGACGGTCGGCGGGGTGGTGATTCTGCGCAGCGGCAAGAACGCCCGCGAGACCATCGCCGCGGTCAAGGCCAAGCTCGACGAACTGAAGCGCAGCCTGCCGGCCGGGGTGGAAATCGTCACCACCTACGACCGCAGCAAGCTGATCGACCGCGCCGTGGAAAACCTCAGCCACAAGCTGTTCGAGGAATTCATCGTGGTCGCCTTGGTCTGTGCGGTCTTCCTCTGGCACCTGCGATCCTCGCTCGTCGCGATCATCTCGCTGCCGATTGGCATCCTCATCGCGTTCATCGTCATGCGTTACCAAGGGATCAACGCCAACATCATGTCCCTCGGCGGGATCGCCATCGCCATCGGCGCCATGGTCGACGCCGCCGTGGTGATGATCGAGAACGCCCACAAGAAGGTCGAGGCCTGGCACGCGGCCCATCCAGGGGAAGAGTTGCAGGGCGAGCATCACTGGCAGGTGATGACCGAAGCCGCGGCCGAGGTCGGTCCGGCGCTGTTCTTCTGCCTCTTGATCATCACCCTGTCGTTCATCCCGGTGTTCACCCTTGAAGCCCAGGAGGGCCGCCTGTTCGGTCCGCTGGCCTTCACCAAGACCTATGCCATGGCGGCGGCGGCCGGGCTGTCGGTGACCCTGGTGCCGGTGCTGATGGGCTACTGGATTCGCGGACGGATTCCCAATGAAGCACAGAACCCGCTGAACCGTTGGTTGATCAGGCTCTATCAACCAGCCCTCGACGCGGTGCTGCGCCGGCCCAAGGTCACCCTGCTGGCCGCGGTGCTAGTTTTTCTCAGCGCGCTGTGGCCGATCTCCCAGTTGGGCGGCGAATTCCTGCCGCCGCTGGATGAGGGCGACCTGCTCTACATGCCCTCGGCCCTGCCCGGGCTGTCGGCGCAGAAGGCCGCACAACTGCTGCAGCTGACCGACCGGCTGATCAAGACGGTACCGGAAGTCGAGCACGTGTTCGGCAAAGCCGGACGCGCCGAAACCGCCACCGACCCGGCGCCGCTGGAGATGTTCGAAACCACCATCCAGTTCAAACCCCGCGAGCAATGGCGACCCGGCTTGACCCAGGAGCAGTTGGTGGAGGAACTGGATCGGGTGGTCAAGGTGCCGGGGTTGACCAATATCTGGATTCCGCCGATCCGTAACCGCATCGATATGCTCGCCACCGGGATCAAGAGCCCGATCGGGGTGAAGGTCGCCGGCACCAACCTGATGGAGATCGACCAGATCACCCAGGCAGTCGAGCGCGCGGCCAAGACCGTTTCTGGCGTCAGTTCGGCCCTGGCCGAGCGTCTTACTGGCGGGCGCTATATCGATGTAGACATCGACCGGCAGGCCGCCGCGCGTTACGGGCTCAATATCGCCGATGTGCAGTCGATTGTGGCCAGCGCCATCGGTGGTGAAAACGTCGGGGAGACCATCGAAGGGCTGGCGCGCTTCCCGATCAACGTGCGCTATCCCCGTGAGTGGCGCGACTCGCTCGGCGCCCTGGAGCAACTGCCGATCTACACCTCGCAGGGGAGCCAGATCACCCTGGGCACTGTGGCGAAGATCAAGGTCAGCGATGGGCCGCCGATGTTGAAAAGCGAGAACGCCCGGCCTTCCGGCTGGGTGTATATCGATGTGCGTGGCCGGGATATCGCCTCGGTGGTGGCCGACCTGCGCCGGGTCGTCGGCGAGCAGGTCAAGCTGCAGCCGGGAATGAGCCTGAGCTATTCGGGGCAGTTCGAGTTTCTCGAGCGGGCCAATGCCCGCCTCAAGCTGGTGGTGCCGGCCACCCTGCTGATCATCTTCGTGCTGCTCTACCTGTGCTTCGCCCGCTTCGACGAGGCCTGTTTGATCATGGCCACCCTGCCGTTCGCCCTCACCGGTGGGGTGTGGTTCCTCTACCTGCTGGGCTTCAACCTGTCGGTGGCCACCGGAGTCGGTTTCATCGCCCTGGCCGGGGTGGCGGCCGAGTTCGGCGTGATCATGCTGCTCTACCTGAAGAACGCCTGGGCCGAACGTGAAGACAGCGGCGACAGCACCGAGCGTGGACTGGTGGCCGCGATTCGCGAAGGCGCCGTGCAGCGCGTGCGGCCCAAGGCCATGACGGTGGCGGTGATCATCGCCGGCCTGCTACCCATCCTCTGGGGCAGCGGCACCGGCAGCGAGGTGATGAGCCGGATCGCCGCACCGATGGTCGGTGGCATGGTCACCGCGCCCCTGCTGTCGCTGTTCGTCATTCCCGCGGCCTATCGCTTGATGCGCCGTCGGCACCTCCCCGCTGCATCCACCAACCGCCAAGGAAAAACCGTATGAGGAAAACCCTGGTCGCCGCTGCCAGTGCAGTCGTTGCACTATCTCTTCCCGTCCAGGCCGAGGACATGCCGGGTATGAAGATGGACGGCATGCCCATGGTCTTCACAACAACGGCGGAGCATCTGGAGGGACTGAAGATGGGAGATCGAGTGGCGTTCGGGTTTCGTGCCGAGGGCGTGAACGCCATGATCGCGTCCATTAAGGCAGTGAAGTAACAACGGCATGGATGGCGGGCTCGACGCTCACAAGCTGGTCTCGAGCCAACCATCTCGCAGTTCAGTGGCAGAGCTAACCGCTGGAGGCCCCGCGGCAATGGCTGTCCGCGAGATGAAGAGGTTACTCCTGGCTGGCTTCCCGCCCCCAACACTCCACCCCCTCAAGCCCGCAGCGTTCCTGATAAACTTGCTCCTTCAGGTCACACGCGTTCATTTCATACCCAGCACCAAACGATTTCTACGCCGAAGCCTTTTCGCCCGGCCAAAACCGCTTCACAACAGACTGACCCAATGCCCCTAAATACCGCGCCAACCACACACCCCGAGCCCTCCCGCCGCTTCTCCGTGGCGCCGATGATGGATTGGACCGATCGGCATTGCCGGTTCTTCCTGCGCCTGCTGTCGCGGCATGCCCTGCTGTACACCGAGATGGTCACGACGGGCGCCTTGCTGCGCGGTGATCACGAGCGTTTTCTGCGCCATACCGAAGCCGAGTACCCGCTAGCCCTGCAGCTCGGTGGCAGTGTGCCGGCCGAGTTGGCGGCCTGTGCGCGGCTGGCCGAGGAAGCGGGTTATGACGAGGTCAACCTGAATGTCGGCTGCCCGAGCGATAGGGTGCAGAACAATATGATCGGCGCCTGCTTGATGGCCCATCCGGGGCTGGTAGCCGATTGTGTGAAAGCCATGCGCAATGCGGTCTCGACCCCGGTAACGGTCAAGCACCGGATCGGCATCGACGGCCGTGATAGCTACGCCGAACTCTGCGACTTCGTCGGCCAGGTGCGTGAGGCGGGCTGCCGGAGTTTTACCGTGCATGCCCGAATTGCCATCCTCGCCGGCCTGTCACCGAAGGAAAACCGTGAGGTTCCACCGCTGCGTTACGACGTGGCGGCGCAGCTCAAGCAGGACTTCCCGGACCTGGAGATCATTCTCAACGGCGGCATCAAGACCCTCGAGGAATGCCAGGAGCACCTGCAGACGTTCGACGGGGTGATGCTCGGCCGCGAGGCTTATCACAACCCTTATCTGCTGGCCGAGGTCGATCAACGACTGTTCGGCAGTACGGCCCCGGTCGTCAGCCGGGTTGGCGCGCTAGAGCTGCTGCGGCCGTATATCGAAGAGCATCTGGCCGACGCTGGCGCCATGCACCATATCACCCGGCATGTGCTGGGTCTGGGTCAGGGCTTTCCGGGAGCGCGACGTTTCCGGCAGTTGCTGTCCGTCGACATTCATAAAGCGGCCAACCCACTGGCACTGCTCGACCAGGCAGCCGATTTGCTCAGGGGCCGCTAGCCGACAGCAGCTGGGTTTTACTCGGCGACTTGCAGCACCACCCGCCCATGTTTCGGGCAGCCTTCCATATAGCGATGGGCCTCGACGAACTCAGTGAAGGGGAACACCCGCTCGATCCGTGGCAGCAGCACGCGATCACGGGTCAGCTGGTTCAATGCGTTCAGGGCGCGCTCCAGCGCCGGCTGATCCTGGGGAATGCCCAGCTCCGGCTTACCGGTGAAGTTACCCAGGCAGTGGACGAAGAACTGGATGTTCTTCTGGAACGCCGCACAGGCCGGGAAGGGCGTCTGATTACCACCCTGCAGACCGTAGAGCACCAGCCGCCCACGCGGCGCCAGCACATCGCCGAGCAGGCACATCTGCGGGCCACCCAGGCCGTCCAGGACCACGTCGACGCCACGCCCATCGGTGTACTTGCCGATTTGCGTCACCAGGTCCTGCTCTTCGGTGACTATGACTTTCTCGGCGCCGAGGGCCAGCAGTTGCTCACGATCCTCCGGGTCTTTGCTCGCCGCGATGATCCGCGCGCCCAGGGCCTTGCCCAACTGCACGAAGGCCGGCCCGGCACAGTGCGCGGCGTCCGTCACCAGCACGGTTTGCCCGGCTTTAATGTTGGCCAGATCGACGTAGGCGAAATAGGCGATCAGCAGCGGCGTGTAATGCCCGCTGGCTTCAATCGGGGTCAACAGTTCCGGATAGCGGGTCAATGAGCTGCGCGGCAACAGCACCTCATCGCCATAGCCCGGGTATTGATTGGGGCTGTGGGCCGGGAAGCTGGCCACCTTGTCACCCACGGCCAGGTCATCCACACCCGCGCCGAGCGCCAGGACTACGCCGGCCAACTCTTGCCCCAGCCCAGCCGGCAAATGCGCCTGGGAGGGCGCCAGGTTCTGCCGCCACAACACGTCGTACCAGCTGACGCTGATAGCCTCGACACGCAGCAACACCTCACCCGCCGCGGGTTGTGCGGTGGGTTGTTGTTCCAGCTTGAGCACTTCGGCCGGGCCGAACTGATGGAAACGAATCACGCGGGACATCGCTCACCTCGCATAGGGATCCCTATGACCTGGACTTTATCGGGGCTTCGCCGGCAAAACCACCCGCGGCTATCGATAGTCGACATAAATGCCAATGATGCGGCGACTTGACGCCAACGGCGCAGCCCTTCAGCCTCATGCGCAAGGGATTTTTGAGAGCCGTCGAATGAATCGTAACGACCTGCGCCGCGTTGACCTGAACCTGCTGATCGTCTTCGAGACACTGATGCACGAGCGCAGTGTGACGCGGGCGGCGGAAAAACTGTTCCTCGGCCAGCCGGCGATCAGTGCCGCCCTGGCGCGGTTGCGCAGCCTGTTCGACGACCCGCTATTCGTCCGCACCGGCCGCAGCATGGAGCCGACCGCCCGCGCCCAGGAAATCTTCGGCCTGCTGTCACCGGCGCTGGACTCGATCTCCACCGCCGTCAGCCGCGCCTCGGAGTTCGACCCGGGCACCAGCACCGCAGTGTTTCGCATCGGCCTGTCGGACGATGTCGAGTTCGGCCTGCTGCCGCTGCTGCTGCGCCGTATCCGTGCCGAAGCACCAGGCGTGGTGCTGGTGGTACGTCGCGCCAACTACCTGCTGATGCCGAATTTGCTGGCCTCCGGGGAAATCTCCGTAGGCGTCAGTTACACCGAGGAACTCCCGGCCAATGCCAAGCGCAGGACCTTGCGCCGCAGCCAGCCCAAACTGCTGCGGGCGGATTCCGCACCCGGGCGCCTGAGCCTCGACGACTACTGCGCCCGCCCGCACGTGCTGGTGTCGTTCGCGGGTGACCTGAATGGTTTTATCGATGAGGAGCTGGCGAAGATCGGCCGCTCACGCAAAGTGGTGCTGGCCGTACCGCAATTCAATGGCCTGGGCACGCTGCTGGCCGGCACCGATCTGGTCGCCATAGTGCCGGACTACACCGCCGCAGCCCTGACCGCCGCCGGCGGTGTGCGCGCCGAGGACACGCCCATGGAAAGCCCTTCGTTCGAATTATCCATGGCCTGGCGCGGCGCACAGGACAACGACCCCGCCGAACGCTGGCTGCGCTCACGCATCCAGATGTTCTTTGGCGACCCGGATAGCCTGCAATAGAGGCCTCCCGTGCTGAATCATCATTCCCGCTGATAGTCATCTTTAGCTCGTTCGATTCGCCGTCCCGCCTGCCCCGCAGCACACTCCGCCCATTCAGAAAACCGATTGGCGGAGACACACATGGAACAGTCATTCAAGGCCTTGCGCGTGCCCCTGGCGGCACTTGCCCTGGTAGTGATCAGCGCGTGCGGCAAAGCCCCGGAAGCGACCAGTGCACTGCCCGCCGCCAAAGTCAGCGTGGCCCAGGTCCTGCAACAACCGATCAACGAGTGGGACGAGCTCACCGGCCGCCTCGAAGCGCCGCAAGCCGTGGATATCCGCCCACGCGTGTCCGGCTATATCGACCAGGTAGCCTTCACCGAAGGTTCGCTGGTGAACAAAGGCGACCTGCTGTTCCAGATCGATCCGCGCCCCTTCGAAGCCGAGGTACGTGGCCTCGAGGCTCAGCTGCAACAAGTACGCGCCAACCTTGGGCGCACCGAGAACGAGGCCCGCCGCGGCGAACGTCTACGCGCCAGCAATGCCATCTCCGCCGAATTGGCCGATGCCCGTGCCAGTGCCGCCCTCGAAGCCCGCGCCGGAGTCGCCGCGATTCAGGCGAAGCTGGAAGCCGCACGGCTGAATCTGAGTTTCACTCGGGTCATTGCGCCTATCGATGGTCGCGTCAGCCGTGCCGAGATCACCGCCGGCAACCTGGTCAACGCCGGGCAGACCCTGCTCACCAGCCTGGTATCGACCGATAGGGTCTACGCCTACTTCGATGCCGATGAGCGGGTCTTCCTCAAGTACAACGACCTCGCCCGCCAGGGCCAGCGCGGCCAGAGCAGCCCGGTCTACCTCGGCCTGAGCGATGAAGACGGCCACCCGCACCTCGGGCAGATGGACTTCGTCGACAACCAGGTCAACCCCAAGACCGGCACCATCCGTGGTCGCGCCGTGTTCGACAACAGCGATGGCCGCTTTACCCCGGGGCTCTACGCCCGTCTGAAGCTGGTCGGCAGCGCGACCTATGCCGCCGTGCTGATCAACGATGAAGCCGTGGGTACCGACCTGGGCAAGAAGTTCGTGCTGGTCCTGGGTGCGGACAACCGCGTCAGTTATCGCAATGTCGAACTGGGTCCCAAGCTCGAAGGCCTGCGCATCGTCCGCAGCGGCCTGGCCAAGGATGAACGCATCGTGGTCAAGGGCCTACAGCGTACCCGTCCAGGCATGGCCGTGGAGCCGCAGGACATTCCGATGGCCAGCGCAGCGACAGTCGCCGCCCTGGCCGAACAACGCAAGGCCGTGGAAGCCGCCAACCCGCCACGGGTTGTGCAGAAGTCCGACGCCCACTCCTCTGATCCACGCGGCTAAGGGACGACTCCGATGAATTTCTCGCAATTCTTCATCCAGCGGCCGATCTTCGCCGCCGTGCTATCGCTGCTGATCCTGATCGGCGGCGCGATCTCGCTGTTCCAGCTGCCGATCAGCGAATACCCGGAAGTCGTGCCGCCTACCGTGGTCGTGCGTGCCAACTTCCCCGGCGCCAACCCCAAGGTCATCGGCGAAACCGTGGCCGCGCCGCTGGAACAGGCGATCACCGGGGTCGAGAACATGCTCTACATGTCCTCGCAATCCACCGCCGACGGCAAGATCACCCTGACCATCACCTTTGCCCTCGGCACCGATCTGGACAATGCCCAGGTGCAGGTGCAGAACCGGGTCACCAGGACGCAGCCCAAGCTGCCGGAAGAAGTCACGCGGATCGGGATCACCGTGGACAAGGCCTCGCCCGACCTGACCATGGTCGTGCACTTGACCTCGCCGGACCAACGCTACGACATGCTCTACCTGTCCAACTACGCCTTGCTCAATATCAAGGACGAGCTGGCGCGACTGGGCGGTGTCGGTGATGTGCAGCTGTTCGGTATGGGCGACTACTCGCTGCGGGTCTGGCTCGATCCGAACAAGACCGCCTCGCGCAATCTCACCGCGACGGACGTGGTCAGCGCCATCCGCGAGCAGAACCGTCAAGTAGCCGCCGGGCAATTGGGCGCCCCACCCTCGCCTAGCGCCACCAGTTTCCAGCTGTCGATCAACACCCAGGGCCGTCTGGTCAGCGAAGAGCAGTTCGAAAACATCATCATCCGCGCCGGCGAAAATGGCGAGATCACGCGCCTGAAGGACATCGCGCGGGTTGAACTGGGCTCCAGCCAGTACGCCTTGCGTTCGTTGCTCAACAACCAGCCGGCGGTAGCGATTCCGATCTTCCAGCGCCCTGGCTCGAACGCCATCGAAATCTCCAATGAAGTGCGCGACAAGATGGCCGAGCTCAAGCAGGGCTTCCCGGAAGGCATGGACTTCGAGATCGTCTATGACCCGACCATCTTCGTGCGTGGTTCCATCGAAGCCGTGGTTCACACCCTGTTCGAAGCCCTGCTGCTGGTGGTCCTGGTGGTCATTCTGTTCCTGCAGACCTGGCGCGCCTCGATCATTCCGCTGGTGGCCGTACCGGTCTCGCTGATCGGCACCTTCGCGGTGATGCATCTGTTCGGCTTCTCGCTCAATGCGCTGTCGCTGTTCGGCCTGGTGCTGGCCATCGGCATAGTGGTGGACGACGCCATAGTGGTGGTGGAAAACGTCGAGCGTAATATCGGCCTGGGCCTGACCCCGGTCGAGGCCACCAAACGCGCCATGCGTGAAGTGACCGGACCGATCATCGCCACGGCGCTGGTGCTCTGTGCGGTGTTCATTCCGGCGGCGTTCATTTCCGGGTTGACCGGGCAGTTCTACAAACAATTCGCCCTGACCATCGCGATTTCCACGGTGATCTCGGCCTTCAACTCCCTGACCCTGTCGCCAGCTCTGGCTGCCGTGTTGCTCAAGAGCCACGATGCGCCCAAGGATCGCTTCTCGAAATTCCTCGACGCGCTGTTCGGTGGCTGGCTGTTCCGCCCCTTCAACCGCTTCTTCGACCGCGCCAGCCATGGTTATGTCGGCACCGTTACCCGCGTTATCCGTAGCAGCGGCATTGCCCTTCTGCTCTACGCCGGCTTGATGGTGCTGACCTATTTCGGCTTCGCCACTACGCCAACCGGCTTCGTACCGCCGCAAGACAAGCAATACCTGGTGGCCTTCGCCCAATTGCCGGATGCGGCGAGCCTGGACCGCACGGAGGCGGTGATCAAGAAAATGTCCGAGATCGCCCTGCAGCAGCCTGGCGTCGCCAACTCGGTGGCCTTTCCCGGCCTGTCGATCAACGGTTTCACCAACAGCCCCAACAGCGGCATTGTCTTCACCCCGTTGAAGCCGTTCGATGAACGTACCGACCCAAGCGAGTCCGCGGGTGCCATCGCGGCGGCCTTGAATGCCAAGTTCGCCGGTATCGAAGACGCCTATATCGCGATCTTCCCGCCACCACCGGTACAAGGCCTGGGGACCATCGGCGGCTTCCGCCTGCAGATCGAAGACCGTGGTGGTCTGGGTTATGAGGAGCTGTACAAGGAAACCCAGAACATCATCGCCAAAAGCCAGAGCGTGCCGGAACTGGCCGGGTTGTTCACCAGCTATCAGGTCAACGTACCTCAAGTCGATGCCGCCATCGACCGGGAAAAGGCCAAGACCCACGGCGTGGCGATCACCGACATCTTCGACACTATGCAGGTCTACCTGGGCTCGCTGTATGCCAACGACTTCAACCGCTTTGGTCGCACCTATCAGGTCAACGTCCAGGCCGAGCAGCAGTTCCGCCTCGAACCCGAGCAGATCGGCCAGTTGAAGGTGCGCAACAACCGTGGCGAGATGGTGCCGCTGTCGACTTTCGTCAAGGTCAGCGATACCTCGGGCCCGGACCGGGTGATGCACTACAACGGCTTTATCACCGCGGAAATCAACGGCGGCGCGGCACCCGGCTACAGCTCCGGCCAGGCCGAGGCGGCGATGGAAAAACTGCTCAAGGAAGAACTGCCCAACGGCATGAGCTTCGAATGGACCGAGTTGACCTACCAGCAGATCCTTTCCGGCAATACCGCACTGTTCGTGTTCCCGCTCTGCGTACTGCTGGCCTTCCTGGTGCTGGCGGCGCAGTACGAGAGCTGGAGCCTGCCGCTGGCGGTGATTCTGATCGTGCCGATGACCCTGCTGTCGGCCATTACCGGGGTGATCGTTTCCGGTGGCGATAACAACATCTTCACCCAGATCGGCTTGATCGTACTGGTGGGGCTGGCCTGTAAGAACGCGATCCTGATCGTCGAGTTCGCCAAGGACAAGCAGGAGGAAGGTCTCGGCCCTCTGGCTGCAGTGCTGGAAGCCTGCCGCCTGCGTCTGCGGCCGATCCTGATGACCTCCTTCGCTTTCATCATGGGCGTGGTGCCGCTGGTGTTCTCCAGCGGTGCCGGTGCGGAGATGCGCCATGCCATGGGTGTCGCGGTGTTCTCCGGGATGCTCGGGGTGACCTTCTTCGGCCTGCTGCTGACGCCGGTGTTCTATGTCCTGATCCGTGGGTTCGTGGAGCGCCGGGAAACCCGCAAGGTCGCCCTGCTGGAGGCAAGAGCATGAGTTTCAAAGCCTTCACTCCTGCCCTGCTGGCCCTCGCCCTAAGCGCCTGCAGCGTGGGCCCGGACTACCAGACCCCGGATACTGAGCCGGCAAAAATCAGCGCCACCGAACAGGGCGACTACGACCGCAGCACATTCGAGGTCAGCTGGTGGCAGCAGTTCGAAGACCCGACGCTGAACCAGTTGGTGGCGCAATCACTGCGCGAGAACCGTGAGCTGCGTGTCGCCTTCGCCCGCCTGCAGGCGGCGCGGGCGATCCGTGACGATGTCGCCAACGAGCGCCTGCCCAGGGTCACCAGCCGCGCCAGCAGCGAGCACGGCAAGGCCCAGCAACCGGGCGTTACCGAGCGACGGGTAAACCACGAGCGCTACGACCTCGGTCTGGACATGCTTTGGGAAATTGACCTGTTCGGCCGTATCCAGCGCCAGCTGGAAGCCAGCGATGCCGAACAGGAAGTCGCCGAAGCCGAGCTCTATCAGTTACAGGTCAGCCTGATCGCCGAACTGGTGGACGCCTACGGCGAACTGCGTGGCGCCCAGCTACGGGAGCGGATCGCCCGCAGCAACCTGAAGAACCAGCAGGAGTCCCGCGACCTTACCGAACGCCTGCGCGATGCCGGCGTTGGCAACGAACTCGATGTACTACGGGCCGATGGTCGCCTGGCGGCTACCGAGGCCAGTGTGCCGCAGTTGCAGGCCCAGGAAGTGCGCGCCAAGAACCGCATCGCCACCCTGCTCGGCCAACGCCCGGAAGAGTTGCGGGTCGACCTCAGCCCGCGTGAACTGCCGGCCATTGCCAAGGCCCTGCCGATTGGCGACCCGGCGGAGCTGCTGCGCCGGCGGCCCGACGTGCATGTCGCCGAACGCCAACTGGCGGCGGCGACCGCGAATGTCGGGGTGGCCACCGCCGATCTGTTCCCACGGGTCAACGTCGCAGGCTTCCTCGGCTTTACCGCCGGGCGTGGCTCGCAGCTGGGCTCCTCGGCGGCGCGCGCCTGGGGCGTGGCGCCGACCATCAGTTGGGCGGCCTTCGATCTCGGCAGTGTACGAGCGCGCCTGCGCGGTGCCGAAGCAGACGCCGATGGCGCCCTGGCCAGTTACGAACAGCAGGTGCTGTTGGCCCTGGAAGAGTCGGAGAACGCTTTCAGTGATTACGGCAAACGCCAGGAACGCCTGATCTCGCTGCTGCGCCAAAGTGAGGCCAGCCGCGCCGCGGCCGAGCAGGCGTCGATTCGCTATCGCGAGGGCACGGTGGATTTCCTGGTGCTGCTCGACGCCGAACGCGAACGCCTGGCCGCCGAAGACGCCCAGGCCCAGGCGGAAGTCGAGCTGTACCGCGGCATAGTCGCCATCTACAAGGCCCTAGGCGGTGGCTGGCAACCTCAAGCCTAACTCATTGCGTTGCGTCCTCACGCTCCCCGGTCCCGCGGCTCCGCTCCTTGCCGCGGGGCCTTTTTCTGTTCCGCGGGGGCGCTCAACTGTCCTTCAGGCCGGCCTGTAGGCGTCGCGGCCAGGCTTAAACAGAGGCGGTAATCCGCTGACTGCCCCTTGGAAATGGCGAGAATTCGCCATTTCTGCCTCCCCCACCCCCGTCAGTTCTGCGCTGGAGCACGGCCGTGCTCATCACTAGGCGATTGGCACAGGCATTGCGTTAGACAGCCGGCTCCGTCCCGAACGAACAAGCGCGGCTATAGGCGCCGGCCGCTTCTGCCTTGGCCGGCCAGCCCGCTTCCAGGCCTGAGCCAGGCCGCAGCCGGTGTTCCGCGATGAACCCCGCCGCGCTAACTGCCCCATAACAAGAAAGGAATATGTATGCTCAAGTCGCTGTTCGCCGTGGCCGCCTGTGCCCTGGCCTTAACCTCTACCAGCGCCCAGGACGCGCAGGCCGGCGCCCCCATCCTGATCAAGTTTTCCCACGTGGTGGCCGACGGCACGCCCAAGGGCCAGGGCGCGCTGTTGTTCAAGAAGCTGGCCGAGGAGCGCCTGCCCGGCCAGGTGCGGGTCGAGGTTTATTCCAACTCCAGCCTGTATGGCGATGCCGACGAGCTGCAAGCCCTGCGTAACGGCGAGGTGCAGTTGCTGGCGCCGTCGCTGGCCAAGTTCGAGCAGTACACCCGGCAGTTGCAGGTGTTCGATCTGCCGTTCCTGTTCGACGACCTGGAGGCGGTCAACCGCTTCCAGAAGCGCGCCAAGGGCCGCCAACTGCTGCGCTCGATGGAGCGGCAGAACATCGTCGGCCTGGCCTATTGGCACAACGGCATGAAGCAGCTCTCGGCCACCCGCGCCTTGCGCCTGCCGACGGATGCCGCCGGCCTGAGCTTTCGCATCCAAGCCTCGACGGTGCTCGAAGCGCAGTTCGCCCAGCTCGGCGCCAGCCCGCGCAAACTGGCTTTCGCCGAGGTGTTCAAGGCCCTGCAAAGCGGCCAGGTGCAAGGCGCGGAGAATCCCTGGTCGAACCTCTACAGCCAGCGGCTGCACAGCGTGCAGCCCTATATCACCGAGACCAACCACGGGGTGCTCGACTATATGCTGGTGAGCAACCCGCGCTTTTGGTACGGCCTTCCGCACAGCGTTCGGGTCGAGCTGGAGACGATCATCGACGAGGTCAGCCTGGCCGTTAACCTCCAGGCCGAAACGCTCAACCGCGCCGACCGCGAACGCATCCTGGCCTCCGGCAGCAGCCAGCTGATCGGCCTCAGCGCCGAGGAACGCGCAGCCTGGCGCAGCGCCATGCGCCCGGTGTGGCAGCAGTTCGAAGCGGCGATAGGCGCGGACGTGCTGAAGGCCGCCCAGGCAGTCAATCGCCAGCCACGCGATTGAGTCTGACGCACTAGCTACTCAGGCGGTCGGGCGCGGATATAGCGAATCACCGCCTCGCAGATCATGTCCTTGTGGCGGGCACGGATGGCCGGGGCGCCCGGCCGCCGAAAACGCCCAGGCCCAGGCTGAAGTCGAGGTCTACCGTGGCATAGTCGCCATTTACAAGGCGCTCGGCGGTGGCTGGCAGCCACAGGCCTGACCTGACCTGAGCTGAGCTGGATTGGACTGGGAGTAATGGCATTAAGCAGCCGTTGAGTGGCTTCGACGGCTCGGGTAAGGTCATAGCATCCGCCACGACAAGGCTTTGCCATGACCTCCAAGCTGGATCAACTCAAGCAGTTCACCACCGTGGTCGCCGACACCGGCGACATCGACGCCATCGCCCGCCTCAAGCCGGTAGACGCCACCACCAACCCCTCGCTACTGCTCAAGGCCGCCGCCATGCCTGGCTATGCCGAGCTATTGAATAACGCGGTAGCCGGCTGTGGCGGCGATCTGGGGCTGGCCTGCGATCGTTTTGCGGTCGCCGTCGGTCAGGGCATTCTCGAGGTGATCCCGGGGCGGATCTCCACCGAAGTCGATGCACGCCTGTCATTCGACACTCAGGCGACCCTGCGGCGCGCCGAACGGCTGATTGGCCTGTATGAGCAGGCCGGCATCGGCCGCGAACGGGTGCTGATCAAGATCGCCGCCACCTGGGAAGGTATCCGCGCGGCCGAACAGTTGGAGCGCGCAGGCATCCAGACCAACCTGACCCTGTTGTTCGCCTTTGCCCAGGCCGCCGCGTGCGCCGACGCCGGCATCTTCCTGATCTCGCCCTTCGTCGGACGCATCTACGACTGGCACAAGAAAGCCGAAGGCCGCGACTTTGTCGGCGCGGATGACCCCGGCGTGCGCTCGGTCACGCGGATTTATAACTACTACAAAGCCAACGGCTACAGCACCGTGGTCATGGGCGCGAGCTTCCGCAATCTGGGGCAGATCGAGCAATTGGCCGGCTGCGACCGCCTGACCATCAGCCCCGAATTGCTGCAACAACTGGCGGACGACCAGAGCCCGCTGGAACGCAAACTGGCCGCCGGCAACCCTGGCGAAGCACGCCAGGCATTCGATCAAGGCCGCTTCCGCTGGGCACTGAATGAAGAGCCGATGGCCACCGAGAAACTGGCCGAAGGCATCCGCCTGTTCGCCCGCGACCAGGAGAAACTCGAAGCCCTGCTCGCCGCCAAAGGCTAGAACGCACAGCGCGCGAGGCCCATAAGGCATCGCGCGCTGTCATATGGATTTAGGGGTGCGCTTAGTCAGCTGCGCTCGAGCGCGTTGACCAGATCGTGGAAGGCTTCGCGATTGGAGTCATTCAGCCCCATCAGAATACGGTGAGCTTCCAGCACCTTGGCCTTCACCACCTCTTCCGATTGATCCTGCGACGGCAAGTCAGTCAGGCTCTCCGGGCATGGAACGGGGCGATCGACAATATTGAACACCTGATCGAAGCCCATCGACTGCAACAACCGGGTGATATCCGGATGAGTCGTCACCACCGTAGGCAGCAGGCCGATCTTCTGCCGCGAGAGGATCGACAGCTTGGCCAGCAGCCCCAGCGTAGTGCTGTCGATACTGCGCGTCTCCGTCAGGTCAATGACGATCGCCGAAAAATTCAGCGCAGTGAAGATTTTTTCAATCGTGGCATCCAGCGCTGAACAGAGGGTCAGGCGCACTTCACCGACAAACTTGAGAACGAAGGTGCCGTTCTGCTCGGCGAATTGAATTCTCCCGGTACTCATGCAGCGGTACTCATGCAAGGTTCCTGCTTAACACCAGCAAGGCAATATCATCTGGCATATCACTTAGATTGGCCAGCCCAAGCACCTGGCGTAGGCCATCCAGGCTGCCGCCCGCCGTGCATACCAATTGCGGTAACAGTGCTTCCTTTTCTTTGAGTGTATCGCCCGGCAAAAGGTCCAAAATGCCGTCCGAGAGCAAGGTCAAACTGAATGACTCAGGCAGTTCCAATACATGGTCGGTGTAGGTCGCTTCATTGAATAAGCCCACCGGCAGACCACGCCCATCGAGATAGTGCGCCGCACCCTGGCTATACAGCACAGGCAGCGGCAGATGACCGCCAATGCTGTACGTCAGCTGACCGCTCTGCTCATCGATCACCCCGCCGAGCATGGTCACGTGCTTGCCCAATTTGCAGTTGATCAGCCCGCGGTTGATATGGCCGAGCACATCCGAAGGTTTGAACTCCGGCAGCATGCCGCCGCGGCGCGACTCGTACAGCAACCGGGTGGTCATGAATTTCAGCAGCACGGTGATGAACGCCGAGGAAGCGCCGTGCCCGGACACATCGGCCAGATAGAAGGCGATGCGCCGATCATCGAGACGGAAGTAGTCGACGAAATCACCCGACAGGTACAGCGAAGGAATGATCTGATGGGCGAATTGCAGACCATCGACCGCCCAGGGCGTCACCGGCAGCATGTTCATCTGCACCTGCCGCCCGGCGTTCTGATCCTCTTGCAACAGGTGCAGACTGGCCTGCAGCTCGCGGTTAGCCACCTCGAGCTTCTCGCGATAGCGGCGGTTTTCCTGCCGCAGGTGCGAACGATCCAGCGCACGGCGCACCGAGTGCTCGAGCACGGCGAGGTCTTCTAGAGGCTTGATCAGGTAATCGGCGGCGCCAAGGCGCAAAGCTTCGACTGCGTCGTTCATCACGCCGGCACCGGAGACCACGATCACCGGCGTCTCGACTTCCAGCGCATTGATGCGGCGGATCAGCTCTAAGCCGTCGACCTGCGGCATGCGCAGATCGCAAATCACCAGATCGGGTTTTTCCTGCTCGAAGACCTGCAGTCCCTGCAAGCCATTACTCGCTTGCAGAACGCTGAAGCCACTGTCTTCCAAATAGGCCGCGAGGCTCGCGCGCACTACTTCGTCGTCATCAATAATCAGCAGCGAGGCACTGGAATTGTGCATGGGGTACCAGGCAAACGGCGCCAGGGAGAGTTGGCATAAACGTCAGGCCGATAAGCCGGGACGCGTGTACTCGCAGAGCACTTCAAGGCGCAGACGGTACTCCCATCCGTTCATCGATTCAAGCTTAGGCCGATCGTCGTCAGGCGCCTTTACAGCTTAAATAGGCGAAGGTTATAAGAAGCCTATAAAACCAGAGGAGCGGGTCAATGAGCCAAAGCGATCATGCTGACACTGAGAAACGCGACTACATTCGCATGCAACTGGAAGCATCCGTCACTTTGCAGCACGCCGGCCAGGACATCCCCGCACTGTGCCTCGACCTGTCTAGCACCGGTATACAGCTGGAAGCCGAGAGTGCGGTGAGCGTGGGGGAGAAGGTTCGGGTACATATCGCCTCCGAGCACAACTCACTCAAGGGCCTCGACGCCGAAGTCGAGGTGGTACGGGTTAGCGCGCTGGGAGATGGTCGCCAGTCCTTGGGGCTGGCGATTCTGTCGATGAACTAGCCCATTCCAGACATGACAAAGGCGGCCTAAGCCGCCTTTGTCATGTCTGGTGTGGTTAAACCTGCCACAGGCGTTAGAAATCGTCTTCGACCTGACCGTCCTTCACCTTGAACTCTCGGTTCTGCAGGAAAGCATTGCGGATAAACAGATACTTGTCGCCGCTGATCAACTTCTCAGCCGACAGCAGGCTGGCACGGGTATCGACCACATCCACAGCACGGGTCAGGTTACGCGCTGGCACATCATCGATGTAGGGATAGGGTTCGAGGAAGCTATCGGGAATCTTGCCCGAGGCATCCCGCACTGTGCTTGGCCCCAACAACGGCAAGACCAGATAAGGACCGCTGCCCAAGCCCCAGGCGCCAAACGTCTGGCCGAAGTCTTCATCGTTGCGTTGCAGGCCCATTTTATTGGCCACATCGAAGAAGCCCAGCAAACCAAAGGTGGTGTTGAAAATCAGACGGCTGGTATCGACGCCGGCGTCATGCACCTTACCTTGCAGGAGGTCGTTGGCCAGGTTGCCGACCTCGCCAAGGTTGTTGAACACGTTATGTATGCCGTCTTCGAGGAACTGCGGAGTCACCGCCTGATAGCCCTGCGCCAGCGGCTTCAGTGCGTAGATGTCGAGGGTATCGTTGAAACTGAACACCGCGCGATTGAAGCCCTCCCACGGGTCTTCTTCAGCGGCCTGCACTACCACTGGCAACAGCGCCAAGCTGGCACAAACAAAAAGTTGACCTAGACGATCGACCCAACTGGTGGCGATCAAACGCATGTGCAGTCTCTCCGTGAGAAAAAGTTGTGTGGCGGCCCGGCCAGCCAGATAAGCGGCGCAGTATAAAGCCACAAACACCTGTCTTGGCAGCATAGCGAAGATCCGCACAGCGAGAAAAACACCGCAAACTATTCTGGATCGACCAAAGCAGTGATCATTCGCTGCCTGAGTAGCCCTCAACCCGAATAAACAGCCTCCAGCTTGATTTCCAAGGCATCCGGACGCCAGAATTCCTGATCGAACTCTACCGCTCGCCCGTCCTGAGCAAAGCTCAAACGCTCCAGATAGAGCGCCGGCGAACCCGGAGCCAACTGCAAGGGCTCTGCCTGCGCGGCACTCAATGCCGTCGGGTGCATGGCCAACTGGCAACGTGCCGGGGCCAAGCCAAAACGCTCGCGCAGCAGGTTCATCAACGAAGTATCCAAGTCGTGCTCGAGCAAGCCTGGGCACCAGCTGGCGTCGAGAGCGATCAGCTCGATCAGCACCGGGCGCTCGTCGACCCAACGCCGACGCTACAGAAAGAACACCGGATCGCTCTCCGCCACCGTCATCTGCGGCGCCAGCCAGGCACCGGCCGGGCGACATTCGGCGAGTAAAGTTTCCGTACCCGGCACTCGTCACACAGCCTTCATCTAACCGTCATCCGCGCCGTTTACCTTGGACTAGACCACTGCCCGGATACTCACCATGCCGCCCCTCGCCATGCCTCCCCCCGCCTTTACCGCCGTGCTGTTCGGCCTGTCCGGCTGCCTGGTGGACTTCGGTGCGCGCACCCTGCCAGTGACGCTGCTGCGCCTCTGCCCCGCCGTCAGCCAACGCCTACCCACTCAGCTGGCGCCTGCCGCGGCTTTAACCGCCGTGCTTGGGCGCGACCCGCAGCCTGCGGAGTTACTCGGCCTGAACCAGGCACTCGCGGAGGCCGCGAACGAACACGCCGAAGTCACCCCGGGAGCGCTGGCGCTACTCGAACAACTGCAACAGCAAGGCGTGCCCTGTGCCTGGCTCGACGAGCTGCCGCGCGATGCCGGCACCCGTCTGGCCACCCCCCTGCCCAGCTGGCTCCACGCGGCACAACTCTGCAACACTCGGCCCTGGCCGGCACCGGATGCCTGCTGGCAGACGCTGATGGAGTTAAAAGTGGCTAATCTCGACGGTTGCGTACTGATCAGCGGCGAGCCGCGTTTGCTGCAGGCCGGGCTGAATGCCGGTCTCTGGACCGTTGGCTTGGCGGCCTGCGGGCCATTGTGCGGCCAGGCACCCGCCGACTGGCAGGCACTCCCGGCACGCGAACGCGATCAACTACGCGCACAAGCCACCCTCGAGCTGTACCGCCTGGGCGTCCATTCGGTAGTCGACCATTTGGCCGAGCTGGGTCCAAGCCTGACCGACCTCGCCATTCGCCGACAGAAAGGAGAGAAACCTTGATGTTTAATCGCCAGCAGTTTACCGAGCAACTGGCTGAACTCTTCGCCCGACGTGCCGGCGAGCCGCTGCGTCTGCTGCAGGCTTGATCGAGATCAGGCAAAGCGGCCGCGCTTGGATTAACCTCTAGAGAGGCAGGGATCTTTCGCGTAGGCGCAGGATCAATGCTTTTGCCTATTACGGAGGAAGAACGCCATGCCTGCCCGCGAACTGCAGCAGCAATTGAACCAACTACGCGAGCAACTGGAAAAAGGCCCGCCACTCTCCGCCGAGGAACATGCGCATCTGCTGGAACTGGCGAAGCAGATCGAACTGCAACTTGAGCGCGAAGCCAGCGCACCGGATACCAGCCTGGTGGATGGCGTTAACCTCGCGGTGGAGCGTTTCGAAGTCGCACACCCAACCCTGGCCGGGACCCTGCGCAACATTGTGCAAAGCCTGGCCAACATGGGGATCTAAATCCCTAGCAAGCCCCCCCCGGCTGCGGCCGGGGTTTTCGTTATTGGCGCACCAGCCGGCGATTGTCCGGCTTGATCGGCCCAGTACTGCGGTAGGGGTTGATGTCCAAGCCACCGCGGCGCACATAACGCGCATACACCGTCAGCTTTTCCGGCCGCAGCAGACGCTGTAGATCGAGAAAGATGCGCTCCACACACTGCTCATGGAAGTCCGCGTGTTGGCGGAAGCTCACCAGATAAGCCAGCAGGCTGGCGTGATCCAGCGCCGCACCACGGTACTCCACCACCACACTGCCCCAGTCCGGCTGACCGGTAACCGGGCAGTTGGATTTGAGCAGATGACTGTGCAGGCTTTCCTCGACCACCCGCGTCGCGTCGCAGCGCAGCAGCTCGGGTTGCGGCTGCTGGTAACTGCTCACCCTGACATCCAGCTCGTCGATGCAGACGCCTGGCAATCGCCTCACGCCCTCCGCCTCCACTTCCGCCAGACTGCGCACGCGCACGCTGACCGGCTTACCGGCAGCAGCGGACAGGTCTTTCTCGAGGATCGCCAGCAGCGCAGCCGGATCGGCAAACACGCTCTGGTTGAGCGAGTTGAGGTAGAGCTTGAAGGATTTGGACTCGATGATATTCGGCGAATCCGCCGGAATGGCGAACTCGCCAATCGCCACCACCGGCTTGCCCGAGGGCAGCAGCCAGGACAGCTCGAAACAGTTCCAGAAGTCCAGGCCTTGATAAGGCAGTGTCTGCGCCGTCAACCCCAGCTCGGCCCACTTCGGCGCCCGCGGAATCGGAAACAACAGGGACGGCGTGTAGGTGGCGATGTATTCGCTGGATTTGCCTAGCGGCGAGTGTTCGGCGGCGGGGTGCATGGCGGGAACCTGGCTGATAAAACGCGGCAAGTGTATACAGTTTCCAGCGTTTTTTCAGCCATCAAAGCCAGTCCGCAGTGCCTGGCCGACAAAGCCCCTTATCGGCTGCGTTACCCGCAGGAACAACGCAGCAGATAGCTGGTTCAGCGGCTAAACATCTATCCCTGCGTCACCCCGAGCCTGCTTTTCCGAAGGTTACTGACGCATTCCACGACCACTCACCAGCAGGCGGACGCAGATCCCATACAACACCGCCGTAGCGACCAGCATAAAACCGATGGCAATGCTGATGCGGATATCCGAGACGCCCAGAATGCCGTAACGGAAGGCGTTGACCATGTGCAGCACCGGGTTGGCCATGGACACCGTCTGCCAGAACGGCGGCAGCAGGTTGATCGAATAGAACACCCCGCCCAGGTAGGTCAACGGCGTCAGTACGAAGGTCGGGATGATCGAAATATCATCGAAATTGCGCGCGTACACCGCATTGATGAAGCCGCCCAGGGAGAAAATCGTCGCGGTCAGCAACACCACCAGCATGGTGATCCCCAGGTGATGCACCTGCAGCTCGGTGAAAAACAGCGACAGCAAGGTGACGATCAGCCCCACCGCCAGGCCGCGCAGCACGCCGCCGATGGTGTAGCCCAGCAAGATGGTGTGCGGCGAGACCGGCGCCACCATCAGCTCCTCGACCGAACGCTGGAATTTGCTGCCAAAGAAGCTCGACACCACGTTGCCGTAGGCGTTGGTGATCACCGACATCATGATCAAGCCCGGCACTATGTATTCCATGTAGGTGAAGCCACCCATGTCGCCGATCTGCCGGCCTATCAGATTCCCGAAGATGACGAAGTACAACACCATGGTGATCGCAGGTGGCAGCAGGGTTTGCGGCCAGATCCGCATGAACCGGCGAATTTCCCGATAGACGATGGTATTCAGGGCGACCCAGTTCGCCTGCAGCTCGGTATTGATCAGTTCCGAATTCATACCGCCACCTTCGCCAGATTTTTCTCCACCAGGGAGACGAACAGCTCCTCCAGGCGATTGGTTTTATTGCGCAAGCTGAGCACCTGAATGTGCTGCTGCGCCAGTTGGCGGAACAGTTCGCTGACCCCCTGGCTCTTCTCCACCTGCACCTCGAGGGTATGGCTATCCAGCAATTGCGCGGGATAACCGATCAATTGCGGTGGGATCAACAGCGAGTCCTTGAGGTCCAGCAGGAAAGTTTCCACATGCAGTTTCTTCAGCAGTTCACGCATGCTGGTGTTCTCGACGATCCTGCCGTGGTCGATGATGCCGATATTGCGGCACAGCTGCTCGGCCTCTTCCAGGTAGTGGGTGGTCAGAATGATGCTGATGCCCTGCTCATTCAGTTCGGTGAGAAAGGTCCACATCGAACGGCGCAGCTCGATATCCACACCGGCGGTGGGTTCATCGAGAATCAGCAGGCGCGGCTGATGCACCAGCGCGCGGGCAATCATCAGGCGGCGCTTCATGCCACCGGAGAGCTCCCGCGAGGGCGCGTTGCGCTTGTCCCAGAGCCCGAGTTGAGTCAGGTACTGCTCGGCGCGCTCCTTGGCGATACGCGCCGGAATACCGTAGTAACCGGCCTGGGTCACCACTATGTCGAAGGTCTTCTCGAACTGGTTGAAGTTGAACTCCTGCGGCACCACGCCCAGGCAGCGCTTGAGCGCGGACGGATTGCGGTCGAGATCATGGCCAAACACGCTCACCGTGCCACTGGTTTTGTTCACCAGGGTCGAGAGGATGCCGATGGTGGTGGACTTGCCGGCCCCATTGGGGCCGAGCAACGCAAAAAAGTCGCCTTCGGCCACTTCCAGGTCAATACCATGCAGGGCCTGAAAGCCATTGCCGTAGGTTTTTGTCAACTGCCGGATGGACAGAGCAGAACTCATAAGAGAGATACACACCAAGAAGAGGAATGAAGTTAGTTAAGGACTCTAGCCGCCGAATACAATCGGGCAATCCGGCCAAGTCTATCGCCAGATGGCTTGTGGGCTGAAGCTTTATGGCGGCTCAGGTTAACGCCGTCATCAGCGCCAGACGCTAGGCCGACCTTGCTTCAATCGTTCATAAGAGCCTGTCCAAGATCTAAGCGCAGCGGAGTAACGGCCGAAGGCTGGTCCGCAGGGCGAGCGCAGCGAGTCAAAAGTGCAGGTTACGAATGGGATGAGTTCGTTTTCAACGCCGCATGAGGCGCGAAGCCTGCAGGCAGACCTTGAACAGGCTCTAAGCCTTTCCAGCTCAGGCACCCTACCACCGCGAGCGCAGGAATAAAGAGCGCAAGGCTGATGTTAGCTATCGAGCACTTTCATAGTTGCGGTTGCATCTCTGCCAGCAGGTCGCCCACTACATCGCCAAGCCTCGGTCTAACGACGCCAATCCTGCCGCGCTCGCGACGATTCGGCCAAGCTTAGCGCTCTTGTCGCCATCTTCTGTCGATGCCGACTAAGCTCGTGACGGCTGGCTATAGCCACGCTGGCTTCATGGAGGATGTAAGCGTCCGGCAAAGGCATCTGGTTAGCTCCGCGAAGCCAGGACATGGTGCCCACCTAAATTAAGTGGACACCATTTCTAGCTCCTTTAAGCGGATCCTTCATGCAGCCAAAACGCCGCTCCTATCTCAAATCGTTCAAGACCCAGGTCATCCAAGAGTGCCGCGAACCCGACGCCACCATTGCCGGTGTAGCGCTCAACCACGGTCTCAACGCCAACCTCGTGCACAAGTGGATACGCCTACAAGAACAGCGGGACGTCGGTCAGTTGCCGGCTTTCATACCACTGAAATTACCGGCGCTACAGCCACAACCTCAGATCACGCCGGCAGCTATTCGAATCGAAGTCCCACATGCTCGTGGCACCGTCGTTGTAAGTTGGCCGGTCGAAAACTCAGGCGCCTGCGCAGGCTTGAGCGCCGTGATTTATGACTTCAGCCCAAGCCGAGCCGGCGAGCACGCCAGAAACTTCCTGCACGGCTGGAGCGGCAAGTTGGTCTGCGATGACTTTGGCGGTTACAAGGCGAGCTTCGAACTGGGCGTGACCGAAATCGGCTGCATGGCCCATGCACATCGCAAGTTCTTCGACTTGCATGCCACCAACAAAAGCCAGATCGCGGAAAAGGCCCTGCACTACGTCGCAATCCTCTATGAAATCGAACGCGAAGTGCGCGACCTAGAGCCGGATTTACGACACCTAATACGCCATGAAAAGCGGCACCGGTTATCGATTGAGCGGCAATCCCATGGCCAGCCCGGAAGTACTGGGCATCAGTGCCGGCGCCGCCTTGGGCTTGATCACCCTGCTCTTCCTGCTGCCCTACTCAGGTCCGCTGGCCCAACTGCCGGCTGGCCTGCTGGCCGCCCTGCTCGGCGGCGCCTACTTCATGCTGTGCCTGTATCGGCGCTGATCAGCGAAACGCTGGGTTGTTCGCCACACGCCTGAACCCACCCTGCGCACTCATGGACCCTGGGTAGGCTGTACTCGCCCGCAGGGCAGTGCAGCGTTGCCGCCCTGGGCTATCTAAACAGGATCAATCCAGTAGCGCCGCGCCTTCGGCCGGCGGGCTGCCCAGCAGCGGGCAGTTATCGCACATGTCCATGCCCAGCTCGTTGCGGATGCAGCACAGCTTGCGTTGCCGCCAGGGCGCACAGTCTTCGCTCTGGGCGACATAGCGCACCGGCTCGAACAGCAGGTTGCGCTTACCGTCCGGGCGCTGGGCGGTCTGGAGTATCTCGAAGCCATGACCCAGCATCGGCTTGGGCAATGGCAAGCCATCCAGGGTCGCCATAAACCACTCGAAATAGTTGCCGGCGTTGCTCCACAGCACGCGAGCCGCCACCTTGCGATAGCCGCGCAGGCCCTCGATGAAGGGCTGCAGGTTGTTGTCCAGCAGCCCGGCAAAACGCGCGAAACCATCGTCTGGAGGGCTAGCCCAACGCTCACCGGCATGGGGCAGTTTGAAGGCCTCGGGCAGGCCGTCGGTACCGACCACCACCTGGATTTCCTCGAAATCCAGCGGCAGGCGCCAGTTGAGGATCAACCCGGTCGCCAGCACGGGCGGAATCAAGCGCAGAAAATAGTACTTCGACCACAACGACAGCAGCGCGCGGCGATCGCCCTCGGCATATTCGGGGCCGAAGCGTAGCAACTGCTGTTCTAGGCGCTCCGGGCTGACGAACTCACGCCCGGACAGTGCCGGGCGTGGGTCATCCGCAAGGGTAAGGACATCGCGGTAGTGGGCAAATGGGCCCTGAAATAACGGGGCGATAGCCTTAATCATCGCCTCCGCGCCTGGCTCAAGCACATGCGCTGGCAACTCCCTGACGGCGTCGTCGGCAACTATCCAGCAAGGCATCGACCACTTCCTGCGAGCGAATCGCCAGCACCGACAACAAGCTATCGCTAAGGCCGTGGCTGGCCTCACAGCAGCCCTGCAAGTAAATGCCTGCACTCATCTGCGCTTTGCTGCACAGGCGATAGTCACGCTCGACACCTTCGTCCAGGTGCTCCGCCAGGCCGGCCAGCAGACGCTTGTAACCATCACGGCGATAGCCGGTGGCCAGCACCACCGCATCGAACAAACGTTCCTCGCGACCATCCGGGCCGTTCATGCTCAGGCGCACCCCCTGTTCCTGGCCTTCTACCGCCTCGATGCTGCGTTGCGTCAACAGGTTATGCGGCGCATGGCCGCTGACTTTCTGCTGGTAGAGGCGCTGGTAGATGCTTTCGATCAGATCGAGGTTGACCACCGAATAGTTGGTCTGGCTATTGGCCTGCAGAAACGCCTGGCGCTCTTGCGGTGCCTGGCCATAGACCACATCGGTAAAGGAGGGATCGAAGATCTCGTTGACGAAGGGGCTGTCATCGGCCGGACGCATGGCCTGGCCGCGCATCACCAAGGACACCTCGGCGTGCGGATAACGGCTGCACAGGTCGCTGAAGATTTCCGCCGCGCTCTGCCCGGAGCCAATCACCGCCAAGCGCCGGGGCGCTTGGCACTGCTGGATGCGCTCGAGATAGGCGCACGAGTGGATCACCCGGGCATCGTCCTTGAACGGGCGGAACATTTCCGGCACCGCCGCTTCGCCGCCAATGCTGACAACCAGATTGCGCGTCACCCGTGCACGGGTACGGCCATCGGCCAGGCGCGAAATCACCTTGACCCGCGTCACCTCGCTACCGTCAAACACCGGCTCGACGCCAATCACTTCCTCGCTGTAGTGCACGCGCTCGGCGAAATGGCTGGCGGCCCAGCGCAGGTAGTCGTTGTACTCATGGCGCGAGGGCGTGAAGGTGCTGATATTGATGAAGGCCTCCAGGCGGCGCTGCTGGTGCAGGTAATTGATAAAGGTGTAACGGCTCGACGGGTTGCGCAGGGTGGCCAGATCCTTGAGGAAAGAAATCTGCATGCGACTGTCGTCCAGCAACATGCCGCCATGCCAGGTGTACTCCGGCTTTTTTTCCAGGAAGCAATAGCGCAGCCCCTGCTCACGCACCTGGCGGTCTTCCTCCAGGGCGATGGCGATGGCCAGGTTGGCGGGCCCGAAGCCCAAGCCGATTACATCGTATTCCAGTGTTTCTATGCTCATGTCAGGGCCCAATCCGCTGCAGATGGTTCGTGTGAAGTTCGGGTGAGTCCATGCAGGCACCCGCCTCGCCCAATCTCATCAGTTCACGGCCGCGCTCAAGCTCGGCTCATCTTATAGTCATGCTCAGCGGCAGCGTCTGCTACGCCAAGCGGCAATGTTCGAAGAACACTTCGCGGGGCTGCACCATGAGTGCCGCGCGCTTGTGCGGAAAATCGAACTCCTTGGCCCTGCAGTAACCCTGCGCCTGCATGTGAGCGATCATCCTGGCGTTGTCGGCGCGCGGTTCGGCAACAATGCGCTGGGTGCGCTGGTCATCGAGAAACAGGTAATGGGTCAGCGCGCTCAGCCAACTGGCCACCTTGTGCGGACCGCGATGGTTTTCCTCGCCGACCAGCATGTGGATGCCGCGGTCGTAGTCGTCCACCCCATAGAAAGGCGCAATGCGGTCTTCCTTGGCCCAGTAGGCCTCGTAATAGGCAAACGGCTGGTCATCGAAGCAGCCGATCAGGGTCAGCACCCGCGGATCGGCTGCCAGCTCTTGCAGGTAGCGCCGGTGCTTGTCCAGGTCGCCCTCCTCCTGCCAGAACGCGGCCACCCGAGGGCTGTTCTGCCAATGGTGGAAACACTCAAGGTCACGGTCTATGTCCAGGCTGCGCAGGGAAATCCAGGTCCCCAGATGAGCGTCGAAACGTCGATAAACCTCGCCGACCGGCTTGGGCCCGCGGCGCGGATGACGACGCCCGCTGGTATGCATGACCATCAGCTGCGGGTAGCCAGCAGTGCTGGCATTGCGCAGAAATAGCCCCGGCAATTGCCAGAACAGCGAGCGCTCGATACGTAAGTCGGCGCCCTCGCCGACCAGCAAGCCGCTGGCCAACAAGGCCGGATCGACCCGCTCCAGCTGCAAGCGCAGTAGCTGCAGCACCGGCTGACTGGCGAAGGACCAATAGGCCAGCAGCCACAGTGCTTCGGCCTGCTCGGCCCAAGCCAACTCCAGCGCAACCAGCATCTCGCCCTGACGACGGGCGCGCAGCAGTGCGTGCCCGTCCAGGTGCAGGGTCAGGCTGCTGCCATCGTCATGGCCGGCAAGCTGCCGCCCATCGGGCAGCGGCAGCAGGTTAAGGCGATTAGAACTCATAGGTGACACTGGCGATGACATTGCGACGGTTGCCGTACCAGCAGTAGTAGTCGCAGGCGCTGATGTACTCCTTGTCGGTCAGGTTGTTGGCGTTGAGTTGCAGACGCACATCCTGGATCCGGTAGCTGACCATGGCATCCAGCAAGGTGTAGGACGGTACTTCCAGGGTCTCGGTGTTATCGCCATAGCTGGAGCTGGTGTGACGCACGCCAGCACCAATGCCCAGGCCATTGAGCAGGCCGCCCTGGAACTGGTACTTGGTCCACAGCGAGGCCATCTCGTCGGCAACGTTGGCCGGAATCTTGCCCTCTTCTGCCTTGCGACCGCTCTTGGTGGTCTCGGGATCGAGCTTGGTGTAGCTGGCGACCAGGCTCAGGCTTTCGGTGAGATTGGCCTGGGCCTCCAGCTCGAGGCCACGGCTACGCACTTCGCCGATCTGCACAGACTTGCCGTTGACGGTCTTGCGCACATTCTCCTGGGTCAGCTCGAACAGCGCGGCGCTGAAGGCGGCATCCAGGCCGAGCGGCTGGAACTTCAGGCCGATCTCCTTCTGGTCGCCGATTTGCGGCTCGAAGGGCTCGTTAGGGGTCACCGTGGTGTTCAACTCGGTGACCGGCAGGAAGAACTCCGAGTAGCTGATATAGGGCGTCAGGCCGTTGCCCGCAACGTAGGCTACACCGCTGCTCCAGGTGAACTCCTGGTCGGTGACGTCGTAGTTCTTGCCGGTGGTACGGTTGTCGAAGTTGCTACGGGCCTGGTCGTAGCGACCACCAAGCAGGAAGACCCAGTGCTCGTCCAGCTTGAGCTGGTTCTGTGCGTAGTAACCAAACTGGTCGGCGCGGGTGTCCTTGTTCTGCAGCGCAAAGTCGCCGATGGGTGCGCCGTAGGTGGTGGGCTGACCGAGGAAGGTCAGCGAGGAGCTTTTCGGATCGTAGATATCCAGCACCGGCACGGTACCGAAGCCGGGGTCGCGTGCAGGGCTCTTCGCGTCGATGTTCAGCAATTGATAGTCGAAGCCGAGCAACAGGGTGTTTTCCCAGCCGTCGCCAAACCAGTTGCCGAGCATGCGGTTGTCGGTGGACAGGCTTTTGGCCTGGCCATCGTCATAGGTCAGACCACGCACCAGCAGGCGCTTGTTTGGATCCAGTGCTGGCGCGAAGTCGTTTACATAGCCCAGGCTGTAGAGCTGGCGCACTTCCAGATCCATGTGGCCGTAACGCAGGTTCTGCTGGAAGTCCCAGTTGTCGTTGAGGCGATGGTTCAGCTCATAACCCAGGGTCATCTGAGTACGCTGGAAAGTCTCGTAGCCAGGGTCCCCAACCGCCGTATCGGTATCGATATCGCCATTGGGATTGTTCTCGATGGTGCCGCTCGAAGGCAGGAACTGCAGCTGCGGGTCCGAGTTGTCCTTTTGGTAGCTGGCCAGCAGGGTCAGCGAGGTGTCCTCGTTGAAGTCGATGGTCATCGACGGGGCCAGCAGCAGGCGCTCGGCGTTCACGTCATCGACCTGGGTGCCGGTATCACGACTCAGGGCCACCACACGGTAGCGGACGTTGCCCTCTTCATTCAGCTGGCCGCCAACGTCCAGATTGACCTGCTTGCGATCGAAGCTGCCGTACTGGATGCCGATCTCGTTGTGTGCCTCCAGGTTCGGCCGCTTGCTCTGCAGGTTGATCAGGCCGCTGGGTGGGGATTGGCCATAGAGCACCGAGGCAGCACCCTTGAGCACTTCGACACGTTCGAGCATGTAGGGGTCGATCTGCCAGCTGTAGAAGCCGCTGGAAAAGACCCGTGCGCCATCCATGAACAGGCCGTTGTTGGCCTGCTTGAAGCCACGGATGATGAACCAGTCCTGCTTGTTGTCTTCGCCGTAGAAACCAGCCTGCACGCCGGCCGAGTAGCGCAGCGCTTCGCTGACGGTCTGCACGTTGCGGTCTTTCATCTGCGCTTCCGTAACCACGGAGACCGAACGCGGGGTTTCATTTAGGGGAGTGTTGATCTTGGTGGCGCTGCGGCTGTTCTTGGCCACATAGCCCTGGTCTTCGCCGACCGGGCTGTCCAGTTCGCCGCTGATGTTCAGCACGTCCAGTTCCAGCACTTGCTCTTCAGCATGCACGGCAAAGCTGAATGCACTCAGTGCGCACGCCATGGCCAGAGGCAGACGTGCCCTGGCGAACGGCACTCTGGCCGGGTACTTCGACTGCTGTTTCATCAACCACTCCCCAGTGAACTTAAATTAGAAGGATTCGCATTTGATCAACTTGCCACTACAAGACGAATGGCATGCGAAAAAATTTAGTAAGCCGCGACTCTATTTCTGCTTCTGCAGCAGGCTCGTCAGCTCCAGCAGGACCTGTGGGTGACGCACGATGCCCTGGTGGTCGGTATCCACCAGCCGGTGCGCTGCCGCCCTGCCCTGCACCTGTTCCAGGCCGGACTCCAGCAGTGCGGCGCGCCCCGCCGGCCGCGCCGCCCACCAGCAGTGCGGGCGCACCTTGACCTTGGGCAGCGCATAGCCGGCGCACAGGCGGCGCATGTGCTGTTCCACCGCCCAGGCGAACAGCAGCTCCTCCAGGCTCTGCCGGGTCATGCCGTCCAGCGGTTGGCCGGCGAACCAGGCGCTGCAGGCCTGCGGCCAGTCCAGCGGCTCCAGCTGCAGCAGGCGCTCGAACAGGCCATCCCAGGCCCTGGCCGGCAACTCCGGCGCAAGCAGTTGCAGATGCTCGCCGAGCTTGGCGCGGGCCAGCGGGTGGCGGGCGTCGTCGCCGGCGATCTCGGTGCCCGGCACGTAGCAATCGAGCAGACCGAGGAAGGTCATTGCATGGCCTCGGGCTTCCAGGCGCGCCGCCAGCTCCAGGGCCAGGCTGCCGCCCAGCGACCAACCGACCAGCCGGTACGGCCCCTGCGCTTGCTGCTTGAGCAGCGCGGCCAGGTAGGCATCGGCCATCTCGCCCAGCGAGGCATCGCGCCAGGCCGGATCGAGGAAACTGCGGCACTGCAGGCCGAACAGCGGGCGCACGCCTTCCAGCCGAGCGGCCAGCGGCTGGTAGCCGGTGACCCGACCGGTGACCGGGTGCAGGCAGAACACCGGCGCCGCTGCGGCGTCCTGGCGGGTCAGGCGTAGCAAGGGCGATGGCCCCAGATCAGCCTGGCCGCGCGCCAGCTCCAGCAGGCTAAGCAGCTCCTGGCGATAGGCCTGGGCCAGCGCCGCGATGGTCGCCTCGCCGTACTGCGTACCGGCGTATTCCCAGGAGAGCTGCAACTGGCCGTCGAACACCTGACCGTTGACGCTCAGACGGCTGGCCAGCGGATTGTCCACCGCCACCGCCGCGCCGCCACCGCCCGCCGGGCGGAACCAGTCCGCCGCCGCACCGGCCTGGTACTGGCCGAGGTAGTTGAAGGTGACGTCGGCCGCCGGCAATGCGGCCAGGGCCGCCTGCACCTCGGCCGAGCCCAGCCAGCGCAACACGCCATAACCCTGGCCGCCATGCTCGACCTGCTCCAGCTGCTGCTGGACGCGCCGCAGCTGTTGCCGCGGGTCGTCCAGTCGCGGCAGTTGCAGCGGATACAGGCTGGTGAACCAGCCGACCGTGCGCGACAGATCCAGCTCGCCGGCCAGCGCCTCGCGGCCATGGCCTTCGAGGTTGACCCGCAGGCCCGGTTGGCCGCTCCAGCGGCACAGGGCACGGGTCAGCGCGCTGAGCAGCAGCGCATCGATACGCACGCCGAGCTGCGCCGGCGCCTGCAACAGACGCTTGGTCTCACTGGCATCCAGGGCCAGGCGCACAGCGCGCTGGTCGCCATGGGTGGCTGCGGTGCCGTGCAGCTCGCGCGGCAACGGCATGGCCGGGCCGCTCAGGCGGCTGCACCAGGCATCCAGCTCGCGCTGTGCGGCTTCGCTGTTCGTCCAACCCTGCAGCGCTTCGCTCCAGCTCTTGTAGGACAGGCTTTTGCTCTGCAGGCGCGGTGTCTGCCCGACTTCCAACTGGCGATAGGCAGCGAGAATATCTTCCAGCAGGATGCGCCAGGACACCCCATCCACCACCAGGTGATGCACCGCCAGCAACAGCCGTTCCGGCTGGCCGGCCTGCTTGAGGTAGAGCGCACGCAGCAGCGGGCCGTTGGCCAGATCGAGGCTTTGTTGGGCTTGCTGGTAAAGCAAGTCCACTTCTGGCTCATTGCGTGCTTCACGCAGCCACAGCAGCGCCTGCGCAGGATCGTGCTCGGCATACTGCTGGCGCCAGACGCCCTGCTCTTCGCTGAAACGCAGACGCAGAGCATCGTGATGCGCCACCAGTGCCTGCAGCGCCTGCTCCAGCAGCTGCGGGTCGAGCGGGCGCAACAGCTCCAGGTTCAGCGCCTGGTTCCAGTGCGCCGGCTGGGCCTGGCCCATGGCGAAGAAATGCGCCTGGATCGGCGCCAGCGGCAGCTCGCCGGTCACCGGCTCCTGCGCCGCCTCGCCCTGACCTACACGCATGACCTTGGCCAGCTCGGCCAGGCGCGGCAACTGGAACAGCTCGCGCGGCGCCAGTTGCAGGCCCTGCTGACGTGCGCGGCTGACCACCTGCAAAGCGACGATGGAGTCGCCACCCAGCTCGAAGAAATGATCCTGGCGCCCCACCCGCTCCACACCGAGCACTTCCGCCCAGATGGCGGCGAGGATGTGCTCATTGTCGGTCTGTGGTGCTTCGTAGGACTGGCTCTGCCAGGTCGGCTCGGGCAGCGCGGCCCGGTCCAGCTTGCCGGCCGGGGTCAGCGGCAGCTTGGCCAGCGCGATGATCTGCGCCGGCACCATATAGTCCGGCAGTACCTTGGCCAGTTCGGCACGTAGAGCATTGGCGTCGCTGTTGTCGCGGGCCACCACATAACCCACCAGCTGCTTGCCGGTCGGTGTCTCGCGGGCGATCACCGCCGCTTCCTGCACGCCGTCCAGGGCCAGCAACTGGCTCTCGATCTCGCCCAGCTCGATGCGAAAACCACGGATCTTCACCTGATGGTCGACCCGACCCAGGTAATCCAGGGTGCCGTCGGCACGCCAGCGCACCAGGTCGCCGCTGCGGTACATGCGTTCGCCGGCTGCGCCGAACGGATCGGGCAGGAAGCGCTCGGCGGTCAGCTCCGGACGCTGGAAGTAACCACGGGCCAGGCCGACTTCGCCGCCGATATACAGTTCGCCGGCCACACCGATGGGCAGCAGATTGAGTTCGGCGTCGAGCACATACAGGCTGCGCGGGCCGACCGGGTTGCCGATCGGGGCATAGGCGGCCTCGAAGGCGTCGCCGGGGAAGGCTTCCCAGATCAGCGGCGTCACCACCGTCTCGGTCGGGCCGTAGCCGTTGATGATGCGCTTGGGCTGCAGGACTTTCTGCAGGCGCTCGTAGGTCTCGCGGGTAAAGGCTTCGCCACCTAGGGTCCACGATCTGACAGGCAATTTGAGGTTCTGCGACTCGACCCAATCCAGCAGCTGCTGGGCATAGCTCGGCGGCAGGCAGGAGATGGTCACGCCTTCGTCGGCGATCACCTGGCAGGTCTTCTCGGCGCTCCACAGTTCCTGGTCACGAATCACCAGGCGGCTGCCGAAAGCCAGCGGCACCGTCCAGCGCTCCAGGGCGCCGTCGAAACTGATCGAGGCGAAGTGCAGCTCCACATCGTCGGGCGTCATGCCGTAGCGCTGGCCGATGCACTGCACGTGCATGCTCAGCCCCAGGTGATTGACCGCCACGCCCTTGGGCTGGCCGGTGGAGCCGGAGGTGTAGATCAGGTAGGCCAGATTTAGCGGATGCAGCTGAACGGCTGGAGCCAAAGCGTCGAAAGCGGACAGATCCAGTTGATCCAGATACAGCGGCTCGACACCCTCGCCCAGCGGCAGACGCTCGGCCAGATCGGAGGACGTGATCAGCCACTGCAACCCCGAGTCCTCGACCATATAGCTCAGGCGTTCGCGCGGGTAATCCGGGTCGAGCGGCACGAAAGCACCGCCGGCTTTGAGCACCGCCAGCATGGCCACGATCATCGCGTTGCCGCGCTCAAGGGATACACCGACGCGGGACTCGGGTCGCACGCCCTGCTCCACCAGCAACCGGGCCAGGCAGTTGGCGCGGGCCTCCAGCTCGGCGAAAGAAATTCGCTCAGCGCCATGCACCAGGGCGATGGCGTCAGGACGCAGACGCGCCTGCTCGGCGATCAGCTCGGGCAGCAGGCGCGAGGCATCGAAGTCCTGGCGTGGGCTATTCCACTCGCTCAGTTGCGTCTGATCTTGGGTATCCAGCACGTCCAGTCGTACCAGAGGCTGATCCGGTGCAGCGCTGACCCGCTCCAGCAGGCGTAGCAGATGGGCGGCCATCTTCTGCATCTGGCCATCGTCCAGGCGCTCGCGGGCCCAGGTCAGGGTCAGGCGCAGGCGGCCGCTGATGTCTTCATGGCTGTCCAGCGCCAGGTCGAACAGCGCGTGTGGTACGCCCTGGGCCAGCGGCTGCAGGCTCAGGCCCGGCAGCTGCAAGGCGCCGAGGTCGCGCTTCTGATGGTTGAACAGCACCTGAAACAGCGGCGTCTGCCCCAGGCTGCGCTCCGGCGCCAGAGCCTCCACCAACTGATCGAACGGCAGGTCCTGCTGATCCTGGGCATCCAGGGCGTGGCGACGCACTTCGGCCAGCAACTGGCGGAAATTCATGTCGGTCGTCAGCTCGGCGCGCAGTACCTGGGTGTTGACGAAGAAGCCCACCAGCGGCGCGGTCTCGGTGCGCTGACGGTTGGCCACCGGCACACCGACGCGGATATCGCGCTGGTTGCTGTAGCGGGCCAGCAACAGCTGGAACGAGGCCAGCAGCAGCATGAACAGGGTCGCGCCTTCGCCCTGGGCCAACTGGCGCAGACGCTCGGCCAGGGCCTGCGGTACCTCGATGGCCTGGCGCGCGGCATGCCGCTGCCCGGAGGCGTCCAGCTTGTAGGGCAAGGCCAGCACCGGCTGCTCATCGCCCAGGCGTTCACGCCAGTAACCCAGCTGGCGCTCGCGCTCGCCGGCGGCGAGCCAGGCGCGTTGCCACTGGGCATAGTCCGGGTACTGGATCGCCAGTTCGTTGAGCTGCGGTTGCTGGCCCAGGCTCAGGGCGGCATAGGCGCGGCCCAGTTCCTCGGCGAACACGCCGATCGACCAGCCATCGGAGACGATGTGGTGGCAGACGATCTGCAGGCGCCACTGCTGCTCGGCGAGGCGCAGCAGCTGCACGCGCAGCAGCGGCCCCTCGACCAGATCGAAGGCGCGTGCCGCATGGGCATCGGCCAGGTTTTGTACCGCTGCCTCCAGATCGGGCGGCTGGCCTTGCAGATCCTGCTCGTCGAGGGCTAGCGGCCCCGGCGCATCGATACGCTGGCACAGCTGGCCTTGGTGGTCGTAGAAACGCGTGCGCAGCGCCTCGTGGCGCGCAACGATCAGCTCCAGGGCAGCCAGCAGCGCGCCGCGATCCAGTTCGCCGGCCAGATCGAAGGCGCCGACCATGTGGTAGGCGCTGCTGTCCGGCTCCATCTGCGCCACCAGCCACAGGCGCTGCTGGGCATGCGAGGCCGGCAGGTGCTCGCCGCGTGGCGCCGGTACCAGCGGCAGGCGGTCGAAGCGGATGCCCTTGCTCGCCAACAGTTCGAGAAAACGTTTCTGTTCGGCCGGGCCGAGGGCGAGAAAGCGGCGCGCCAGGGCGGCCTTGTCGATAGGCGCGGTCACAGGGCCTCCAGTTCGTCGAGCAGCGCAGCCATGCCGCGCAGGTCTTGGTCTTCTTCCTCGGCGGCGGCCGGGGCCAGGCCGTCGAGGGAGGCGGCCAGGGCGGCCAGGTCTTGCGCCTCGAAGAAGGCGCGCAGCGGCAGCTCCAGGCCCAGTCGCTGGCGCAGCAGCGCCACGGCCTGGGTGGCCAGCAGCGAGTGGCCACCGAGTTCGAAGAAGTTGTCGTCCAGGCCGACCTGGGCCAGTTCCAGCACTTCCTGCCAGAGGCCGGCCAGGGCGTTTTCCAGCTCGGACTGCGGCGCGCGGTAGCTGCGCGCCTGCCACATCGGCTCCGGCAGCGCGCGGCGCTCCAGCTTGCCGTTGGGCGACAGCGGCATGCGCTCCAGGCGCATCAGGATCGATGGCACCATGTGCTCGGGCAGCTCGACCTTCAGCGCGGCCTTGATCCCACTGAGCCAGGCGGCCTCGTCGACCGGCAGCGGATCGGCCACCACATAGCCGACCAGCTGCTTGCCGATCTGGCTGTCGCGGGCCACCACCACCGATTCGGCGACGCCGGGCTGCGCGCCGAGCTGGGCCTCGATCTCGCCCAGTTCGACGCGGAAACCGCGGATCTTCACCTGATGGTCGATACGCCCCAGGTAATCGATGGCGCCATCGGCGCGCCAGCGCACCAGGTCGCCAGTGCGATACATGCGCGAGCCGGCCGGGCCGAACGGATCGGGCAGGAAGCGCTCGGCGGTCAGCTCCGGACGGCGGTGGTAGCCGCGCGCCAGGCCGATGCCGGCGATATACAGTTCGCCGGGCACGCCTTGCGGCACCGGATTGAGCTGGGCATCGAGGATATGCAGGCGCAGGTTGGCGATCGGCCGGCCGATCGGCACCGCGTGACGGCCCTCCTCCACGCAGGTCCAGTGGCTGACGTCGATGGCCGCTTCGGTCGGTCCATACAGGTTGTACAGGCAGGCACCAGGCAGGCGCTGGAAGGTACGCACCTGCAGCTCGGCCGGCAGCGCCTCGCCGCTGCAGACGATGCGCGACAGGCTGGCGCACTGCTCCACGTCCGGGTGCAGCAGGAAGGCCTGCAGCATGGACGGCACGAAGTGCAGCGTGGTGACGCGGTGGCGCTGGATCAGCTCCACCAGCTTCTGCGGGTCGCGATGGTCGCCGGGCGCGGCCACGGCCAGGCAGGCGCCGGTGATCAGCGGCCAGAAGAACTCCCACACCGACACGTCGAAGCTGAACGGGGTCTTCTGCAGCACCACGTCGCCGGCACCGAGCGGGTAGGCCTCCTGCATCCACTGGATACGGTTGGCCAGGGCCAGATGGCTGTTGCCGGCGCCCTTGGGCTTGCCGGTGGAGCCGGAGGTGTAGATGACGTAGGCCAGGTCGTCGGCCTGCAACTGCACGGCCGGGGCGTCGGCGCTTTCGCCGCCGCAATTTTCACGATCCAGGCTCAGTACCTGCAGGCCCTGCGGCAGCGGCAGGCGCTCGATCAGCAGGCTGTGCGACAGCAGCAGCTCGACGCCGGAATCCTCCAGCAGATAGGCCAGGCGCTCCAGCGGGTACTCCGGATCGAGCGGCACATAGGCGCCACCGGCGCGGACGATGGCGTGCAGGCCGACCACCAGTTCCAGCGAGCGCTCCAGGCTGATGCCGACCAGGCTGCCACGCTGCACGCCGAGGTGGCGCAGGCGGTTGGCCAGCTGGTTGATGCGCCGGTCCAGCTCGGCGTAGCCGAGCACCTGCTCGCCGAACGCCAGGGCCGGCGCCTGCGGCGTGCGCGCGGCCTGCTCGGCGATGCGCTGGCTGAGGAAAACCTGCGGGCCGTAGTCCTTGGCGGTGTCGTTCCAGGCGGCAAGCTGGGTCTGCTCGTCTTCTTCCAGCAACGGCAGCAGACCGATGGGCTGCGCCGGATCGGCGCAGATGCCTTCCAGCAGGCGCACGAAGTGCCGCGCCAGGCGCGCGACAGTGCGCGCCTCGAACAGCTCGGCGGCGTAGCTGACGAAACCGCTCAGGCTGCCATCGGCGGCCTCCTCGGTATCCAGCGCCAGGTCGAACTGGGCGCCAGCGGCGCCCGGGTCATGCGGCTGCACACGCAGGCCCGGCAGGCTGTCGAGGGCGCGCAAATCCATCTGCTGGTGGTTGAACGCCACCTGGAACAGCGGGTGATGGCTAAGGCTGCGCGCCGGTTGCAGGGCTTCCACCAGCTGGTCGAACGGCAGTTCCTGGTTGGCCAGGGCATCGCGACTGGCCTGGGCCAGCTCGCCGAGCAGCTGGCGGAACGGCTTGAGCCCACTCGGCTCGCCGCGCAGCACCAGGGTGTTGATGAAGCAGCCGAGCACGCCTTCCACTTCGGCCAGGCTACGGCCGGCCACCGGTACGCCGACGCGGATATCCTCCTGGCCGCTGTAGCGGTGCAGCAGGCTCTGCCAGGCGCTCAGCAGCAGGCTGAACAGGGTGCTGCCCTCGCGCTGGGCCAGGGCGCGCAGTTGCGCGGTGAGCCGCGGCGACAGCTCGAAACGCCAGCGCATGCCCTGGCGCGCACCCTGGGCCGGGCGCGGGTGATCGGTGGGCAGTTCCAGCAGCGGCTGGTGTTCGCCCAACTGGGCCTTCCAGTAATCCAGCTGACGCGCGGCTTCGCCGCAGCCCAGCCAGTCGCGCTGCCACTGGGCGTAGTCGGCGTACTGCACCGGCAGCGCGGCGAACTGCGGCACCCGGCCTTCGGCGAAGGCCGCATAGGCGCTGGCGAACTCGCCGATAAAGCGCTGCATCGACCAGCCATCCGAGACGATATGGTGCTGGATCAGCAGCAGGCGGTATTCCTGATCGCCCAGGCGCAGCACACTTACCCGCAGCAGTGGCTCGCTGGCCAGATTGAACGGGCGTTGCAGCAGTTTCTGCGCATAGGCCTTGGCTTCGCTTTCGCGTTTGTTGGCCGGAAGCGGACGCAGATCGAGCCAGTCGATGCGCTGTCCCTGGGCCGGCAGGATGCGCTGACGCGCCTCGCCGTTCACTTCGACGAAACGGGTACGCAGCGCCTCGTGGCGGGCTTCCAGCTGGTCGAAGGCGGCCTGCAGTGCCTGGCGATCCAGGCGGCCATGCAGGTCGAGGCCGGCCGGCATATGGTAGGCGCCGTTGCTCGGATCGAGACGATTGAGGAACCACAGGCGCTGCTGGGCATGCGACAGCAGCAGATCGCCAACCCGCGGCAGCACGCGCAGCTTCGGTGCGTCGGCACTTTCACGCTGCAGGGCGCTGGCACAGTCGGCCAGGCGGCTCTGCTCGAACAGCGCCTTGAGCGGCAGTTGCAGGCCCTGTTGGCGGGTGCGGCTGACCACCTGCAAAGCGACGATGGAGTCGCCACCCAGCTCGAAGAAATGATCCTGGCGCCCCACCCGCTCCACACCGAGCACTTCCGCCCAGATGGCGGCGAGGATGTGCTCATTGTCGGTCTGTGGTGCTTCGTAGCTCTGGCTCTGCCAGGTCGGCTCGGGCAGCGCGGCCCGGTCCAGCTTGCCGGCCGGGGTCAGCGGCAGCTTGGCCAGCGCGATGATCTGCGCCGGCAGCATATAGTCCGGCAGTACCTTGGCCAGTTCGGCACGTAGAGCATTGGCGTCGCTGTTGTCGCGGGCCACCACATAACCGACCAGCTGCTTGCCGGTCGGTGTCTCGCGGGCGATCACCGCCGCTTCCTGCACGCCGTCCAGGGCCAGCAACTGGCTCTCGATCTCGCCCAGCTCGATGCGGAAGCCGCGGATCTTCACCTGATGGTCGACCCGACCCAGGTAATCCAGGGTGCCGTCGGCACGCCAGCGCACCAGGTCGCCGGTGCGGTACATACGCTCCCCCGCCTGACCGAACGGGTCGGGCAGGAAACGCTCGGCGGTCAGTTCGGGACGCTGGAAGTAACCACGGGCCAGGCCGACTTCGCCGCCGATATACAGTTCGCCGGCCACACCGATGGGCAGCAGATTGAGTTCGGCGTCGAG
>NZ_SCMP01000018.1 GCF_005502935.1 Pseudomonas sp. 2FG
GTGCTGCAGAGTACCCCGGTGCAGGGCGGCCTGGTTATGCACGCTGACCAACTGCAACCAAAGGTTCTCCCCCTCAACGAACTGCCCGTTTGCCAACCACAAACCATGATGCCAACCACCGCCCTGCACCGGGGTACTCTGCAGCACGCCGGGGTGGGTTTGCGCGCTGGGTGCGCGGCGTAGCCAAACTGGGCGGGGCAATCCTTTCAAGTAACGCAGACCGAGGTGCAGGCCCTCGGCATTTAGGTGCCGCCAACGCACCAGCGCCAGGGTCGGTGTCGCACTGCTACTGAGCAGCAGCACCAGTTGCCCGACTGGCAGCTGTCGGCCTTGGTCGGCATGACACAACAGGCGTGCGCCGCCTGGGCTGGTATCGAGCATCTGCGCCGCGCAGTGACCTGGACGATGTTCAAGGAGTTGGGCGTGGATGGCCGTTAGGCCGACGACTAAGCTGCAGTCCCCGGCCTGGTCTGAGCGCGCATGGCGGCGCTGTTGATGGCCTAGCCAATGGTGGCGGACGCGCTCGAGCAACTGGCGCTCAAGCGCGCTTTGCAAGGGCGCCGGCTCATGCAGGGCGACCAACAACGCACCGAGTTCGAGGCGGCGCAGGTAGCGACTGTCGCCTTCTGGCGTCTGTTCGTACGCCAGGCAAGGCTGCGACTCGGTGAGGTCAACGGTTGGGCCTTCGGCATCGTCGTCCTCATCCCAGGGCAGCAGGCGAGCGAGGTTGGCCAGAGGGGCGAGGGCGCTAAACAGCAGCGGGCTTTCGCCTTCGGCCAGATGGAAGGGATTGCTCAAGGCCAATAGCAGCATCTGCTGATAAAGACCGCGCAAGGTACTGGCCGGTGGCGGTTGGAAGGCGGCGGCGACGGGCTCATCCAGACACTCCTGGTGTTCGCCGATCCAATACAGCAGGTGGCTATCACGCCATAGGCTGGCCGGTGGTTCCTGATACAGCTGGTAGTGCCGCAACAGGCTTTGCGCGAGGAAGTGCTGAGCCATATACAGGCACCACGCCAGATGCGGGCGTGAGGGGTGGTGGCCCTGTAAAATCTGCAGCAGCAGGCGTTTGAAACCTGTGGCGATCTCAGCGCAAAAGCGTACGAACAAGACCGGTGGCGTCACGCCGGCCCGGTAGGCCGCGGCATAGTGGCGGTATTCTTCGCTGAAGCTTTGCAGCGCGCGCTGCCTTTCGAGTAAGGTCATGGCGCTGCGATTAAGCCGAAATAACAGGCTCAACACCTGTTGCAGTGCATGATCCTGCGGCTGCAGGCGCGCTTCGGCGAGTTGCTGATTGAGATCGGCGAGGGGCACAGCGTCCTCTTCGAGGACCTCGGGCACTTCTAGGCGCAAGGCATCCAGCGTCATATCAACCCTGCGTACACGAGGATCGACTGCATGGGAACGCGACTCCAAAGGGTCATAGGGCGGATGGTCATAAGTATTCTCGTTGGGCTTGTGCTGGCCGGCTGTGCCGAAGACCCAGGTGTCGATCAGCATGGACGAAAGGTAGCGGCTGAGCGTCTGGAAGGCCAGTGGTTGGTGATTAATTACTGGGCCGAATGGTGCGGGCCTTGCCGTAGCGAGATTCCAGAATTGAATGCCTTGGCTGAACAGCTCAAGGGCAAGCCTGTCAGCGTGCTGGGGGTGAACTTCGATGGCTTGCAGGGGGAGGAGCTGAGTAAGGCCTCGGAGGCGCTGGGGATTGGTTTCACGGTGTTGGCACAGAATCCGGCCACGCGCTTCCAATTGCCGCGCAGCGAAGCGCTACCGGTGACCTATATCGTCGATGCAAAGGGCCAACTACGTGAGCGTCTGCTCGGCGAGCAGACCTCGGTGGGGCTGAGTAAACGGTTAGCCGAGTTGCAAGCTAAGGAGTGAGGCAATGGCGCGCATTTGTTTGCATGGTTATGTCAGTGGTCGGGTACAGGGGGTGGGCTATCGCCAGCACACCGAAGAGCAGGCCGAGCGTCTTGAGCTCGATGGCTGGGTGCGCAACCTCGCCGATGGTCGGGTCGAGGTGCTGCTGGAGGGAGAAGAGGCCGCGGTGCGTGAACTGGCGGCTTGGCTGGAGCGGGGGCCGAAGCAAGCCCAGGTCGACGCGGTCGAGCTGCAAGAGCAAGCCTTGCAAGGGATTGCCGGCTTTATTGTGCGTGGTTAACAGCTGCGGCCAAAACGCGCAGAGGCTGTTTTGAAAGTCGTCGAGCGAAGGTCAGGCAAGGCAAAAATGGCAGAGGAGGCGGAGTTTACGAGCTGTAAATGAGCATTCCGAAGCCATTTTTAACGCAGCATCACCGATGCGCAGACAATTGCAAAACAGCCTCTCAGGGTTTGACGTACCAGAAGTCTTGCCAGAGCCCGATGACCTTCGCCGGGTAGGTGTTCCGCCCGAGACTGCCGTTATAGCGGGCGAGGGCGCGGCTGAGGTTGCCGTGTTCCTTTTTCAGGTAGTAACTGAGGATGGTGCAACCGTAGCGCAGGTTGGTGGCGTTGTCGGTGAGGTTGTCTTGCGGGCGGCCCAGTTCGCCTTTCCAGAAGGGCATTACTTGCATCATGCCTTGGGCGCCAACCGGGGAGATGGCGAAGCGATTGAAATGGCTTTCCGCGTGGATCAGGGCGATGACCAAATCGGGCTTCAGGCCGGCTTTACTGGCTTCGCGGTGCACCAGTTTAAGCAAGGTCAGGCGCTCCTCGGCATCTGGCAGGTAGCGCGTGAGGCGCGTGGACATATCCAGCAGCCAGACCTCAGCGTCGAAGCGATCTTCAAAGCTGTCCGCCTCGGCCACTGTGCGTTGCAGCAAACTGCGCAGTTCCGGTTCCGGGGCCTGACGCAGGTTGGCGTCAGCAGGCAGCGCTAACAGCAGCAGGCAGCACAGCGCGAAGCGAAAACGCGCCGCCATCTTGCGCCTCAGTTGTTGGCGCCAGGATCGGCAGCCAGGCGGCCGGCGTCCTTCATCAGCGACTTGAGGAATTCCTGCTGCAACTCCGGATCGTTACGGGTCAGTTCGATCAGGCTTTGTTCCAGCTCACTGGCTTCCTCTTCCAGACCCAGCTCGGAAAGGCGCTTGACCCGATGCACCCACTGCCCAACTTCGTCGTCTTCCAGGTCGTCAAAGATCAGTGCGTGGGCTTCCTGCAGTTTGCCACGCAGCGTGCGGCTGACCAGCAAGGTGGCAACTGCGCGGGTCTGGTCCTGTTCATCTTCGGTGCTCAGCAACAGCTTGCCAACGCGGCTGACGTCCTGTTCGGCGAAGGGGCCATCGAGCAGGTTCAGACGCAGTATGCCATTGCGGTCGGTGGTCAGCTCATGGGTTTGCTTGCCTGCCTTGATCAGTACGGGGCGCTCGGCCCACGGCAGGCTGGAATACTCCATGCGTTTGCCCTGCTGTTTTTCGTCGATACCGGCCAGGTTCTGCTGCGAGCGACCATTGGACTGGGTGTTCATAAAGGGGTTGAGACCGGCAAAGCCATAGCTGATCCAGTCTTTGGTGGCCGTTTCCGGCAGGCTGCCGAGCATGACCACGTTGAGCGCATTGGCCCCGATACCGGCGACCACCGCGACCGCGCCCAGCGGCACTTCATAGAGCTCGCGCCAGGGCTGGTAGGGGGTGTAGCGATCATAGCGGCGAGTCACCTCGAAATCGGTGACCTCGAAGGTTTTCTGCTCCTGCACCCGCACGCGCCGTTGCGGCAGTTCGAGGACTCCAGGTTCGCCTACGTCTATTTGCAGGCTGTGGTTCAGCAGTTTGCGCTCGACTCGTTCCTCATGCTCGCTGCGTTGTGACAGGTGGTTGGCGCAGCCGCTGAGAAAGAGGGCGCCGCAGAGTGCGGCGCCAATGAGGCATAAGGTACTTCGCTTGAACATGACTTCTCTTGGTGAGCGACTGCTCTTGAAAACGGCTAGGATCAGCGCCGGATACGGGCCTGGATGAAGGACAGGGTTTCGGCCACTGGAACAGCTAGAGCCTCGGTTTCGCTGCGGCTCTTGTATTCCAGATTGCCTTCGGCCAGGCCGCGTTCGCTGACCACAATGCGGTGTGGAATGCCGATCAGTTCCATATCGGCAAATTTGATGCCTGGGCTGGTCTTTTTGTCACGGTCGTCGAGCAGAACTTCGAAGCCCGCAGCAGTCAATTCGGCGTAGAGCTTATCGGTCGCCGCGCGCACCGCTTCGTTTTCATAGCGCAGTGGCACCAGAGCGATTTGGAAGGGCGCCAGGGCATCGTTCCAGAGAATGCCGCGCTCATCGTTGTTTTGCTCGATGGCGGCCGCGACCACGCGGGAGACGCCAATGCCATAGCAACCCATGGTCAGGATGGCCGGCTTACCGTTTTCGCCCATCACCGTACAGTTCATCGCTTCGCTGTATTTGCTGCCGAGCTGGAAGATATGTCCGACTTCGATGCCGCGCTTGATCACCAGGGTGCCCTGGCCATCCGGGCTCGGATCGCCAGCCAGCACATTACGCAGGTCGGCTACTTCCGGCAGCGGCAGGTCGCGCTCCCAGTTGACGCCGAAGTAATGTTTGTCATCGATGTTGGCGCCGATGGCGAAATCGCTCATCAGGGCGACCGAACGGTCGATGATGCACGGCAGCGGCAGATTCAGCGGGCCGAGCGAGCCAGCACCGGCGCCGATGGCGTTGCGCAGCTCCGCCTCAGAGGCAAACACCAGTGGGCTGGCAACTTGCGCCAGGTTGGCGGCTTTGATTTCGTTCAGTTCGTGGTCGCCACGGATGATCAGGGCGATCAAGCTGCCTTCTTCGGCGCCGTGCACAACCAGGGTCTTGATGGTTTTTTCGATCCGCAGGTTGAAGCCTTCCACCAGTTCGGCAATGGTTTTAGCGTTCGGCGTATCGAGCAGACGCAGTTCTTCGCTGGCGGCAGCACGCGCTTGCTCACGCGGAATTGCCTCGGCCTTCTCGATGTTGGCGGCGTAGTCGGAGCTGTCGCTGAAGGCGATATCGTCTTCGCCGGACTCGGCCAACACGTGGAACTCGTGGGAGCCGGTACCGCCGATCGAGCCGGTGTCCGCCTGTACCGGGCGGAAGTTCAAGCCCAGACGGGTGAAGACATTGCAGTAGGCCTGGTGCATGCGGTCGTAGGTTTCTTGCAGCGAGGCCTGATCGATATGGAAGGAGTAGGCATCCTTCATGGTGAACTCGCGGCCGCGCATCAAGCCGAAGCGTGGGCGAATTTCATCCCGGAATTTGGTCTGGATCTGGTACAGGTTGATCGGCAGCTGCTTGTAGCTGCTCAATTCGTTGCGCATTAGATCGGTGATGACTTCTTCGTGAGTCGGGCCGACACAAAAATCCCGCGCATGACGGTCTTTCAAGCGCAACAATTCAGGGCCGTATTGCTCCCAGCGCCCCGACTCCTGCCACAGTTCGGCGGGCTGAATGGCTGGCATCAGCACTTCGAGGGCGCCGGCGGCATTCATCTCCTCACGAACCACGGCTTCCACCTTGCGCAGCACGCGCAGGCCCATCGGCAGCCAGGTATAGAGGCCTGACGCCAGTTTGCGGATCATACCGGCGCGCAGCATCAACTGATGGCTGATGACTACGGCGTCGGCAGGGGTTTCTTTTTGGGTCGAGAGCAGATACTGACTGGTACGCATGTTTGGCCGTTATATCGGTTGCGAAGGCAGGGAATAGCTCGGCATTGTACGGTGCCTGTACAGTCGCGTACAGGATTCAGGCCGCCGGAACAGGGGATATAAGGATGACCGCATTAACCGCAGAGCAGGTGCAGGCGCTGATTCGGATGGGCGTACCGATGGCTGAGGATATTGATCTGCGGATCGACCGGCTGGATACGGATTGCGCCCTGGCGCGGGTGCCCTTCCAGGCGAAACTGGTACGCCCGGGCGGCACGCTGTCCGGGCCGACCATCATGTCCCTGGCCGATGCGGCGATGTATGCGGTGGTGTTGGGGCGATTGGGACGGGTGGAGATGGCGGTGACTTCCAACTTGAACATTAACTTTCTGGCCAGGCCCAAGCCGGTAGATCTGTTGGCGCAGGCGCGTATCCTGCGCTTGTCCAGACGACAGGCGGTCTGTGAGGTCAGCCTGTATTCGGCGGGGGAGGATGAACTGGTGGCGCATGTCACGGGGACTTACGCCTTGCCGCTGGGCGGTTGATCTGCGCGCAAAAAGAAACCCGGCCTAGGCCGGGTTTCTTTTATCAGCTACGTGTACGGGTTGGACTTACAGGATGTCCAGCGGGTACTCGGTGATCAGGCGGACTTCGTCCAGGGCAGTGGCGCCAGCAGAGCCGAAGAAGCCCATGTCGCTGTTGGCACGCCAGCTGGCGTGACGCAGGCGGAAGGACAGGTCCTTGGCGGCGCCTTCCTGAACCACGTACTTGGCTTCGATGTCGCGTTCCCATTCCTTGCCGTCTTCGCCGATCGCGCCAGCGAACGCACCGTTCGGGTCGGCCTTGGTGCCGTCGACATCGCTACCGGTGATGTAGCGAGCCATGAAGCTCAGGCCGGGAACGCCGTACTCGGCCATGTTCAGGTCGTAACGGGCCTGAAAGGACTTCTCGTTCGGGCCGTTGAAGTCGGAGTACTGAACCGAGTTGGCCAGATAAATGGAGTCGCCGGCGTTTTGGCCGTCCATCGAGATGTAGTCGAACGGCTCGTCGCCATTCACCCGCTGGTGGGTCAGGGTGAACTTGTGCGCGCCGATGGAATAGGCGGCAGCCAGCGAAAAGGCGGTGTTTTCGATCTCGCCTGCCAGAGCCTGACCTTCATCCAGGGTGCGGTAGATGTTGAAGTCGAAGTTCAGGGCCTGAGTGTCGCTGAACGGGATGTTGTAGTTGGTATTGGCGTAGTACTGGCGCCAGATGTCTTCCAGCTCGGCGCCATACAGGGTGACGCTCAGGTTGTCGTTGATGGAGTAGGTGCCGCCCACGTAGTCGGCGCTGTCGCTGGCGATGCCGGTGTAGGTGGTGGTGATTTCACCGTTACGGTTGGTGGAGGCGCTGCCGTCGCGAATCGAGGTGAAGTGGCCGGCGTCGATGTTCAGGCCTTCGATTTCGCTGCTCAGCAGCTGGAAGCCGGTGGCGGTGCCCGGGAATAGGCGGGCGGTGCCGGTGGCGAAGACCGGAGAGGTCGGTATCAGGTCGCCGTACTTCAGTACGGTGTTGGATACGCGGGCTTTGACCGCGCCGCCGGCGTAGGAGTAATCGTCCTGAGCGCGGCCATCATCGCCGATCGGCAGCAGGCCGGTACCGGTGGTGCCGCGACCGCTGTCGAGCTTCAGGCCCAACATGCCGTGGGCGTCGACGCCGACGCCAACGGTGCCTTGGGTAAAGCCGGACTCGAACATCGCGCTGATGCCATGAGCCCACTCTTTGCGGTAGTTCTGGCGGCTGGAATCGTTGTTGCGGAAGTCGCGGTAGAAGGCGTAGTTCTTGTTGTGAAGGGTCAGGCTGCTGTCTTCAACAAGGCCCTTGGAGTCGGACTGTTGGCTGGCAGCGGCCATTTGAGAAGTGCCCGCGGTTACAGCTAGGGCGATTAAGCTCCACTTCATCACTTGCATCGTGATTGCTCCTTTGGTTTAGAAGAGTTGCGCTGCCCATCTTCTTAATGTATGGGCGGCTCTTTCTTTTTGTGTCGGCGGTAACTTATATCACGCCGACATTATTGGCGACAGTTGCAGTCTATTCCTTACGAGTTCTTCACGGCAATGTCGCAAAATTGGATGAGACATGTCGCAAATTTGTAGTTTTGCTCTTGCGTCCATGCCGTTTTAACTTTTCCGTCAGTTTTGACGAGTTCAGCGTCTGCTAAGACTGCCTGCCGAAACCCTTCATAACCTACCCGTTAACTTCATCCAATGGAATTGTTGCGGGTGGATCAGGAAGACTCGCTGGCGCTTATTGGCGCGAGCGGGCATTGATCTTGGATTGGCTAAAGCAAAATCCATGCACAAATCGTCGAGCTGACGCTGGAAAGCCTTAGTTGTGTGTGTTTTGTCGAGCATTGTGCCGCGAAAATGCAACATCTTTGCCCCCCGTGTAGGGTCTTGAAGGGGGCTTGGGTGGCTGCAAGGCGCGGCTATTACGACTCGTCTGCTCCTGAACGTTACCTGGAGTGCCATCGAGCGAGGCGTGGTGTACGCGATGGCTGTCGGGTAACACGCCGGGAGATACTCAAGGTGGGCTGTCTCGGTGTGCTGGGCATGCTTGTTCATGGCTTCTTGCGCCGAGGGGCGGGCCGGTTGCCCCTGAATCCCGCAGAGTCGGTGCGTCCATGCTCAGTGATTGAGCTCCAGTTAGTGGCTGTAGAGGTGCTGCACGGGTTGAGTGCGGGTGCCGGGGGTTTGCGTCAAGTGGGGGCTCGGTTGGTGTCCGTTTAGCTGGGGCTGTAGATGTAGCCTCAGCTCAGAATGCTTGAGGTCGTGCTGGCGCAGTGCTCGGGTCTGGCCACAGAGCGGATCAAGCTTGGCGCTTCACCTGTCGGTTATCTGGAGTTGCCGCGCGGCTGGGCGGGATGAATTAAGGTGGGTTTCCCGAGTATCCTGCGCGGTCGTCACTTAACGCAGTTAGCCCTGCGTGGGTCGCTAAACTGAAACCTTAACCAGCCGAACAGGAGAGGCCAGTATGTTCGCCTTGGATTCACGTCTGCAGCAGGACACTCTGCCGATTGGCGATTTTCCCCTCTGTCGCTTGCTCTTGATGAACGATGCACGCTACCCCTGGTTCATTCTGGTGCCGCGTCGGGAAGAGCTTAGCGAGCTGTTTCAGCTCGACACCGATGATCAGCAGGCGTTGTGGCAGGAAACCACGGTGCTGGCGGAAACGCTCAAAGACACCTTCGCGGCGGACAAGATGAACGTCGCCACCTTGGGTAATGTCGTCAATCAGCTGCATATGCATGTAATCGTGCGTCGCCGTGAGGATGCCGCCTGGCCGGCGCCGGTCTGGGGCAAGTTCCCGGCTGAGGCCTACAGTGCCGAGCAGGTTGCCGCGATTCGCGCCAAGCTACGGCTGGTGTTGACCGAGGATTTTCGTTTTGTCGAGGAATAAGCCATGAGCCTGGAAATGCGTATTACCGACCTGGAAAGCCGCTTGGCCTTCCAGGATGACACGATTCAGGCATTGAACGATGTGCTGGTGGTTCAGCAGCGCGTACTGGAACGGCTGCAGTTGCAAGTCGCGGCGTTGGCTAAGCGCCAGGAAGATCTGCAGGGGCAGTTTGGGGTGTCCGAAGAGGACGCGCCGCCGCCGCATTATTAATGAGCTTCGGTTAATTGGAAGGCATAAAACCCGCCATCGAGGCGGGTTTTTTATTGGGCTGGATTTAGCGGCGCAGCGGCTGTGCGGCGATCACGTCTTCCGCTTGCAGGCCTTTGTCGCGCTGCATCACCGAGAACTCTACACGCTGACCTTCGACCAGTACGCGGTGGCCCTCGCCGCGAATGGCGCGAAAGTGCACGAAGATATCATCGCCGGAGTCGCGGGAGATAAAGCCGAAGCCCTTGGAGGTGTTGAACCACTTGACGGTGCCGGTCTCGCGATCGGTCATGTCTTGCATTGGCGAAGTGCTGCGGTTGCTCATGCGCAGGTTGGTGGCCAGGTGCAGCAGTACCGCGACTAATACTGTCAGCAGGCTGAGCAGTACGGCGGGTTGGCCGCCAATGATGGGTAGGGGTGCCAGCAGAATCAGGGTTTGCAGCACTACGGCCAGTACCAGCAGCGCCGAAACCAGGCTTTGCAGTTGATGGCGAGCGCCCATGTGCCAGATCGGCAGCAATGGCGCCAGCAGTAGGTTGAGTAGGCCGAACAAGGCCAGGTAGAGCGCGTCAGGCTGCTGCAGGTAAGGCAGGGCTTCGGCATGTAGGCTGGGAATAAAGGACAGCAGCAGGGCGGCAGCGCCCGTGAGTAGATGGACGATTTTCAACATGTGCAATGAGCTCACTTATATTAAGAAGGATCACGAGGAGAGCTGGCTCGGCGCGGTTTGCCCCTGATAAATGGCGGGCGATCGACACGCGCACAGTGCCAGCCTATGCGCCGCTCCTTGAACGGTCGGGGCAGCAGCACGGGGCGTATTTAACAGCAAAGCGCAGGGCTACTCAAATCAAGCGCTTGGCACGGGTCCTGGGGCGGCCGGATGAACCTGATTGCGCCTGGTATAGCGCATCGTCTGTGCGGGTTGGCAGGCTTTGGCGGGATGTTATGGCGCATCATGAGCGGTAGGGCTTGTTTGAGGAGGTCAGCCGCTTCGGTATGCAGGTTAAGAAGGCAAGGGGGCTGGCTTATGCGTGTCGCAGGGGGATTTTGGATTGCCGGAGCATGGAGTCGCCTAGCAAAAGGCCCGGTTGAGTAGGGCCTTTATGTATATCCGTAAGTCGCTGACTTAAGCGGCCAGTAGGCTGCGCAGCATCCAGGCGGTCTTTTCATGCACTTGCATACGCTGGGTCAACAGATCGGCAGTCGGTTCGTCACTGGCCTTGTCCAGCAGTGGAAAGATGCCGCGCGCAGTGCGCACCACGGCTTCCTGGCCCTGTACCAGTTGTTTGATCATGTCCTGGGCATTCGGTACGCCTTCTTCCTCTTTGATCGAGGATAGGCGGGCGTAAGCGGCGTAAGTGCCGGGCGCCGGGAAGCCGAGGGCACGGATACGTTCGGCGATGAGGTCAACGGCCAGGGCCAATTCGGTGTACTGCCCCTCGAACATCAGGTGCAGGGTGTTGAACATCGGGCCGGTGACGTTCCAGTGAAAATTGTGGGTCTTCAGGTACAGGGTGTAGGTATCCGCCAGCAGGCGCGACAGGCCTTCGGCAATGGCTGCGCGGTCCTGTTCGGCGATTCCGATGTTGATTTCCATAGCTTTTCTCCTCTCAGGTAGCTTGGAGCCTGCTTCGCTCCATGATGGATACAGCCTAGCATGGGCTTTTCAGGCCGAGTCTTGGCTTGTGTCAATGAACGCCATGGTTGAAGGCTATTTGATTGTTGGGGGGCGCTCTTGCCTGGCGGCTTGGCCGGCAGTTTGGGTGCGGGTAGGAAGCGCTGGGTTCGGCCCAGAAGGCGGGCGGTATTGCGTGATCAATGGTTGGGTGTGTAGAGCGCTGCCGCAGAGTCGTGTCTGAGCGCTAGGCATTTTTCGTGAGGAAGGCCGCGGAAGGTGCGATCTGGTCAGGCGGCTGCACGTGACCGATTAACCATATATAATCGCGCCCTTTGCCGCAGGGCGTGGGCTCGCGGTGCTGTTTTTTAGATTGCCGAGATGAGCCAATGCCTATTTACGATTACCAATGCGCTTCCTGTGGCCATCAAATGGAAGCCATTCAGAAGTTCAGCGATGCGCCGTTGGTCGATTGTCCGACCTGCAAGGCGCCCGAGTTGAAGAAGTTGTTATCCATGCCCGGTTTTCGCCTCAAAGGCAGCGGCTGGTATGAAACCGACTTCAAGACCGGCGCGAAAAAGAACCTGGCTGGCGGCGATAAAGCCGATTAACAGCACACCACCGACTAGTCGAATTACGAGAAGCGAAACCACCATCATGATGCGCAGCCATTATTGCGGCCAACTGAACGAGAGCCTGGACGGTCAAGAAATCACCCTGTGCGGCTGGGTCCATCGCCGTCGTGATCATGGCGGGGTGATCTTCCTCGACATCCGTGATCGTGAAGGCTTGGCCCAGGTGGTGTTTGATCCGGATCGCGCCGAGACCTTCGCCGCCGCTGACCGTGTGCGCAGCGAGTATGTGGTCAAGCTCACCGGCAAGGTACGTTTGCGTCCGGCGGGTGCGGTCAACGCCAACATGGCCTCCGGTGCTATCGAAGTGCTCGGCTACGAGTTGGAAGTGCTGAACGAGGCGGAAACCCCGCCGTTCCCGCTGAACGAGTACTCAGACGTGGGCGAAGAAATCCGCCTGCGCTATCGCTTTATCGACCTGCGTCGCCCGGAAATGGCCGAAAAGCTGCGTCTGCGTTCGCGCATGACCACCAGCATCCGTCGTTACCTCGACGAGAATGGTTTCCTCGACGTCGAAACGCCGATCCTGACCCGTGCCACGCCGGAAGGTGCGCGAGACTACCTGGTGCCGAGTCGTACCCACGCCGGCAGCTTCTTTGCCTTGCCGCAATCGCCGCAGCTGTTCAAGCAGCTGTTGATGGTGGCCGGCTTCGATCGCTACTACCAGATCGCCAAGTGCTTCCGCGACGAAGACCTGCGGGCCGATCGCCAGCCAGAATTCACCCAGATCGACATCGAGACCAGCTTCCTCAATGAAGCCGACATCATCGGTCTGACCGAAGGCATGATCCGCAAGCTGTTCAAGGAAGTGCTGGATCTGGAATTCGGCGAATTCCCGCACATGACCTTCGCAGAAGCCATGCGCCGCTACGGTTCCGACAAGCCGGACCTGCGTATCCCGCTGGAGCTGGTCGATGTTGCCGATCAACTGAATGCCGTGGAATTCAAGGTCTTCAGTGGCCCGGCCAACGATCCGAAAGGCCGCGTTGCCGCCTTGCGTGTACCGGGTGCCGCGAGCATGCCGCGCAGCCAGATCGACGACTACACCAAGTTCGTCGGCAACTTCGGCGCCAAGGGCCTGGCCTATATCAAGGTCAACGAGCGCGCCAAGGGTGTGGAAGGTCTGCAGTCGCCGATCGTCAAATTCATCCCCGAGGAAAACCTCCAGGTGATCCTCGATCGCGTCGGCGCCCAGGACGGCGACATCGTGTTCTTTGGCGCCGACAAGGCCAAGATCGTCAGCGACGCCCTCGGCGCGCTGCGGATCAAGATCGGCCACGACCTCAAGCTGCACACCTGCGAGTGGGCACCGCTGTGGGTGGTCGACTTCCCGATGTTCGAAGAAAACGACGACGGCAGCTTCACTGCATTGCACCACCCGTTCACCGCACCCAAGTGCAGCCCGGAAGAGCTCGAAGCCAACCCGGCGGTTGCGCTGTCGCGTGCCTACGACATGGTGCTGAACGGCACCGAGCTGGGCGGCGGTTCGATCCGTATTCACCGCAAAGAGATGCAGCAAGCGGTATTCCGTCTGCTCGGCATCAGCGAAGACGAGCAGCAGGAGAAGTTCGGCTTCCTGCTCGACGCCCTGAAATACGGTGCGCCGCCGCACGGTGGTCTGGCCTTCGGTCTGGACCGTCTGGTGATGCTGATGACGGGCGCCCAGTCGATCCGTGAAGTGATCGCCTTCCCGAAAACCCAGAGCGCGGCCTGTGTCATGACCCAGGCGCCGGGTGCGGTGGATGCCAAAGCGCTGCGTGAGCTGCACATTCGCCTGCGCGAACAGCCGAAAGCGGAATAATTCAGTTCAAAACCAGGACGGCCCAGGTTGATGGGCCGTCCAACAAGACAAGAATTCGGAGTGCGTTATGGCTGGTCATTCCAAGTGGGCCAACATCAAGCATCGCAAGGGGCGTCAGGACGCCAAGAGAGGCAAGATTTTCACCAAGCTGATTCGCGAGCTGACCATCGCCGCGAGCCAGGGTGGCGGCATACCGGCGGACAACCCGCGTCTGCGTCTGGCGGTGGACAAGGCGCTCGGCGCCAACATGACCCGCGACACCATCGATCGGGCGATCGCCCGCGGCGTGGGTGCCGACGATGACACGAAAGTCGAAGAGCTGAGCTATGAAGGTTATGCGCCCAGCGGCGTGGCGGTGATAGTCGAGGCGATGACCGACAATCGCAATCGCACCGCCGCCGAAGTGCGGCATGCGTTCACGAAGTGTGGTGGCAACCTGGGCACCGACGGTTCGGTGGCCTATATGTTCGATCGCAAAGGCCAGATCAGCTTCGCCCCGGGTGTGGATGAAGACGCCCTGATGAATGCGGCGCTGGAAGCCGGTGCCGATGACGTAGTGACCAATGACGATGGTTCCATCGACGTGTTTACCACCTTCGCCGACTTTATCTCGGTGAATGAGGCCTTGGTCGCCGCCGGTTTCAAGGGCGATGAGGCGGAGATCAGCATGATCCCGTCGATCATGGTCGAGCTGACGGACCTGGAAACCGCGCAGAAGGTGCTCAAGCTGATCGACATGCTTGAAGACCTGGATGACGTGCAGAACGTCTACTTCAACGCCGAAATTCCGGATGAAATCATGGAGCAGATCGGCTGAATCGAACTGCTGGCGGTATCCCTGGAGCCGGAGGCGCAAGGGCGTGATCATCACGCGGCTTTGTGCCTCCGGCTTCTGCCTTTAAGCTGCCGGACACCGACTGTTCGGTACTAAGCATTATTTTCAAGCTGCAGGCGCTATGACTCTTATTCTCGGTATCGATCCTGGTTCACGTATCACCGGCTACGGCGTGGTGCGCGACCTTGGTCGTGGCTGTGAATATGTTGCCTCGGGCTGCATTCGTACCGGCAGTGGCCTGTTGCATGAGCGGCTGCAAAGCGTTTTTCGTGGGGTGCGCGAGGTCATTCAGACCTACGGCCCGGTGACCATGGGCATCGAACAGGTGTTTATGGCCAAGAATGCCGACTCGGCGCTGAAGCTGGGGCAGGCGCGTGGCGCGGCCATAGTGGCGGCGGCGGAGGAGGGCTTGGAGATCGCCGAGTACACGGCGACCCAGGTCAAACAGGCGATTGCCGGAACCGGTGGGGCGGACAAGCAGCAGGTGCAGATGATGGTGATGCACCTGTTGAAGCTGACGCAGAAACCGCAAATCGATGCCTCCGATGCGTTGGCGATTGCCCTGTGTCATGCGCATACCCGCTCAAGTCTGATTCCCCACGGCCTGGCTGGCGCGCGTAGCCGCGGCGGCCGGCTCAGGCTGTAAGTGGCCTCTATATAAGGAAGTGAATTCGTGATTGGACGCCTGCGCGGCACTTTGGCGGAAAAGCAGCCGCCGCATTTAGTTGTGGATGTGAATGGCCTCGGCTATGAGCTGGAAGTGCCGATGACCACGCTCTACCGTCTGCCGTCCGTCGGCGAGTCGGTGACCCTGCACACCCATCTGGTGGTGCGTGAAGACGCGCAGTTGCTCTATGGGTTCTTCGAGAAGCGCGAGCGTGAGCTGTTTCGCGAGCTGATCCGGCTCAATGGCGTGGGTCCCAAGCTGGCGCTGGCGTTGATGTCCGGCCTGGAAGTGGATGAGTTGGTACGCTGCGTCCAGGCGCAAGACACCTCCGTCCTGGTGAGGATTCCGGGCGTCGGCAAGAAAACTGCGGAGCGCCTGCTGGTCGAGCTGAAAGACCGCTTCAAGGCCTGGGAAACCATGCCGGGCATCGCCACGCTGGTGGTTGAACCTCGGGCTGGCGCCGCAGTCTCAAGCGCGGAGAATGACGCGGTGAGCGCGCTGATCTCCCTCGGCTTCAAACCCCAGGAGGCTAGCCGTGCGGTATCGGCAGTGCAGGAAGAAGGTTTGAGCAGTGAAGAGTTGATCCGTCGTTCATTGAAGGGAATGGTTTAAGTGATAGACGCCGACCGCCTGATTACCGCCTCCGGCCGTGACCGCGATGAGCAGTTGGACCGGGCCATTCGTCCGTTGCGGCTGGCTGAATATATCGGTCAGCCGAAAGTGCGCGAGCAGATGGAGCTGTTCATTCAGGCCGCCAAGGGGCGCAGCGAAGCGCTCGATCACACCTTGATCTTTGGCCCGCCAGGCTTGGGTAAAACCACCTTGGCCAATATCGTCGCCCAGGAAATGGGTGTCTCGATCAAGAGTACCTCCGGTCCAGTGCTTGAGCGCCCTGGCGATCTGGCGGCGATGCTGACCAATCTGGAGCCGGGCGATGTGTTGTTTATCGATGAAATTCACCGCCTCTCGCCGATTGTCGAAGAAGTGCTGTACCCGGCGATGGAAGACTTCCAGCTCGACATCATGATTGGTGAAGGCCCGGCGGCGCGCTCGATCAAGCTCGATCTGCCACCCTTTACCCTGATCGGCGCCACGACGCGGGCCGGCATGCTGACCAATCCGTTGCGCGATCGCTTCGGCATAGTGCAGCGCCTGGAGTTCTACAACATCCCGGACCTGGCCACTATTGTCGGGCGCTCGGCCGGTATCCTCGGTTTGCCGCTCGATCCGGAAGGCGCTTTTGAGATTGCCCGGCGTGCCCGCGGCACGCCGCGGATCGCCAACCGTTTGCTGCGACGCGTGCGGGATTTCGCCGAAGTACGCGCCGAGGGGCATATCACCCGGCCAATTGCCGATCAGGCGCTGAACTTGTTGGATGTCGATGAGCACGGCTTCGATCATCAGGATCGCCGACTACTGTTGACCATGATCGAGAAATTCGACGGCGGCCCGGTGGGTGTCGACAGCCTGGCTGCAGCCATCAGTGAGGAGCGGCACACCATTGAGGATGTGCTGGAGCCGTACTTGATCCAGCAGGGCTACATCATGCGCACCCCCCGTGGGCGGGTGGTGACTCGGCATGCGTATCTGCATTTCGGCCTGAATGTGCCCAAGCGCATGGGGGAGCTGCCGACGACTGATCTATTTGCCGTCGATGAGTAACCTAAAGCCATAAAATTCATCTGACTCATTCGGGACGAATGGGACAGATGGTTGAAAAACAGTTGTTTAGCCTGATTGGCAACCCAGGGAGTAAGCACTAGAGTATGCGCGCGCAAAATGGGCTTGAGTCGTTCGCACATCGTTGTCGCGTATATTACGAGGACACCGATGCCGGCGGCATCGTTTATTACGTCAATTACCTTAAGTTTATGGAGCGGGCTCGTACCGAGCGGCTGCGCGATTTGGGCTTTGCCCAGTCTGCGTTGGCGGGGGAGAACCTGTTGTTCGTCGTGCATTCCAGCGAAGCGCGCTATCACGCGCCGGCGCGGCTGGATGATGAGCTGCTGGTCAGCGCCGAAGTAATCGAATTAAACCGTGTCAGCCTGCGCTTTCGTCAACAGGTTCGGCGGGCAACGGATGATGCGCTGCTCTGTGAAGGGCAGTTCCTGGTGGCCTGTGTGCGCGCCGACAGTTTGAAACCCCGGGCCTTTCCCGAAGCTTTGCGCGCGGCCTTTGCCGGCCTGAGCGGCGCGGGTACATCTAAAGCAGGAGATTAAGCGTGGAAGCCAACGTCGTCGACCATACCTCCATGTGGAGCCTGATCAGCAACGCCAGCATCGTGGTACAGCTGGTAATGCTCATTCTGGTAGCCGCATCGGTTACCTCATGGATCATGATTTTCCAGCGCAGCACGATGATTCGTGCTGCGCGCCGTTCGCTGGAAAGCTTCGAAGAGCGTTTCTGGTCGGGCATCGACCTGTCCAAGCTGTACCGTCAGGCCGGTAGCAATCCCGATCCGGATTCCGGCGTCGAGCAGATCTTTCGCGGCGGCTTCAAGGAGTTTTCCCGCCTGCGCCAGCAACCGGGTGTCGATCCGGATGCGGTGATGGATGGGGTGAACCGCGCGATGCGCGTGGCGATTTCCCGTGAAGAAGAAAAGCTCGAGCAAAGCCTGCCATTCCTCGCCACCGTGGGCTCCACCAGCCCCTATATCGGTCTGTTTGGTACCGTCTGGGGGATCATGAACTCCTTCCGTGGCTTGGCTTCGGCGCAGCAGGCGACCCTCGCCACAGTTGCACCGGGCATTGCCGAGGCACTGATCGCCACGGCAATTGGCCTGTTTGCGGCTATCCCTGCGGTGATCGCCTACAACCGCTTCGCCGCGCGCGGTGAGACGCTGATCGGCCGTTACTACACCTTTGCCGACGAATTCCAAGCCATCCTGCACCGTAAAGTGCACACCAGCGACGACTAAGAGCCTGTTCAAGATATTGAACTGGTTCTAAGGCGCAGGCTTTCTTTATGGAAAGGTTTTAACCCATGGCCCGTATTCGCAAGAGACGTAAACCAGTCGCCGAGATGAACGTAGTGCCCTACATCGACGTGATGTTGGTGCTGCTGGTGATCTTTATGGTGACTGCCCCGATGCTCAACCAGGGCGTCAAGGTCGATCTGCCCAAGGTCTCCAGTGAGGCCCTGCCGCAAGACAACAACACCCAGGTGCTGACTATTTCGATCAAGGCCGACAAGACCTATTTCTGGAATCTCGGCAGCGAAGTGGATACCGACAAGCAGCAGGCCAAAGCCCTGACCCTGCCTGAAATGACCACAGCTGTGACGGCGATCATGAACCAGAGCCGTAGCCAGGGTAAGCAGACCCAGGTGTTCATTCGTGGCGACAAATCCGTTGATTACGGCGCGGTGATGGCTGCAATGGGCGGGCTGCAGCAGGCTGGCGTGGGTAATGTCGGTCTGATTACCGAGGCGCCGTAATGCAGCAGCAGCGCGAGCGCTCCTCTTCGGAAAGCTATTTCTGGCCCAGCGTCTGGGCGCTGGGCTTGCACGTCCTGATGTTTGGCATGCTCTTCGTCAGTTTTGCTTTCACTCCGGAGCTGCCGCCCTCGAAGCCGATCGTTCAGGCCACCCTGTACGAGCTCAAGTCGAAAAGCCCGGCAACAGTGCAGACCAACCAGAAAATCGCCGGCGAGGCGAAAAAGACTGCAGCCAAACAGTATGAAGTCGAGCAGCTGGAGGCGAAAAAGCTCGAGCAGCAAAAGCAGGTAGCGGCCAAGGCGGCGGAACAAAAGAAAGCCGAAGAGGCTCAAAAGGCCGAAGCCGCCGAAAAGACCGAGCAAGTGAAGAAGGCTACCGAGGCCAAGAAAGCCGAGGAAAAGCAATTGGCGGATATCGCCAAGAAGAAAACCGAAGAAGAAAAGAAGAAAGCGGCAGCAGAGGCCAAGAAGAAGGCTGATGCCGAGGCGGCGAAGAAAAAAGCCGTCGCCGATGCGAAAAAAGCCGCAGACGCGAAGAAGAAAGCGGCTGCCGAAGCCAGCAAGAAAAAAGCCGCCGAGGCTGCCCGCAAGGCTGCCGAGGACAAGAAGGCCCAGGCCCTGGCGGAGTTGTTAGCCGAGGATACTGAGCGTCAGGCGGCGCTCGGTGACGAGATCGGTGAGCAGGTGTCGGGCAACTTCGACGATCTGATCAGAATGCGCGCGGCGGAAGGCTGGACCAGGCCGCCAGGCGCGACTAATGGCATGACGGTGGTGCTACAGATCACCATGTTGCCCGACGGCACCATTACCAGTGTCGGGGTGGCGCGCTCCAGTGGTAATGGGCCATTCGACAGCTCGGCGGTTGCGGCGGTCGAAAACATCGGCCGACTCATAGAAATGCAGGGTCTGAGTCCCACTGACTTTAATCCCTATCGTTCATTCAAGATGACCTTCACACCTGAGGATTTAGCGTTGTGATCAATATTCTTCGAGGATTGCTTGTGGTTCTTTGCTGTGGCGCCGGAATGCTGGCCGCTGAGGAAAAGAACATTCTGGTCACCAGTGGCTCCGATCGGGCCATTCCGGTGGCTATCGTGCCTTTCGGTTGGCAGGGCGGCACCGTGCTGCCGGAGGATATGGCCGACATCATCGGTAAAGATCTGCGTAACTCCGGTACCTTCGAGCCGATCCCGCGGCAAAACATGATCAGCTTGCCGACTCAGGCCAGCGAAGTGATCTTTCGCGATTGGAAAGCCCTGGGCGTTCAGTATGTGATGGTCGGCAGCATAGTCCCGAATGGCGGCCGTCTACAGATTCAATACGCCTTGTTCAACGTGGCAACCGAGCAGCAAGTGCTCTCGGGTAGCGTCGGCGGCAGCACCGATCAATTGCGCGATATGGCGCACTATATCGCTGACCAGTCGTTCGAGAAGCTCACCGGCATCAAGGGTGCGTTCTCCACGCGGATGCTGTACGTCACCGCTGAGCGTTTCTCGGTGAATAGCACCCGCTACACCCTGCAGCGTTCCGACTATGACGGCGCGCGCGCCGTGACCTTGCTGCAGTCGCGTGAGCCGATTCTCTCGCCGCGCTTTGCCAATGATGGCAAGCGTATCGCTTATGTGTCGTTCGAGCAGAAGCGTCCGCGCATCTTCATCCAACACATCGATACCGGTCGCCGTGAGCAGATCACCAACTTCGAGGGCTTGAACGGTGCGCCGGCCTTTTCCCCGGATGGCAGTCGCCTGGCTTTCGTGCTGTCCAAGGACGGCAACCCGGAGATCTACGTGATGGATCTGGGCTCCCGTCAGTTGCAGCGAGTGACCAATCATTTCTCCATCGACACCGAGCCGTTCTGGGGGGCGGATGGCCAGACTATCTACTTCACTTCGGATCGTGCCGGCAAACCGCAGGTCTACAAGACTCGCATCGGTGGTGGCGAGCCGCAGCGCGTGACCTTCGTCGGTAACTACAACGCCAATCCGAAGTTGTCGGCAGACGAAAAGACCCTGGTGATGATTCACCGCCAGGATGGTTTCACCAACTTCAAGGTGGCGGCGCAGGATCTGCAACGGGGTAATGTGCGGATACTTTCCGATACCAGTCTGGACGAGTCGCCTACTGTCGCGCCCAACGGCACCATGGTAATCTACGCGACCCGCCAGCAGGGCCGTGGAGTCTTGATTCTCGCCTCCATCAATGGGCGAGTAAAACTCCCGATTCCAACCGCGCAAGGCGAAATCCGAGAGCCATCCTGGTCGCCCTACCTGAACTGATGCGGCGCAATACCTTTTACTTAACACAACTGGGGTCATTAGGAGTTTCATTATGGAAATGTTGAAATTTGGCAAGTTTGCTGCGCTGGCTCTGGCCATGGCTGTAGCTGTTGGTTGCTCCTCCAAAGGCGGCGACACCGCTGGCGAAGGCGCTGTTGATCCGAACGCTGGTTACGGCGCTAACAGCGGTGCCGTCGATGGCAGCCTGAGCGAAGAAGCTGCTCTGCGCGCTATCACTACTTTCTACTTCGAGTACGACAGCTCCGACCTGAAGCCGGAAGCCATGCGCGCTCTCGACGTTCACGCTAAAGACCTGAAAGGCAACGGCGCTCGCGTCGTTCTGGAAGGCAACACCGACGAGCGCGGCACCCGCGAGTACAACATGGCTCTGGGCGAGCGTCGTGCTAAGGCCGTACAGCGCTACCTGGTGCTGCAGGGCGTTTCCCCGGCTCAAGCTGAGCTGGTGTCCTACGGCGAAGAGCGTGCGGTTGCCACTGGCAACGACGAGCAGTCCTGGGCGCAGAACCGTCGCGTCGAGCTGCGTAAGTAATTCGCCATGCGTACGTGCCGTCGTGCTTTAACCGTTTTGGCTCTCAGCCTGCCGCTTGCGGCCTGGGCTGAGGTTCCTGTGGTGGATGAGAATGCCAATTACGGCAGCAGTAGTTATCCGCCTGCTGGTTATGGCACGTCCGGCGCCTACGCCGGGGGAGGGGTTACGGCCCCGACCTCGGCGCAGGGTGAGCTGTTCATGCAGCTGCAACAACTGCAAGAAGAGGTCGCGCGACTGCGCGGCATGGTCGAGGAGCAGCAAAACGAGATTCAGCGCCTGAAGCAAGAAGGCCTGGAGCGTTATCAAGACCTCGATCGACGTTTGGCCGGCGGCGCAACTGGCGCTCCAGCTCCCCAAGATTCTGCTGCAACCGGTGTGATCGATGCCGGTGGCGCTCCGACTCAGCCCGCGGCTCAGGCTGCGGCGAGTAACGAACCGGGCGATCCGGCGAAGGAAAAGCTGTATTACGACGCTGCCTTCGATCTGATCAAGGCGAAGGACTTCGATAAGGCCAGCCAGGCCTTCAGCGCTTTCCTGCGCAAGTACCCAAGCAGCCAATATGCGGGCAATGCGCAGTACTGGCTGGGCGAGGTGAATTTGGCCAAGGGCGATCTGCAAGGTGCCGGTCAGGCGTTTGCCAAGGTCAGCCAGCTTTATCCGAGCCACCCCAAGGTGCCTGACTCCCTGTACAAACTGGCCGATGTCGAGCAGCGCTTGGGCCATGCCGATAAAGCCAAGGGCATTTTGCAGCAGGTGATTGCCCAGTTCCCGGGCAGTTCGGCGGCGCAGTTGGCGCAGCGAGATTTGCAAGGTTTCTGAAAGCTGATTCGAAGTTCAAGAAAACCCGCGCCTGGCGCGGGTTTTTTCGTTAGAATCTTCGCCCCCAATTCCCGCAACGGAGGCGGATGGCCTGTTTCGCCGTCACGCCCGTGGCTGATATGCAAAAAAACCTGCGCATTACCGAGATTTTCTACTCGTTGCAGGGCGAGACGCGCACCGCCGGCTTGCCGACGGTGTTCGTCCGCCTGACCGGCTGCCCCCTGCGTTGTCAGTACTGCGATACCGCCTATGCCTTCAGTGGCGGTGAGCTGATGAGCCTTGAGGCGATCCTCGAGCGCATCGCCGGCTTCCGGCCGCGTTATATCTGTGTGACCGGCGGTGAGCCGCTGGCGCAACCCAACTGCATCCCATTACTCGAGCGTCTGTGTGACGCCGGCTATGAGGTCTCGCTGGAGACCAGTGGTGCGCTGGACGTCTCGGCGGTCGATCCGCGGGTGAGCAAGGTGGTCGACTTGAAGACTCCAGGTTCGGCTGAGGTCGCTCGCAATCGCTACGAGAACATCGAGTTTCTGACGGCCAACGATCAGGTGAAATTCGTCATCTGCTCCCGTGAGGACTACGACTGGGCGGTCTCTAAGCTGATTCAGTATCGCCTGCAGGATCGCGCCGGTGAGGTGTTGTTTTCGCCCAGTCATCATGAGTTGGATGCGCGTGCGCTGGCCGATTGGATCGTCGCCGACAATCTGCCGGTGCGCCTGCAAATGCAGCTACACAAAATTCTTTGGAATGACGAGCCGGGGCACTGAGATATGACAGATAAGAAGGCGGTAATTCTGCTCTCCGGTGGCCTCGATTCTGCCACTGTGGTGGCTCTAGCCCGGGCTGAGGGCTATGCCTGCTACAGCATGAGCTTCGACTATGGCCAGCGCCATCGCTCCGAGTTGCAGGCTGCCGAGCGTGTGGCGCGCCAGTTGGGTGTGGTCGAGCACAAGGTCATTGGCCTGAACCTCAACGGGATTGGCGGCTCGGCGTTGACCGACGCTTCGATTGCCGTACCGGAAAGCCCGGTCGAAGGCATCCCGGTGACCTACGTACCGGCACGCAATACGGTGTTCCTCTCGTTGGCGCTGGGCTGGGCCGAGGTGTTGGGCGCGCGCGATATCTTTATCGGCGTCAATGCGGTGGACTATTCCGGTTACCCGGATTGCCGTCCCGAGTTCGTCGAGGCCTTCGGGCGCATGGCCAATCTGGCGACCAAGGCCGGAGTGGAAGGGCGGGGCTTTCGCATCCGTGCGCCCTTGCAGCACATGAGCAAGGCCGAGATAGTGCAGGCTGGTCTGCGGCAGGGGGTCGACTACGCCTTGACCGTTTCCTGCTATCAGGCCGATGACGACGGTCGGGCGTGTGGCAAGTGCGACAGCTGCCGTCTGCGGGCTGCCGGCTTTGCCGTGGCGGGCGTAGCGGACCCGACTCGATATTTCTAAATTTTTATCGCATGGTGTTGATTTTGTGAATTAAATCAGTATTATGCACACCCGTTGGGTCGTTAGCTCAGTTGGTAGAGCAGTTGGCTTTTAACCAATTGGTCGCAGGTTCGAATCCCGCACGACCCACCATCCTTTCCTGCTTTACCCCTCCTGCCTGTTATCCGTCTCGCCCGATCTAATCCAATGGATGCGGGTGGTATACTCGACTTACGCGCTCAAGCGCCTGCAGGTCTAGCGAATATGACGCAGATTTCCGAACGCCTTCTGGTTCAAGCTCACCTCGATGCCAAGCAGCCCAAGCCGCTGACGGTTGCCGAGGAGACTGCCTATCGCACGGCGATTGCCGCCGAACTCAAAGCACAGAATGCCGTCCTGGTTGCCCATTACTATTGCGATCCGCTGATTCAGGCTTTGGCTGAAGAAACCGGCGGCTGCGTTTCCGACTCTCTGGAAATGGCCCGTTTCGGTAATCAGCACCCGGCGCAAACCGTGCTGGTGGCGGGTGTGAAGTTCATGGGCGAGACCGCCAAGATCCTCAACCCGGAAAAGCGCGTGCTGATGCCGACGCTGGAAGCGACCTGCTCGCTCGATCTGGGCTGTCCGGTCGAAGAGTTCTCGGCGTTTTGCGATCAGCATCCCGAACGCACCGTGGTGGTCTATGCCAACACCTCGGCGGCGGTTAAGGCGCGGGCCGATTGGGTGGTGACGTCCAGCTGTGCGCTGGAGATAGTCGAGAGCCTGATGGATAACGGTGAAAAGATCATCTGGGCGCCGGACAAGCACCTGGGCCGCTATATCCAGCGTGAAACCGGCGCCGACATGCTGCTCTGGGATGGTGCCTGCATCGTTCATGAGGAGTTCAAGTCCAGGCAGTTGGAGGACATGAAGGCGTTATACCCGGAGGCGGCGATCCTGGTGCACCCGGAGTCGCCTGAGGCGGTGATCGACCTGGCAGATGCGGTCGGCTCCACCAGCCAACTGATCAAGGCGGCGCAGACGCTGCCGAACACCACCTTCATCGTCGCCACCGATCGCGGCATCTTCTACAAGATGCAGCAGCTGTGTCCCGACAAGATTTTCATCGAGGCGCCCACCGCCGGCAATGGCGCGGCCTGCCGCAGTTGCGCGCATTGCCCGTGGATGGCGATGAATACCCTGGAGCGCACGCTGCAGTGCTTGCGCGAGGGCAGCAACGAGATCTTCGTCGATCCGGCGTTGATTCCGCGGGCGTTGCAACCGCTCAAGCGCATGCTGGATTTCACTCAGGCCGCCCGGCTTAGAGTGGCCGGTAACGCTTAAATCGGTAGGCAGAAAAAAGCCGGGCAACGCCCGGCTTTTTTCTGCCTGGGCTTAACGCATCAGCTGTTTGAGCATGCGCTGCTGTTCCAGCATTTCTCTCTGGCGGGCATCGATGCGTGATGCCAGGGGGAAATTGTTGATGGCCCGACGTTTGGCGAAGTTGAGTTGTTCGATCGCTTGGTCATAATCGGCGACCAAGGCAAAGTACTCGGCGCGGGCTTGGTGCAGGCCGATGATATCGCCGGAAAGGCCACGAGTTTCCGCGACCTGATACCAGACATCCGGATCATTCGGGCGACTCTTCAATAATTCTTCGAGGGCCTTCTGCGCCTCGGCGGCCTGGCTCTGCTTGAGGAGCAGGTCGATGCGGCTCTGCTTCAGCGGATAGTTGTCCGGATAAACCTTGAGTAGCCGTTGGGCGCGTTGTTGCGCGTCCGGCAGGCGATTGGCGGTGATGTCCAGGTCGATCTGCGCCAAGTTGTAGGTGATGTCGTTGGGCGCCTTCCCCAGTAGCGCTTGCAGGCTTGTCCGGGCTTCGTTGAGTTGGCCGTTCTTGATCTGTGCGAGCGCCAGGCCGTAACGGGCGGCGTCCAGTGTGGGGTCGTCGTCGAGCATGGCGCGAAAACGCTTGCCGGCGATGCCAGGGGTTTCCTCGAAGGTCAGCTGCATGCGCGCGCGCATCAGTTGATAGCGCAGCGTGTCTTCACGTCCGCCCTGGGTGAATTGTTCCGCACGGTTGCGGGTGTCGGCGATGCGCGACTCGGTGACCGGGTGAGTGAGGAGAAACTCGGGTGGGCGCTTGTCGTAGCGATATTGCCGCGCCATGCGTTCGAACATGTTCGGCATGGCGCGCGGGTCGTAACCGGCGCGTTCCAGATTGACCACCCCGACGCGGTCGGCTTCCTGTTCGTTCTGCCGGGAGAAGCGCAGCTGGCTCTGGATGGCGGCGGCCTGGGTGCTCATGATCGTGGCCATGCCGGCGTCGCCCGCACCAGCCGCGGCGGCGATGATCCCGGCGAGCATGGCGGCCATCATCGGCACCTGCATTTTCTGTTGGGCTTCGATGCCGCGGGCGAAGTGGCGCTGGCTCAAGTGGCCAAGTTCGTGGGCGAGTACCCCGGCGTATTCGGCTTCGGTCTGCGCGTGGAGGAACAGGCCGCCGTTGACGCCGATAATTCCACCGGGGGCGGCGAAGGCGTTGATCTGTGGGTCCTTGATCAGGATGAACACCAGCCGATGGTCATGCAGGTCGCTGGTTTCCGCCAGGCGATAGACGCTGCTTTCGACGAAATCTTTAAGCTGCGGATCGTTCAGTTGGTTGACTTGCCCGCGCAGCATGCTCAACCAGGCGCGGCCGAGCTGATATTCCTGTTCCGGCGAAACGATCGATGAGCTGGAGTCGCCCAGTGACGGCAGGTCGTCGGCGATGGCGGGGGAGGCAAGCAAGCAAGCAAGCGTCAGCAGAGTAGGGCGCAGAAGATTCATGCACGAAGCTCTTGGCGGCAAAGTGGCTACTGTAGCCGCCATGCCAGTCGGCTGGCCAGGGCTGTGCCGCCTTCGGTATCCTAAGGTACTTCCCTGGAGACTGATTGATGAACGACGCTGGACGGCGGGTTCCCGCCTGCGATGCCGAACTGGACGCCAGTGGCCTGAATTGCCCGCTGCCGTTGCTGAAGGCCAAACTCGAGCTGAATCGCCTGCCGAGTGGCGCTGTGCTCAAGGTGACGGCTACCGATGCCGGTTCGCAGCGTGACTTTCGCGCCTTCGCTAGCTTGGCCGGGCATACCTTGCTGCATGAAGAGAGCGAGGGCGGTGTCTATCGCTATTGGCTGCGCAAGGCTTGACGCGTAGTTCGACCCGGCGCAGTGGTTGGGCGTATCGAAGGAATTCTGATGTTCAAGGTGCTACGCGATTGGGTTCAGCGCTATTTCTCCGATGAGGAGGCGGTAGTGTTGGCGGTGTTGTTGATTCTCGGCTTCACCGCGGTGCTGACGCTCGGCGGCATGCTTGCGCCGGTACTGACGGGGCTGGTGCTGGCCTTCTTGATGCAGGGGCTGGTGCGCGTGCTGGTGCGCTTGCGGTTGCCGCGAGTGGGGGCGGTCTGGCTGGTGTTCGCCTTGTTTATCGGGTTGCTGGGGGTGTTCTTGTTAGTGTTGCTGCCGTTGCTGTGGCAGCAATTGATCACGCTGTTCAACGAGTTGCCGGGCATGCTCGGCAAGTGGCAGTCCTTGCTCTTGCTGCTGCCGGAGCGTTATCCGCATCTGGTGTCGGATGAGCAAGTGCTGCAAACCATCGAGGTGGTGCGCAGCGAAATCGGCAAGTTTGGCCAGTTGGCACTGACCTTCTCGTTATCCAGCTTGCCGCTGCTGGTGAACATCATGATCTATCTGGTGTTGGTGCCGATCCTGGTGTTCTTCTTCCTCAAGGATCGCCAGTTGATTAGCCGCTGGTTCCGCGGCTATCTGCCCCGTGAGCGCACGTTGATCACCCGGGTGGCTCAGGAGATGAATCAGCAGATCGCCAATTACATCCGCGGCAAGGTGATTGAGATCATCATCTGTGGCGGCGTGACCTACGTGGGCTTCATCGCGCTCGGTCTGAACTATGCGGCGTTGCTCGCCCTGTTGGTCGGCCTGTCGGTGGTGGTGCCCTATGTCGGAGCCGTGGTGGTGACGGTGCCGGTGGCCCTGATCGCCTTGTTTCAGTGGGGCTGGGGCGACCAATTCATCTACCTGATGGTCGTTTATGGGGTGATCCAGGCGCTGGACGGTAACGTCCTGGTACCGCTGCTGTTCGCCGAGGCGGTGAACTTGCACCCAGTGGTGATCATCTGTGCGGTGCTGCTGTTTGGCGGGCTCTGGGGGTTCTGGGGGATCTTCTTTGCGATTCCGCTGGCGACCCTGTTCAAGGCGGTGCTGGATGCCTGGCCGCGACAGGAGCCAGTGGTGGCGCCGTTGATGTAATGACACAACCCAATAAAAAGCCGCATTGAGCGGTCTTTTTATTGGGTTGGGTTCAGCCCTTGTGCAAGGCTTGCGCAGCTGTGAGCACTGCATCGACATGGCCGGGGACCTTCACGCCACGCCATTCCTGGCGGAGCACGCCGGCCTTGTCGAGGAGAAAGGTGCTGCGATCGACGCCCAGGTATTCCTTGCCATAGAGTTTCTTCAGCTTGATCACCTCGAACAGCTGGCACAGCGCCTCGTCCTGGTCAGCAATCAGCTCGAAGGGAAACTCCTGTTTGCACTTGAAGTTCTCGTGCGACTTCAGGCTGTCCCTGGAGACCCCGAACACCTGGGTGTCGGCGGCCTGGAACGCGCTGTACTGATCGCGAAAGCCTTGGCCTTCGGTGGTGCAGCCCGGGGTGCTGTCCTTCGGGTAGAAGTAAATCACCACCTGCTGGCCCTTGAGAGCGGACAGCTTGATCTGCTGGCCGCTGGTGGCCTGGGCCTGGAAGTCAGCGACGGGCTGGTCGAGTGCAATGGCCATGAAGGGTTTTCCTCAAGCAGGAGTCTGCGGACGCCAGGGTTCGATCAGGGCATCCAGATTCAAGGCGTCGGCAAAGTCGAGAAACTGGTCGCGCAGCCAGCTGATTTGAGTGCCGGCCGGCAAGGTCACAGTGAACGTTGCATTGAGCATGGTGCCGCCGGTTTGCGGGGCCTGGTAGGTGTCGCAGGTGAGGTTTTCCAGCTCGACGTTGTGATCGATAAAGAACTGGCACAGCTCATTGAGAATGTCTGGGCGGTACACCGAGCTGACATAGGCGACGTAGGGCAATGCTTGCGGGCGGTTCTCCGAGGCGGCGCTGCGCACCACGCTGACGGTGAAGCTGTGCTTCTTGGCCAGGGTCGGCAGACTGGCTTCCAGGCGTGCCAGCGCGTCCCAGCTTCCCGACAGCTGCAAGACCAGCGCGCTGAACTCGCCATGGCGGCTCAAACGGGTGCTGATCACGGCGCAGCGATTCTCATGACTGGCGCGGCACAGCACATTAGTCAGCTCCATGGGGTTGGTGCCGAGGGCACTGATAACAAGGAATTGTTCGCGGACTATGGGGGTGGACATGCAGCATTCCTAAAGCGATGAGCGGTCGGCAGTTAAACTGTCGATCAAAGCCGGAAGGTTAGCGAAAAGTGTCGCTGAGGGGAATGCTCATAGCACGGTACTTCGCTTGTGCAAGGCAGGTGGCGCCAGTACCATTACGGCTCTCTTTTTCCGGCAGGAGTGGTTGCATGATTGCGGGCAGTATGGTGGCACTGGTCACGCCCATGGATGCGCAGGGTCGTCTGGATTGGGACAGTCTGAGCAAACTGGTGGATTTCCACCTGCAAGAAGGCACCAACGCCATTGTCGCGGTCGGCACCACAGGTGAGTCGGCCACGTTAGACGTCAACGAACACATCGAAGTGATCCGTCGAGTGGTGGCTCAGGTCGCCGGGCGCATTCCGGTTATCGCCGGTACTGGCGCCAACTCCACCCGCGAAGCGGTGGAGTTGACTGCAAACGCCAAAAGCGCCGGTGCCGACGCTTGCCTGTTAGTCACGCCGTACTACAACAAGCCGACTCAAGAAGGTTTGTATCAGCACTTCCGGCATATCGCCGAGGCGGTGGCGATTCCGCAGATCCTCTATAACGTGCCGGGCCGTACGGTCTGCGACATGTTGCCGGAGACCGTTGAGCGTTTGTCGAAGGTGTCGAACATCATCGGCATCAAGGAGGCTACGGGTGATCTGCAGCGCGGCCAAGAAGTGCTGGATCGCGTCAGCAAGGACTTCCTGGTGTATTCCGGCGACGACGCGACTGCCGTCGAGCTGATGCTGATGGGTGGCAAGGGCAATATCTCCGTCACCGCCAACGTCGCCCCGCGCGCCATGAGCGAGCTTTGCGCCGCGGCCATGCGTGGTGATGCTGTCACGGCTCGGGCGATCAACGACCGTTTGATGCCGCTGCACAAGTCGCTGTTTATCGAGTCCAACCCGATTCCGGTGAAATGGGCCCTGCATGAAATGGGTCTGATGCAAGAGGGCATCCGCCTGCCTCTGACCTGGCTCAGTCCGCGTTGTCATGAACCGCTGCGTCAGGCCTTGCGCCAGTCCGGCGTATTGGTTTAATCGAGGAAATACTACGCATGAAGCGACTGGCCGGACTCTCCGCACTTGCCGTGATCATCTCCAGTACCAGCGGTTGCGGCTGGATCTGGGGTGAAGATGGCTATTTCCGCGATCGTGGCAGTGATTATCTGATCGAACGCCAGACTGCACCGATGCAGATTCCAACGGGCGCCGATACCAAGCGCCTCGACCCGCTGCTGCCGGTGCCACGCAATGTGGCTGACTCGACCGCCGAGGGTGAGTTCGACGTACCGCGTCCGCTGGCCTTGCCAGCACAGGCTGACTCGAGCGAGTTCAGCCTGCAAAAAAGCGGCGAGGCGCGTTGGGTGATGGCTCGCCGCGCACCGGCAGAAGTCTGGCCGGTGGCTCGTCAGTTCTTCGAAGATAACGGTTTCCGGATTGCCGAAGAGCGCCCGCAGACGGGCGAATTCAGCACTGACTGGCAGCGTTTCGACGAGCTCTCTGCGTCCATGGCGCGGCGTCTGAGCAGTCGTGTGGCAGGGGTGGATCCAGAGAGTCAGGCCCGTGTGCGGGTACGCATCGAGCCCGGTGTGCAGCGCAATACCAGCGAGATTTTCGTTGTCAGCGCCGAACGGCCGGCCGGCAGCAGCGCCAATGTCGATTTCTCCAGCAAGTCCGCGAACGCCAGCCTGGAAGCTGCGCTGCTCGACGAGATGCTCGCCAGCCTGGCGCGCAGTGCCGAGCAGGGTGGCTCCGTCTCGCTGCTGGCCGCGCGCGACTTCGATGCGCCGAGTCGGGTGAGCCTGTCTGAGGACGGCAACGGCAACCCGATTTTGAACCTTGGCGCCGATTTCGATCGCGCCTGGTCCAGCGTTGGCCGCTCCCTGGAAACGGCTGACGTGCGGGTCGATGACCTCAACCGTACCCTTGGCGTGTACTACATCAATCTCGCCGAAGGCGCCGAAACCAAGGACAAGAAACCTGGTTTCTGGGGCACGTTGTGGGGCAGTGCGCCGAGCAAAGAAGAGATCGACGCGCGTGCCGAGCGTTATCAGGTTCGCCTGACCAAGGTTGGCGACGGCGTGCAGGTAACCGTGGAGAAAGACCTCAATACTGTCGCGCCGGCCGATGTGGCGCGGCGGGTGCTGAGCCTGATCCAGGAACACCTCGGCTAGGTTGCGCCTCGACGTTCCAGGCACTGGGTAGGCAGTCGTTTGCCTACCTGGCCAGCCGTCTGCCAGGGCCGGCGCTGCGCTGGCGTGAGCCAAGGCCCTGAATGCAGTTCTATAAGAAGCCGATAGGCGAAACCCACTCGGTTTCGCCTGTTTCGTTTAATAAAGGCGGAAATCCTGACATGACCACTCCCTCCACCTTGAGCCTGAAGAAAATCTACTCCGGCAAAGTTCGGGACCTGTACGAAATTGACGCCAAGCGCATGCTGATGGTGGCCACCGATCGCCTGTCGGCGTTCGACGTGATCCTCGCCGAGCCGATTCCGGACAAGGGCAAGATCCTCACCGCCATCTCCAACTTCTGGTTCGACAAGCTCGCGGACGTGGTGCCGAATCACTTCACCGGCGACAAGGTTGAAGACGTGGTGTCTGCTGCCGAATTACCCTTGGTGGAAGGGCGTGCGGTGGTGGCCAAGCGTTTGCAGCCGATTGCGGTGGAGGCCATTGTGCGAGGCTACATCGCCGGTTCGGGTTGGAAGGAATACCAAAAGAGCGGCACGGTCTGTGGTATTCAACTGCCGGCCGGGCTGAAAGAAGCCTCCAAGTTGCCGCAGCCGATCTTCACCCCGTCGACCAAGGCGGCCGTGGGCGATCATGATGAGAACATCGCGTTCGAGCAGTGCGAGGCGATCATCGGTAAAGAACTGGCGGCGAAGGTGCGTGACACCGCTATCGCCTTGTACAGCGCGGCGGTCGAATATGCGGCCACCCGCGGGATCATCATCGCTGACACCAAGTTCGAATTCGGCCTGGACGAAGACGGCACGCTGACCCTGATGGACGAAGTGTTGACGCCGGACTCCAGCCGTTTCTGGCCGACCGAGAGTTATGTCGAAGGGCAGAACCCGCCGAGCTTCGATAAGCAGTTCGTGCGCGATTGGCTGGAGTCTACGGGTTGGAACAAAGAGCCGCCGGCCCCTGCTGTGCCGCTTGAAGTGGCGCAGAAAACCGCCGACAAGTACCGCGAAGCCTTGACCAAGCTGACAGCTTGAATCCTGTCGAGCGTGAAATGAAAAGGAGAGGCCTCGGCTTCTCTTTTTCGTTGTGGCAGCTTGCCGGGATGAGTGGCTGCGACATCGTTCACGCAAGCATCTGATAGCATGCGAAAAATTCTATCGCCGGGGCTTCGCCCAAGGCTTTTGAGCTGTTATCATGCGCGCCGCTGGGGAGATGCCGGAGTGGCCGAACGGGACGGATTCGAAATCCGTTGTGTTAGCGATAGCACCTAGGGTTCGAATCCCTATTTCCCCGCCATATCTAAAAAAAGCCCTGTAACTCAATGAGTTACGGGGTTTTTCAGTTCTGGGTTGCACCCGGTGTTTGTACCCAAAATTTATACCCCCCTTCTGTTGTGAGTTGGGCTGCTAGCGTGCGGTCTGCCTGTGTCTGTTTAGCGGCAGGATCAAGGGAGGGTGATACCCAGTCGCTGTACCGGTCTGCTGACTGTCATCGGGGTGAACTCAGCACCTCGACTTGTCTTGACACCTTGGTTATTCAGGTGCGCGGCTATGCCTGACAATGTGTCGATACCATCGAAGCTAGCCGACTTGATGTGGTTTTTGATGATCTGAGCGTGCAGCGCATTGCGCCGAATGCGGGTTAGGGTCTTGCGGTGAGCCCTCGGCGTTATTTGAGAAAGGGGCTGACCTTGGCCAGCAGCAGTTTGATCAGTTCCGGGTCCATGTAGGCGTAGACATCCGGGATATCCAGGCAGATCACCCGCTTGCCCTTCAGGTGGCGGGCAAAGCGCTGTGTCAGTTTGCGCTTATGGATTTGCTCCATCACGAAGATCAGGTCCGCCCATTCCAGCGCTTCGGGCGTGAGGGGGTTCTCCGCCTCGTTGCTTATCCCGGCCGACAGGGTTTCCAGACTCGGTTCCATGCTGAACAGCAGCTCCGCAGTGGGGCTGCGCAGGCGATTCTGGCTACAGATAAAGAGTAAGCGCTGCACTCGATTTCTTCTCCTGCTGCCGACTTGGTGAGTAGCCCGGATGGCATGGCGTTGGCTATGCCATTCGAGCTAGGTTCAGGCTAGCCCCAACACCTTCAACAGAAAACCATACTCCAGCGCCACCTCCTTCAAGCCCTGATAGCGCCCACTCATCCCGCCATGCCCGGCACCTAGGTCGGTCTTGAGCAGCAGCAAGTGCTGGTCGGTCTTGTTGGCGCGCAGTTTCGCCACCCATTTGGCGGCTTCCCAGTACTGCACGCGGCTGTCGTTATAGCCGGCGACGGCGAGGATGGCCGGGTAGGGCTGGGCGCTGACGTTTTCGTAGGGGGCGTAGCTTTTGAGCCGTTCGTACACCTCGGGTTCGTGCGGGTCGCCCCATTCGTCGTATTCGGTGACGGTCAGCGGCAGGTCGGGGTTCTGCATGGTGTTGAGCACGTCGACGAAGGGCACTTCGGCAATCGCCGCGGCGAACAGCTCCGGGCGTTGGTTGAGCACCGCGCCGATCAGCAGGCCGCCGGCGCTGCCGCCGCTGATCGCCAGTTGTTGCGGGCCGGTATAACCCGCGGCGATCAGGTGTTCGGCGCAGGCGATGAAGTCGCCGAAGCTGTTGGCTTTGTGTTCCAGCTTGCCGGCGCGATACCAGGCTTCGCCCAGTTCACCGCCGCCGCGTACGTGGGCGATGGCGAAGACGAAACCGCGATCCAGCAGGCTCAGGCGGGCGTGGGAGAACCAGGGATCGAGGCTTTCGCCGTAAGCGCCATAGCCGTACAGATACAGCGGCGCGGGCTGGCCGAGGACTTCGCGCTTGGCCACCAGGCTGATGGGCACCTGGCTGCCGTCTGCCGCAGTGGCCCAGAGGCGTTGGCTGACATAAGCGTCGGCGTCGAACGGGCCTTCCACCGGGGTTTCTTTCAAGACTTTCTGTTCGCCGCTGCTCAGGTGCAGTTGGCGTACTTGCGCGGGACGGTTCAGCGCCTCGTAGCGCAGGCGGATGACCGGGCTGTCGAACTCCAGGCTGTCCTGCACATGCAGGCTGTAGGCGGCGTCCGGCAGTTGCACGCGCGCCGGCGCTTGGCCGTGGGCGTGGACTTCGATGATCGGCAGGCCGCCTTCGCGCAGGCTGAGGACGATGGCGTTGGCATTCAGGCTGATGCCCTCCAGCATCACCGCAGGGCTATGCGGGATCAGCTGTTGCCAGTCGGCGCGGCTCGGTGTGCTGGCGCTGCTTGCCTGGTACAGGGCGAAGTTGATGCCGGTCTGGTTGCTGCGGATCAGCCAGGCCCAGTCGCCATCGGGCTTGCCGTGGTCGACCTGGCCGTGGTCAACCTTGCCGTGATCAACGTAGTACTCGTGGCCTTCCTCGCGGGGGGCCAGGCAGGTGAAGTCGCCGTGCGGCGTGTCGGCGTCGAGCACCCAGGCTTCGCTGGTGGTTTTGCTGCCCAGCAGCAGCACCAGTTGGCGCTCGGAGCTGGCGCGGTAGCAATTGAGGAAGAAACGCCCGTCCGGTTCGTCGAACACCAGCTCGGCGCCCGCGTTGCCCAAGGTGTGGCGGTAGAGCTTGTGCGGGCGGTGGGTGTCATCCAGCTCGCCGAAGAACAGCGTCTGGTTGTCGTTGGCCCAGGTCAGGCTGCCGTCGCAGTCCTCGAAAGGCAGCGCGCTGATCTGGCCGCTGGCCAGCTCCTTGACGTACAGCCGATAGATCTCGTCGCCGCTGGTATCCAGGCTGTAGGCCAGGCGCGCGTGATCCTGGCTGATAGTGAAGGCGCCGAGGGAGAGAAAGCCGCCGGCGGCCAGGGCATTGGGATCGAGCAGCAACTCTTCACGGCTTTCGTCCACGCTCAGTGAGTCGTCCGCCGGGCGTGGGCAGCGGTAATGCCGTGGGTATTCATCACCGGCAGTGGTGCGGGTGTAATACAGATAGGGCCCCCAGGGCGAGGGCAGCGAGAGATCGGTCTCGCGGATGCGGCCTTTGATCTCCTGAAACAACGCCTCGCGCAGTGCGCTCTGCTCCGCCAGTTCCGCTTCGAGATAGGCATTTTCCGCCTTGAGGTGCTCGAGTACTTCCGCGGCGTCGCGGTTTTCCAGCCAGCGGTAGGGGTCGTTGCCGTTCTCTATTCGGGCGATGGGGGCTTGCGACATGTTGCAACTCCAGAGCGGATGCGGCCGATAGCGAGCGCGCCGGGCCGGCGAAAAGCCGTTATCATAAGCGCCCCTTTGTCAGGCCCGCCACGAACACTCATGACCGAGAACGACTATCTGCTCGCCTGGGCCGCATACGGAATCGCAGCGCTTGGCTGCCTGCTGGTGTGGTTCCGCCTGACCAGCTGGATGTGGCGCTACCTGCGTGAGCCGTTGCGGCTGCTGGTTGCGGTGTTGCTGCTGACCCCGACCATCATCGAGCCGACCAAGGAGCTGTTCGCGCCGGCTATCGCCATCACCGCCCTGGACCTGCTGTTCAAGGTGGGCAACAACGCCTGGCGTGCGGTGGCGGATCTGGCCATGTATGGCTTGCTCGCCTTGGCGCTCTACCTGCTGTTTGTGGCTCTGCGTTGGCCGCTCGAGCGCTGGTGGCAGGCGCGTAATACCCAGGCAGCGCCGGCCGTCGAGGATGAGCCGAGCCTGCGCGAGGTGCTGGAGCGCGACCCCGCAGCGCAGGTGGAGACCCGTATCGACCAGAGTGGCGCCCGCCGTTTTCGCATCGAGCCGCGGCTGTAACCTTGCACCTACCCGCCGAGCCGTTCAGCATGGGCCACCTGCGATTAAGGAAAGTCCATGAACTGTGTGTTCTGCGCCATCGCGGCCGGCCAGCTGCCGGCCCATCGGCTGTTTGAGGACGAGCACTTTCTCGTCATCCTCGACATCTACCCCTTGCGCCCGGCCCATGTGCTGATCGTCAGCCGCGAGCACGCACCTTATTTGAGCGATCTGTCGGCTGCCGCCCGCGCGCAGTTACTGACCCTGGCCGAGCGGATGACCCGTGCGTTGCGCGGTTCGGGCTACGGCAGTGAGGGGATTAATCTCCTGCTCAATGACGGCCCGGCGGCCAACCAGCATGTGCCGCACCTGCATGTGCATTTGATTCCGCGCCGTTCGGGCGATCTGCTCGGCGGCGCCTGGCGCGTGCTGACCCGTTTTCTGCCGGTGGGCCGCCAGGCACTGCAGGCCCGCCTGGATGCGGAAGCGGGATTATTGCGTAACGCCTTGAAGCGAGAATCCTGAGCCATGTGTGAATTGCTGGGCATGAGCGCCAATGTGCCGACCGATATCGTCTTCAGCTTCACCGGGCTGATGCAGCGTGGCGGCGGTACCGGCCCGCACCGCGATGGCTGGGGCATCGCCTTCTACGAAGGCCGCGGCTTGCGGCTGTTCCAGGACCCGGCGGCGAGCGTGGACTCGGAAGTGGCCAAGCTGGTGCAGCGCTACCCGATCAAGAGCGAGGTGGTGATCGGCCATATCCGCCAGGCCAACGTCGGCAAGGTCTGCTTGGCCAATACCCATCCGTTCGTTCGCGAGTTGTGGGGGCGCAACTGGTGCTTCGCCCATAACGGCCAGTTGGCGGACTTTCAGCCGACCCCGGGCTTCTACCGGCCGGTCGGTGATACCGATAGTGAGGCGGCCTTTTGCGATCTGCTCAACCAGGTGCGCACGGCCTTCCCCGAGCCGGTCGCGGTGGAAGAACTGTTGCCCGCGTTGGTCCGTGCCTGTGCCACCTACCGTACTCAAGGGGTGTTCAACTGCCTGCTGAGCGATGGCGACTGGTTGTTCGCCTTCTGTTCGAGCAAGTTGGCGCAGATTACCCGCCGTGCTCCTTTTGGCCCGGCGCGCTTGAAAGATGTCGATGTGATAGTGGATTTTCAGGCGGAAACCACGCCAAACGATGTGGTGACGCTGCTGGCCACCGAGCCCTTGACCGAAAACGAGAGCTGGACCCTGTACCAGCCGGGCGAATGGAGCCTGTGGCGGCGCGGCGAATGCGTGGCCCAGGGGCGCAGCTGAGGAGGGGGGATGTTTAACTGTGTAGGACGTAGGCTGGGTTTCATGAGGCGCATCCATGCACCTCACCCTACGGGCAGCTAAAGCTGTGCAAAACGGCTTTACTGCCGTTTTGTCACTGCGTTCTACCCAGCCTACGGCAGGCCCATCCAGGGTTACAGGCATATCCAGGGTTAAACGAAACGGGCCCCAGCGGGCCCGTTGTTCATTTGGACAAAAACTTCATCCCGTCTTCCAAGCCACGCAAGCTCAGTGGGTACATCTGATCCTCCAATAGATCGCGGACGATGCTGGTCGAGGCGGTGTAGGTCCAAGTGTCCTTGGGGTAGGGGTTGATCCAGATGAGCTTCTTGTACTTCTCCCGGAAACGCTGCATCCAGACGTAACCCGGCTCCTCGTTCCAGTGCTCGACGCTGCCGCCGGCCTGGGTGATTTCGTAAGGCGCCATGGCCGCATCGCCGACGAACACCACCTTGTAATCGGCGCCGTACTTGTGCAGCAGATCCTGGGTGGAGAAACGCTCGGAGGTGCGCCGCAGGTTGTTCTTCCACACCGACTCGTAGACGAAGTTGTGGAAGTAGAAGTATTCCAAGTGCTTGAACTCGGTCTTGCAGGCCGAGAACAGCTCCTCGCAGACCTTGACGTGGGCATCCATCGAGCCGCCGATGTCGAACAGAATCAGCAGCTTCACGTTGTTGCGGCGTTCCGGGCGCATCTGGATGTTCAGCAGACCGCCATCGCGGGCGGTGAAGTCGATGGTGCCATCCAGATCCAGCTCGTCCTGCGCACCCTGGCGGGCGAACTTGCGCAGGCGGCGCAGGGCGACCTTGATGTTGCGCGTGCCCAGCTCGACCTGATCGTCGAGGTTCTTGTACTCGCGCTGATCCCAGACCTTGACCGCCCGGCCCTGGCGCTTGCCGGCGTCGCCGACGCGGATGCCTTCCGGGTTGAAACCGCCGGAGCCGAACGGGCTGGTGCCGCCGGTGCCGATCCACTTGCTGCCGCCTTCGTGGCGCTCCTTTTGCTCTTCGAGGCGTTTCTTGAACTCTTCGATCAGCTTGTCCAGGCCGCCGAGGGACTGGATGTTCGCCCGTTCCTCATCGGTCAGCAGGCGCTCGAACTCCTTGCGCAGCCATTCATCGGGGATCAGCGCTTCGATGTGCTGATTGAGGTTTTCCAGGCCCTTGAAGTAGGCGCCGAAGGCCCGGTCGAACTTATCGAAATGCCGCTCGTCCTTGACCAGGATGGTGCGGGCGAGGAAGTAGAACTCGTCCATATCGGCGAACACGACGTTGTGTTTCAGCGCGTTGATCAGGTCCAGCAGCTCGCGCACCGACACCGGCACCTTGGCGGCGCGCATTTCGTTGAATAGGTTGAGCAGCATGGCTGCACCTCACTTGCGGATTCATCCCCTCTCCCTTGAGGGAGAGGGCTAGGGAGAGGGGGAGCCAGGCAACCACGGTGCTGCTCTTACCACCCTCTCCCCCGGCCCCTCTCCCGCAAGCGGGAGAGGGGAGATTAAAGGCTTCAGCGGCTGGCGCGACGGCTCATAAAAGCCAGGCGCTCGAGCAGTTGCACGTCCTGCTCGTTCTTCACCAGGGCGCCTGCCAGCGGCGGGATGGCCTTGGTCGGATCGCGTTCGCGCAGTACCGCTTCGCCGATGTTGTCGGCCATCAGCAGCTTCAGCCAATCGACCAGCTCGGAGGTGGAGGGCTTCTTCTTCAGGCCAGGCACCTTGCGCACATCGAAGAACACGTCGAGGGCTTCGCTGACCAGATCCTTCTTGATGTCGGGGTAATGCACATCGACGATCTTCTGCAGCGTGGTGCGGTCCGGGAAGGCGATGTAGTGGAAGAAGCAGCGCCGCAGGAAGGCGTCCGGCAGCTCTTTTTCGTTGTTCGAGGTGATGATGATGATCGGGCGTTTCTTCGCCTTGATCGTCTCGTTGGTCTCGTAAACGTAGAACTCCATCTTGTCGAGTTCTTGCAGCAGGTCGTTGGGGAACTCGATGTCGGCCTTGTCGATCTCATCGATCAGCAGAATCACCCGCTCATCGCTCTCGAAGGCCTCCCAGAGCTTGCCCTTCTTGATGTAGTTGCGAACGTCGTGAACCTTGTCGGAATCCAGCTGCGAGTCGCGCAGGCGGCTGACCGCGTCGTACTCGTAGAGGCCCTGGTGGGCCTTGGTGGTGGATTTGATGTGCCAGGTGATCAGCTTGGCGCCGAAGGATTCCGCCAACTGCTCGGCGAGCATGGTCTTGCCGGTACCGGGCTCACCCTTGACCAGCAGCGGGCGCTCCAGGGTGATGGCGGCGTTCACCGCGAGTTTGAGATCGTCGGTGGCGACGTAAGCCTGGGTGCCTTCGAACTTCATCGGAAAATCCTCGAACGGTAACGCCTGGGCAAAACCCGGCGGTTCAGTATTTTAAAAAAGCCGACTATAACGCGCGGGAGGCGCGACTGTGAACGCAGACGGGCCATTCAGTCACTGAATGGCGAGTCAGCCCGCTGCTGTCACCGTAGCCTGCGCTCGTTAGCGGCGAGCGAACTGGACGCCCACCCGGCGTAGTTTTAGGCTTGAAGTTTTTCCGGCAGCACACGCAGAAGGACACCGCTATGAGCCGTATCTACGCAGACAACGCCCAGTCCATTGGCAATACGCCATTGGTGTTTATCAACCGTCTAGGCCCGAAGGGTGTGACTATCCTGGCCAAGATCGAGGGGCGTAACCCGGCCTATTCGGTTAAATGCCGGATTGGCGCCAGCATGGTCTGGGACGCCGAGGAGCGTGGTGCGCTCAAGCCAGGCATGACTATTGTCGAGCCAACCTCCGGAAATACCGGCATTGGCTTGGCTTTCGTCGCCGCGGCCCGTGGTTATCAGCTGCTGCTGACCATGCCGGCGTCCATGAGCTTGGAGCGGCGCAAGGTGTTGAAAGCCCTCGGCGCCGAGCTGGTACTGACCGATCCCGCCAAAGGTATGAAGGGTGCCATCGACAAGGCCACGGAAATCGCCGCTGCCGATCCGGGCAAGTACTTCCTGCCGCAGCAGTTCGACAACCCGGCCAACCCGGTGATCCACGAGAAGACCACCGGCCCGGAAATCTGGCGCGACACCGACGGCGCCGTCGATGTGCTGGTCTCAGGTGTCGGCACCGGTGGCACCCTTACCGGCGTGTCGCGCTATATCAAGAAAACCTGTGGCAAACCGATTCTTTCGGTGGCGGTGGAGCCGCTCGGCTCTCCGGTCATCACCCAGGCGCTGGCGGGTGAAGAGATCAAGCCGAGCCCGCACAAGATCCAGGGCATTGGTGCCGGTTTCGTGCCGAAGAACCTCGATCTGTCGATGGTCGACCGGGTCGAACTGGTCGGCGACGAGGAGGCCAAGGCCATGGCGCTACGGCTGATGCGCGAGGAAGGCATCCTCTGTGGCATCTCCTGCGGCGCGGCGATGGCGGCAGCGGTGCGCCTGGCCGAGCGTCCGGAAATGCAGAGCAAGACCATAGTGGTGATCCTGCCCGACTCCGGCGAGCGCTACCTCTCCAGCATGCTGTTCAGCGATATGTTCAGCGAGCAGGAGTTGGTGCAGTAAGAACCTGTTCAATATCTGCTGCGCTTGGCCATGCTGCGTTGAAAACAGGCTCGGACTGCTCATTTACAACTCGTAAACTCCGCGTCCTCGCCTGTTTTCGCCTTGCCTGACCTGCGCTCGCGACGATCTTGAACAGGTTCTTAGGCCAGTTGCTTTGTTCGAGGCCGCCGGCTGGCGGCCTTTGCTGAGCGGGAATTGAGGGGGCGATAGCGAAGTCCTGTCCGCCCTACGCCGACTCTTGTGCCATCGCCGGCGCTGGCGCCGGCCTCAAGACCAGCCATAGCGCCAACCCGATCAATACGCCGCCGTAGAGGTAGGCCCAGGACAGTTGTTCGTCGAGCAACAGCACGCCCCAGAACACCCCGAAGGGTGGGATCAGAAAGGTCACGGTGGTCGCCTTGATCGGGCCGATATCACTAAGCAGGCGGAAATACAGCACATAGGCATAGGCCGTGCAGACCAGGCCCAGCCCGGCCAATGACAGCCAGACGCTGCCGCCGCCCCAACTCGCCGGTGGCTGGCTGATGGCGGAATAGGCGAACAGCGGCAGCAGGCACAGGGTTGCGCCGAACATGCTGCCGCAGGCGGCGAGACGATTGTCCAGGCCATCCGGGCCCAGCCAGCGGCGGGTCAGGAAACCAGCAAAGCCGTAGCAGGCGGTGGCGATCAGGCAGGCCGCGGCGCCCCAGAGCAGTTGCGCATCGAACGCGACTGGCCCGGTACGGGTCAGCAGACCGACGCCCAGCAGTCCCAACAGCACGCCGCCGGCCTTGCTCGGGGTCAAGCCTTCGGCGAAGAACAGCGCGCCGATCAATACGCCCATCAGCGGCGTGCTGGCGTTGAAAATGGCCGAATAGCCGGCCGGCAGCACCTGCGCTGCGGCGCAATACAGGGCGGCGGGAATCCCTGAGTTGATCACGCCGAGCAGCAAACACTGCTTGAACTTGCCGCGGAAATCCCAGTTCAGCCGCAGCACCAGGAGGATCACCACCAAGCCGACGGCGGCCAGCGAGACGCGGAAAAAGGCACTCGGCAGGGCGCCGAGCACCGGCACTATGATCCGCATAAACAGGAAGCTGGCGCCCCAGATGGCGGCGAGCAGCAATAAGCGGGCGTAGTCGGCGAGTCTCACGGCAATCTCCTGGCCTGCGGCTGAGGCGAGAGTGTTGCCGGGTGTCTGGGTTAAGGCAATCCGAAAAATGCTTTCAAACTCGCCGGCCCATGCCGCTTATTAGAGGGCTGCCTGTTGCCCAGCCATCGATGCACACGCTGCTGGCGTTTATCGACTGTCTCGCCGCATCCTCGGTGGTCCAGAAACTCCGCCGGTGTTGCCGGCGGAGTTTCACTCAGGCCTCTTGGGTAGGTTCTGGCGCAGCCAGGGCCGATGTCCTGGCCAGCAGGTAATAGTGAATGCCCGGTACCAGCAGACCGACTATCCAGGAGATATCGATGCCGCCGAGTTGCGCGACCATCGGCCCGGTGTAGAAGTGGGTGTCGACGAAGGGCAGCTGAATCAACACGCCGGTGACATACACGCTGATCCCCATAAGGTTCCAACGACCGTAGCGACCGTCCGGGTCGGACAGCGCCTGCACGTCATAGCGCTCCTTGTTGATGAAGTAATAGTCCACCAGGTTGATCGCGCTCCAGGGCGTGAAGAAGGTCAGCAGGAACAGGATGAAGAACTTGAATGCACTCAGAAACGAGTTCTGGCCGAGCAGGGCGAGGGCGGTGGAGGCGCCGACAATCGCCAACACGAACAGCATGCGCTGCACGGCGGAGATCTGCAGGCGACCGCGGAAGCCACTGATGACGGTGGCCATGCACATGAAGCTGCCATAGGCGTTGAGGGTGGAGACCGTGACCTTGCCGAGCACCACGCTCAAATACAGCAGGGCGGCCATCACCCCGGTGCTGCCCAGCCCGACTATGGTGGCCACCTCGTGGCCGCGGAAATTCGCGCCCGCCAACGCCGCCGCGAACACCCCCAGCACCATCGAGGCCTGGGCGCCCAGCACGGTGCCGAGGCCGACGGCGGTGAAGGTCTTCCAGGACGAGGTCTTGCTCGGCAGGTAACGCGAATAGTCGGCCACATAGGGGCCGAAGGCGATCTGCCAGGACGCCGAGAGGGACACCGCCAGCAGGAAGGAACTCCAGCCGAAGTGGCGGTTGTCCAGCAGCAGGCCGATATCGTTGAGCGTCAGCAGGCGGGTGAACAGGTAAGCGAAGGCCATGATGCCGAGCACGCTGGTGACCTTGCCGACCAGGTGAATGACCCGATAACCGAAGATGGTCAGGAACGCGATGCAGGCCGCGAAGATCAGGATGCCGGCGCTGTCGCTGACCTCGATCAACTGGGCGATGGCTTGTCCCGACAAGACCGCGCCGGTGGCGCTGAAGCCGAGATACATCAGGCACACCAGCACAATCGGGATGGCCGCACCGTAGACCCCGAACTGCACGCGGCTGGAGATCATCTGCGGCAGCCCGAGCTTGGGCCCCTGGGCGGCATGCAAGGCCACCACTGCGCCGCCGAACAGCTGACCGACCAGCAAGCCGATCAGCGACCAGAACACGTCGCCGCCCAGCACCACGGCCAAGGCCCCTGTGACTATCGCGGTGATCTGCAGGTTGGCGCCGAGCCAGAGGCTGAACTGGCTGTAGAGGCTGCCATGGCGCTCGGCCTCGGGGATGTAATCGATCGAGCGTTGCTCGATCAGCGGAGGGCGTTGCGGGCTAGCGTTGACCTTGCTCATTACTGAGTTTTCCTTGAGAGACGGGCTGCTGCTCTGGTTTTTGTTGGGGGGCATTGAGCGCCGCTACTCCAGCCGGCCTTGCGCGCCTGCGGCGGCGGGCTACGCCTCACCGGCAGCCGACTCGGGGCAGCGTTACCAAGCCGTGGCTGGTTGAGCCTGCAGTCGGAGCCAAGCCCGCAGCGCCAGAGGGCTGGCCGATTTCGACGGCGCATGGCGCAGGAAGCGGGCGGTGCTTGGGCGGCGGCCGGTTAGAAGGTCTTGCTGGCGCTGACGACCAGGGTGGCGCTGCACAGGTCGTCGTAACCGGAGAAACTCTGGCATTCGCTGTCCGACAGGTCGGTGTCGACGTAGCTCAGGCCCCAGGTAACCCCGACCAGGTCGCGAGTCAGGCCGAGACTCCAGTTGTTATAGTCTTCCTCGGCGTGGCTAAAGTCGCGATTGAAGAATGCCTCGTCCTTGTAGTCGACATTTTCGAAGCGGGCTTCGAAGCCGACCTCGAATGGCAACTGGGTGTGGTAGCCGATAAAGCTGGTGAAGGTGTCTTCATCGGTGTCGACCGTGTGTTTGGCACCGAGAAACACCCCATACATATCCAGGGTGGCGGTGATGTCGCTGGAGTTGAACTGGCTCTCACCCGGGTAGGTGTATTTGCCGTACATGGTGTCCAGGCTGATGTCGTCGGTCAGTTGCCAGTAGTAGCCGGCGTAGTAGTCGACTTCCTGACGGGTGTTGAAGCTGTGATCGTTGCCTTCTTCGTCGATGAATTTGCCGAAGTCGACATTGGTGGTCCAGGCGCCGGCATACAGGCCGCTGGCATGGGTGAGCATGAGATCCAATTGGGCGGCCGGATCACCCAGGGTTTGTGAGATGCCGCTGGAGCGGTAATCGCTGACAATCTTGGGGGTGATGACCAGGCCGAACTGGTCGTTCAGTTCGACGGCCTGTGCCGTGCTCAAGGTGAGCAGGGTGAGACCTGCCAGGGTTATGGCTTTGACTGCGTGCATGGGGATTTCCTTGTTGTTATAGGGTGACGCTTAAGGCTGCGCCCGGCCTCAGCGGCAACGGGGAGCAGGACCGTTACGGCTGGGCGGGGGCAGACAATGTTGCTCGGGGGAAGGGTTTATTGCGCTTGCGCGACAGTCTTGCTCTGCTCGGCGCTGTACACCGCCTGGCCGGCGAAGAAGGTCTGCACTACCTGGGTGTCGAACAGTTCCGCGTCGCTGACCTTGAATACATCGCGGTCGAGGACGATCAGGTCGGCCTGTTTGCCGGGTGCCAGGGAGCCGATCTGGTCTTCCAGGCGCAGGGCCTTGGCGGCGTTGAGGGTGTAGGCGTAGAACATGCTTTTGCGATCGATGCTCTCGGCGCTGTTGAGCACGCCGAGCGGGCCTTTGCGGGTGCTGGCCTGGGCGATGGCATTCCACGGGTTGGGGCTGGACACCGGCCAGTCGCTGGCGCCGGCGATGGTGGCGCCGGCCTTGTGCAGCGATTGGGCAGGGTACTGGTAGCGGTAGGTGTAGGCACTGACGTAGGGCTTGACCAGCTCCTCGGTGTAGCTTTCCGCGGTGGCCCACAGCAGCTGCATGGAGGCGATCACGCCGAGCTGCTTGAAGCGCGGAAACTCCTTGGGGTTGACCAGCTGCAGGTGGCTGATGCTGTGCGGCACCGGTGTCGGCTTGAGCGAGCGGGCATATTCGAAGGCATTCAACGACTCACGCACGGCGCGGTCGCCCACCGCATGGATATGTGCGATCCAGCCCTGTTGTTCGATGGCGGCCACCAGCTTGCCGAAGTTCTGCGGGTCGACCAGCAACTGCCCCTGCTTGTGGCTGTTGTTATAGGGATCGATCACCGCGGCGGTCTGCCCCGGGTACTCGAGGACGCCGTCGGCGAATATCTTGATCCCGGGGAAGGTCAGGTTCGGCACGCCGTGGAACTGCTGCATCACGTTCGCCTGCACCTGCAGGTCTTGCGGCTTGCTCTGCGGGTGGGCGAGCAGCAGGGCGGCGACGTGCACGTTCAGCTCGCCGTTCTCGGCCAGCTGGCGGTACAGCGGCAGCACGCCGAGGTCGTGCTCGGTGGGGCGCATCTCGAACAGCGACTGCTCGCCGCCGCCATTGGCTGCGGCATCCATCCAGGCGGTGACGCCGACCTGCAGGTTGACCCGCACCGCCTCGCGCGCGGCCTTCAGCATCAGCTCGGCGGACGGTTCCGGCAGTTGGCCGCGTACCCGGTCCCAGCCGTTTTCGCTGAGGAAGCCGGTGGGGGTCAGGTCGCTTTCGTGCTCGATATAGCTGGCTTCCTTGGCGTCCAGGCCCTTGATCAGCTTGGCGTCGATGCCGACCCGTTGCAGCATGGCGCGGTTGGCCCAGCCGGTATGCCCGTCGATGCCGTCTAGCACCAGCGGCTGGTTGGCCCAGCGGCCCTGATTGAAGCGCTTGGCCAGCTCGCGGCTGTGCTGCCAGTACGCCGAGCTGGCTCCGGAGATCACCACGATGTCTTCCAGGCGCGCAGTGCCGGCCTGGTCCTGCTCGATGATCCACTGTTCCAGCTCGGCCAGCGGCTTGACCTCGTCGTACAGGTTGGCGCGCAGGCTGGCCAGGGCGCCCATGATCGGATGGCTGTGGGTGTCGATCATGCCGGGCATCAGCACCTTGCCGGCCAGGTCGATACGCTGGGTCTTGGCATCGGCCAGAGCCAGGATCTCGGCATCGCTACCGACCTTGAGGATCTTGCCGTTCTCCACGGCCACCGCTTGGGCCAGTGGTTGGCCGGGCTCGGCGGTGAACACCTTGCCGTTGAACAGCAGCAGATCGGCGGCGGCCATGGCTTCCATCGAGGAAAAAGCCATCGCGGCGGCCAACAGACTTGGAATAAATCGTTGCATCGGAGCTGCCTCTAGTTTTTATTGGTCTGGCCGCGAGACTAGCGCCTGGCGCAGACCGGCAGAACACCGTTACTGCGCAAAACCTTTTTGCCAAATAGGAAAAGCAACATGGACAAGCTCGGCGCCCTGAGCATGTTTGTCGCCACCGCCGAGCACGGCAGTTTCAGTCGTGCGGCCGAGCAGTTGGGTAAAACGCCCTCGGCCTTGACCAAGGCCGTCAGCCATCTGGAGGCCGAACTGGGCGCGCAACTGTTCGAGCGCAGCACCCGGCGTACGGCGTTGACCGAGGCCGGCCGGCTCTATCTGGAAACCGCCCGCCAGGTGTTGCAGCGTCTGCATGACGCCGGTGAGGAGATCGGCCAGTTGCAACACGGCCTGCACGGCCACCTGAGGTTGACCGCGCCGCTGGCGTTTGGCCGAGCCTTTCTCGATGAGGCCTGTGCCGGCTTTCTCGCCGCCCATTCGCAGATCAAGCTGCGGGTGGACCTGTGCGATGCCTTCGTCGATCTGGTCGAGGGGGGTTACGACCTGGCCTTGCGCGAGGGCCGCAGCGACCTGCCGGGGTTGATCGCCAAACCCCTGGGGCAAAACCGCATAGTGCTGTGCGCCAGCCCGGCGTATCTGGCCGCCAATCCGGCAGCGGTCAGCCCGGAAACCTTCGACCGCCATCAATGGCTGATCTACCGCCATCCGGCGCTGGACCAGAACTACTGGTGGCTGTCCCTGGCTGGGATGCGCCTACGGGTCCCTCAGCCGGCGGCTCGCCTGCAGAGCGACAATTACGACCTGCTGCTGGCCAATACCCTGATGGGCGCAGGGCTGCACAGCTGCCCGTTGTGGAGTGTGAAGCCCTATCTGGAGAGCGGCCAGTTGCTGCAGGTGATGACCGAGTACGACTTCGACCCGGACGCTTTCGGCCCGTTGATCCTCGCCGTCTACCCCAGCCATAGACGGGCGACGCGCAAGGTGCAGGCGTTTATCGACCATCTCGCGGCCTTCCTCGAGGCCCGCGACCTGGCCTGAACGAAGCGGGCTTTCCACAGCTGAGGATCAGAGTGCCCCGCGGAGGCAGGGCACTGTGGGCTTTAGAAACTCTTGCTGACGCTGGCGACCACAGTCGCCGTGCAGACGTCGGTAAAGCCGTAGTAGCTGGCGCCCTCGCTTTCCGAGATATTGGTGTCGACGTAGCTCAGGCCCCAGGTGACGCCGAACAGATCGCGGCTCAGCTTGGCTTCCCACTCGTAGTAGGACTCACTGCTGCTGGCCCAGAACAGCGGGTCCTTGAAGTCCATCCGCCCGTAGCGCAGAGAGTAGGGTGGGCATAACCAAGTCTTGTCCACCTTCCACGGCGGACAAGCCGTCAGCGGTATGTACGGCCTACGCCGCTGTGAGTCGCGTGATCGGCAGCAATCGGCCAGTAGCGGTCAGTCGTGACCGGCAGAAACCGACTACGTGCAGACCTTGCGGGCCTGCGCGTAGCATATTGGTCGGTTCACGGCAGCCCGTCGATCACGACGCTGCCGTGACATGCCTCACGTCAGGCCGCCTCGGGTAAAGGCTGCGCTTTCTCCGGCGGTTTGATCGAACCGATGTACACCGCAAAGATGGTCAGCAGCGCGCCGCAAATCTGCAGCGCGGAGCTGGCCTTGCCGAGAAAGGCGATATCGATGAAGTACGTGATCACCGGCTCCAGCAACAGGATCAGACCGGCCAACCCCAGACTGAGAGCACCGATCGAACGGTTGACCAGCAGCCAGCCGACGAACTGCACCAGCCCCCCGTAGATGATCAGCATCAGCAGGGTCTGCCCATCCACGATCGCCAGGCTCTCCCCGGTCGCCAGCGCATACGCCAGCAACACCAGCGCCGCCCAGAGACTCAAATTGAGCATCTGCGCGATTTTGTCGCCACCGCCGTCAGGCAACTGTGTATTGATCTTCAGGAAGTACACGCAGATGGCATACGCCAGCCCCGACAGCACGCCATACACCACGCCCTTGACCTCCACCGCGCTGTTCATTTCGGGCAGCAGCAACAGATACAGTCCGACGAAGGCCAAGGTGATGGAAATCAGGAAGTAGATCGAAGGTTTTTCCTTCAACAGGTACAACCCCAGCAGGGTCATGAAGAACACCTGACAGTTGGTCAGGATCGAGCCGATGCCCGGGCCGACGATATAGATGCTCTGGTGCCAGAGCACTAGGTCGATGGCCAGGAAGACCCCGGCCAACGCGGTGTACAGCTGTGCCTTGAAGCTTTTGAGCAGCACCGGGATTCTGCGCACCTTGAGCAGCAGGAAGAACAGGATCGAGGCGAACAGCATCCGATAGAACCCTGCGCCACCCGCGCCGATATGGGCGAAGGCGACAGCCAAGGCAGACAGGCTGAGCATCAGCCCGCCAATGGTCAGTTCGATGATCGCGCGATTGCTATTAGTCGACATGAGAGACCTCATTGAGGAAAACCAAAGCATCCGTGTCACTGTCCGGTTCGCTGAACGAGGCCTGGTCCAGCACCTGCTGCATGGCCTCAAAAATGCTGTCCAGACCAGCCTGCAGGGTTTCCATGCCGATCGTCAGGGCCGGCATCAGCTTGAGCACCTGATCTTCTGGACCGCAGCGCTCAATGATCAAACGACGCACAAAGCATGCGCGCATCACCGCTGCGGCCAGCGACGCATCGTGAAACTCGATGCCATAGAACAGCCCGCGTCCACGCACCTGCTTGATCTGCGCAGCGAAGCGCTCAGTCACCACGCCGAGCCAGGTCTTGAGCAGTGCTTCATTGGCCTGGATATGCTTGACCAAGCGGTCGTCGCTCCAGAACTCCTGCAGCGTCTTGGTCGCCGCGACAAAGGCCAGGGTGTTGCCGCGGAAGGTGCCGTTGTCTTCGCCGGGCACCCACTGATCCAGCTCAGGGCGATGCAGCAACAGCGCGAACGGCAAGCCATAACCACTGAGGGACTTCGACAGGCAGACCATATCCGGCGTGATTCCGGCTGGTTCAAAGCTAAAGAAGGTGCCCGTCCGGCCACAACCGGCCTGGATATCATCAATGATCAACAGGATGTCGTGCTTGGCAGTCAGCTTGCGCAGACGCCGCAGCCAGTCAGAGGATGCTACGTTGATCCCGCCTTCGCCCTGAATGGTTTCCAGTATCACGGCGGCCGGGATATCCATGCCAGAGCTGTTGTCGTTGAGTAGGCGCTCGAAATACTCGATGGAATCCATCCCCTTCAAATAACCGTCATAGGGCATGCGGAACACATAAGGGTCGACGCCGGGCTGGCGGTTGTCGCGGTTGCCGGTCAACCCCAGCGAGGTGCTGGACATACCGTGAAAGCCATTGGTGAAGGCCACGATATGCCGCCGTCCGGTGACCTTGCGAGCCAGTTTAATCGCCGACTCCACCACGCTGGTGCCGGTGGGCGAAGTGAACTGCATCTTGTAGGGCAAAGCTCGCTGTTCGAGGATGATCTTGCGGAAGTTGAAGATGAACTCCTGCTTGGCTCGGCTGTGCATATCCAATGCAGCCTGGATACCATCACGCTGCAGGTAGTCGATCACCGCCGCCTTGACCGGCTTGGGATTGTGACCATAGTTAACTGAGCCGGCGCAACTTAGAAAGTCGATGTACGCCAGTCCCTTGAGGTCGTACAGATAGCTGCCTTGAGCCTGATCGAAGACCACCGGAAAACTGCGGCAATAACTGCGCGCCTGAGACTCGACTTCAGCAAATACACCCAACTCATCCATTCCTGAAATTTCCATTCACTGCCTACTCCATAAAGGGTCGAGGTTCAGAATTCGATTCAGCCACTACTCAGGCGATTCTTTCCGCGGGTTCCACCTGCCCCAGCTGCTCGCTCAACGAGTTGAAAATATCCCGGGCACGCAACGACAGCAGGCTGAAGGAGCCGGCATCGCCGTAGCCGTGGGACGACTCGCACAAGCCATTGAGGTAAAGCGCCGGCAGGCTGTAGCCCTTGCGCGCAGAAAGGCGATAATCGCGACCGATGCGAATCACGCCCTGCGCATCGCAGTCCAGGCTCTCGGCAAGGTCTCGGAGGATGGCAGGGAAACGCTCGTCCTGTGCTCCCGTCCCCAGGTTGCGGAACCCCGTGGCCAGCACGATGGCGTCCAGGTCGGGCAGCTGTTCGGCGGTTTGGCCTTGAGTGCCGAGCACCGTCAACGTGTAGCCCTGCGCCGAGGGTGTGCAGCTCTGGATTTCGCTGAGGTTCTTGATCGTGATCCTGTCCTTGCCCTGCAACTTGTCTTCGTACATGCCCACATACAACTCCGAGATCACGTCGGCGTCGGCGGCGGAATAGTTGGTGTAATGCAGGTGGCGATTGATGTTCTTTTTCGCCTCGGCAGAGCTGTTGTAGTACTGGTCGACAAAGGCCGGGAAGTACACGTGCTCGCTGAACTGGCTGGTGTCCTTGAGGCGGAAACCATAACCGCGCTGCACGTTGATGATTTCCAGCTGCGGGTAGCTATGCCGCAGATGCAGCATGATCTCGATCGCACTCTGGCTGCCGCCCACCACCGCCACCCGCTTCAGCTCGCGCTGCTGGGCTAGTTGTGCCAAACGCCCGAGGTACTGAGTCAGATGGAACACCCGATCCGGGGCACAGTCGGCGAACGCTTGCGGGATCACTGGCGTGCGACCCGGGGCGAGCACCAGCGAGCGGGCAAAAAACTGATTCCCGGTCTGAGTGGTCACGCAATACAGATTGCTTGCAGGGTCCACCTGAATCGTCGTCACCGCCTGGTTATAAGCCACATCCTTGGCAAAGAAACCCGCGACCCAACGCACGTATTCCGCGAATTCGCTGCGCAGGGGAAACTCCAAACCAAGGTTGAGGTGCTCAAAAAGCCGATCGTTCTCGAACAGGAAGTTGGTGAAGGTGTAGCGGCTACGAGGGTTGCGCGGAGTCACCAGGTCGCGACTCGGATGGTTCTGAATATCGCTGCCCGCCAACATCATCTCCGGCTGCCATTTCGTACTGGAATGGCGCTCAAGAAACAGTCGCGACCCAGCAAACTCCAACTCCTCCAAGGCAATGGCCAAGGCAATATTCGCCGGACCAAAACCTATGCCGATCACATCGTAGACTTGCCTATCACGCCCCGAATCCCTGGCATTAACTTTATGAACGCTCATAACTTCCTTCTCTTCTTGCCACAAAAGTCAGACTCGACAAAGCAGAAAAGACCAAAAGGTCTTTTCTGTCGTCAGTCAAAAAAATAAGTAATTTATAATTAGCTTTAATCGTTACAAGTAACGCAGCTTCTTAAACTGCTTGTTCGGCCAACTTCAACCATTTTTGTACAGGTGGATAAGCCAGAATTTTTTCAACATATCCCTGTAGTTGCGCGGGCACGGCAATACCATAACGACGGAAGCGAAACACCACAGGAACAAACATCGCATCAACAATGCCGAAGTCACCACAGAGGAACTGCTTTGAGCCGCTCACGTCGCGCAGGTGGTTCCAGATGGCGAAAATCCGCTGGATTTCTTCCTGGGTCTCGGCGGTCAGGCTTTCAGGGGTGTCGCCGGTGTTCAGGCCGAACGACATCTGCGTGCGCAGGTGGGTGAAGCCGGAGTGCATTTCCGCTGCAGCGGCTCGGGCCAGGGCCTTGATCCGCGAGTCCTGGGGCCATAGGTTGGCAGCAGGATAGGCGCCGGCAATGTATTCGCTGATGGCCAGGCTGTCGTTGATGACGATGTCGTTGAGCAACAGCGCCGGCACCTTGCCCGATGGCGAATGTTGAAGAATACGCTGACGGGTTTCGCTCTGTTCCAGCTTGATCTGAAGGGTTTCAAATGAAACATCAGCTGTCACAAGAACCAGCCATGCGCGTAATGACCATGAAGACTTATTAAAATCCCCAATAACTAGTTTTGTAGACATCGATTCCCCTGGCTTGCGTTATGAAATGGGTGCTAAATTTAGCCACTTTTTTTTCAAACGTATTGCACAAAACTGGACAAGTCATGGATGAGAATCGACACAATAAAGACCCTCGCGAGGGTAAGGGCTTTGTTAAATTCTGGCGTATACCCGAAGGCGACTGCGAGTTGTTATCCGCGCGTTACAGCACTCAATCTTTCGGCAGGCATTCACATGACCGATATGCGGTCGGCGTTATAAGTAGCGGCGTTGAAAAACTCTTCTATCGCGGCAGCTACTACTTGGGGGGTGCGGGCAGCGTGGTCACCATTAGCCCCGGCGAGATCCACGACGGCTTGCCAGGACACGATCAGGGCTGGATGTATCGAATGCTCTACATCGATCCGGAATGGGTCAACCGGGCGGTGTTCCAAGGGCGCTTTTCGGGTGATCATATCCACCTTTTTCAAACAGCCCTGAGCCAGGCACCGGACTTTGCTCGGACCTTTTTGCATCAACATCAAATCATTGAAAAATCCAATCCCAGTCTTGAACGGGAAACCATCCTGCTGGAGTTGGTGACGCAGCTCTTCGAGCGCAGCGGCGCGCCCATCGCACCGGTCAGTGCGGCTGAGCAGCACGCAGTGAAAAGGATCAAGAAGAAACTCGAGGACGAGTTCGACAAACACATCCCCCTGGAAGAACTAGCGCAGCTGGTGAACCTTGACCCGCTCTACCTGATCCGGGTGTTCAAAAAAAGCGTTGGAGTCTCCCCCCACAGCTATCAAATCCAGAAAAGAATCGCCCAGGTCCAAACACTGTTACGCACCGGGGCCAGCCTCGCCGAAGCGTCATTCGCTTGCGGTTTCTTCGATCAAAGCCACATGACCCGGGCGTTCAAAAAAGTAGTCGGCATCACACCCGGCAGCTTCCGCAACAGCCGAGCCTGAGCCTGTGCGCAATCCCATGGCCAGGCAGCCCTTCGCCTCCAACCCGCCACCGTGCTCCAGCACACTCTCCCGCGCAGCTGAAAGCCCCAGAACAACTCCGCCGGTGTTGCAGTTGCGCGAGCTTTCCATGTGAAAAAATGGCTTGAACACCTTGAATCGTCCCTCATTTCGTAGGTGCACTCGAACGTCAGCTATATTGGGTCGAAATGAGCCGCTGGGGGGCTAGCGGAAGCGGTCATCCCGTATGCAAATGCTTGGTCAGGGGGCTCCGGCCAAGGCCTGCAGTTCTGCCCGCAGTGGAGCGTGGCGCCCTACCTGGCCAGCGGGCAGCTGGTCCAGCTGCTCCCGGAGTACTGGCTGGAGCCCGATGCCTTCGGCCCCTGGGTGCATGTGCTCTACCTCGCCCACCGGCGCAGCACGCGCAAGGTCAAGGCGTTCATCGAATGCCTGGAGAACCATTTGCATGCGCGTGGGATCGGCTGAGAACGCTTTCCCTCGGCTCGGTCACTGGCTAAGCTCGCCTTTTCCGAATTTCTCAGCAGAGACTTCCCTATGCCACAGCAATGGCCGGCCGCCGATATCGCCCGTTTGATCCTCGACGGCTTCGACGACTATCGCGAGCACTTCCGCCAGATCACCGACGGCGCGCGGGCGCGTTTCGAGCAGGCGCAGTGGCAGGAAACGCAGCAGGCCTCGGCCGCGCGGATCAATCTGTATGAGGAGAAAGTCAGCGAGGTCGGCGCCCGCCTGCATCAGGCGATCAGCGCCGAGGTGCTGCTGGATGTGCAGCTCTGGCCCTTGGTGAAGAGTGCCTATATCAACCTGATCGACAGCCGTTTCGACGACGAACTGGCGGAAACCTGGTTCAACTCGATCTTCTGCGGGCTGTTCAGCCATGACTGCATCAGCGACGGCTGCATGTTTATCCACACCACGCGGCCATCGCTGCGCAGCCATGAGCGGGCCGCGCAAACCCGCAGCTACCTGCCGCAGGTCAACCTGGCCGGCATGCTCGAGCAGGTGTTCGCCGACTACCGCTTCGGCGTGCCCTATGAAGACCTGCCGCGTGACCTGCGGCGTTTGGAAACGCAATTGCGCACCAGCCTGCCGGACTGGGTCTGCAAGGATCCGGAGCTGTGCATCGAGCTGTTCTCCTCGGTGCTCTATCGCAACAAGGGCGCCTACCTGGTCGGGCGCATCTACACCCGCGATGAGCAGTGGCCGCTGGTGATTCCGCTGTTGCACCGTGAGGGGCAGGGCGTGCAGGTCGATGCGTTGATCACCGACGAGGCGGAGGTGTCGATCATCTTCTCCTTCACCCGTTCCTATTTCATGGTCGATGTGGCGATTCCGGCGGAGTTCGTCGGCTTCCTCAAGCGCATCCTGCCGGGCAAGCACATTGCCGAGCTGTACACCTCGATCGGTTTCTACAAGCACGGTAAGTCGGAGTTCTACCGTGCGCTGATCAACCACCTGGCGAATACCGACGACCGCTTCATCATGGCCCCCGGTGTGCGTGGCATGGTCATGAGCGTGTTTACCCTGCCGGGTTTCAATACGGTGTTCAAGATCATCAAGGACCGCTTCTCGCCGTCGAAGAACGTCGACCGCGCCACGGTGATCGAGAAGTACCGCATGGTCAAAAGCGTCGATCGCGTCGGGCGCATGGCCGATACCCAGGAGTTCGCCGACTTCCGCTTCCCGAAAGCCAAGTTCGAGCCGGAATGCCTGGCCGAGCTGCTGGAAGTGGCGGCGGGCACCGTCGAGCTGGAAGGCGATACCGTGCTGATCCGCCACTGCTGGACGGAGCGGCGCATGACCCCGCTGAATATCTATCTGGAGCACGCCAACGAGGCGCAGGTGCTTGAGGCGCTGGAAGATTACGGGCTGGCGATCAAACAACTGGCGGCGGCGAATATCTTCCCCGGTGACATGCTGCTGAAGAACTTCGGCGTCACCCGCCATGGCCGCGTGGTGTTCTACGACTACGACGAAATCTGCCAGCTGACCGAGGCGAACTTCCGCCGCATTCCGCCACCGCGCTACCCGGAGGACGAAATGGCCTCCGAGCCCTGGTATTCGATCGGCCCGCTGGATGTGTTCCCGGAGGAGTTCCCGCCGTTCCTGTTCGCCGACATGGGCCAGCGCCGACTATTCAGCCAACTGCACGGCGATCTGTATCAAGCCGAATACTGGCAGGGGCTGCAGGAGGCGATTCGTGCCGGCAAGGTGATCGACGTGTTTCCTTACCGGCGCAAGGAACAGCTGAGCTGAGTTGTCAGCCCGCCTGCCTGGCTGACTAATTGGGCGCTTGCCGAAACCGACGTCTTTGGCGTCTTCGGTATCGGTTTGCGCCTGGTAACCTCGGCGCTGGTTCTGAGCGGTCACGCCAGGCCGGCTCACCTGCGTGATCGCCGGGGGCGGGGTGGTGCTGGTGCTGCTCGACAGCCTGCCGGAGCGCGAGGGCGTAACCGTACATCGGTTGCCCACGCATTTTGCCCGGGCCAGTGCCTGGCTGATGTGGCGCAAGGGCATGCTTGGTGCCAATCTGAAATAGTGGCTTGGGCTGTTAGCGGCTCAAGCCGGGGAAAGGGCCGTGGAGTGATCCAGATCGGCCGAGCGCGTCACTGCTAGGGCGATTCCTTCAATCGAGGGAAGATCTTGCAGGGGCCCGGGGTCGATGGACTGGATCAGTGGTTCCGAGGGGGAGGTGCAGAAGCAATCGACTGCCCGACTCGCTCGCTGTTTAGAGAGGGACTCATGATGAATATTTGGCTACGTACTTTGGCGTGGAAGCTGTCTGTCGCGCTCGGACTGATCGAGGCTCCACGTCTGCAACCAATCCCTATCCACAGTGATGAGCAACGCCGTCTGGCCGAGCAGCGTCGGCGTTGAGAGCCTAACTCCGAGCGGTCCACGCAGTCGCCCGCAGGCAGTCAATAGCGTGGGGGGCTGTGCGTAACTGAAACTCCCCCGCGCTATCCGAACCCTCAGGGGTGCGCGGGGCCTCAGTTCTTATAAGCCGGGTCGAGGCGCTCGAGCTTGCGCAGCCAGGCCTCCCAGAGCAGCTGACGTTGCCACTCGGCGCCCTGGAATTGCTCGCAGGCGTGCTGGCTGAGTTTGCCCGGCATCTCCCGCACGCCTTGCAGCGCGGCGGCACTCAGCTGGATCTCGCAGGCCTTGTTCAGGTAGTACATGACGTAGAAGGCGTCGGCGACGCTGGCGCCGACGCTGAGCAGGCCGTGGTGACGCAGGATCAGCGCGATGTTGTCGCCAAGCGAGGCGACCAGCCGTTCGCGCTCGCCGAGGTCGAGGGCGATGCCTTCGTAGTCGTGGTAACCGACGCGCTGGTAGAACTCGGCACTGATCTGGTTCAGCTGCGCCAGGCCAGCGTCCGTCGCGGCCACCACCATGCCGGCGAGGGTGTGGGTATGGATCACGCAGTGCGCATCCTCACGCGCCATGTGCATGGCGCTGTGGATGGTGAAACCGGCGACGTTGTAGTCCGCATTACCGTCGAGCACCCGGCCGTGCAGGTCGACGACTATCAGGTCGCTGGCGCGCACCTCCTCGAACAGCAGGCCGAAGGGGTTGATCAAGAAGCGTGGCTCGTGGCCCGGCAGGCGCACCGAGAAATGCGTGTACAGGGTGTCGTCCCAGCCGAATAGGGCGGCCAGACGGTAGGCTGCGGCCAGGTCGCGGCGCAGGATGGCTTCGGTCGGTGTATGCATGGGGGTCGGTATCAGTGGCTGATCTGTGAGAGAAAGGCGCGGGTGCGTGCATGTTGCGGGTGGTCGAAGAACTCGGCCGGGGTGGCGGTCTCGACGATTTGCCCGGCGTCCATGAACACCACGCGGTCGGCGACCTTGCGGGCGAACCCCATCTCGTGGGTGACGCAGAGCATGGTCATCCCCTCCAGGGCCAGTTCGGTCATCACCTCGAGGACCTCGCCGACCATTTCCGGATCGAGCGCCGAGGTCGGTTCGTCGAACAGCATCACCTTGGGGTTCATGCACAGCGCCCGGGCGATGGCCACGCGTTGCTGCTGGCCGCCGGAGAGCTGGCCGGGTTTCTTGTGCGCCTGGGAGCCGATATGCACGCGGTTCAGGTAGCGCAGGGCCTGCTCTTCGGCCTCGGCGCGTGATGTGCCGCGGACTTTCATCGGCGCCAGGGTGCAGTTTTCCAGCACGCTCAGGTGCGGGAACAGGTTGAAGTTCTGGAACACCATGCCGACTTCACGGCGCACGTTGGCGCTGCCGTGTTTGCTCGAGATGTCCTGGTCCTCCACGGTGATGGTGCCGGTGTCGTGCGGCGACAGGCGGTTGATGCAGCGGATCAGCGTCGATTTGCCGGAGCCGGACGGCCCGCAGATGACGATCTTCTCGCCCTGGCTGACCGACAGGTTGATGCCTTGCAGCACTTGAAAGTCGTCGTAGCGTTTGCCGACGTTTTCCAGACGGATGATTTCGTTCATGGCGAGCTCCTCAGATGCGCCGCATACGGGCGAGGGTGCGTTGCAGCAGACCGACGCTCTTCGCGCCGGCGCTCACGTGGTCCCAGGACAGGCGACGTTCCAGGCGCAGTTGCAGCCAGGTCAGGGTGTAGACCATGACCAGGTAGTAGACCAGCGCCACCGCGTAGTACTCGGAGAACTGGAAGGTGGTGGAGACCGTTTGCGAGGTCACCGCCATCAGTTCCTGCAGGGAAATCACCGAGGCCAGCGAGGTGATCTTGAGCAGGGTGATGAACTCGTTGGCGGTCGGCGGAATAGCGATGCGCGCCGCCTGCGGCAGGGTGATGTAGCGGAAGATCTGCCAGCGCGACAGGCCCAGCGCATGACCGGCGGCGTACTGGCCCTTGTCCAAGGCTTTCAGTGCACCGCGGTTGATCTCCACCTGATAGGCCGCCTCGTTGATGCTGAGGGCGATCCAGGCGGCGAAGAAGGGGGTGAACCAGGCCTCGCGGAAAACCGGGAAGAATTGCGGCAGGGCATTCCAGACGAACAGCAACTGCAGCAGGGTGGGGGCACCCCGAAATACGCTGAGGACGCCGCGCAGCAAGACGCGCGCCGGGTTGTTCGGGCCATCCAGCGCCAGTGCGGCGGGTATCGACAGGGCGATGCCGACCGAGTGGGCGAGCAGTGCCAGCACCAGGGTGATGCAGGCGCCCTTGAAGAACGGGTAGGACGTCAGGGCGTCCCAGAAGACGGCTACATCGAAGTGCATGAGCGTGTCCTTTGGTGAAGGGAGCGGTTGTAGGGCGTCGCCCTCAGCGGCTAGCTGGGCAACGCGCCTGTCCGGCGTGGTGCGAGCTGCGCCGTTAGCCTTGGCGCAGCTGACACAGCTTTGTGGTCAAGCCGGCATCACTGCCCGCTGACTTCCACGTTGGCCGGATCGAGCTTCCACTTCTCGCTGATGGCCTTGAGCGTGCCGTCGGCCTTGAGCGCATTCACGGCGTCCTGGACGGCCTGCTTGTCCGCCGGGTTGGGCAGCATGTAGGCACCGAAGATATCCTTTTCCGGGAAGCTGTAGAGGGTCTTGAACTGACCCGGTGTCTGCAGTTCGCGGTAGGCGATTTCGGTGTCCTGGGACAGCCCGGCGGCGGCGCGGCCGACCAGTACCTGCTGGGCTACGTCGCTGCCCTTGGGGTAGGTTTGCAGGGTGGCCGGGGTCTTGCCGGCGGCGGTCAGCTGCGCGTTGAGCTTCTCCATGATCGCCACGTAACGGGTGCCGGACTGCACCGCGACGACCTTGCCGGACAGATCATCCAGCGAGTTCAGTTTGAGGTCGCTCTTACCACTGCCGAAGACGATGGTGGCGCTGGCCAGGTAGGGCACGGCGTTGAGCTTCTGGGTGCGCTCGGGGGTGATCAAGGTACCGCTGATCACCACATCGCAACGCTTGGACTCCAGGCCCGGCAGCAGGCCGGTGAACTCGGTGACGATGAAGCGGGCTTGCACCCCCCAGTGTTTGGCCAGGGCGCGGATCAGGTCGGCGTCGAAGCCGCTGGGCTCGCGGTCGCCGGACTTCTCGAAGAACTCCAGCGGCGGGAAGGTCGGATCGGAACAGACCTGGAAGCTGCCGGAACTGAGGAACGACGGCTTGCTTTCGGCAGCCTGCAGGGTCGGGCACAGCGCTGTGGCAAGCAGGCCCAGCAGGGCCATCAGGTGAGTGGGACGAGTGCGCATCGGTAACTCCTTTAGCGGGCTTGGTGCAGCGGTTATTGGCCATCGCGAACGTAGAGCCGTTTGTTGTTATGCAGCTTCGGGGGAGCCTTTGGAGCTTAGTTTCTTGCTGGTCTTGCGGCCGCCGATCCAGCGCGGGCCTTGGGGGCCGTACACCGCGGCGGGTTCCGGGAACAGGCTCAGTAGTACCAGATACAGCAGGGACGCCAGGCCGAGGGTGACGGGCAGGCTGATATCGATGCCGCCGGCCAGTTCACCGAGCGGGCCGACGAACTGCCCCGGCAGGTTGACGAAGCACAGGCCGATCAGCGCGCTGGGAATCCAGGCACCCATGCCGCGCCAGTTCCAGCCGTGGCTGAACCAGTAGCGGCCGCCGGTTTCACCGCGGGTGAAGACTTGCAGATCATCCGGGCAGTAGAAGCCGCGGCGAATGATCAGGCCGAGGATCATGATCACCATCCACGGGCTGGTGCAGGTGATGATCAGCACGGCGAAGGTCGACACGCTCTGCACCAGGTTGAAGGCGAAGCGGCCGATGAAGATGAAGCCGATCGACAGCACGCCGATCAGCAACGTGGCCTTGACCCGGCTGAGCACCCGTGGAAATACGCTGGACATGTCCAGGCCGGTGCCATAGAGCGCGGTGGTGCCGGTGGACATGCCGCCGATCACCGCAATCAGGCACACCGGCAGGAAGAACCAGCTCGGCGACACGGCGAGCAGGCCGCCGACATAGTTGTTCGCGGCGATGTAGTCCGGCGCATTGGCCGCCACTATGGTGGCGGTGACCAGGCCGAAGAAGAACGGGATCAGGGTGGCGATCTGCGCCGCGATCACCGCCAGCATGATCCGGCCCTTGGAGGTCTGCCGCGGGATGTAGCGCGACCAGTCACCGAGGAAGGCGCCGAACGAGACCGGGTTGCTCATCGCCAGCAGGGTGGCGCCGATAAAGGCGGCCCAGAAGCCTTCCGCACCCAGGTTGACGCTACCGGCGAAGCCGGCGTCGAACGGCCCGGCGAAGGCGAAGATACCGAGCAGGAACAGCAGGCTGGCGGCCCACACCGCAATCTTGTTGACCCAGAGCATGAAGCGGAAACCGTAGATGCACACGGTCAGCACCAGAATGGCGAACAGGCCGTAGGCCAGGCCCAGGGTCAAGTCGGTCTCGGGCAAGCCGATCAGGCGCTTGGCGCCACCGACCAGGGCATCGCCCGAACTCCACACCGACAGCGAGAAGAAGGCGATGGCGGTGAGCAGCGACAGGAAGGAGCCGACGATCCGCCCGTGCACGCCGAAGTGCGCACCGGAAGAGACCGCGTTGTTGCTGCCGTTGAGCGGGCCGAACAGGCCCATCGGCGCGAGGATGATCGAACCGACCAATACGCCGAGCAGGATCGCCCAGACCCCGGCCTGGAACGAGAGGCCGAAGAGTACCGGGAAGCTGCCGAGCACGGCGGTGGCGAAGGTGTTGGAACCGCCGAAGATCAGGCGAAACAGATCGATCGGTCCGGCGTTGCGTTCGGCGTCGGGAATCTGTTCGACGCCGTGGGTTTCGATCTGGGTTATGGCTTGGTCATTCTTATTGTTATGCATGACTTCCTCCGCTTGGGGATCATTTGACTATGACAGTAACTCTGGCATTGCCGACAAGTGCTCGTGACAGGCCAGCCAACGGCCCGCTTGTGGTTGCTGGCGAAAGACGATGGTCTCGCGCTCCAGACTCAGGCTTTCGCTGCCCTGAATGCGTAGCCGGGTGCTGACGTCGTGGATAAAAATCGCGACATCGCCCTGCAGGCTGACAAATTGATTGCTCGAGGTGCAGGCGAGCACCTCGAAACCCTCGCGCTGCCAGCTTTCCCACAGCTCGCGATAGGCCGCACGCGAGAGCAGCGGCTGTTCGCAGGTATGGAAGACGAAGCTGGCGTCTTCGCTGAAGGCCGCGAAGTAGGCTTGGGTGTCATTGCTGGCGAAGGCTGCCACCAACTGGCGGGCAGCCTCGAGTACTTGTTGGCTGCTCATCGGTGCTGCACACCCGGCAGCACGCAGAGCATTTCGTACAGCAGGTTGGCGCCGAGCAGCGAGGTGTTGCCGGTGGTGTCGTAGGGCGGGGAAACTTCCACCACGTCGCAACCGATCAGGTCCAGGCCCTGGCAGCCGCGGATGATCTCGATCGCCTGGATGGTGGTCAGGCCGCCGATTTCCGGGGTGCCGGTGCCGGGTGCCCAGGCGGGGTCGATACCGTCGATATCGAAGCTCAGGTAGACCGGGCCTCCGCCGACTTTTTCGCGCACTTCGGCCATCAGCGGTGCCAGCGACTTGTGCCAGCACTCTTCGGCCTGGACCACGCGAAAGCCCTGCTTGCGGCTCCAGTTGAAGTCCTCGCTGGTATAGCCCTGGGCGCGCAGGCCGATCTGCACGACGCGGTCGCAGTCCAGCAGGTCTTCTTCCACCGCGCGGCGGAAGGTGGTGCCGTGGGCGATTTTCTCGCCGAACATGTGGTCGTTGACATCGGCGTGGGCGTCGATATGCACCAGGCCGACCTTGCCGTGCTTCTTCTTGATCGCCCGCAGGATCGGCAGGGTGATGGTGTGGTCACCACCGAGGGTCAGCGGCAGGATGCCGTGGCCGAGGATGCGGTCGTATTCCTCCTCGATGATGCGCACGGCGTCCAGCAGGTTGAAGGTGTTGATCGCCACGTCGCCGATGTCGGCGACGTTCAGCGAGTCGAACGGTGCGGCGCCGGTGGCCATGTTGTACGGGCGGATCATCACCGATTCGACGCGGATTTCACGGGGGCCGAAGCGGGTGCCGGGGCGCAGGGAGGTGCCGATGTCCAGGGGCACACCGACAAAGGCGGCGTCCAGCGCGTCGAGTTCGGCGGCAGCCTGGATATGCGGCAGGCGCATCATGGTGGCGATGCCGCCGAAACGGGGCATTTCGTTACCGCCCAGGGGCTGATGGAGGATCTTGTCCACGGGGTGGCCTCGAGGTTGTTGTGGTTGTAGGAGTTGGGCGGATTCTGCTCAGGGCAGCCGGCGGGAAAAATCGCTGGTGGCAAATACTTAGTTCAGAGATTTCTAAACTATTGGGTTGCGGATAGACTCGCGCTGCTCCCTCTCCCTGCAGGGAGAGGGTTGGGGAGAGGGGGCGCATACTCCACCCTCTCCCCCAGCCCCTCTCCCGCAAGCGGGAGGGGGGAGTGCAAGCTCGGAGCCCCGATGAGCCAAGTCCTCCCCGACCTGAAACTGCTGCGGATCTTCGTCAGCGTGGTGCGCCACCAGGGCTTCGCGGCGGCGCAACAGGAGCTGAACCTGTCGACCTCGGCGATCAGTACCTATATGAGCCAGTTGGAAGGCCAGCTCGGCCTCAGTCTGTGCCATCGCGGCCGTGGGGGGTTCAGCCTGACCAGCAAGGGCGAGCTGTTCTTCCAGGAAACCTTGCGTTTGCTCGGTGAGATGGAAGGTTTCGAGCGCTATGCGGCGGCGCTCAAGGGCGAGCTACGCGGCACGCTTAATCTGGGCGTGCTCGACTCCACCGTCAGCGACCCGTCGCTGCCCTTGGCCGAGGCCATCGGCGCCTACAGTGAAGAGCACCCGGCGGTGCACCTCCATCTATCGGTGATGAGCCCTTACGAGTTGCAACTGGGGGTGCTGGACAACCGCCTGGACCTGGCCATCGGGGCCTTCTCGACGCGGATGAACGGTCTGGTTTATCAGCCGCTGTACCGTGAGCAACATTGGCTGTATTGCAGTGACCGCCACTCCTTATTTGCCGAGCGGCGGATTCCGGCGGAAGTCATCACCCAGCAACGCATGGTCGGTCGCGGTTATTGGAGCCAGGCGGAGCTGGCGCGGCACGGTTTCAAGCACAGCGCGGCAACGGTGGAGAGTATGGAGGCGCAGTTGATCCTGGTGCTGTCCGGCGCTTACATCGGTTATCTGCCCGAGCATTACGCACAGTCCTGGGTCGAACAGGGCCGCCTCCGCGCCTTGCTGCCGACGACTTTCGGCTATCAGGCACCGTTCTCGCTGACGCTGCGCCGCGGGCGCTCCCGCGAGCCGTTGCTCCAGACTTTCCGCGATCTGCTCAAGGCCCAACTCAATCAGCGCTGAGGGGCGATCTAAGGCCGGGCGCTCAGTCCATTTGAGTGGCACACTGCGCGCCGAGGAGAGCCCTGCATGTCCCGTCCGCAATGTCCCCGCTGTTCACGACCTACCAGCCATTGTCTATGCCCGCTGATTCCATCCCTGAATAGCCGTACCCGTGTGCTGATCCTGCAGCATCCGAGCGAGGTCAGGCATGCCTTGAATACCGCGCGGCTGGCGGCCTTGGGGTTGAGCAATGCCGAGCTGGTGGTGGGCGAAGTGTTCGGCGATTTAGCGGTCTTGCTGGAGCAGCCGGGGTATCAAGCCTGCCTGCTGTTTCCCGGCGAGCCCGCACAGCCGCTGAGCGAGTACGCCGCTGCGCGTGAGGGCTTGCCGTTACTGCTGGTGGTGCCGGATGGCACCTGGCGCAAGGCCAGCAAACTGCTGTACCTCAACCCGGCGTTAGCAGCTCTGCCACGAGTGACACTGCCGGAGGGCTGTGCCTCACGCTACCGTCTGCGCAAGGCGCCGATGGCCGGTGCTTTGTCGACTATCGAGGCGATTGTGCAGGCGTTGGAGATCATCGAGGCGCCGGCTAGTTTTGTGGAGTTGCTGCGGCCGTTCGAGGCCCTGATCGAGGGGCAGATCGCGGCGATGGGCGTCGAGACCTACCAGCGCAACCATGCGGACAAGGCCGACTAACGCTCGCGCATGGCCTCGGCGCGGGCTTTGAGTACTGGCTTGAGCAGGTAGTCCAACACGCTTTTCTCGCCGGTGATGATGTCCACCGTGGCGACCATGCCGGGGATGATCAGCAGGGGATGATCATCCTGACCCAGATGGTTCTTATCGGTGCGCACCTGGATCAGGTAGAAGCTGTTGTCCTTGTCGTCGGTCACGGTATCGGCGCCGATTAGTTCGAGCTTGGCCTTCATCCCGCCGTAGATGGTGTAGTCATAGGCGCTGAACTTGACCATGGCGCTCTGGCCCGGGTGGAGAAAAGCCACGTCTTGCGGGCGCACGCGGGCCTCGATCAGCAGGTTGTCTTCCAGTGGGACGATTTCCAGCATGTCGCTGCCCGGCTGCACCACGCCGCCGATGGTGTTGATCTTCAGCTGTTTGATGATGCCGCGCACCGGGGAAAGGACGGTGGTGCGGCTGACCCGATCCTGAATGGCGACGCTGGTGGCGGTGATTTTTTGCAGCTCGGTGCGCTTTTCATTGAGCTCTTTGGCGGCGTCGGAACGAAACGCCAATTCGGACTCCTCGATCTTGCTTTTGATTTCGTTGATGGCCGCCTCGGCGCGCGGAATCGCCAGGGTGGTGGCGTCCATCGAGCCGCGTATCTCGACGGCACTGCGGCGCAGCCGGAGAATTTCCACCGGGGAGATGGCGCCGCTGGCGACCAGCGGTTCGGACATGTTCAGTTCCTGCTGGAGCAGGCCCAGACTCGAGCGGTATTGCTGCTGTTTCGAGCGAAACTCGGCCAGCTCCTGGGTTTTCTGCCGTAGCTGCTCGCCGAGGGTGCGTTGTTCGCTCTCCAGGCGTTTTTGCCGCGAGCTATACAGCGCCATTTCGTCTTCGGCGAGTTGTGGCGCGTTGCCGGTGATTTCTTCCGACAGGGCAATCGGTCGGCCTTCGGCCTCGGCGGCCAAGCGCTCGACGCGGGCGACCAGGGCCAGGCGGTCGGCCTCGGTTTCACCTTGGTTGGAAAGGAAGCGGGTGTCGTCCAGCCGCAGTAATTTGTCGCCCTTGTTCACCACCTGCCCCTCACGGACGAAGATCTCCGTGACGATGCCACCTTCTAGGTTTTGGATGACCTGTACCTTGCTGGAGGGTATGGCTTTACCTTCGCCGGTCGTGACTTCCTCGAGCACGGCGAAATTGGCCCACACCAGTGCGCTGAGGAGGAGGGCGCAGACCACCCAGAGCGTCACCCGCGACAGCCAGGGCGCATCCTCCAGCGCGGCGCCGTCCACCTCCGGCATGAATTCGGTGTCCTGCTGCTGTTGGCGCAGGCTGGCGAAGTAACCGCGAATCGACGTAGGGAGTTCCATGCGCGGCCTGCTAAACGGTTGCCGGGCCAACGCGGCCCTTGCGCAAGGCTTCGATCACCGACTCTTTCGGGCCGTCGGCGACAATCTGGCCGTTGTCCAACACTATCAGTCGCTCCACCAGGCTGAGCATGGAGGAGCGATGGGTGATCAGCAGCAGCGTCTTGCCCTGCGTCCAGGTTTGCAGGCGGTTACGGAGGATCTCCTCGCTGCTGTTATCCATGGCGCTGGTCGGCTCGTCGAGCAGCAGAATCGGTGGGTCGAGCAGCAGGGCGCGGGCGAGTAGCAGCGCCTGACGCTGGCCGCCGGAGAGTAGTTGGCCGCGCTCACCGACTGGGCGGTCGAAGCCTTGCGGATGTTGCCGGGCCAACTCACTGACCCCGGTCATCTCGGCCACTTCGAGCATGCGCGCGTCGCTGACATAGCGGGCGCCGAGGGTCAGGTTGTCGCGCAGGCTGCCGGAGAGTAGCGGCAGGTCATGGGCCACGTAGCCAATCTGATGGCGCAGGTCGGCGACGTCGAGTTGGCGCAGGTCGAGGCCATCCAGTAGGAGTTGGCCTTCATCCGGGGTATAGAACCCCATCACCAGTCGCGCCAGGGTGCTTTTCCCTGAGCCGCTGCGGCCGATGATGCCGATGCGCTCGCCTGCCGCCAGGTGCAGGCCGACATTGGTCAGTGCCGGCGTGCTTTGCCCTGGGTAGCGGAAATTCACCTGCTGCACATCCAGCGCACCTTGCAGGTGGGTACGCTCCAGTGGCCGTTGTTTGGCCTGGCGCTCCTGTGGTAGGGCCATCAGCGCGTCGGTGCTTTTCATGGTGATTTGCGCTTGTTGGTAGCGGGTGATCAGCCCGGCTATCTGCCCAAGCGGGGCCATGACCCGGCTGCCCAGCATGTAGCAAGCCACCAGGGCGCCGACACTCAGGTCGCCGGCAATGATGCTGTAGACGCCGGCGACTATGGTGGCCATGCCGGAGAATTGCTGGAGGAACAGGGTGCCGTTGGTGGCCAGGGCGCAGAGGTGGCGCGCGTGCGCATCGAGGCGGGTCAGCGCGCCATGGGTGGTTTCCCATTTGTGCTGACGTTCGCTTTCGGCACCGCAGGCTTTCAGGGTTTCCAGGCCGCCGAGTGTTTCGATCAATAGGGCTTGACGCTCGGCGCCGAGGGCCAGGCTCTTCTGTACGGTGTCGCGCAGACGCGACTGGATGAGCAGGGCGAAGAGGGCGGTGAGCGGGAACGCCAAGAGCGGAATCACCACGATCCAGCCGGCGAGCAAGCCGATCACCACAATCATCAGCAGCGCAAAAGGCAGGTCGATGATGCTGGTCAGGGTCACCCCGGTGAGAAATTCACGCAGGCCCTGGAAGTCATGAATGCTTTGGGCGAAGCCGCCGACGCTGGCGGGCCGGGCTTTCATCGACATGCCGGTGATGCGCTCGAACAGCGTGGCAGAGAGCACCACGTCGGTTTTCTTGCCGGCGACGTCGAGCAGATGGGCGCGCAGCACGCGCAATAGCAGTTCGAACAGGGTGCCGATTAGCAGGCCGATGGACAGCACCCAAAGGGTCGCGGTGGCCTGGTTGGGGACGACGCGGTCGTAGGTCTGCATGACAAACAGCGGCACCATCAGGCCCAGCACGTTGATCAGCAAGCTGGCCAGAATCGCGTCGGTATACAGCCAGCGTGAGAGCTTGAGGGTGTCGCGGAACCAGGCTTCGACCCGTGGCACCAAGGGGCTGCGCAGGTCTTCCAGTTCATGCCGTGGGCGGGCGAACAGGGCTTGGCCACTGTACTCGGCAGCCAGTGTCTCGCGGCTGACCCACTGCTCACCACCTTCCGCCTCGCTGGGTAGAATCAGCGCTTGGTCCTCTGCCCCCCATTGGCGCAGCACCGCGCTGCGGCCGCCTTTCAACAGCAGCAGAACGGGCAGATTGAGTGCGGAGATGGCGCTCAGTTCACGGCGCAACAGCCGGCCCTGCAAGCCCGCCCGCGCCGCGGCCCGCGGCAGAAGCTCGGCGCTAAGCCGTTGCTCGGGCATGGGTAAGCCTGCACTCAGGCTGCCACGGCTGGCAGAGCAATCGTGCAGGTTGCAGAGAATCAACAAACCATCCAGCAACGGATCATCATGGCTAAGCCGAGGATCGCCGCTTAGCCCTGTCCGTTCCATGGTCGTCACGATCTACTACTCCTAAGCCAGTACTACTTCATTTCCGGTAGCTGAGCCTCACTCTTCACTTCGTTCAGGGCAGTCGCTTCAGCCGGAAGAACAGTCCCCTGGGTACGCAACAACTCGCCCATGGCCGACATCACCCGATACATGGAGAACTCCTCGGTGTAACGCACCTCGGTATAGCGTCGATTGGCGGTGAAGAGTTCGTTCTCGCTGTCTAGCAAGTCGAGCAGGGTGCGTTGCCCCAGGCTGAACTGTTGTTGATAGGCCTCGCGAACCCGTGCGGTGTAGTTCGCATAGTCGCGGGCTTTTGGGGTTTGCAAACGGGCATTTTCCATCGCATTCCAGGCCAGCGAGATGTTCTCGTTGATAATCCGCAGGGCATTGTTGCGAATATCCATCGACTGGTTGATCTGGTAGGCAGAGGATTGCAACCGCGCCTTGTCGCGCATGCCGTTAAACAAGTTGTAGTTCATTACTATCCCGGCGCGCCAAGAGTTGTCGTGGCCTTCGTCGCCTTGAGTGTTGTTATTGGCCTCAGTCGCCAGTTCCGCATCGAAGCGTGGATAGAACGGCGCCTTGGCCGCTTCATATTGCTTCTCGGCAGCCATCACGTCGGCTTGCGCGGACTTCAGGAAGGGGTTGTTCGCCATCACTGACTGCCGCGCGGCACCCAGCTCGGCGGGCACTTCGCCCTTGATCGTGGTGGGCGACTCCAGTTCATCCGGCAGGCGCCCGACGGCACTGAAGAAGCTGGACTCGGCATCGGCCAGGTTGACCTGTTCGGTGTAGAGGTTGTTTTCCGCCAGCGCCAAGCGTGCTTGGGATTGGTCAAGGTCGGCCGTGCTGCCTATGCCACGTTGGCTACGTAGACCCATCTGGTCGTTGATGCGTTGGTGCGCCTGCAGGTTGTTCTTGGCCAGTGCGACCATTTCCCGGCGTTTCAGTACGTCCAGATAGACCTCGACGGTGCGTAACGCCAGGCTTTCTGAAGTGCCCTGAACGAAATAAGCCCGCGAGTTCACTACGGCTTTAGTGCGCGCGACTTCATTCGGGGTGTTGAACCCGTCAAAGAGCATTTGCCGCAAGCGCAGCTCGGACGTGCCATACGTCAGCGTTTCCTTGTTGTGGCCCACCAGCCCACGGGTAGTCGGGCTGTCGGTTTGCTCGCGGCCATAACCGGCGAGTGCGTCGACAGTCGGGAGATAACCGCCCTTCGCGACCTTTACCTCTTCATCCGAGGAGAGCCGGTCGTTCAGGCTGGCCTGAATCTCTGGATGGCTATCGACCGTGCTCTGAATCGCTTGCGATAGCGTCATCGCTTGAGTTTGGGCGCAGGCCATGGCCAGTAGCATGCTGCTCCACAGGGGGGTCAAAACGCGCATGAGGTACTTCTCCATGTTTAGATGTGCTTTGTTCCTGTCGCCAATAATTTGGCTAAATGGCCGGTTAAACCGTTTCAGGCTTTTAACAACAGAGCTAAGAACATCTTTACGGAGAAGCTAAGAAAAAATTCTCACAAAGGTTATGAGGAAAGAATCTTATGCACTCCGCCAAAACGAGCACATTGTTTTTCTCTAACAGCCACGTTATCCGTGGGATAAGGCTTTCTGCGTGGTTAAAACAGACGGTCAAATACGCTTTAGAGCGCAAGGGCGGGGACTTATCTGGTGGAGTCGTACGATGCTGGCGAGGGCGATATTTTTTTGACGTCGTAGCTTTTTGATGTCGCCGCGTCGTTCCATTTTCTCAGTTGATTTCTTCGCACTACCTCGGTTTTGAAAGGCTTTTTGACCCTTTTGAAATACCTGTCGACGGTTGTCGACAGCTGTAGTGAGGAAGGAAGCATGGCTACTTTAATCGGTGTCGTCAGTCAGGTTGTCGGCGAGGTCTACGCGGTAGCTGGCGATGGAGCGCGTCGACTTCTTACCGAAGGTGATCGGGTCTTCGCGGGTGAGCAGCTGGTGACGGGCGCGGCCGGCGCCGTCGCGGTCACCCTGCGCAACGGTCAGGAGCTGACTCTGGGTCGTGATAGCAGCCTGGCGCTCGACGAGCAAATGATCGCCGCAGGCCATGACTCCCCGCCTTATGCCGGAGCAGCCCTTTCGGCAGTTCCCAGCGATCAAGAACTCACCGATGTTGAAAAACTGCAGGCCGCCATTGAGGCGGGTGTCGACCCGACTCTAGAGGGTGAAGCCACAGCCGCCGGCCCAAGAGTAGGTGGTGCAGCTAATGCCGGTGGCGGTCACTCCTTTGTGGTGCTGGATGCCGTGGGTGGCTCGGTTGAACCTGTGATTGGCTTCCCGACTGTCGGGCTCAACAGGGGGGCGGAATTCCCGGACCCTGAACCGGTTGCGGCATCGGAGCCCGTACCCGCAGACGTGCCGGATTTCCTACCTGAAGCGGCCAACGACAACAACAGCATCGCCGAAGACGCGGTCGCCGCGATCACCGGCAACGTGCTGGACAATGACGTGAGCGTGGACCTCCCGATCAGCTTCGTGGCCTGGGGCAGCACCGCGGCCAGCTTCGGCACCTTTACGGACACCGGCAACGGCACCTACAGCTACAGCCTGAACAACGCCAACCCGGCGGTGCAGGCTCTGGACAGCGGCCAAAGCCTGAGCGAAACCTTCAGCTACACCATGCAGGACGCCGATGGCGATACCGCCAGCGCGAGCCTGACCCTCACCATTACTGGCAGCAACGACGGGCCGCAGCTCAGCGTCGATCCGGGCAACGAGGGCGGCAACGACCAGGTCTTCGAAGCCGGTCTCGCCACCGGCTCGAACGCCGCCGGCAACGGCGAGTTCGCCACTGGCACTTTCCGCCTGAGCGACGCCGACGGCCTCGACGACCTGCAGAGCGTCACCCTCAACGGCACCACGGTGGCGTTGGGCAGCCTGGCGGGCAGTGTGTTCGCCGGCAGCAACGGCAGCCTGACCATCACCGCCTACGACAGCGCGACCGGGGTGGCCAGCTACAGCTATGAGCTGACCAGCCCGACCAGCGACGGCGCCGGGATCGAGACCGACGTGTTCAGCCTGACGGTCTCGGACGGCACCGCCTCGTCGGCCCCGGCGAGCCTCGTCATCGAGATCCTCGACGATGTGCCGAACGCCGCGGATGAGGGCATCAGCATCGTCCAAGGCGCGCTCAGCGTGCTCATCGGCAACGTGCTGAGCAACGACCTGCACGCCAACGGCCAAGCGGGCGCCGACAGCCCGACCAGCTTCGTGGCTTGGAGCAGCACCGCGGCCAACTTTGGCAGCTTCAGCGATACCGGCGGCGGCAGTGGCAGCTACAGCCTGGACAACCTCAACCTGCTGGTGCAGGCCCTGGACAGCGGCCAAAGCCTGACGGAAACCTTCAGCTACAGCATGCAGGACGCCGATGGCGACACCGCCAGCGCGAGCCTGACCCTCACCATCACCGGCCGTAACGATACGCCGCAGATCACGGTCGATCCGGGCAACCAGGGCGCGAACGACCAGGTCTTCGAAGCCGGCCTGGCGGCCGGCTCGAACGCCGCCAGCAACAGCGAATTCGCCACGGGCACCTTCAGCCTCAGCGACGCCGACGGCCTCGACGACCTGCAGAGCGTCACCCTCAACGGCACCACCGTGGCGCTGGCCAGCCTGGTCGGCAGCGTGTTCGCCGGCACTAACGGCAGCCTGACCATCACCGCCTACGACAGCCTGACCGGGGTGGCCAGCTACAGCTATGAACTGACCAGCCCGACCAGCGACGGCCTTGGTAG
>NZ_SCMP01000019.1 GCF_005502935.1 Pseudomonas sp. 2FG
TCCTGCCGCATCGGCGAGAAGAGCGTATTTATCCTCGGGCTATCAGGCTCAAATCCCCGAAATATCCGATCAGAAACAAAAATGCCAATCAGCTTAACTGACTGGCATTAGCCCGCAAGGGCCCTCTTTCATCGGCATCAGCGAAGTTCGGGATTAAACGCCCGAAGCCTCGGCTGCCGCTACGTCTTTGATCGACAGTTTGATACGGCCGCGGTTGTCCACGTCGAGTACCAGAACTTTGACTTCCTGACCTTCTTTCAACACGTCGGTGACTTTCTCGACCCGCTGATCGCTCAGCATCGAGATGTGCACCAAACCGTCTTTGCCCGGCAGGATGTTGACGAATGCGCCGAAGTCGACGATGCGCTCAACCTTACCGACGTAGATCTTGCCGATCTCGGCTTCCGCGGTGATGCCCAGTACGCGCTGACGCGCGGCCTCTGCAGCCTCCTTGGTTTCGCCGAAGATCTTGATGCTGCCGTCGTCTTCGATGTCGATCGAAGCCTTGGTCTCTTCGCAGATAGCGCGGATGGTAGCGCCACCCTTGCCGATGACGTCGCGGATTTTGTCCTGATCGATCTTCATCGCGATCATGGTCGGAGCATTAGCCGACAGCTCGGTGCGCGACTGAGCGATCACCTGGTTCATCTGACCGAGGATGTTCAGGCGAGCTTCCAGGGCTTGGCCCAGGGCGATCTCCATGATTTCTTCGGTGATGCCGTTGATCTTGATGTCCATCTGCAGCGCAGTAACGCCTTTAGCGGTACCGGCCACCTTGAAGTCCATGTCGCCGAGGTGGTCTTCGTCACCGAGGATGTCGGTGAGGATGGCGAACTTCTCGCCTTCTTTCACCAGGCCCATGGCGATACCGGCAACCGGCGCCTTCATCGGCACACCAGCATCCATCAACGCCAGGGAAGCGCCGCAGACGGAAGCCATGGAGCTGGAGCCGTTGGACTCGGTGATTTCCGAGACTACACGGATGGTGTAGGGGAACACGTCGGCGGCCGGCAACATGGCCGCGATGCTGCGACGGGCCAGACGGCCGTGACCGATTTCGCGGCGACCGGCACCCCCCATGCGGCCGCACTCGCCTACCGAGTAGGGCGGGAAGTTGTAGTGCAGCATGAAGGGGTCTTTGCGCTCGCCTTCGAGGGTATCCAGCAGTTGCGCGTCACGAGCAGTACCCAGGGTCGCGACCACCAGGGCCTGGGTTTCGCCACGGGTGAACAGCGCCGAACCGTGAGTCTTGCTCAGTACGCCGACTTCGATGGCCAGCGGGCGCACGGTGCGGGTGTCGCGACCATCGATACGCGGTTTGCCGTTGACGATGTTCTCGCGCACGGTGCGGTATTCGATTTCGCCGAAGGCGTCTTTGACTTCAGCCGCGGACGGCTGGCCTTCGGCACCGGAGAGCTTCGCAACCACCTGGTCACGCAGCTCGCCGAGACGACCATAACGCTCGTGCTTGACGGTGAGGGTGTAGGCCTGGGAGATCGCTTCGCCGAACTCGGCGCGGATGGCATCGAGCAGCACGGTGTTCTTGGCCTGGGCTTTCCAGTCCCAAGTCGGCTTGCCGACTTCGGCAGCCAGCTCGGCAACGGCCTTGATCACCGACTGGAACTCATCGTGGGCGAACAGCACTGCGCCGAGCATCTGGTCTTCGGTCAGCTCTTTAGCTTCCGATTCAACCATCAGCACGGCATCGGCGGTACCGGCCACGACCATGTCCAGGCTGGAAGCCTTGAGTTGCTCGTAGGTCGGGTTCAGCAGGTAACCGGTGCTTTCATGGAAGGCGACGCGAGCGGCGCCGATCGGGCCCTCGAACGGGATGCCGGAGATGGCCAGAGCGGCCGAGGTGCCGATCATGGCAGCCACGTCCGGATCGGTTTTCTTGCTGGTCGACACGACGGTGCAGATGACCTGCACTTCGTTCATGAAACCTTCTGGGAACAGCGGACGGATCGGACGATCGATCAGACGCGAGGTCAGCGTCTCTTTCTCGGACGGACGCGCTTCACGCTTGAAGAAACCACCAGGGATCTTGCCGGCGGCATAGGTCTTTTCCTGGTAATGCACGGAAAGCGGGAAGAAGCCCTTGCTCGGGTCGGCGGTCTTGGCGCCAACCACTGTTACCAACACGGTAACGTCGTCATCGACGGTGACCAGCACAGCGCCGGAGGCTTGACGGGCGATACGGCCAGTCTCGAGGGTGACGGTCGATTGACCGAACTGGAATTTCTTGATTACCGGGTTCACGGTGTCGTTACCTTCTATTTGCCTTGGGGAAATCTGTGTGTTGCGAAATTTGTGGGCAACGACGGGATTCGGACCCGAGGGCTGTCCAGATAAAACTTGAGGCTGGAAGCCTGCCACGCCCCATCAGGAAAACCCGACAAGCCGCAACAGACAACCAACCTCTAGCAACGTCGCTATTAGCGACGCAGACCCAGGCGCCCGATCAGGGTGCTGTAACGAGTGGCGTCCTTACCTTTCAGGTAATCCAGCAGCTTACGACGCTGGTTTACCATACGGATCAGGCCACGACGCGAGTGGTGGTCTTTACCGTTGGCCTTGAAGTGGCCTTGCAGCTTGTTGATGTTGGCGGTCAGCAGTGCAACTTGCACTTCCGGAGAACCGGTGTCGCCTACAGCTTGCTGGTAGTCGGTTACGATCTGAGCTTTTTCTTCAACGCTGAGTGCCATGTGGCTTCCTCTCAGTTAGGACACTGCGAAACGACGCAGTTCCAATAGGCCGAGGACAAATCCTCGTATCTTAAAGTGAGATGTGACCGTGCCTATTAACAGCCACCCTCGTTCGGTCATTCTGACCGAATCAATCGACGCGGCGCGATACGCCCGTCTTCGCTCACTTCACCGATACCGATAAAGCGACCGTTATGATCTTGCACCCGGACCATGCCGAACTTCGGCGCATCCGGGGCACGTACCGGCTGCCCATGCAGCCAATAAAACGCACTGTGTTCCGAGAACTGCAACAGTGGCCAATGCTCAAGCCCGCTGTCCGACGGCAGTAGGAACTGATCGACCGCCTCGTTACCACCTTCGGCGTGGGCTTGTTCCAGCTCGTCCAGGCTGACCGTCTGGGCCAGGCTGAAGGGACCGGCCTGAGTACGACGCAATTCCGCAACGTGGGCGCCACAACCCAGAATCTGGCCAATATCCTCGACCAGGGTGCGGATATAGGTGCCTTTGCTGCAGGCTACTGCCAGCCGCGCCTGCGCCGACTCGCAGACCAGTAATTCCAGGCGCGCAATAGTAACAGAACGCGCTTCGCGCTCCACTATCTCGCCAGCCCGCGCCAGCTTGTAGAGCGGCTGCCCATCACGCTTGAGCGCCGAATACATCGGCGGTATCTGACTGATTTCCCCACGAAAACGGGGTAAAACCGCCTCAATATCGGCGCGACCAACGGTCACTTCACGACGCTCCAGCACTTCGCCTTCCGCATCGGCCGTGGTGGTCGTGACCCCCAGTTGCATGACGGTCTCGTAACCCTTGTCGGCATCGAGCAAGTATTGCGAGAACTTGGTCGCCTCGCCGAAGCACAGCGGCAACACGCCGGTGGCCAGCGGATCGAGGCTGCCGGTATGCCCGGCTTTCTCGGCATTCAGCAGCCAACGCACCTTCTGTAGCGCCGCGTTGGAGCTAAAGCCCTTAGGCTTGTCGAGCAGGATGATGCCGCTGACGTTACGGCGAATACGCTTAACCTGAGCCACGCCTCTACTCCTTGACTTCGGCCTTGACCTCAGCCGCGGCGACGTCCCCAGGATGCTGGCCGTCCTCCGCCACTGCCCGCTCGATCAGCGCCGACAGGTGCGCACCGCGCATCACACTTTCGTCGTAGTGGAAATGCAGTTGCGGCACGCTGCGCAGCTTCATCGCCCGGGCCAACTGCATGCGCAGGAAGCCGGCGGCGTCGTTGAGCACCTTGATGTTCTGTGCGATGTCTTCAGCGCTGTCCTGGCCCATCACGGTGATGAAAATCTTCGCGTGGCCGACATCACGACTCACCTCGACGGCGGTGATGGTCACCAGGCCTACGCGCGGGTCTTTGATTTCGCGACGGATAAGCTGCGACAGCTCGCGCTGCATCTGATCGCCGATGCGTTGGGTACGGCTATATTCTTTTGCCATGGTGCTCTACACCTATCACTTCTAGCCTGTCACTCACCGCGCGGGCAAAACCCAGGCGGTCTGAAAGCGGCAAACGCCCGGCCAGGCAGAAGCCGGACCGGGCGTTGCGTATAACAGCTCGCGCTTAGAGGCTACGAGCCACCTGGATCTTCTCGAACACTTCGATCTTGTCACCGGCTTTGACGTCGTTGTAGCTCTTCACGCCGATACCGCATTCCATGCCCGCACGGACTTCGGACATGTCGTCCTTGAAGCGGCGCAGGGACTCCAGCTCGCCCTCGAAGATCACCACGTCGTCGCGCAGTACGCGGATCGGACGGTTACGGTGCACAACACCTTCCAGCACCATGCAACCGGCGATCGCACCGAACTTCGGCGAACGGAACACGTCACGCACTTCGGCAACACCCAGGATGTTCTCGCGAACATCGCTGCCGAGCATACCGGTGAGGGCTTTCTTGACGTCTTCGATGATGTCGTAGATCACGTTGTAGTAACGCATATCCAGACCTTCCTGCTCGACGAGCTTCCGTGCGCCCGCATCGGCACGCACGTTGAAGCCAAACAGTACGGCGTTGGAGGCCAATGCCAGGTTCGCATCGCTCTCGGTGATACCACCGACACCGCCACCGACTACGCACACCTGCACTTCGTCGTTACCCAGGCCACCCAAGGCGCCCTGCAAGGCTTCCAGCGATCCCCGGACGTCAGATTTGAGGACGATATTGAGCGTCTTCTTCTCTGCCTGACCCATGTTCTCGAAGATGTTCTCCAGCTTGCCGGCATGTGCGCGAGCCAGTTTGACTTCGCGGAACTTGCCTTGACGGAACAAGGCCACTTCACGCGCCTTCTTCTCATCGGTCAACACGCTGAGCTCGTCACCTGCATCCGGGGTGCCATCCAAGCCGAGGATTTCGACCGGGATCGACGGGCCGGCTTCTTTCACCGGCTTGCCGTTCTCGTCGAGCATGGCGCGGATGCGGCCGAAGTTCGAGCCGACCAGCACCATGTCGCCTTGGCGCAGGGTACCGTCTTGGACCAGAACGGTTGCAACCGGGCCACGACCTTTGTCGAGACGCGATTCAACCACGACGCCTCGTCCAGGAGCGGACGGGATCGCTTTCAGCTCCAGAACTTCGGCTTGCAACAGGACTGCTTCGAGCAGCTCGTCGACACCGGTACCCATTTTCGCGGAGACGGAAACGAACGGGTTGTCACCACCCCATTCTTCCGAGGTAACACCGTGGACGGACAGTTCGCTCCTGATGCGATCGAGATCGGCACCCGGCTTGTCGATTTTGTTGACTGCAACGACCAGCGGAACGCCCGCAGCCTTCGCATGCTGTACAGCTTCGATGGTCTGCGGCATCACGCCGTCGTCCGCCGCCACCACCAGGATCACGATGTCGGTGGCCTTGGCACCACGGGCACGCATGGCGGTAAACGCGGCGTGACCCGGGGTATCGAGGAAGGTGATCATGCCGCGTTCAGTTTCAACGTGGTAGGCACCGATGTGCTGGGTGATACCACCGGCTTCACCGGCGGCCACCTTGGCGCGACGGATGTAGTCGAGCAGCGAGGTCTTGCCGTGGTCGACGTGGCCCATAACGGTCACCACCGGCGCACGGGCAATGGCTTCACCTTCGAACTTCAAGGATTCAGCCAATTGCTCTTCCAGGGCGTTGTCGCTGATCAGCTTGACGTTGTGGCCGAGCTCTTCGGCAATCAGTTGCGCAGTTTCCTGATCCAGAACCTGGTTGATGGTCACCGGAGTGCCCATCTTGAACATGAACTTGATCACTTCAGCGGCTTTGACCGACATCTGTTGCGACAGCTCGCCAACCGTGATGGTCTCGCCAATCGCCACATCACGGACTACCGGCCCGGTTGGGCTCTGGAAGCCGTGTTGGTTACGCTTCTTCAGCTTGGCCTTGCCACGCCCACCGCGACGGAAGCTGTCGCTTTCCTCGTCAGTAGTACGCGGCGCCACACGCGGAGCCGGAACCTTTTCCTTCTCTTTGACCGACGGACGATGCGCAGTGTTCTTGCGGTCGCCACGGCGATCGCTATCATCATTGCGAGTCTTGTCCGGGCGGCGCGGCTCATCTTTCTTGCGCTCATCCGCCGCCGGCGCAACGACCGGCGGCAACTCAACGGCCGCAACCGCGGCCGAGACGTCGCGAACCACTTCAGCTTGGGCAGCGGACTGAGCCGGAGCGCTGGCCTGACGGCGCGCTTCCCCTTCAGCCTGGCGCTTGGCTTCTTCGGCAGCCTTCAGGCGCGCAGCCTCTTCCACAGCACGCTGCTCTTCCTGCTCACGCTTCTGTTCGGCTTCGATTTCTTCCGAGCTGCGCTTAACGAAGGTTTTCTTCTTGCGCACTTCAACACTGATAGTTTTGCTACCGGCGACGCGCAGCGTGCTGGTGGTCTTGCGCTGCAAGGTAATCTTGCGCGGCTCTTCAACCTTTTCGCCGTGACTTCCTTTGAGATGCGCCAATAAGGCCTGCTTCTCGTTATCGGTCACAACTTGCTCGGCGCTGGTGTGCGGCAAACCCGCCTCACGCATCTGCAGCAGCAGGCGCTCTAGCGGTGTGTCGACCACTTGGGCCAGTTCTTTCACCGTGACTTGCGTCATGCACTTCTCTCCTCAGGCCGCGAACTTACTCGAACCAATGGGCTCGGGCGGCCATGATCAACTTGCCGGCACGCTCAGCGTCGATACCGTCGATGTCGAGCAGGTCGTCAATCGACTGCTCGGCCAGGTCTTCGCGGGTAATCACGCCGCGCACTGCCAGTTCATGCGCAAGCGCCTTGTCCATACCCTCGAGTGAGAGCAGGTCGTCGGCGGGATGAGCGTCTGCCAGCTTTTCTTCTGTAGCGATGGCTTTAGTCAGCAAGCGATCCTTGGCGCGAGCGCGAAGTTCGGTGACGATCTCTTCGTCAAAACCCTCGATGCTGAGCATTTCTTCCATCGGCACATAGGCGATTTCTTCCAGGCTAGTGAAGCCTTCTTCCACCAACACCTGCGCCAACTCCTCATCGACTTCCAACTCGTCGATAAAGCGCTGCAGGATGTCGCCAGTTTCAGCTTGTTGCTTCGCCTGGATATCCGCTTCGGTCATCACGTTCAGCGTCCAACCGGTCAACTGACTGGCTAACCGCACGTTCTGACCGCCACGGCCAATAGCCTGAGCCAGATTGTCTTCGCCAACGGCGATGTCCATGGCATGGGCATCTTCGTCAACGATGATGGCTGCGACTTCGGCCGGTGACATGGCGTTGATCACGAACTGTGCAGGATTGTCATCCCACAGCACGATATCGACACGCTCACCGCCCAACTCACCCGACACGGCTTGCACACGCGAGCCGCGCATGCCGATGCAGGCGCCTTGCGGGTCGATGCGTTTGTCTTTGGAGCGCACGGCAATTTTGGCGCGCGAACCCGGATCACGGGAGGCGGCCATCACTTCGATCAACTCTTCAGCGATTTCCGGGACTTCGATGCGGAACAATTCGATCAGCATTTCCGGCGCAGTACGCGACAGAATCAGCTGCGGGCCGCGGTTCTCGGTGCGGATTTCTTTCAGCAAGGCGCGCACGCGGGCACCCACGCGGAAAGTTTCACGCGAGATGATGTCTTCACGCGCCAGCAGCGCCTCAGCGTTGTTACCCAGATCGACGATGACGTTGTCGCGGGTCACTTTCTTCACGGTGCCGGCAATGATCTCACCGAGCCGCTCACGATACGCCTCGACCACTTGAGCGCGCTCAGCCTCACGAACCTTCTGCACTATCACCTGTTTGGCGGTCTGCGCAGCGATACGGCCGAACTCGATCGATTCGATTTTCTCTTCGATCACGTCGCCAATCTGGGCATCCGGCTTTTGTTCCCGCGCTTCATCGAGCGTCAGTTCAGAAGCCAGGTTAAGCAGCGACTCGTCGTCGACCACGGTCCAGCAACGGAAGGTCTCGTAGTTACCGGTGTGGCGATTAATCTCCACACGCAACTCAACCTCAACGTCAAAACGCTTTTTGGTCGCAGTGGCCAGGGCCAGCTCCAGCGCCTCAAAAATAACGCCGGCCGGTACGCCCTTTTCGTTGGACACCGACTCAACAACCAGCAGTACTTCTTTGCTCATCGTACGCCTCGCCTTTCGCAATCCATTGGATCCGCGGGATCCGCGTCTCAGTCAAAACTGGGAACAATATTGGCCTTGTCGATCGAGTCGATCGGCAACAGATATTCGTGATCATCAACCAGCACCACGACGTCCTGCTCCTCTACTCCGCGGAGGAGGCCCTGAAAGTTGCGCCGCCCATCAAAAGGCGAACGCAGCTTGATCTTTACTTGCTCACCGGCATGCGCAGCGAACTGTTCAATAGTAAACAGTGGCCGATCCATACCCGGAGAGGACACCTCAAGGGTGTATTCGCTACTGACTGGGTCCTCGACATCGAGAACGCCACTCAACTGACGGCTGACCTTCTCGCAGTCTTCAACGAGAATGCCATTGGCATGATCGATATAGATCCGCAGCAGAGAATGCCGCCCCTGAGACAGGAACTCGATACCCCAGCATTGATAGCCAAGGGCCTCGACTACCGGGGCCAACAAGGCCTGCAACTCTTCTAGCTTGCTCGACACCTGAACCCCTCGTGCGCGCTGTGCAAATAAAAAATGGGCGAATCGCCCATCCCTTTGAAACCGCTTATAGATACAGCGGATCTAACTGTCCAGCTAGCAAAAAGCCCCTGAAAAGGGGCTCCGCTACAACTGGTTGCGGGGGCTGGATAAACCAACGACCTTCGGGCTATGGGCCCGACGAGCTACCAGACTGCTCCACCCCGCGCCAAAGCTGGGGCCGGATTATACGGCCTAACATGCTCAAGGGTCAATCCAACCCCTACCAACAAGAAAGCCCGCTTACAGCGGGCCTTCTTGTTAAATATGGTACCGAGGAGGGGACTCGAACCCCTACAGCCTATGGCCACTACCACCTCAAGGTAGCGTGTCTACCAATTCCACCACCTCGGCAAAACTCTTTTTACTTCTGCTCTGGAGCTTGAGGTACGCCAGCCGCGTTAGCCGCAGGCTTTTGCTCTTCGAGCACCGGCACATCTTCAGTGGCCGGCTTCTCTTGCTGCACTTCCAGAACCGCCGGATCAGGCAAACCAACCTGAGTCAGCGCTTCAGCCTTTTCCTTAGCAAAGAAGCCTAAGCCCAAGCTAGTAATGAAAAAAGCGACCGCAAGTATAGCAGTAAAGCGACTAAGAAAGGTAGAGGAACCTTGGCTACCAAACACAGTTGCCGAAGCACCAGAACCAAAAGAGGCACCCGCATCCGCCCCCTTACCCTGCTGCAGCAGAACTAGCGCAACAACACCCAGCGCCGCCAACAGATGCAAAACTACAACGACAGTTTCCAGCATTTCTTCAGCTTCCTGCGGCACGACAGATCGCACCAAACTCATCCGCATTCAGAGAGGCCCCACCAATGAGCCCCCCATCGATATCCGGCATGCCGAACAATTCAACCGCATTGGCCGCCTTAACACTGCCGCCATAAAGAATCCTTACACCGCGCGCCACTTCAGCATTTTCTGCCGCCAACTGCGCACGAATAGCCGCATGCACTTCCTGCGCCTGCTGCGGCGACGCCGTCAGCCCGGTACCAATCGCCCAGACCGGCTCATAAGCTACGACTGCGTGAGCGAAGGCACCGACACCCAACTCTTCGATGACACTGCCAAGCTGACGCCCTACCACCTCAAGAGTCTTACCCGCCTCGCGCTGCTCCAGAGTCTCACCGATGCACAGCACCGGGATCAACCCACAAGATTGCGCGGCGGCAAACTTACGACTCAACAACTCATCACGCTCGCCGAGAACCAGGCGCCGCTCCGAGTGACCGACCAACACCAAAGTACAGCCGGCATCAGCCAGCTGACTTGGCGCAACTTCACCCGTCAGCGCACCCTGCATTGGCTCAACCGCACAATTCTGCGCACCAACAGCAATAGACTTGCCGTCCAGGCCAGTCATCACCTGATTGATGTACAGACAGGGCGGGAAAACCGCAACTTCGACGCCACTCGGCAAAGCCAAAAGACGAAGGCCTTTGATCAGCTCAGCGACGCTGGCGCGGGTACCGTGCATTTTCCAGTTACCAGCAACCAAGGGGCGACGCATGCTCTACCTCGTCGATCAAAGTGGGCGCAGATGTTACCCAAGAGCTTCTGGGCTGGCAAGCCGAATCAGGCACAGACTTCTGTAACTACTTTAGCCAATTCATCGGCATAGCTACGCACCAGGGCCTCATCATCACCTTCCACCATGACCCTGACCAGCGGTTCGGTGCCGGATTTGCGCAACAGTACGCGCCCGCGCCCACCCATACGCTCGGTAACCCGAGCGCAAGCATCCTGGACAGCAACATGCTCGACTGGATTCTGGCCGCCTGCAAAGCGCACATTGACCAACACCTGCGGGCATTTGCGCAAACTCTGCCGCGCCTGCGCCAGGCTCTGCCCGTGCCGCTTGAGCGCCAGCAAAACCTGCAGTGCCGCGATAATCGCATCGCCCGTGGTGGTGTGCTGGAAGCACACGATATGCCCCGAATTCTCGCCACCCAACTGCCAATTACGCTCCAGCAACTCGCTGATCACATAGCGATCGCCCACTTTCGCCCGAACAAAGGGGATGCCCAGGTCGGCCAACGCCAACTCCAGACCCAAATTGCTCATCAGAGTACCGACCACCCCCCCCTGCAACTTGCCACGCTCCTGCAGGTCGCGCGCAATGATAAACAGCAACTCATCGCCATCCACCACCGCACCCGTGTGATCGACCATCAACACACGATCGGCATCGCCATCGAAGGCGATGCCCAAATCCGCCTGCTGCGCCACTACGGCGGCCTGCAAAGCCTGCATGTGGGTCGAACCGCACCCATCGTTGATATTCAAGCCGTTCGGCTGCGCAGAAAGCACCGACACCTGCGCGCCCAACTCGCGAAACACACTCGGCGCGACCTTATAGGCCGCACCATGGGCACAATCGATCACCAGTTTGAGGCCGGCGAAATCCGTGCTGCTGGGCACGCTGCTCTTGCAGAATTCTATATAACGACCCGCGGCATCGTTGATCCGCGAGACCTTGCCCAACTGCGCCGACTCGACCACGGTCATCGGAGCGTCGAGCAGCTCCTCGATCATCAGCTCCACCTCATCCGGCAGCTTGGTGCCCTGACCAGAGAAGAACTTGATGCCGTTGTCATGGTGCGGATTGTGCGAGGCGCTGATGACAATACCGGCCTCGGCATGAAAGGTACGGGTCAGATAAGCGATAGCCGGCGTCGGCATCGGCCCCAGCAGCATCACATCAGCCCCGGCAGCGGATAACCCCGCCTCCAGCGCCGACTCGAACATATAGCCGGAAATCCGCGTGTCCTTACCGATCAATACACGGCAAGCACCCTGACGGCGAAAAGCCATACCAGCAGCCCAGCCCAGCTTGAGCATGAATTCAGGAGTGATCGGAAATTCACCGACGCGCCCGCGAATACCATCGGTGCCAAAATATTTTCTACTCATAAACACTCCGCCTTTCTTATTCTGCCGTTTCCACAGCAGTGATCATGCGTACGACATCGACTGTCTCGGCCACATCATGCACTCGCAGGATGCGCGCCCCCTTGGCCACTGCCAAAGCGGCCAAGGCCAAACCACCGTATAAACGCTCGCCCACTTCACGACCCAGTGCCTGGCCGATCATGCTCTTGCGCGAAACACCGACCAACAGCGGCCGACCCAGCGCATGCAAGACCTCCAGATGCTTGAAGAGGCTCAGGTTATGCTCCAGCGTCTTGGCAAAGCCAAACCCCGGATCGAGGATCACCCGCTCGGCGCCAATTCCGACTGCCGCACAAGCTGCCAGGCGCTCGAGCAGAAAATCGCTGACCTCGCCCAGTAGATTCGCATAGTGCGGATTTTGCTGCATATTGCCCGGCTCACCGCGCATATGCATCAAACACACCGGTAAACCACTGGCCACCAGCGCCTCCAAGGCACCATCGCGCCGCAGCGCGCGCACATCATTGATCAGCCCCGCACCAAGCCGAGCGACTTCACGCATGACCGCCGGCGTCGAGGTATCCACCGAGACGATCACATCCAGCTCGCGCGCAATCGCCTCTACCACCGGCGCGACCCGCTCGAGCTCCTCGACCGGCGATACCGCGCGAGCTCCCGGCCGGGTGGACTCGCCACCTACGTCAATCAGAGCCGCGCCCGCGGCAACCATAGTTGCAGCATGCTTGAGCGCCGCATCTACGTGGCTAAAGCGCCCACCGTCGGAAAAGGAATCAGGGGTGACATTGAGGATGCCCATCACTTGCGGGCGACTTAAATCAAGAAACCGGCTGCCACACGGCAGCCGGTCTGGGTATTGCGCTAGAGTCATGTCAGGCCTTAATGCTCGGCGGCCGGCCCACCAATGGGCTTCTCGGGGAGCTCAACGTCATCTCGCTTGCTTAGCGACGCACCGGAATCGTCCCCACCATCTTGCCAGTCACGCGGCTCGCGCGGCACGCGACCATTCATGATGTCATCGATCTGCTCGGCATCGACGGTTTCATACTTCATCAGTGCTTCAGCCATCGCATTCAGCTTGTCGCGATTCTCTTCCAGCAGGCGCTTGGCCGTGCCATAGCACTGATCGATGATGCTACGAACTTCTTGATCGATCATCTTGGCAGTTTCGCCAGATATATTGCTGTGTTGGCTGCCCATGCTGCGTCCAAGGAACACTTCGCCCTCTTCTTCGGCATACATAAGCGGACCGAGTTTCTCGGACAACCCCCACTTGGTCACCATGTTCCGGGCTATCTGGCTGGCACGCATGATGTCGTTCGAAGCCCCAGTGGTGACGCCATCGAAGCCCAGCGTCATCTCCTCGGCAATACGACCACCGTACAGCGAGCAAATCTGACTGATCAGCGCACGCTTGGACAAGCTGTAACGATCCTCCTCCGGAAGGAACATCGTCACACCCAGAGCGCGACCGCGCGGGATGATCGAGACCTTGTAAACCGGATCATGCTCCGGCACCAAACGCCCAACAATGGCGTGGCCTGCTTCATGGAACGCGGTGTTGAGCTTCTCTTTTTCGGACATGACCATCGATTTGCGCTCAGCGCCCATCATGATTTTGTCCTTGGCCAACTCGAACTCTTTCATTTCAACCAGACGCTTGCCGGAGCGCGCAGCAAACAGCGACGCCTCGTTGACCAGGTTGGCCAAATCAGCACCCGAGAAGCCTGGCGTACCACGAGCAATCACTGCCGGTTTGACGTCTTCGCCCATCGGCACCTTGCGCATATGGACTTTCAGAATCTGTTCCCGACCACGGATATCCGGTAGACCGACCACGACCTGGCGGTCGAAACGGCCCGGCCGCAACAGCGCCGGATCCAGCACATCGGGACGGTTGGTGGCGGCGATCACGATGATGCCGTCATTCATCTCGAAGCCATCCATCTCGACCAGCAACTGGTTGAGGGTCTGCTCACGCTCGTCGTGACCGCCGCCCATACCGGCACCCCGATGGCGACCAACGGCATCGATTTCATCGATGAAGATGATGCAGGGCGCATGCTTCTTGGCCTGCTCGAACATGTCGCGAACCCGCGACGCGCCCACACCGACGAACATCTCGACGAAGTCGGAGCCGGAGATGGTGAAGAACGGCACCTTGGCCTCACCCGCGATAGCCTTGGCCAACAAGGTCTTACCGGTACCGGGGGGACCAACCATCAGCACGCCACGCGGAATCCGCCCGCCCAGACGCTGGAACTTGCCCGGATCGCGAAGGAATTCGACCAGCTCGCCGACTTCTTCCTTGGCCTCGTCGCAGCCTGCGACGTCAGCCAGAGTGGTCTTGACCTGATCTTCCGAGAGCAGGCGTGCCTTGCTCTTGCCAAAGCTCATCGGCCCGCCTTTACCACCTGCACCGCCCTGCATCTGGCGCATGAAGAACATGAAAACGGCAATGATCACCAGAATCGGGAAGCTGGCGACCAGCAACTGGGTCCAGATGCTCTGCTGCTCGGGCTTTTTGCCCTCAACGATCACGTTATTGTTGATCAGGTCACCGATCAAACCCCGATCCTCGATCATCGGTCGCACAGTGGTGAACGGCTTGCCATCGGTGCCAATGCCACTGATGGTGTAGCCTTCAACGGTCACTCGCTGAACCCCGCCATCCTTGACCTGCTCGATAAATTGCGAGTAGTTCAGCGTCTGCGGCTCGCTCGGGCTGGAGAAGTTGTTCATCACAGTCACCAAAACGGCGGCGATGATCAGCCACAGGATCAGGTTCTTTGCCATATCGTTCAATTAGCTACCCTCTGAAGCAGGCCCCGTCCTGGAACGTGCCTCGCATGACGGCTGGTTATTTACCGGCCTAACTTACTACACAACTCCCACCCCTGGCAGGAACCGTCTGTAACCCTTTATGAACCGCCGACCCCGCGGGCCGGTTACGGCAAACACGTATTATCACGGCAAAACGCTTTGTTTTTTGACCTCGCCCAGGGGCTTAAGTGCCACTCGGCGTACCACGGAAACCGCGGGCCAGCAGATATTGTTCGCGGGAACGGTCCCGAGAAGACAGGGGCTTGCGCATCTGCACCTTCTCGAACATGGCCCGAACCTGCTTGTGGTAAAGATCGAAGCCCTCGCCCTGGAATATCTTGATCAGAAAATCGCCGCCCGGACGCAACACCTGCCCGGCGAGATCCAGCGCCAGCTCGCACAGGTACATGGCGCGCGCCTGATCGGCCATCCTCACTCCACTCATATTGGGGGCCATATCGGAAATCACAAGGTCTACCGGATTATTGCCGACGGCCTCAAGAATCTGCGCTAGCACCTGCGCCTCGGTAAAGTCACCCTGAATAAAGGTGACATCCGGAATGCTGTCCATTTCCAGGATATCCGAGGCAATCAAGCGGCCCTTGTCGCCAATTACACGACTGGTGACCTGCGACCAGCCGCCGGGCGCCGCCCCCAGGTCGACCACGGTATTGCCAGGCCGCAGAATGCGGTCCTTCTCCTGGATCTCCAGCAATTTGTAACTGGCGCGCGAACGGTAGCCGTCCTTCTGCGCCATCTTCACGTAGGGATCGTTGAAATGTTCTCTGAGCCAGTTCTGGCTAGTCTTGGAACGTGCCACGGGGTACCTCAAGATTGACGGGGCGTGATTAACTGGGCGGTTGCGGGGTCGCTCGGGTAAACTGGCCGCCGCTTTTTACCAGATCAGACGCAGGGGTCAGATTATGCCGCTCACTCAGGAGCAGAAGAAACAGTACAAATCTATCGGCCACCATCTGAAACCGGTATTGATTGTGGCTGACAATGGTTTGACCGAAGGTGTGCTAGCCGAATTGGAGCGCGCACTGAGCGATCACGAACTGATCAAGATCCAGCTCAGGATCACCGAACGCGAAGATCGCCTCGCGGCGATTGCCGAACTGTGCAAAACCGCCAAGAGCGAGCTGGTACAAGTCATTGGCAAAATGGCGCTGATTTATCGCAAGAACCCCAAAGCCAATAAACAGCTGTCTAACGTCAGCCGCCACAGCTAAGGGCCTGCGCTTCAGCCATCAGCGGCGCGCTTGGCGCGCCCTGTCACCCTCTCCGCCCGGCACCGGCTGCAACACCAGCAGCAAACCGCACAGGGCCAGCACCAAATAATTAAACAGTAGCCAGCGTACAGCCTCGGGCCTCCATTCGTGCAGCGCCAAATAACTCGCCGCCATCAGCAAGATGGTCAGCAGCAGTTGGCCTCGCATATCGCGCCAAAGGCTGGACCAGCGCTCGGCCTGCAGCAGAACCAACAGCTGCAGGAAGGCGCAGAAGGCCGCCAGGCCAACCAGCAACGGGCCTAGCGTGCCGGCGATCTCCTCGATCAACAGCGGCGCCAAGCCCATCTTGCCCAGCGCGGGAAGCAGGATGAAGTGCAGCAACCACAGGCCACCCACCCAGAAGGTCTGAGCCAGTTGCCAGCTGATCGCCCCCGCCTTAAGCGGCTGACGCTTAAAGATGACGGACTTCGACAATCTCGTACTCGATCACACCGCTTGGGGTTCTCACGGTCACCACGTCGCCCTCTTCCTTGGCGATCAAGGCACGAGCGATGGGTGAGCCGACGGACAGCTTGCCGAGTTTTATGTCGGCTTCGTCCTCACCAACGATCTGATAGGTCACACGATCATCGGTTTCGACATTGGCGATCTCGACCGTCGTGCCGAAGATCACTTTTCCAGTATGCGCAATCGTCGTGACATCGATGACCACTGCGTTCTGCAGCCGGCCCTCGATATCGCGAACACGCGCCTCGACCATCCCCTGCTGCTCACGGGCGGCGTGATATTCGGCGTTCTCCTTCAAATCACCCAACTCACGCGCGGTGCCAATATCCTGGCTGAGTTTCGGACGGACGACCTTGGTCAGGTGAGTCAATTCTTCTTCCAGGGCGCGAGCGCCCTGGACGGTCATTGGGTATTTGGTCATGCCTTCAATCCTGCGTGGAGATCCTGCAAGCGGCGCACGGTCTTCTCGGGACCGAACTTCAGCGCTTCGCAGATAGCTTCGCCAGCAGCAATGGTCGTGGTGCAATAGATCTTGTGCTGCAGGGCATTGCGACGAATGGAGTAGGAGTCGGCGATCGACTGACGGCCTTCAGTGGTGTTGATGATCAGCGTGACTTCGTCATTCTTGATCATGTCGACCACGTGCGGACGCCCTTCGGTCACCTTGTTGACGCGACGGACTTTCAGCCCGGCCGCCTCGATCAGCTTGGCAGTACCAGCGGTCGCGACCACTTCAAAGCCCAGGCTGATCAGGTCGCGGGCAACACCGGCAACCAGTGGCTTGTCGTCGTCACGCACGCTGATGAACGCGGTACCGCCGGTCGGCAGCACTTCGCTGGCGCCCATCTGGGCCTTGGCGAACGCCTCACCGAAGGTGTCGCCGACGCCCATCACTTCACCGGTGGACTTCATCTCCGGCCCGAGGATCGGGTCAACGCCAGGGAATTTGGCGAAGGGGAACACCGCCTCTTTCACGCTGTAGAAGTTCGGAATGATTTCCTTGGTGAAGCCGATTTCCTTCAGGGTTTTACCGGCCATGACGCGAGCCGCGATCATGGCCAGGGAAACACCGATGCACTTCGACACGAACGGCACGGTACGCGAGGCGCGCGGGTTGACTTCGATGACGTAGATGTCTTCGCCTTGCAGCGCCAACTGCACGTTCATCAGGCCGACCACACCCAGCTCGAGGGCCATTTTCTTGACCTGCTCGCGCATCTCGTCCTGGATATGCGCCGGCAGCGAGTACGGCGGCAGCGAGCACGCGGAGTCACCGGAGTGCACGCCAGCCTGTTCGATGTGCTGCATGATCGCGCCGATCACCACGTCGGTGCCGTCGCAGACCGCGTCGACATCCATTTCGATGGCGCAGTTGAGGAAGTGGTCCAGCAGCACCGGACTGTCGTTGGACACTTGCACCGCTTCGCGCAGGTAACGCTTGAGTTCTTCTTCTTCGTAGACGATCTCCATCGCCCGGCCGCCCAACACGTAGGACGGACGCACCACCAGCGGGTAACCGATCTTGCTCGCGGCACGAATCGCCTCGTCTTCGCTGCGCACGGTGGCGTTTGGCGGCTGACGCAGATTCAGGCGCTCGACCATCTGCTGGAAGCGCTCGCGGTCTTCGGCGCGGTCGATGGCGTCAGGGCTGGTGCCGATGATCGGCACGCCGGCTTCTTCGAGGGCACGCGCCAGTTTCAACGGAGTCTGGCCGCCGTACTGGACGATCACGCCTTTCGGCTTCTCGACGCGGACGATTTCCAGCACGTCTTCCAGGGTCACTGGTTCGAAGTACAGGCGATCGGAGGTGTCGTAGTCGGTGGACACGGTTTCCGGGTTGCAGTTGACCATGATGGTCTCGTACCCGTCTTCGCGCAGCGCCAGTGCCGCGTGAACGCAGCAGTAGTCGAACTCGATGCCTTGCCCGATCCGGTTCGGCCCGCCGCCCAGAATCATGATCTTGTCGCGCGTTGACGGGTTGGCCTCGCACTCTTCCTCGTAGGTCGAGTACATGTAGGCGGTATCCGTGGCGAACTCGGCAGCACAGGTGTCGACGCGCTTGTAGACCGGGTAGACCTCGAGCTTGTGACGATGGCGACGCAGACTCTTCTCGGTGACGCCCAGCAGCTTGGCCAGGCGCGCATCGGAGAAGCCTTTACGCTTGAGGCGGAACATCAGGTCGCGGTCGATGGTGGCCAGACCCAGGGTCTTGATCCGCTCCTCTTCCTTGATCAGGTCCTCGATCTGTACCAGGAACCAGGGGTCGATCATGTTCATGCCGAAGATGTCTTCGACCGTCATGCCGGCGCGGAAGGCGTCCGCCACGTACCAGATACGCTCGGCGCCCGGCACGGTCAGCTCACGCTTGAGCACGCTCAGGCTTTCCGGGTTACTCAGATCGAGTTTCGGGTCCAGACCGCTGACACCCACTTCCAGGCCGCGCAGGGCTTTCTGCAGGGATTCCTGGAAGGTCCGGCCGATGGCCATGACTTCACCGACCGACTTCATCTGGGTGGTCAGGCGTGCGTCGGCCTTGGGGAATTTTTCGAAGGCGAAGCGTGGCAGTTTGGTGACCACGTAATCGATCGAAGGCTCGAAGGACGCCGGGGTCTTGCCGCCAGTGATCTCGTTCTGCAGTTCGTCGAGGGTGTAGCCGATCGCCAGTTTGGCCGCGACGCGGGCAATCGGGAAACCGGTGGCTTTCGAGGCCAGCGCCGAGGAACGCGACACCCGCGGGTTCATCTCGATCACCACCATACGCCCGGTTTCCGGGCAGATACCGAACTGCACGTTGGAACCGCCGGTTTCCACGCCAATCTCACGCAGCACCGCCAAGGAGGCGTTGCGCATGATCTGGTATTCCTTGTCGGTCAGCGTTTGCGCTGGCGCAACCGTGATCGAGTCGCCGGTATGCACGCCCATCGGGTCGAAGTTCTCGATGGAGCAGACGATGATGCAGTTGTCCTTCTTGTCGCGGACCACCTCCATCTCGTATTCCTTCCAGCCGATCAGCGACTCGTCGATCAGCAGCTCTTTGGTCGGCGACAAGTCCAGACCGCGGGCGCAAATTTCCTCGAACTCTTCACGGTTGTAAGCGATACCGCCACCGGTGCCGCCCATGGTGAAAGACGGGCGGATGATGCACGGGAAACCCAGCTTGTCGAGCACCGCATAGGCTTCGTCCATGCTGTGGGCGATACCGGAACGCGGACAGGCCAGACCGATGTCTTTCATCGCCTTGTCGAAACGCGAACGATCTTCGGCCTTGTCGATGGTGTCGGCATTGGCACCGATCATCTCGACGCCGAATTTCTCCAGCACCCCGTGATGCTCCAGGTCCAGCGCGCAGTTCAACGCGGTCTGGCCGCCCATGGTCGGCAGCAACGCGTCCGGGCGCTCTTTTTCGATGATCTTGGCAACGGTCTGCCATTTGATCGGCTCGATGTAGGTCGCATCGGCCATCGCCGGGTCGGTCATGATGGTCGCGGGGTTGGAGTTCACCAGAATGACCCGGTAACCCTCCTCGCGCAGGGCCTTGCAGGCCTGGGCGCCGGAGTAGTCGAACTCACAGGCCTGGCCAATTACGATGGGGCCAGCGCCGAGGATCAGGATGCTTTTAATGTCTGTACGTTTTGGCATTTTCTCTCACTCGAATCCGTAGGTCAGTCGGCAGGCTTAGCGGCGCGCGGCCATGGCTTCGATAAAGCGGTCGAACAGTGGCGCGACATCCATCGGGCCCGGGCTGGCTTCCGGGTGCCCCTGGAAGCTGAAGGCCACCTTGTCGGTACGTTCGATGCCCTGCAGGGTGCCATCGAACAACGACTTATGGGTTGCGCGCAGATTGGCCGGCAGGCTTGCTTCGTCTACCGCAAAACCGTGGTTTTGACTGGTAATCATCACCACACCGCTGTCCAGATCCTGAACCGGGTGGTTAGCGCCGTGGTGGCCGAGTTCCATCTTCACGGTCTTGGCACCGGAGGCCAGGGCCAGCAACTGATGACCGAGGCAGATGCCGAACAGCGGAGTCTCGGTTTCGAGGATGTCGCGAATCGCGGTGATGGCGTAATCGCACGGCTCCGGGTCACCCGGGCCATTGGACAGGAACACGCCATCCGGCTTCAGCGCCAGCACTTCGCTGGCCGGAGTCTGCGCCGGCACCACGGTCAGGCGGCAACCGCGCTCGACCAGCATGCGCAGGATGTTCAGCTTGACGCCGTAGTCGTAGGCAACCACATGATACGGCAGCTCGCTAGCGGCGATTTCCGGGTGATTGTCGGTTTTCAGGTTCCAGACACTCGAGCGCCACTCGTAACGCGTGCTAGCGCTCACGACCTTCGCCAGGTCCATCCCCTTCAGCCCCGGGAAACCGCGGGCCGCGGCCAGTGCCTGCTCATCGGAGATGTTGTCGCCCGCCAGGATGCAGCCGTTCTGTGCGCCTTTCTCACGCAGGATGCGGGTCAGGCGACGGGTGTCGATACCGGCAATGGCCACCACCTTGTTGGCCTTCAGGTAATCCGACAGCGACAGGGTGCTACGCCAGTTGCTGGCCACCAGGGGCAGATCGCGAATCACCAGGCCGGCGGACCAGACGCGATTGGATTCGGCGTCTTCCGGCGTAGTGCCGGTGTTGCCGATATGCGGATAAGTCAGGGTAACGATTTGCTGGGCATAGGAAGGATCGGTAAGGATTTCCTGATAGCCGGTCATGGCGGTGTTGAACACCACCTCTCCAACGGTTTGGCCGTCGACTCCAATGGCTTCGCCGCGAAAAATGCTGCCATCAGCAAGGGCCAAAATGGCTGGTTTAAGGGCTGGCTTAGTCAAGAAAACCTCCGTTCAATCAAGCCTGACAGGGCGTACGCAGGTTGTAAAAAAGCGGGATGACGCTTGGACACGTCACCCCGCTTTTTTCGAATCACTTTTTCAAGTTCCCGCGCGCTTTTAGTGGACACACTAAAGCTGTAGCTTACAGAAAAAGGCCTTTTTGGTCTACCCGCGATTGCGACCCTTTTGTTGCCTCAGCGCAGATCCAGCACATCCTGCATGTCATACAGCCCCGGCTGCCGCCCTTCCAACCACAACGCCGCACGCACCGCCCCCCTGGCGAAGGTCATGCGACTGGAGGCCTTATGGGTGATTTCCACGCGCTCACCCTCCGCCGCGAACAGCACGGTGTGGTCGCCGACCACATCCCCCGCACGCACGGTGGCGAAGCCGATGGTCTGCCGCTCACGCGCACCGGTCTGACCCTCACGACCATAGACCGCGACCCTCTGCAGATCACGCCCCAACGCACTGGCCACCACCTCGCCCATGCGCAGCGCCGTGCCGGACGGCGCATCGACCTTGTGCCGGTGATGCGCTTCGATGATTTCGATATCGACCTCATCGCCCAGTACGCGAGCGGCGGTATCCAGCAGCTTCAGGCAGAGGTTGACGCCAACGCTGAAGTTGGCGGCGAAGACGATCGGAATCTCCTTGCCCGCCTGCGCCAGCACCAGCTTCTCTTCGGCACTGAAGCCCGTGGTACCGATGATCATGGCCTTGCCCGCCTGCCGACACAGCGCCAGGTTCTGCAAGGTCACGGACGGGTGGGTGAAATCGATCAGCACATCGAAGCGGTCCAGCACCGAGGCCAGATCCCCCGACAACGGCACCTCCAGCTTGCCAAGCGCCGCCAGCTCACCAGCATCCGCCCCGATCAGGCTGCTGTCCGGGCGATCGACCGCCGCCGTCAAGCGGGCACCGGCCTGCTGTATCGCTTCGATCAGGGTCTTGCCCATGCGCCCAGCGGCGCCCACTACGGCTATACGTCGCATAAATCCAGCTCCCAGCTACCAGCCCAAAGCTGCAAGGTGCAGGCAGCGCCCGCCGCCTGACGCCTGCAACTGGTTAGTTATACATCCCCGAAGAAGCGCTTCACGCCCTCGAACCAGCCACTGGCCTTGGGCGAGTGGCTGGTATCGCCCAGCAGCGACTTGCGGAACTCTTCGAGCAGTTCACGCTGGCGCTTATCCAGATGCACTGGTGTCTCCACCGCAACCCGGCACATCAGGTCGCCAGCCCCGCCACCACGCACCGGGGCAACGCCCTTACCGCGCAGACGGAACAACTTGCCAGTTTGCGTGCCTTCCGGAATCTTCAGCTTGACCCGGCCATCCAGGGTCGGCACTTCCAACTCACCACCCAGCGCCGCATCGGCGAAGCTGATCGGCACCTCGCAGTACAGGTGCTTGCCGTCACGCTGGAAGATCGCATGCTCGCGCACATTCACCACGACATACAGGTCGCCCGCCGGGCCACCCATGGCGCCCGCCTCGCCCTCACCGGAGAGACGAATGCGGTCGCCGGTGTCGACGCCTGGCGGCACCTTGACCGACAAGGTCTTGTGCTCTTCCACCCGACCATGACCGTGACAGGCGCCACAGGGGTCGGCAATCATCTTGCCGCTGCCATGGCAACGCGGACAAGCTTGCTGCACCGAGAAGAAGCCCTGCTGCATGCGCACCTGACCGATGCCGCCACAGGTGGTACAGGTCACCGGGCTGGTGCCTTTCTTCGCCCCGGAACCCTCGCAGATTTTGCAATTGACCAGGGTCGGCACGCGAATGGTTACGGTGGTGCCCCGCACCGCCTCTTCCAGATTCAGCTCCAGGGTGTAGCGCAGATCACTGCCGCGCTGCGCACCGCCGCGCGAACCGCCGCGAGCACCCCCGAAGAAGTCACTGAACACATCACCGAAGATGTCGGAGAAGTTCGCCCCGCCAAAGCCTGCACCGCCCGCGCCGCCGCCCATGCTCGGATCGACCCCGGCATGCCCGTACTGGTCGAAGGCCGCACGCTTGTTCGCGTCGGACAGCACTTCGTAGGCCTCGTTGGCCTCCTTGAACTTCTCTTCCGAGGCTTTATCGCCAGGATTGCGATCCGGGTGGTGCTTCATCGCCAACCGGCGATAAGCCTTCTTCAGCTCCGCCTCGCTAGCGCCGCGCTCGACACCCAGCACTTCGTAAAAGTCACGTTTAGACATAATTGTTCAGCACTCTTAAATCGCCTTCTCCAGACACGCCAACGCGGGAGCAAGCTCCCGCGCGACGGACAACACCTGCCTGCGCTTTAGCCAGGCAGGTTGGAGCGCAAGCAAGCGGACGCTTACTTGTTTTCCTTGACCTCTTCGAACTCGGCATCGACCACATCGTCAGCACCGCCTTTCGCTTCGTCATGAGCATGCGCCGCTTCGCCAGCCTGCGGCTGCTCGGCATACATCTTCTGCGCCAGCGGCGTGGTCGCTTCGGACAGGGCGTTGATCTTGGCTTCGATAGCCGCCTTGTCGTCGCCCTTCACCGCCACTTCGAGTTCGCCCAAGGCCTTTTCGATGGCCGCCTTCTCGTCCGCCGTGGCTTTGTCGCCCGCCTCGGTAAGCATTTTGCGAGTGGCATGCACCAGCGCATCGCCCTGGTTACGCGCCATCGCCAACTCTTCGAACTTGCGGTCTTCCTCGGCATTCGCCTCGGCGTCACGCACCATCTGCTGGATCTCTTCCTCGGACAGACCCGAGTTGGCCTTGATCACAATGGACTGCTGCTTGCCGGTGGCCTTGTCCTTCGCGCCCACATGCAGGATGCCGTTGGCATCGATATCGAAGGTCACTTCGATCTGCGGCACGCCACGCGGCGCCGGCGGAATCTCGGCCAGGTCGAACTTGCCCAGCGACTTGTTCTGCGCGGCTTGCTTACGCTCGCCCTGCAGCACATGGATGGTCACGGCGCCCTGGTTGTCGTCGGCGGTCGAGAACACCTGCGACTTCTTGGTCGGGATGGTGGTGTTTTTCTCGATCAGCGCGGTCATCACGCCACCCATGGTTTCGATACCCAGGGTCAGCGGGCTAACGTCGAGCAGCAGCACGTCTTTCACGTCGCCAGCCAACACCGCACCCTGAATCGCCGCGCCCATGGCCACGGCTTCGTCCGGGTTGACGTCTTTACGTGCTTCTTTACCGAAGAAATCGGTCACCAGCTTCTGCACCAACGGCATACGGGTCTGACCACCGACCAGGATCACGTCATGGATAGCGCCGACGTCGATACCGGCATCTTTCAGCGCGATACGGCATGGCTCGATGGTGCGCTGCACCAGGTCTTCCACCAGCGATTCCAGCTTGGCGCGGGAGATCTTCACGTTCAGGTGCTTCGGACCGGTTGCATCGGCGGTGATGTACGGCAGGTTAACGTCGGTCTGCTGGCTGGAGGACAGCTCGATCTTGGCCTTCTCGGCGGCCTCTTTCAGACGCTGCATGGCCAGCGGGTCACCCTTGAGGTTCATGCCGCTTTCTTTCTTGAATTCATCGACCAGGTAGTCGATCAGACGAATGTCGAAATCTTCACCACCGAGGAAGGTGTCACCGTTGGTCGCCAACACTTCGAACTGGTGCTCACCATCGACTTCGGCAATCTCGATTACCGAGATGTCGAAGGTGCCGCCGCCCAGGTCATAAACGATCACGGTGTGGTCGCCCTTGGCCTTGTCCATGCCGTAGGCCAGCGCAGCGGCGGTCGGCTCGTTGATGATGCGCTTGACGTCCAGACCGGCGATGCGGCCGGCGTCTTTAGTGGCCTGGCGCTGGCTGTCGTTGAAGTACGCCGGCACGGTGATCACCGCCTCGGTGACGGGCTCGCCGAGGTAGTCTTCGGCGGTCTTCTTCATCTTCTTCAGCACTTCCGCGGAAATCTGCGGCGGAGCCATTTTCTGGTCCTTCACTTCCACCCAGGCGTCGCCGTTATCGGCCTTGACGATTTTGTACGGAACCATCTGGATGTCTTTCTGGACGACGTTCTCTTCGAAACGACGACCGATCAGACGCTTCACCGCGTACAGGGTGTTGTGCGGGTTGGTCACCGCCTGACGCTTGGCCGACTGGCCGACGAGGATTTCGCCATCGTTGGTGTAAGCGATGATCGACGGCGTGGTGCGCGCACCCTCGGCGTTCTCGATGACCTTGACGGTACCGTTTTCCAGAATCGAGACGCAGGAGTTGGTGGTTCCCAGGTCGATACCGATAATTCTGCCCATCTTCATTCTCCCGAAATTTTGCCTTAAACCTTGATTGCGCCGCGCCCTGGCTTTACCGGTCGCGGCAGCTCTGAATCGCTTGCCTTAATAGATTGGGGCCTGACGCCGAATTTCAAGCCTGCTCATCAATCGAAGGCGGCGCCTCGACCGGGGGCTTGCTGACCACGACCATGGCCGGACGCAACAAGCGACCGTGGAGCAGATAACCCTTCTGGAACACCTTGAGCACGCTATTGGGCTCCAGATGGGCGCTTTCCTGCATGGCCATGGCCTGATGGTGTTCGGCATTGAACGGTGCGCCATGCGGGTCGATGACTTCCAGCTGATAGCGCTTCAGCGTGTCCTGGAACAGCTTGAGCGTCAGCTCCATGCCTTCACGCACCGGCTTGATCGCCTCGTCATCCGGATTGGACAGCTCCAGACCGCGCTCGAGGCTGTCGACGACCGGCAACAGGTCATTGGCAAATCTTTCCAGGGCGAACTTGTGGGCTTTCTCCACATCCTGATCGGCGCGGCGGCGCACGTTCTGCAAGTCAGCCGCAACCCGCAGAGCCTGATCTTGAGCGGCCGCCAGCTGCTCTTCCAGCGCTTGCACGCGGGCAGCCAGATCTTCGCTCGATACAGCCTCGGCAGCAGTTTCCGCGTCGGGGTTCTGGGAATTCAGGGTCTGTTCGTCAGCCATGCGTCTCTCCTCTCAAAAACGACCGCGAGCCTTAACTCACGTTTCTGCCGCTTATATGGGGTCGCATTCTGCCGATTCAAGAGCCGCCAAGGATTGTCAGGCACAAAACAAACACTGTATAAATAACCAGACTTTACGCCTGGGAGCCTCCGCCATGCTGGTACACCTATCCGTGCACAACTACGCCATAGTCGAACATCTCGACCTCGAGTTGAATGGCGGAATGAGCGTAATTACCGGCGAAACCGGCGCCGGCAAGTCGATCATGCTCGACGCCCTCGGCCTGTGCCTCGGTGATCGCGCCGACAGCGGCGTGGTGCGGCCCGGCGCCGACAAGGCGGATATCCTCGCCAGCTTCGATCTCAGCGATATTCCGGAAGCACGGGCCTGGCTGGCCGAGCGCGACCTGGGCCAGACCCAGGATCAGGACGGGCCGTGCATCCTCCGCCGGGTGATCACCGCCGAAGGTCGCTCGCGCGGCTACATCAACGGCTCACCCTGCCCGCAAGGCGACCTGAAAGCCCTCGGCGAACTGCTGATCGACATCCACAACCAGCACGAACACCAGTCGCTGCTCAAGCCCGAGACCCACCGCCGCCTGCTCGATGAGTACGCCGGCAGCCAGGAACTGGCGCGCCAGGTGCAACTCGCCGCACAGCGCTGGCGGCAAACCCGCCAAGAACTGGAACGCCTGTCCAGCGCCGGCGATGAACAGCGCGCGCGCCATCAATTGCTCAGCTATCAGCTTGAGGAGCTCGATAATCTGGCACTCGGCGACACCGAACTGATGCAGCTGGAACAGGAGCACAAGGCCCTGGCCAATGCCGAAAGCCTGCTGAGCGCCTGTCGCCTGGTGCTGGAACAATGCAGTGAAAACGACGCCGGCAACGTCTTGTCCGCGCTAACCAGCAGCCTGCAGCGGCTCAGCTCGCTCAACAGCTCGCAGGGCGCCCTTGGCGAAGCCGTCAACCTGCTGGCCAGTGCACAGATCCAGGTGGAAGAAGCAGTCGGCGAACTGAACCGCTTTCTCGATCACTTCGACGCCGACCCCGCGCGCCAGCAACTGCTCGAAGAGCGCCTCGATACCATCTACACCCTGGCACGCAAGCACCGGATCCAACCGAGCGAACTGGCCACCCTGCAACAACAGCTGTTTGAAGAGCTGGAAAGCCTCAACGCCGACGACCAGGCCACCGAGCGGCTGAGCGAAGAACTTTGCGCCTACGCCCGCCATTACCAAGAAAAGGCCCACGAACTCAGCACGCTCCGGCAGAGCGCGGCGGGGCAACTGGCCAGCTCAGTCGAACTCGAGATGCAGCGCCTGGGCATGCCTGGCGGGCGCTTCAACATCCAACTGTACGGCACCAACGCCGCCGATCCGCACCCGCAAGGCCTGGAGCACGTGGAGTTCCTGGTCAGCGCCAACCCCGGCCAGCCGCTCAAAGCCCTGGCGAAAGTCGCTTCCGGCGGCGAACTGTCACGCATCAGCCTGGCCATCCAGGTGATCACTGCGCAGACCTCGCGAGTCCCCACACTGGTCTTCGATGAAGTCGACGTCGGTATCGGCGGCCCTACTGCCGAAGTGGTAGGCCAACTGCTGCGTCGCCTCGGTTCACGCGGCCAGGTGCTGACCGTGACCCACCTGCCGCAGGTCGCGGCGCAAGGGCACCAGCATCTGTTCGTGCACAAAGCGCGCGGCAGCGACGCCACCCGCACCGCAGTAGCGAATCTGGATGGCCCAGCCCGGGTTGAAGAAATCGCCCGCATGCTCGGCGGCGTCGATTTGACCGAGGAATCCCTCGCGCACGCCCGGCAGATGGTTAGCACCGCCGCCAATGCCTGACTCAGGCTGCTGATTCTGGCTTAAAGCCCAAAGCAAAAAGGCGACCCTCGGGTCGCCTTTTTTACCAGCCTAGCGATTACTCGCGCAGGCAAGCCTTACTTCTTCTTACGCACGTAGAGCACCAGATTGTGATCCACCAACTCGAAACCATGCTCACGCACTATCTCTTTTTGGCGTTTCTCGATCTCGGTATCGAAGAACTCGATCACCTCACCGGAATCGACACAGACCATGTGATCGTGGTGACCACCATCGGCCAACTCGAACACCGCATGGCCGCCATCGAAGTTGTGTCGCACCACCAGACCGGCGGCCTCAAATTGGGTCAGTACACGGTACACCGTGGCCAAGCCCACATCTTCGCCAGCCTCCATCAGCGCCTTGTACACATCTTCCGCACTCATGTGACGCTGCTCTGCATGGTCGAGCATCTGCAGAATTTTGACCCGCGGCAGGGTCACTTTAAGGCCAGCTTTTCGTAGTTCGCTATTTTCAACCATGGTCAGCTTTCTCGCGGTTGCTGCTTCGCAGCTCCCTTCAATGCAGGTATGATCGGACGTCAAGTTGCCCAGCCAAGATAGTGGAAGTCACCCACCGATGCAAAACACCAAGCTCTTGCTGACCAGCCTCACCCTTGTGGGACTGTTCGCACTCGCCGGCTGTTCATTCCCCGGGGTTTATAAAATCGACATTCAACAGGGCAATGTCGTGACGCAGGACATGATAGACCAGTTACGCCCAGGAATGACCCGTCGCCAAGTGCGTTTTATCATGGGTAACCCACTGATTACCGATACCTTCCACGCCGACCGCTGGGACTATCTGTACAGCATCCAGCCGGGCGGCACGCAGCGCCTGCAGGAACGCGTCAGCATCCTGTTCGATGGCAAGGATCAACTGGTTGGCTTGGCGGGCGACTTCATGCCCGGCGTCAGCCGCGACGAAGCGATCCTCGGCCAGGATAGCGGCAGCTCCGCAGTTGCCGCGCCCAAGCCCAGCGAACAAGCCAAACCTGAAGAGCCGCCCAAGCCTGGCTCACTGCTGGAAAAGATCCAGCGCGAAGTGGACAACGTCGAGACCGTCCCGATCCCGACTCCCGCACCACTGGAAACCTCGCCGCAGTAACCGCTGCGCCGAGACGAAAAAGCCCGGAGATTCCGGGCTTTTTTCTGCACGCAAAACGACCTCAAGCGCCCTCTTGGCCCGCCTTGGCCTGCGCCGCCTTCGCCGCACGCTGCTTGCGCACCTCTTTCGGGTCCGCAATCAGCGGCCGATAGATCTCCACCCGCTCACCCTCTTCCAGCACGCGCTCGTCCGGCTTGGCGACGGCCTTGCCGAAGATACCCAGCGGGCAGTTCGCCAGATCCAGCTCCGGGAAATGCATCGCCATCCCGGACTGCTCGGCGGCCTGCCGCAACGTGGTGCCGTAGGGCAGGTTCAGGCACAACAGCTGCTGCTTGTCCGCCAGGGCATAGACCACTTCCACCCTGATGCTTGGCTTATCCATGCAGATGCTTGGCTCTTTGGCAGAAGGCATCGACCAAGGTATTGGCCGCCTGGTTGAACAAGGGCCCGAGGGTCGCCCGAACCAGCGGCCCGGCGTAGTCGAAGGACAGATCCAGACTGATCTTGCAGGCCTTGTCCGTCAGGGCCCTGAACTCCCAGATGCCATGCAGATGGGTGAAGGGCCCCTCCTCCAGCTGCATTTCGATGCGCTGCCCGGGAATCAGCTGATTGTGGGTCATAAAGCGCTGGTGCAGGTGTGCCTTGCTCACTGACAGGCTGGCGCGCATATGGCTGTCGCTAACCTCCAGCACCTCGGTCGCCGAACACCAGGGCAGAAACTCCGGATAGCGCGCCACATCATTGACCAGATCGTAGAGTGCCTGCGCCGGATAGGGCAGCAGGGCCGAGCGTTGAATATGCGTGGTCATGCGGATCTCACTTCCATAACTGCGCGGCAAACACGATGAGAATACCCAGCGGCGCGACATAACGCATGAGCAAGAAGGTCAGGGCGAACAGTTTCGGACTGCGCATGGCCAGCTCATCACGCACCGCCTCACGGCCCATCACCCAACCGGCGAAGATCACGAAGGTCAGCCCACCGAGCGGCAACATGATGCGCGAGGTAAAGAAGTCGATCACCCCGAAGAAGTCCAAACCGCCTGCCGCGCCCCACTGATAGAGCTGGAAGCCGCCGGCATCACTGACGAAGAACTTGGCCTCCTTCCAGATATTGAAGGAGAACACCGTGCCCAGACCGACGAACCAACAGATAAACGCCAGCCCAGTAGTGACCCAGACCCGGCTCACTCGAGTGCGCTCGACCAGGTAAGCCACCATCGGCTCCAGCAGAGAAATGGCCGAACTCCAGGCCGCCACCGCCACCAGCACGAAGAACACCACGCCCATCAACTGACCGAAGACCACGTTACCGAAGGCCAGCGGCAGGGTGACGAACATCAGCCCCGGCCCCTCCCCCGGATTCAAGCCAGCGGCGAACACAATCGGGAACAGCGCCACACCGGCCAGCAGCGAAACGAAGGTATCCAGCAACGCCACGCCGACTATGGTGCCGGAGATCGAGGAATTCTTCGGCATATAAGCGCCGTAGATCAGAATCGAACCGACCCCGACACTGAGCGAGAAGAACGCATGGCCCATGGCGGGTAACAGGCCATCGAGCAGGCGCGAGGTGTCAAAGTTGAACATGAAGTGCACGCCCTCCATGAAATGCCCGGTGGTCAGGCTGTAACCCAGCAAGATCAGCAGCAGCAGGAATAACAGCGGCATCATGATCCGCAGGCTGTGCTCCAGGCCTGCGACCACTCCACGCGCGATCACATAGGCCGACAGCAGCATAAAAATGCTGTGCCATAGCGTCAGCCGCCAGGGATCGCTAATCATCCGGGCGAAATACGCCCCAGCCTGTTCGGGCGCCACGCCCTGGAAATCGCCGCGGCCCATGTCGATGATGTAATCCAGCGACCAGCCACCCACCACGCTGTAGAACGACAGGATCAACAGCGCCGTGATCATTCCGGCAAACGCCGCCCACGACCACTTAGCCGAGTGCCCGGCCTCGACCGCCAGATCGCGCAGGGCGTTCGCCGGGCTTTGCCGGGCCCGTCGACCGATCAAGGTTTCCGCCAGCATCACCGGCAGACCGAGCAGCGCGATGCACAGCAGAAACACCAGGACAAAGGCTCCGCCGCCGTAGACGCCGGTCATATAGGGGAACTTCCAGATACTCCCCAAGCCCACCGCCGAGCCCGTGGCCGCCAGGATGAAGACCCAGCGACTAGCCCAGGAACCGTGGATCGAAACCTTGTCGCCCGCCATGTAGATACCCGTGGTGCCTGCAAAAGAGCGCGCATTCTCCGAGATTCATCCAAGCCCCTCAAGCCTTTACGCCGCTAGGCCTTGGCCGAGACGAGCGCGCCTGTGGGACTCGTCAGTTTTTTGAGGCGCAGGACAAACCGCGGCAACCGCAAACAGGCGACCCAGAACAACAAAAAGCCCGTCACGCCCGAGGCCCAAGATCAAAGCTCGACAGACGCCTAAACTGTCGCCAGCCGGCCGGCGACTCCCTATAATGCCGCGCCTATGGCTAAGCAAAAGAAACACCCTCAGGGCACCATTGCCCAAAACAAGAAAGCCCGGCACGACTACTTCATCGAACACAAGTTCGAGGCGGGTATGGTCCTGGCCGGCTGGGAAGTGAAAAGCCTGCGGGCCGGCAAGGCGCAGCTGGTCGACAGCTATGTGCTGCTCAAGAATGACGAAGCCTGGCTGATCGGTTGCCACATTGCGCCACTGACCGCCGCCAGCACCCATGTCATCGCCGACCCCGTGCGCACGCGCAAACTGCTGCTCAACAAGCGCGAGCTGGAAAAGCTGACCACCTCAGTGCAGCAGAAGGGTTACGCCTGCGTGGCCTTGTCGATGTACTGGAAGCAGCACTTGATCAAGTGCGAAATCGGCCTAGGCAAAGGCAAGAAGGAATACGACAAGCGCCATACCGAACGCGAGCGCGACTCCGATCGCGAGCTGCAGCGCGCAGTGCGCAACAAGGGCAAGGACGAGTAAGCGGATTTCTGGAGCCCCGCCTGCGCAGGGATTAACGGTGCAGGGCGCACTATCGGTCGTGCGCTTCCGATAGTGCAGCAGCTCCCTTCTAAAAGCCCTGCCGCCGCTCCGCTCGCGCCACCCGTTGCGCCTCCTGCAAGCCCTCCGCCAGCACCTCCTGCACGTAATGGATGTGCCGATTGGACACTTCCCGCGCCGCCTCGGCACGCCCCTCGATGATCGCCCGATACAACTCGCCATGCTGTTGCATCAGCATCTTGCGGGTCTCGGTGCGCAGGGCGTACATGCCGCCGATATTGGTCACCACGTTGCGCTTCAACAGGTCGAACAGGCCGCGAATGGTGTGCAGCAGCACCGCGTTGTGGCTGGCCTCGGCGATCGCCAGGTGAAAGCGCGCATCGGCGGCGCCCTCTTCGGCGCGACTGACCTTGCCCTCACGCGCATAACAGTCCTGCAGCGCCTCGAAGGCTTCGCGCAGCCGCCGATGATCCAGCTCGGTCGCCCGTTGCGCGGCGTAATAGGCACAGGAACCTTCCAGCGTGTGGCGAAACTCCAGCAAATCACGCTGCGCCTCGGGGTTGCTCTCCAGCAAATGCAGCAGCGGATCGCTGAAAGTCGAGCCCAAGGACTCCGCGACATAGTTGCCGCCGCCCTGGCGACTGACCAGCAAACCCTTGGCCGCCAGCTTCTGGATCGCCTCACGCAATGAGGGTCGCGACACGCCGAACTGTTCCGCCAGCGCGCGCTCCGCGGGCAGGCGCTCGCCGGCCTTGAGCGTGCCTTCGAGAATCATCCCCTCGAGCTGCGCAACGATATCGTCCGACAAACGGCGCTGCTGTACCTGACCGAAGCCCATAACCCTCTCCACCCTGCCCGATCATCGACCGAGCTGTCTAAATCCGTGCATTGCCACCTGTTCGCCGCAGCCTAACCAGCCGCCGACGGCGCGACAAGAACAACCAAGCGCAACCAGCCTCGACCAAAGTCGCAGGCCGACAAATTGACAGACTCGCTGCAAGGCTTTTACCCTGAGCCGTCGAAATTGTAAATTGGTATTACCAATTAAGTCGACATCCGAGTCGCGGTCACTATTTTGCCTGGCTGGACGCCACAAGCGCCCCGGCCCAAATGACCCGACATAAGGCACACCCAACAAAAATCAGGGAGCCAACCCACGATGCAAACCTGGCAACAGCTATACACCCCACTCGGCAGCCTTGGCCTGTCCGCACTGGCGGCCGTTATCCCCATCGTCTTTTTCTTCCTCGCCTTAGCGGTATTCCGCCTCAAGGGCCATGTCGCCGGCACCGTCACCCTGGCGCTGTCGATACTGGTCGCCATCTTCGCCTTCCAGATGCCTGCCGACATGGCGTTTGCCGCCGCCGGCTATGGCTTCGCCTATGGTCTCTGGCCGATCGCCTGGATCATTGTCGCGGCGGTATTTCTCTACAAGCTGACGGTGAAAAGCGGGCAGTTCGAGGTGATCCGCAGCTCGGTACTGTCGATCACCGACGACCAGCGCCTACAGGTCTTGCTGATCGGCTTCTCCTTCGGTGCCTTCCTCGAAGGCGCCGCCGGCTTTGGTGCGCCGGTGGCGATCACCGCGGCTCTGCTGGTCGGCCTCGGTTTCAACCCGCTGTACGCCGCCGGTCTGTGCCTGATCGCCAACACCGCACCGGTGGCCTTCGGCGCGCTGGGCATTCCGATCATAGTCGCCGGCCAAGTCACCGGCATCGACGCGTTCAAGATCGGCGCCATGGCCGGCCGCCAGTTGCCGCTGCTGTCGATCATAGTGCCATTCTGGCTGGTGTTTATGATGGATGGTTTCAGAGGCATCAAGGAAACCTGGCCTGCCGCCCTGGTGGCCGGCGCCAGCTTTGCCGTCACCCAGTACTTCACCTCCAACTACATCGGCCCGGAACTGCCGGACATCACCTCGGCGCTGGTCAGCCTGGTGTCGTTGACGCTGTTCCTCAAGGTCTGGCAACCGCAGCGCGCCGCCGCGGCGCAAGTGCTCGGCGTCACGGCCGGCGGTGCCGCGCTAGTCGGCGGTTTCGGCGGGCCGCGCAGCAGCACGCCCTCGCCTTACAGCCTGGGCGAAATCCTCAAAGCCTGGTCACCCTTCCTGATTCTCACCGTGCTGGTGACGATCTGGACCCTGAAACCGTTCAAGGCCCTGTTCGCCACGGGCGGCGCGCTGGAAAGCTGGGTGTTCTACTTCGCCATTCCGCACCTGGATCAACTGGTGCTGAAGGTCGCGCCGATTGTCGCCAGCCCGACCGCGATGGCCGCCGTGTTCAAACTGGACCCGGTATCGGCCACCGGTACGGCGATCTTCTTCTCGGCACTGATCTCGATGCTGGTTCTGGGCATCCACGCAAAAATTGGTCTGACCACCTTCAAGGAAACCCTGGTCGAGCTGCGCTGGCCGATTCTGTCGATTGGCATGGTGCTGGCTTTCGCCTTCGTCACCAACTTCTCCGGTATGTCGACCACCCTGGCGCTGGTTCTCGCCGGCACCGGTGCGGCCTTCCCGTTCTTCTCGCCGTTCCTCGGCTGGCTGGGGGTATTCCTGACCGGCTCGGACACCTCATCGAACGCACTGTTCGGCTCGCTGCAAGCGACCACGGCGCACCAGCTCGGGGTCAACGACACCCTGCTGGTGGCGGCCAACACCAGCGGCGGCGTGACCGGCAAGATGATCTCGCCGCAGTCGATCGCCGTGGCCTGCGCCGCCACCGGCCTGGTCGGCAAGGAGTCGGACCTGTTTCGCTTCACCCTGAAGCACAGCCTGATGTTCGCCACCCTCGTCGGCCTGATCACCCTGGCGCAGGCCTATGTGCTCACCGGCATGCTGGTCCATTGATTGCCATGACCGCGTAAGAACTTGGTGTCGGGCTTGCCCGCTGCCAGCTATTCACCACCCGCCCGGCAAGGCTGCTGAAAGCTTCGGCCGCTAAGCTGGGCGGATAACCGGGCCAACCCGGAGAAACGCCTGATGAGCGAGTTATTCCATAACGCCGTGCCCAATGCGACCCGCGTCGCCCCGCCACTGCCAAAACCGCGCCAATACCCCGCGCGCAAGCCCGCGCAGGTCTATCTGTTCGGCACCTGTGTGGTGGATGTGTTTTTTCCCGAAGCGGGGATGGCTGCCATCCACCTGCTGGAACGCGAAGGCATCCGGGTGCACTACCCGCAGGGGCAGAGTTGCTGCGGGCAGCCGGCCTACACCTCGGGTTACACCGAGCAGGCACGGGAAGTCGCGCGCGCGCAGCTGGCCTTGTTCGCCGGCGATTGGCCGCTGGTGGTGCCGTCCGGCTCCTGCGCCGGGATGCTGCGCGAGCACTACGCCGAGCTGTTCAAGGACGAGCCGGCCACCCTCGAGCAGGTGCAGGCCCTGGCCGAGCGCACCTATGAGCTGGCCGAGTTTCTGTTGCACGTGTGCAAGGTACAGCTGCAGGACCGCGGCGAGCCGGTCAAGGTGGCGCTGCACACCTCCTGCTCGGCCCGCCGCGAGATGCACACCCACCTGCACGGTCGCGCCCTGCTCGCGCAGTTGGCCCAGGTGGAGCGAGTGGAGCACGATCACGAGAGCGAATGCTGCGGTTTCGGCGGCACCTTCTCGGTGCGTATGGCGGATATTTCCGGCGCCATGGTCGCGGACAAGACCCGCGCACTGCAGGAATCCGGCGCGCACCAGGTGATCAGCGCCGACTGCGGCTGTTTGCTGAACATCAACGGCGCATTGGAGAAACAACAGCAAGCGCTACGCGGGCATCATTTAGCGAGTTTCCTCTGGCAACGCACCGGAGGTGGGGAATGAGCAGTCAATCACTGATCCCCAGCGTGCAACTGCACGCAGACTTCAAGACCCGCGCCCACCAGGCGCTGGGCGACGACCAACTGCGGAGCAACTTCCGCAGCGCCATGGATTCGCTGATGAGCAAGCGGGCGGCGGCCTTCGGCGATGCCGATGAACGCGAACGGCTGCGTGCCCTGGGCAACAGCATCCGTGCCCGCGCGCTATCCAAGTTGCCCGACCTGCTCGAGCGACTGGAACAGAACCTGGCCCGCAACGGTGTGAAGGTGCACTGGGCGGAAACCGTGGACGAGGCGAATGCCATCGTCCTCTCGATCATCCGTGCTCACGAGGCGCGGCAAGTGATCAAGGGCAAATCGATGGTCAGCGAAGAGATGGAGATGAACCATGTCCTCGCCGAACAGGGCATTGAATGCCTGGAGTCGGACATGGGCGAGTTCATCGTCCAGCTCGACCACGAGAAGCCTTCCCATATCATTATGCCGGCGATCCACAAGAATGCCGGCCAGGTCGCGTCCTTGTTCCACGACAAACTCGGCGTGGAGTACACCAAGGACGTCGACCAACTTATTCAGACCGGTCGCCGCGTGCTGCGACGGAAGTTCTTCGAGGCCGATATCGGCGTCTCGGGCGTCAACTTCGCGGTGGCCGAAACCGGCTCCCTGCTGCTCGTCGAGAACGAGGGCAACGGCCGCATGTCGACCACGGTGCCGCCGGTGCATATCGCCGTGACCGGCATCGAAAAGGTCGTCGAGCACCTGCGCGACGTGGTGCCGCTGCTCTCGCTGCTGACCCGCTCGGCGCTGGGCCAGCCGATCACCACCTACGTCAACCTGATCTCCGGCCCACGCCAGGCCCACGAACTCGACGGCCCGCAGGAAGTGCATCTGCTATTGCTGGATAACGGCCGCAGCCAGGCCTTCGCCGACGGCGAGCTGCGTCAGACGCTCAATTGCATCCGCTGCGGCGCCTGCATGAACCATTGCCCGGTCTATACCCGCATCGGCGGCCACGCCTACGGCGAGGTCTACCCCGGACCGATCGGCAAGATCATCACCCCGCATCTGGTCGGCCTGGCGAAGGTTCCGGATCACCCCAGCGCCTCGTCGCTGTGCGGCGCCTGCGGCGAAGTCTGCCCGGTGAAGATTCCGATCCCGGCCCTGCTGCGGCGTTTGCGCGAAGAGAACGCCAAGGCGCCGAACGCCCCGCACCCCGCCATGCGTGGCCAAGGCAGCCAGTATTCGCCCATGGAGCGCTGGCTGTGGAATGCCTGGCGCCACCTCAACCGCTCGCCGCGGCTGTATCGCGGCTTCCTGTTCCTCGCCACGCGTCTGCGCGGCCTGACACCGAGCAGGATCGGCCCCTGGACGCAAAACCACAGCGCCCCGAAACCCGCCGCCCGCTCGCTGCACGAACTGGCCCGTGAACACCTGGGGGACGAATGACATGAGCGCCAAAACCAACATCCTCGCCAAGCTGCGCAACAGCCTGAGCGGTACCACGCCGCTGGCCGATGACTTCGACGAAAGCCTGGTCACCCAGCCCTGGCGCTATCCGCCGGAGCAGCGCATCGCCCGCCTGCGCGAGTTGATGGAGGCCGTGCATACGGAAATCCACCTGACCGGTAGCGCCGCGTGGCCGGCGCTCCTGCAGCGCCTGCTGGTGGAACGCGGCCTGCCCAGCCTGCTGATCGCCCCGAATACCGAGCACGGCCAGCAACTCCAGGCGCACTGGAAGACGAGCGCCTGCACCATCACCTTAAAGGCCTACGACCGGCCCATCGAGGAGTGGAAAGCCGAGCTGTTCGACGAGACTCCGGCCAGCCTCACCGGCACGCTCGGCGCCATCGCCGCCACCGGCAGCCTGATCCTCTGGCCAAGCCGTGAAGAGCCACGCCTGATGAGCCTGGTGCCACCGGTGCATTTCGCCCTGCTCAAGGCCAGCGAGGTCTATGACAACCTCTATGAGGTGCTGCACCAGCAGCAGTGGGCCGCCGGCATGCCGACCAACGCCCTGCTGATTTCCGGCCCGTCGAAGACCGCCGACATCGAGCAGGTGCTGGCCTATGGCGCCCACGGCCCGAAAGACCTGGTGGTGCTGATCCTGGAGGACGCATGAGCCTGCCGGCCGCCTTTCTGCGTGACGCGCAACGCCTGATCCCGCCTGCACGGCGCTTCGATGACCCGCTGTCGACCCTGGCCTTCGGCACCGATGCGAGCTTCTATCGGCTGATTCCCAAGCTGGTGCTGCGCGTCGAATCCGAAGCGGAAGTCATCGCCCTGCTCAAGCTGGCCCACGCCGAACGGGTGCCGGTGACCTTCCGCGCCGCCGGCACCAGCCTATCGGGCCAGGCCATCAGCGACTCGGTGTTGATCGTCCTCGGCGATAACTGGAATGGCCGCGATATCCGCCACGGCGGGAGCCAGATTCGCCTGCAACCCGGCGTGCTCGGCGCCCAGGCCAACGCCTGGCTGGCACCGTTCGGGCGCAAGATCGGCCCCGACCCGGCCTCGATCAATGCCTGCAAGATCGGCGGCATAGTCGCCAACAACGCCAGTGGCATGTGCTGCGGCACGGCGCAGAACACTTACAACACCCTGGCCGGCATGCGCCTGGTGCTGGCCGACGGCACGGTGCTGGACAGCGAAGACGCCGCCAGCGTCGACGCCTTTCGCAGCAGCCATGGGCACCTGCTGGAACAGCTCGCCGAGCTTGGTCGCGCAACCCGCGCCAACCCCGAGCTGGCGGCAAAGATCCGCCACAAATACCGACTGAAGAACACCACCGGCCTGTCGCTGAATGCACTGGTCGACTACGACGAGCCGCTGGATATCCTCACCCACCTGCTGGTCGGCTCCGAAGGCACCCTCGGTTTTATCAGCGCAGTGACCTACGACACTGTGCCCGACCACCCGCACAAGGCCTCGGCGCTGATCGTCTTCGCCGATGTGGAGACCTGCTGCACCGCCGTCACCGCACTGAAAAGCCAGCCGGTCTCGGCGGTGGAGCTGCTGGATCGCCGCAGCCTGCGCTCGGTGCAAGACAAACCGGGGATGCCGGCCTTCGTGCGTGAGCTGTCGGCCCATGCCTGCGCGCTGCTGATCGAATCGCGCGCGGCTTCGCAGTCGCTGCTGCAGGAGCAACTGGCGCTGATCATGGCGACCCTAGCGCCCTTCCCGGTCGAGCAACGGGTCGACTTCAGCACCGACCCGGTGGTCTACAACCAGCTCTGGGCGATCCGCAAGGGCACCTTCCCGGCCGTCGGCGCGGTACGCCAGATCGGCACCAGCGTGATAATCGAAGACGTGACCTTTCCGATCGAACACCTGGCCGCCGGCGTCAACCGCCTGCTCGCGCTGTTCGACAAGCACCGCTACGACGAGGCGATCCTGTTCGGCCACGCGCTGGAGGGCAACCTGCACTTCGTCTTCACCCAGGCGTTCGAAACGCCCGAGCAAATTGCCCGCTACTCGGCCTTTATGGACGACGTCGCCCAGTTGGTGGCGGTGGAGTTCGGCGGCTCGCTGAAGGCCGAGCACGGCACCGGCCGCAACATGGCGCCCTTCGTCGAACTCGAATGGGGCCACGACGCCTATCAGTTGATGTGGCAGCTGAAACGCCTGCTCGACCCGCGCGGCATCCTCAACCCGGACGTGGTTCTGAGTGAGGATACCGAGATCCATCTGAAGCACCTGAAACCGCTGCCGGCCGCCGACGAAATCGTCGACAAGTGCATCGAGTGCGGCTTCTGCGAACCGGTCTGCCCATCCCAGGGGCTGACCTTGAGCCCGCGCCAGCGCATCGTGATCTGGCGTGAAATTCAGGCTAAGAAACGCGCCGGCCTCGATACCTCGGCGCTGGAGCGTGACTATCAGTACCAGGGCCTCGACACCTGCGCCGCCACCGGCCTCTGCGCCCAGCGCTGCCCGGTCGGGATCAATACCGGCGATCTGGTGCGCAAGCTGCGTGCCCGCACGGCGAGCCATCAGGGCGGCGCCAACTGGCTGGCCGAGCACTTCGCCACGGCCCTGAAAGGCGCGCGCTTCAGCCTCTTGGCCGCCAATGGCCTACGCAAAGTGCTCGGTGCCCCGCTGCTCGAGAAAGCCTCGACGAACCTGCGCAAGGCCTCCGGCAACCGCCTGCCGCAGTGGACACCGGCCATGCCCCAGGCCGCGCAGCCGATCCGCTTCACCCCGCCGGCAGCCGATCAACGCCCACGGGTCGTGTATCTGGCCGCCTGCGTGTCCCGCGCCATGGGCCCCTCGTTCAGCGACGAGGAACAGGTCCCGCTGATCGACAAGACCCGTGCGCTGCTGGAGAAGGCCGGTTATCAGGTGGTGTTCCCGGACCATCAGGACAACCTCTGCTGCGGCCAGCCGTTCGCCTCCAAGGGCTATGCGGCACAAGCCGAGGGCAAGCGCCGGGAGCTGATCGGCGCCCTGCTCAAGGCCAGCCGGGGTGGCCTCGATCCGATCTACTGCGACACCAGCCCGTGCGCCCTGCGCCTGCTGCAGGACGGGCTGGATGAGCGGCTGAACCTTTACGACCCGGTGAAGTTCATCCGCCTGCACCTGCTGGAGCGCCTGGAGTTCCAGCCGCAGGACAAGCCGGTGGCGGTGCATGTCACCTGCAGCACCCAACAGCTGGGCGAAGCCCAGGGGCTGATCGACATAGTCCGCCGCTGCACCAGCCAAGTGGTGATCCCCGAGGGCATCCACTGCTGCGGCTTCGCCGGCGACAAGGGCTTCACCACCCCGGAGCTCAACGCCCACTCGCTGCGCACCTTGAAAGACGCGGTGCAGAGCTGCGCGGAAGGCATTTCCACCAGCCGCACCTGCGAAATCGGCCTGAGCCAGCATGGTGGCATCGACTATCACGGCCTGGTTTATCTGGTCGATCGGGTCACCACGGCCAAGGCCGTCTGAAGCTGCAGCGCACACTGCCGTGCGGGGCTTTTTATCGGGAGAAAATGACCGGCGGCCATGGTCGCGGTGGATGACTTCCTATACTGGGAACATCAGCCAAAACTCGGAGACCTGCCATGCGCCGCCTCGCCCTATTCCTCGCCGCCAGCCTGCTCTGCACCCCGCTCTGGGCCATGCACTGCCCGCAGGATATGGCGCAGATCGATGCCCTGCTGAAGAGCGACCCGCCCAGCGATCCGACGGTACTGGCGCAAGTGCAGAAGCTGCGCGCCGAAGGCGAAGCGCTGCACAAGGCCGGCGACCACAGCCAGTCGGTGAAGGTGCTCGGCGAAGCCTTGGACTTGCTGCAGGCCAGCGAGTAAACCGCCAGACGCTGCCCCTACAGCGCCTCACCGAGCAACGACAAGGCCAGCCGGCGTACCTGCTGCAGGTCGACCGGCTTAGCCAGGCAGGCTTGGGCGCCTCGTTTGCGGGCTTCGGCAAAGATCGCTTCATCGGCCGCTGCGCTGACCACCAGCACCGGCACAACGCATAAACGCGGGGTGCGCCGCAGCATGTCGAGTACCGCCAAGCCGTCGCCATCCGGCAGGTCGAGGTCGAGCAGCAACAACGCCGGGGTAAAACTTTCCAGCTCCGCCAGGGCGCGTTGCACCGAGACAGCGCCGCGCACCTCGGCGAACTCGCGCAAGCCTTCCTGCAGCACCTTCAGACACGCCGGGTGATCCTCGACACAGAGCACCGCGGCCAGCGTTTTCGGCTCGGGCTGGCTATCCGGCCGCGGCTCGGTTGCCGCAGTCTCGGGTGGCGCGGCACTCGGCAGGTCGATCCAGAAGCGGCTGCCCATGCCGGGCGCACTGCGAAAACCAATCTCGCCGCCCATCAGCTCCGCCAGCTCGCGGCTCAACACCAGACCGATGCCGGCACCGGGGGTATTCGAATTCTCCCAGCCCAAGCGCTGGAACGGCTGGAACAGCTGGGCCTGCTGCTGCTCGCTGAGCCCCGGACCACTGTCATCGACCCACAAACGCACGCAGTTCGAACGCACCTCATAGCCCAGGCTGACCAGGCCTTGCGGGCTGTTGTACTTGATCGCGTTGGACAGCAGATTGAGCAGCACCTGGCGCAGTCGGCGAATATCCGCCAACACATACAACGCTGGCTCGGCCGCCGCCATGACCTGCAACTGCTGTCGGCGTAGCTGCGCCTCCGGCTGCACCAGCTCGGCACAACCGGCGAGCAGCGCACCGACCTCGACCGCGTTGAGTTGCAGCTGCTGGCGCCGGCTCTCGATACTGGACAGGTCGAGAATGTCATCCACCAACGAGGTGAGGTGGCGGCTGGCATTGACGATTTCCCGCGCATAATCGGCCTGCTGCTCTGTACCGGGTTGCTCCTGCGCCTCCAGCTCGATCAATTGGGCGAAGCCATAGATGGCATTCAGCGGCGTGCGCAGCTCATGGCTCATGCTGGAGAGAAAACGGCTCTTGGCTTGGCTCGCCGCTTGCGCTTCCAGGCTGGCGCGGCGCAAATCTTCCTGCACCAGCTTCAGGCCGGTGATATCGACATGGGTGCCGGCCACCCGCAGTGCCTGCCCGTGTTCATCGCGCTCCAGCACCTTGCCACGGCTGAGCAGCCAGGCGTACTGGCCCTGCGCATCGGCGAAGCGGTACTCCGCATCGAAATGCTCTCCACCGCTGACGGCAAAGCATTTGCGCAGGCGCCGCAGCCGATCGAGATCATCGGGATGCACCCGCTGGTTAAACTCGCTGACCGTCAGGCACTCATCGCGGAGGCCGAAACGCTTAACCGCACGCCCGCTGATCTTGATCATCGAGCTCTCGGTCTCGACCTCCCAGAGGCTTTCCGTGGTGCTTTCCAGCACCAGTTCCAAGTTGCGCTGGGCCTGGAACCGCTCGCTCTCGCTGGCCTGCAACTGGGCACCGGTTTGCTGGACCGCCGTCGCCATACTGACCAGCTCATCGATCTGAGTCGTGGGCGCGCTGGGCTGGTAATCGCCCTGGCCGAGACGGCGCATCATCGCCATGACCCCCGCCATCGGTTGTGCCAGCTCGGCGCTCAGACGCCGTGAGCGGCGCCACATCCAGGCGAAAAACAACAGGTAGAAGAACAGCAGCCCGCCGATCAGCAGATAGCCAATCTGCCGATAGCGCTCGGCCAGGTTGTTGGTCTCGCGAAAGATATTCGCCTCATCCACCACCAACAGCAGGCGCCAACCGGTTTGCGGAATCTCGCTCCAGGCCACCAGTTGCTTGCGCCCGCCCAGCAGCACCTCCTGCACGCTGCCCGGACTCGCCGCCATCGCCTGCAACAGTGGCTGCAGGTCGCGGCGCTTGCTCAGGTTGAAGTCATCCGGCTTGAGCACCTCGCGGCGTACCGCCTCCTCGTAGCTGTACTGGGTCAATTCGTTCAGACCGAAGTCGTGCTCGCCAGCCTCAGGCAAGGCGATGACCCCGTGGTCGCGGCTGACCAGCATGGCGTAACCCTGCCAAGGCACCTGCAGACTGCCGATCTCGGCCAGCATCTGCCCGACTGTGATATCCACCCCGACCACCCCCTCGAGGAAGCTCTCCCGGTAGATCGGCGCCACCGCGGACATCATCCAGCCCTGTCCGGCCGGATCGAGGTACACATCCGTCCAGGCGACCTTGCGCCCGGGGTTGTGCTGGGCGTCGGCCAGGTAATAGAAGTTGTAATCGGGTATCACCATGTCATGGGGATACTGCTCGGGGGTCATGAAGAAGGGGTAGATGCGGTTGTAGCTGTCCCAACTGTTGAAATAGAGCGCCGAGACCAAGGGGTTAGCGCTGCTGATCCAGCGCATCAGGGGGTCGACCTGCGACAGGCGCAGGGCCTTGGCGTGATCCTGCTGCGCCAGCGGCGTGCTGTTGGCATAGAAAGACGCCGCCCGCCCATCATCGCTACGGCTGTAGAACACCCCATCGGCGCTGACCGCATGCCGCGCCCGCTCCAGCGCATCCGGCTGGTAGGCCACATCGCTCAGGGCCCGAGCAGTCGCCGCCCGATAGATCTGCAGCTGCGCCTCGATGCCCTGTAGGCGGCTGTCGATGACCTGCCCCTCGCGCTGCACCGCCCCCGCCAGATCCTGCACGGCGCTCTGCTGCAGATAGTCCAACTGCGAATCGCGAATGGCGTTGTTGCTCAGCAGGTACACCGCAATCAACACCGACTCCACCAAAATCAGCGGGATCAGCGCGCTTTGCACAAAGGCGCGCCAGATCCACTGGCGCAAGGGATAACTCGACGGACGCGACATAGCGACGACTCTTAGAGGGTTGCGGCGACAACAACAGAATCGCCATGATATCGCCAGTTGGCCAGCATAACCTTAGCCAACGGCGAGTCGACGCGTGGGAACCTTTGCCGTACACTGGGCGTGCCAACTGTGTCACCACAGTGGTTTTGGGGCCGATTAGGATTCGACGCCGGTAACAAAACTCGAGGGGCATGCCGAGCTGGTAGCAGAACTCGTTAATTAGCTGCTGCAAACTTATAGTTGCCAACGACGACAACTACGCTCTAGCCGCCTAAGTGCCGCTAGCTGTCCATAGGGGATGCCTGTAAACCCGAAGATTCTGGACAGTCATATAGAACAGGATCGCCGCCAAGCTCGCTGCAGGTGTAACGGCTAAAACTTATGCAGCTCGCTCAAAGCACCCTGCCACTCGGGTCGCGATGAGTTAACTCAATAGAGATGGCTACGCATGTAGAACCGACAGCGGAGAACTGGCGGACGGGGGTTCAAATCCCCCCGGCTCCACCATTACAACATCTAGAGACGTCCACGGACGTCTTTTTTTGTGCCTGAAACCCAGCAAATCCGCGGCTTTCAGCGCCACCAGCGTCCATGAGCATCCATCGACATCCGCGAGGATTGGTATTCCAAGTGGTATTCCAAGCAGCAGATGCTAATTTTTGGAATACCGAACGCTTTCTTGGAATACCAATGTGCGCTCAAGCCACCCGCCTCTCTGAACTCAAAATCAAAGCTGCCAAGCCCAAAGATAAGGATTACGTCCTAGTTGACGGCGACGGCCTTCAATTGAGAGTGAGAATCAATGGATCCAAGCTTTGGAACTTCAACTATTACCACCCCATAACCAAAAAGCGCATCAACATGGGGCTTGGTACTTATCCTGAGCTGCCTCTGACGCAAGCAAGGAAAAAGACAGTTGAAGCGAGGGAGCTACTTGCCGCCGGCATTGATCCAAAAGAGCAGCGAGACACTCTGGAGCAAACCAGACGAGCGATCACTGAGCATACGTTCGAGAACGTGGCCACAGCCTGGTTTGAGCTCAAGAAGGACGCCGTAACTCAGGCGTATGCCGAGGACATATGGCGCTCTCTCGATCTGCATGTCTTCCCAAAACTCGGGACAACGCCTATCTCGCAGATCAGCGCCCCGACGGTCATCGAGTTACTGCGCCCCCTAGAAACCAAAGGCAGCCTGGATAGGGCCTATCGTCACGTTGGCAGGCGGTAAATGTGTAGGTGTAAACCCACCCTCGCGGTCTGGCAGCCTTTTTGCGAGCCTCCTCTGTCAACTTGGCTCGATTTTCGTAGGCCGCAAGCCAAGCAACATGAGCTTCGCTAACAGGCGGCTGGGGCAACTGGGGCGTCCAGGACGGCTGCGCGGAGACTTTTTTCTACTCCGAAGCCAGGTAGTGAAGGCATCGAACATATTTATGGCCACGCCGCATCCCACAAAAGCGACCGCTGCGAAAACTATCATTTTTTAACTCTGATTCTGAGATCAATTAACGATCCTCACTGGAGCACGCAGCTGCGAGTTGCATTTTGCCGGAAGGCATTTTCAGCAGCATCCCGCAAAGCGCTAAGTCTCCTTTGCTTTCGCATAGGTTGTCGAGTGACCGTATAACCGACCGGAAGGCGCCCCGAATGATCTGGAGGTAGTGGCCCGGTTGCGACCAAACAGGATCAGCTTGTCCGATGAGGCCGGTATCCAGGATGTGTTTCGGCACCTTGCTACCGATGCCGAACGCACCGCTGCTGTCACAGCCGAAGTGGCGGCTGCCTTCAACCAGGGTCGTAAGGTGCTGGTACTTACCGAGCGCACCGATCATCTGAGCGCTATCGAGGCAAACCTTGCTGGACGCATTCAGAACCTGTTTGTGCTACATGGCCGGATGTCGAAGAAACAGCGCTCCACGCTGATTACCGAACTCGACGCGCTGGCACCTGAGGCGCCTCGGGTATTGCTGGCCACTGGCAAATTGGTGGGCGAAGGCTTTGACCATCCACCACTGGATACCCTGGCATTGGCAATGCCTATTTCCTGGAAAGGCACACTCCAGCAGTACGCTGGACGGCTGCACAGGGAGCACGCCAGCAAGGCCCACATACGCATCATCGACTTCATCGACGCTGGACATCCGAGCTTGCTAAGGATGTGGGACAAGCGCCAACGTGGGTATAGGGCGATGGGCTATCGAATCGTGGAGGCGACCAGTCCGATGGATCTTTTCGAGCAGGCGTGAAGTGCAGCGGGAATCTTCACACAGCCTAGGTCGGATTGAGCCGGTCACCCATCCAGCGTTTTCGTCTGATCATGAATCTCTGGACTGCTAAATAGCCTTGTGCAATCGACCAGACTCAGCACTAGCCTCTCCCAGAAGCGAAGCCCAATCATCTGGCGGATGACCGCTCTGCAGCATCTTGCGAAACACTCTGTAGGCATCATCGCCACTGTCGTACGCCCGCTTCGTATCCTCATCGTTCACCCACGCATAGACGATGATCTTGCTCTCGGCGTGATAGCGAAACAACAGACGGTACTGCTGAAAGAATTTGGCTCGGAACCAGTGCTTGTGTTCGTCACCGAGTGTACCGCCCTGCCGGTACTCAACACGCCCTGGATCCTGGGGGATGACCTCGAATGCCAGCTTGGTGATAGCAGCAAGACGTTTGCTGGCATTTTTTCGGACGTAGCCCGAAGGGTCTTTCTTACGTAAAGCTTCGACTTGCTTAGTCAGGCCCTCGACCTGATCAAGAAACAGCGAATGAGCAAAAATCGTCCAACCATTCACAACCAATGGAGCGGTTGAAGACTTTGTCATTCGTCATCCGCCGAAAGCGGGGCATCCAGATCAAGCTCTACGTGCCCGACAAGCGATTGGACTCGCTTCAGCAGGCCAGCATCAATGCTTTGAAGGCGCTCGGGATGACGTGCGATATCGTTCGCCAGAAAACTCAAAAACCGCCCAAGGACGGGATCCTCATCCTTTGATTCATCGGCACGCGTCATCACCACAGCTCCATCGGGACGGATCGAGTAGTGGATTTTGTCGCGCTTGCCCAGCTTGAGCGCACGCCGAACGGTTTCAGGCACGGTGGTCTGATAGCGGTCGGTGAGTGTGGATTCGACTTCGAGAGCGGCGGCCATGACTGCCTCCATTGATAACGGTTAAGCACACAGCGAAGGTAATGCATTTGCATTGCCTGGTCAATGCACCACGCCCACCAACTGATCGATTAGACGCATCTCTGTGCAACCTTGCGGCATGCGTTCAAATCCTCTCTAGGGATTTGAACTCAACTCCTAGTCGGTCACCCGACCTGCCATCACGCATCGCGAACCAGGAGGATTGGATACGCCGGAAAACGCTTTACAAAACCCTAGTGATGCTTAGACTTCTGGCCAACCGCACGATATCTACCAAATCCAAGTGATCTGCGAATAGCGCTGAAAACACTGGGGTTTGCGGGGTTCAGAGGGGTTAGGCCACATCTCCCCCCGGCTCCACCAAATGCAAGTTTCCACATGTTCCCACATGACTGGAAACACCCCAAGAAGCCCGCCCCGTGCGGGCTTTCTTGTTTCTACACATCCCCCTATAGATACACACAGCACGCACCGCCGTGCATCCTCTGCTGTACCCGACAAATAAATTGAAACTGAGGGGTACACGGATGAAGCGCAGCGAAATCAAGCGTCGCCCGCTGGCAGACACAGTGGTTGCCACCCTGGAGCCAGAGGACAAGAAATACCGCGAGCACGACGGCAACAGCCTGTATCTGCGCGTCAAACCGGATGGCCGCAAGTCATGGCAACTGCGCTACAAGAAACCCGATGGCAAATGGTCATGGATCGGCCTCGGTGGGTATCCCGAAGTCGGCGGCTCACTGGCTCGCCAGAAGGCGGCGGGAATGCGCGGCGATGTATCCCAGGGCCGCAATCCGCTAGCGATGAAACACACCAGGAAAGCAGCAGAGGCTGCTAAGTGACGATACGGTGCGCGAGGTCGAGCTGGACGGGCGCACCTTGCTGGTCGTGGAGATTCCTCGCGCCAATCGCAAACAGCGCCCGGTTCACCTGACGCCCAACCCCTTCGGTCATACCTACCGCCGACTCAACGAGGGCGACCGGGCCGTGCCCAACGAAGAGGTGAAGCGGATGCTCGCCGAGCAGGTGGAGGACAGTCGAGACGACCGTATCCTTCAGGGCTACGACTTTACTGACCTGTGCCAGGAAACCTTCCGCGCCTACCGCCAGGTGTTCGCCAACCGCGAGCCGGCGCATCCCTGGAATGCGCTGGACGATCAAGAGTTCCTGCGCCAGATCGGCGGCTGGCGTCGCGACCGCGAAACCGATACGGCAGGCCTGACCCTAGCGGGGCTGCTGATGTTCGGCTGGATGAGCACCATCCAGGAGGAGCTGCCGAACTACATGCTCGACTATCAGGAGCGCCCGGAAGCCCGCGCCGAGCTGCGCTGGGTAGACCGCGTCACCCTCGACGGCAAATGGTCGGGCAACCTCTATGACTTCTATCGCAAGGTCTATCTCAAGCTCACCGCCGATTTGAAGGTGCCGTTCAAGCTGGAGAAAGGTGAACGCCAGGACGAAACGCCCGTGCATGTAGCCCTGCGTGAAGCGCTGGCCAATGTGCTGGTGCATGCGGATTATTCGGATCGGGCCTCGGTGCTGGTGGTCAAGCGGCCGGATATGTTCGGCTTCCGCAACCCCGGCCTAATGCGCGTACCGCCGGAAGTGGCCATCCGTGGCGGCGAGCACGATTGCCGCAACCGCACGCTGCACAAGATGTTCCGTTTCGTCGGGGTCGGCGAGCAGGCCGGCTCGGGAATTCCGAAGATCTATTCCGGCTGGAAGGATCAGCACTGGCGTGCGCCCGCTCTTTTCGAGCGTAACGAGCCTTACAATCAGACGCGGCTCGAGCTGCGTATGGTCGATCTGCTGCCGGAGGAGGTGCTGGAGGCCCTGCGGCTGCAATTCGGCCCGGCTTTCGATCAGCTATCCCATGACGAACGCCTAACGTTGGCGGCCGCCGCTTCCGAGCGCACTGTCAGCCATGCGCGGATCATGGAAATGACCGGGATGCAGTCGGTGGAAGCCTCGCGTTTGTTACAAGGGCTGGTGCGCGCCGGATTTCTGGAAAGCCACAACCCCGGCCGAGGCGCGGTCTATTGTTTGCCCGGTGCCGCATTGCCAACACCGGAAGATGTGTTCGGTAGCTCCGGACATTTGGCTGGTAGCTCCGGGCATTTGCAAGACACCGGAGGAGACAATGCCTGCCGTCGCGATCCTCAAGGCCGAAGGCTGACAGAGAAGCTGGATGCCCCCCTGATCGACGACTTGGCGCTTTTGGACGAGGAATTCCACAGGACTCTCATTGGGGACACCTTGTCTGCACGCGCCTACCGCAAGCTGGATGCCGACGAGATGCAACGGATCATTCTCGATGTCTGTCGCGGTCATTACATTACCGGCAGCTGTCTCGCTGATCTGTTGCTGGAACTTGGCTTCCTGCTTCCTCAGCTCCTCGCGGGTGAAGGTGGCGGCGTCGCTGGTGCTGACCAGCTGCGGCACTCGCTTCTCATCGAAACTGGCGGCGATGGCCTTGGGATCACTGGCGCGGGTGTAGGTGCGCGCCAGCCAGAACAGCACATGGAACAGCTCGCGCAGCAGCTTCATGGCATCGCTGAAGCTGATGGTGCCGCTGCCATGTACGGCCTGGTTACCGGCCTTCTGGATCAGCCGCATCTTCTGCAGCACCTGCGGCGGCGGCAGGTCTTCGAATTCGCGGTTGGTGAGCAGCGCATTCAGGCTGCGGTCGTAGGGCATGTGCAGGTCGCGGTCATGCTCGTACAGCCAGTGCACCGCCTGTTCCAGTGCATGGCGGGTGCGCATGCAGCAGGCACGCGGGTCGGAATAGACCAGTTGCTCGGCACCTTTCGCGGGCTCAAGGAGGGCTTTGAACTCGAGAGCGAGAAACTGGAAGTTACTCATAGATGACTACTCACTTTCCGTTGTGCGATAGGCCTGCATCTGGTGCGTGGGCGTGGTGGGGAAGGCCAGGCGCAAACGGCCCGCTTGCACCAATTGTTTCAAGTGCTGCTTGCGCAAGGAGTCGGCATTGCGGTTTAGCAGTTCACCGACCAGCACGCAGCACTGGAAAAACGCGAGGCTGCCATTGCCGAGCAGGCCGCGACGCTGGCCGAACGCGAGGCGCTGCTGGCCCAGGTCAATGCCGACCTGGCCGCCGCCCGTGCCGAACTGGCCAAGGCCAAGGCCGCCAATATCGCCGTACCGGATACCCACGACTACGACGAGGCCGATACCCGCCGCTTCTTTATCGACGTGCTGCTGCGCGAAGCCGGCTGGGAAGCCGGCAAGAACCTCTCCATCGAAGTCCCGCTCAAGGGCATGCCCAATACCCAGGGCGAAGGCTTCGCCGATTACGTGCTCTGGGGCTCCGACGGTAAGCCGCTGGCGGTGGTGGAAGCCAAGCGCAGCCTGAAAGATCCGGACGTCGGCCGGCAGCAGGCCAAGCTCTATGCCGACTGCCTGGAAGCAGAGAAAGGCCAGCGTCCGCTGATTTTCTACACCAATGGCAACCACACCTGGCTGTGGGACGATCGCCGCGCACCGCCGCGTGAGGTGCAGGGTTTCTACACCCGCGAGGAACTGGAGCTGGCCGTGCAGCGCCGGCAGCTGCAGACCAATCTACAAACCCTGCCAATCAACAAAGACATCGTCGAGCGCCCCTATCAACACCGCGCCATCCGCGCCATGGCCGAGGCCTTGACGGGTGGTCGCCGGGCCGGCCTGCTGACCATGGCCACCGGCACCGGCAAGACCCGCACCGCCATCGCGCTCGTCGAATTGCTGATGCGCGCCAACTGGGTCAAGCGTGTGCTGTTCCTCGCCGACCGCGTGGCGCTGGTCAACCAGGCAGTGGGCGCCTTCAAGGCTCACCTGCCGGATTCCAGCCCGGTCAACCTGGTCACCGAGAAAAACGGCCAAGGCCGTGTCTACCTGTCCACCTACCCGACCATGATGGGCCTGATCGACGAGATGGACGGCGAGCAGCGCCGCTACGGCATCGGCCACTTCGATCTGGTGATCATCGACGAGGCGCACCGCAGCGTGTACCAGAAGTACGGCGCGATCTTCCGCTACTTCGACAGCTACCTGGTTGGCCTCACCGCCACCCCGCGTGATGAGGTGGATCGTGACACCTATCACCTGTTCGGCCTAGAAACCGGCGTACCCACCGACGCCTACAGCCTCGACGAAGCCGTGGCCGCCGGTTACCTGGTGCCACCCAAGGCCCATTCGGTGCCGATCAAGTTTGTCCGCGAGGGCATTCGCTATGACGAGCTCAGCGACGAGGAAAAGGAGCACTGGGAATCCCTGGACTGGGGCGACCGTGCCGCCGAGGATGGCGACGCGCCGGCCGAGGTACTGGCCTCGGAAGTGAACAAGCAGCTGTTCAACGAGCACACCGTAGACCTGATGCTGCAGCACCTGATGCAGGACGGCCTGAAGGTGGACGGCGGCGAGAAGATCGGCAAAACCATCATCTTCGCCGTGAACAAGGAGCACGCCAAGTTCATCGCCCGCCGCTTCGATCACCACTACCCGCAGTACAAGGGTGAATTTGCCCGCGTCATCGTGCATGGCGAGCCCTATGTGCAGACGCTGATCGACGCCTTCGGCGCCAAGGACAACCGCCTGCCGCAGATCGCCATCTCGGTGGACATGCTCGACACCGGCATCGACGTGCCGCAGGTGCTGAACCTGGTGTTCTTCAAGGCGGTGCGCTCGAAGGTGAAGTTCCTGCAGATGATCGGTCGCGGTACGCGCCTATGCGAGAACCTGTTCGCGCCGGGCGTGGACAAGACCGAGTTCTACATCTTCGACTTCTGCGCCAACTTCGAATACTTCAACGAACACCCGAAAGGCGCCCTGGGCGGCATGGCCGAACCGGTCGGCAAGCGCCTGTTCAAGGCGCGCCTGGATCTGCTCTCGCTGCTCTCCGGCAAGGACACCCGCGTACCCGATGGCATCGCCGAAACCATCGGCGGCTACGACAGCCTGGCCACCCTGCGCCAGGGCGTAACCGATGAGCTGCATGGCGAAGTAGCAGCGATGAATCAGGACAACTTCATCGTGCGCAGCGAGCGCGAACACGTCATCCGCTTCACCGACCGCAATGTCTGGAACGACCTGGATGACGCCGCACTGGGCGACCTGCGCGCCCACGTCGCCGGCCTGCCCAGCGAGCGCGAGGCCGAGCACATCACCGCCAAGCTGTTCGACCTGCTCTGCCTCAGCCTGCAGCTCGCGGTGCTGCGCTCCAGTGGCGACTTCATCGCCTACCGCGACCGTATCCGCGAGCTGGCCAGCCAACTGGAAACCATGGAGAGCATCCCGGCCATCCGCGCCGAGCTGGCGCTGATTCAGGATCTGCAGACCGAGGAATACTGGCAGGACATCACCCTGCCGATGATCGAGCAGGTGCGCCGCAAACTACGCGGGCTGATCCAGCTCATCGAGCGCCGCCCATCCAACCCTGTGTACACCATGCTCACCGACCAAATCGGCGAGGCCACCGAGGTCGTGCTCAAGGATTTCAGCACCGGCATCAACCTGGCCCAGTACCGCAAGAAGGTCGAAGCCTACATTCGCGCCAACGAAAACCACGTGGCCATCGCCAAGCTCAAGCACAACAAGCCGCTAACGCCGACCGATCTGGGAGAGCTGGAGCGCTTCGTCTACCAGTCCGAACCGGTAGAAAGCCGCGAGCGTTTCATCGAATGCTTTGGCGACGACAGACCCCTGCCGCTGTTCATCCGCTCACTGGTCGGCCTGGATCGCAATGCCGCGCTGGAGGCCTTCGGCAAATTCCTCGACGGCAGCCGCTACAGCAGCCAGCAGATCCGCTTCGTCGAGATGATCATCGAACGCCTGACCAAACACGGCACCATCGAGCCAGGACAGCTTTACGAGCCGCCATTCACCGCCGTGCACCACGAAGGCCTGGATGGGGCCTTTGGAGACTCCGACGCCGACCGAATCGTGGCCGTGATCGCCGAGATTAACCAAGGGGCTGCGGCCTAATACATGGGCCAATGGTAGGAACGGTTAGGGTGTTTTTGCTGCCAGCAGCGGGGATGCTGTATCCCAACCTGTATCCCTTGAATATTTTAATCACACAAAACATTTATAAATCAGTATCTTACAGAACACGCTCAAACGACCCCGATTACTGAAGTGGCGTGCTGGCGGGCTGCCTACATCTTTCAGGCAGTTGCAGCATTGGAGTGGACTACCCCCGGAACGATAGACATCCCCGGCCTATGATTTGAGCATAGGAGGAAGTCCACTTCGTGAAATCCGAGCTAGCTGACCTCGACACCAAGCGCAGATTTCTACCTCGAATGGGAGTTTTCTTGTAGCTGAAATCCCCGTCAAGTTTTTCGACAGAATTGGCCAAGAGCGGACGGTCTGATTATGAAAAATAAATATGTCTCCATTTCACCCACGTTTGGTCGGATTTCCACTGCATCAGCGGAGGCCACACTTTCAACTGAACACCACGCATAAAAAGGTTTGGCCATTCCTATCTGATTTACAATGTCCTCCCTTTGGCGGAGGCTAGTCTTTCGTGGATGTTTTCTCGCTTATCTATGGCCATCTGACCGACTTGGTGATCGAGCCAGTCACCGACCAGTTTCTCGGTATTTTCGATCTGAACGGTCGCCTCGGTGTACTGTTTCTCTTCACGTCCTACAGCATCGCCTACAGCCTGTTCCGATTCAGGAAGCATCGCGGGCTGACCGACGCGCGCTCGTTTGGGCAGTTCATCGGCGGCAGCCGGGTAAATTTCCATCGCTCGGCGTTGCTGGATTACCGGTACTACTTCGTGCGGGCCATCCTGAAAGTCGCGCTGGTGCTGCCCATCGTCGGCCTGGTTGACCCCTACATCCTGCGCTCCGGGGATTACATCTCTTTTTTCACCAACCTCTGGGGCGCGCGCCCGCAACTGAATGAAAACCTCTCACTCTCCCTTCTCTACGGGCTGGGGGTATTTCTTGTGAAAGATTTTACGCATTACTGGGCCCACCGGGCCTTTCATTCCCGATGGCTTTGGGCGTTTCACAAGGTTCATCATTCGGCGCCCGTCCTGGTACCGGCGACTGCGAGCCGGGTTCACTTTGTGGAAAAGATCGTCGAGAAACTGACTACCGCCGTCTGCCTCAGCGTCTACGCCGGTGTCTTCTGGTACGCCTGTGGTGGGGAGATCAGCCGTTACACCCTGTTCGGCGTGACCTATCTGGTATTTTTCTTCAATGGACTGGCGGCAAACCTGCGTCACAGCCATGTCTGGCTTTCGTTCGGGCCAGTATTCGAGCATGTGCTGAACAGCCCGGCCCAGCACCAGATTCACCACAGTGACGCTTCCTGCCACTTCCACAAGAACTTCGGTACAAACCTGTCACTCTGGGACTGGATGTTCGGTACGCTCTATGTCACCACCTCGAAGCCCGAGATCATCCGATTCGGCACCGGGGAACAGGATCACGACCGTTACCTGACGATCTACAGCCTGATCGTCACCCCCTTTGTGGAAACAGCCCGCAAGATCCTCCTGGCGAAACTTCCGCAGACGGTTCCGCCCGGAGCTTCCGAAACGCCCTACTCGTCGTAATGGGCGGCGCTACATGCTGCATCCAGCGCCTGCTGCTGATTTTCTAACTGGCGTATAGGCTGCGGATTGCCCGCTCTTGGCCGAAGACGGACACGAAGACATCTTAGACAGATGAGCCTATATCCAGGTATCTGTTACTGCCCCCCCATGGCACCTACTACTTCCGCCTACTTCCGCATGGTGATTCCGGCACCGTTACGGGCGCTCAGCAACGGCCGAAGGGAGGTTCGGCGCTCACTCAAAACCGACAGTCATCCGCCTGGCCTTCCTATTAAGCGCTCGCTTCACGCTCAATCAGCTCTTCCAACCATTGCATGAAGACTCTCACCCGTTGAGGCAGATAGCGGCGATGCGCATACAGCACGGAGACCTCCAGCGGCGGCGGCAAGTAGTCCGGCAAGACCGCTATCAAACGACCGGTCGCCAGATACTCGCGCAGACCGGCAATCGGCGCTTGGATCAACCCCAAGCCGCCGAGGCACGCCGCCTCATACGCGTCGGTGTTATTGACCGTGACGGTGCCCGCCATCGGCAGCTGACGTGGCTTACCGTTCGCGAGATATTCAAAGCCAGCCGGGCGCGCGCCAAGTACCGACACGTAGTGAATGAGGCGATGCTGAGAAAGGTCATCAAGCGTGCGCGGGGTGCCATGGGCCCTCAGATAGGCGGGGCTCGCGCAGTTCACCATTGCGAACGTGCCGAGCGGGCGCGCCACGAGTGACATGTCTGACAGCTCACCGATACGGAGCACGCAATCGAAACCTTCACGCACGAGGTCGACACGTCGGTCCGTACTGCTGATCTCAAGCTCGACGTTAGGGTGACTGGCAACAAACTCGGCCAGGCGGGGCATGACCACCTTCCTTGCCACAGCGGTCGGCATATCGACCCGCAGCCGTCCGGCCAGAACTGCGCCATCCTGCCGAAACAGGCCCTCCAATTCGTCCATATGAGCAAGCATGTCCTTGCAGCGCTCGTACAACACCAGGCCGTCTTGTGTGGCTTGCACTTTGCGCGTCGTACGGTGCAAAAGCCGAGCGCCAAGCAGCTCTTCCAGGGCCTGCACATGCTCTGAGACTGTCGACTTCGGCAGGCCGAGACTCTCCCCCGCCTGGGTGAAGCTCGACAGCTCCGTCACACGTACGAAGGTTCGCAGTAATTCCAGCTTGTTCACTTGGTTTGGCGCCTTGGAGTTTAACTGTTCGGTTTGCCCGACCAGTATTTCCGTAAACGGCTTATTTATCACGCCTCAATCGGACAATAAACTCCACATCAAGCTCTTCAACCCAGGCACCAAGGAGTAAAGACATGAGCCGTAAAATCGCACTCATCACCGGCGCCAGCCGCGGTCTCGGGAAGAATACAGCCCTGCATCTGGCCGCGCAGGGCATCGACATCATCGGCACGTACCACAGCAAGGCCGCCGAGGCGCAAGTCCTGGTGAGCGAGATCGAAAGCCTTGGTGGCCGCGCGGCCATGCTGCAGCTCGACGTGAGCGACAGCAGCACCTTCGAAGCTTTTGCGGCGCAAGTCACCAATGCGCTGCACAAGGTGTTCGGCCGTGAGCGCTTCGATTTCCTCATCAACAACGCCGGTATAGGCACCCACGCAAGCTTTGCCGAAACGACCGAAGCGCAGTTCGATCAACTGGTGAATATTCAGCTGAAAGGGCCATTCTTCCTCACCCAGCAGCTGCTCCCCTTGCTCGCCGACCAAGGGCGCATCATCAATATCTCGACCGGGCTGGCACGTTTTACCCTGCCAGGGTATGCCGCCTACGCGGCGATGAAGGGCGGCATAGAAGTCTGGACGCGTTATCTCGCCAAGGAGCTTGGCCCACGTGGCATTACCGCTAATGTTCTCGCCCCTGGTGCAATCGAGACCGACTTCGGCGGCGGCGTTGTACGCGATAACGCAGAGGTGAACGGCTACATCGCCTCGAACACCGCACTTGGGCGCGTTGGGTTACCGGATGACATCGGTGGGGCGATCTCCGTGCTGCTGGCCGACGGTGGCCGGTGGATCAACGGACAACGCATTGAAGCTTCCGGGGGCATGTTCCTCTGACCAGTAGCTGCACGACAGCGTTACGGGCGCTCCGCAATGGACCGCCGGCGAAGGCATGCGCCTCTCCGCCGGCGGTATCGTCAGGTGAGCTACACCTCTGTGGCGACTGAACAACCGTTGTCATGTTGAGCGTCGCTACGCTCAATGCAACCTACGCGTGCCCCTCAACGCAACTGACTGTCCTTGCTCCCCCGCCGGTTGTAACCGCTGGCTGCCTTCTGCTGTTTATCCAGCTCAGACTGGCAGGCGACGCACAGGCGCACACCCTTGACCGCTTCGCGGCGGGCCTGGGGGATTGCCGCGTCGCACTCTTCGCAATGGCTCAGGCTTTCGCCCGTCGGCAGCTGGCTGCGGGCCCGCTGGATGGCGTCCTCGATGCTGCTGTCGATCTGTTCTTGTACCGCACCGTCACTTGCCCAGCCACCGGCCATGACAACCTCCCACTCGCTATCTGCCTGTTCGACAGATATGAGCACCTGCGTGGTGTTTTACAAGCGCTGGTCGTCGGCTGAATAACCGGAGCGCTACTCCTTCACATCCATAAACTCCTCGGCCCAGACGAAGTATTCCTCGGGCAGGGTGTATTTATGCGCCAGTTCGGAGGCGCTGAGGTCGCTGGCGGTGATTCCGCGCTGCTCACGCAGGCAGTCGTAGGTGGCCTTGATCGCGGCGAAGTAGGCGGCGTGGCCGTTGACCACGATGCGTACGCCGAGGCGGGCCAGGCGCTCGTTGTCACGCAGCTTCGGGTTGCCGTAGGTGACCAGCATCAGCGGGATGCTCAGGTGCTCGGCGATCGTCTCCAGGTGCTCGAAATCGGCGATGCCGACCATGCAGATGCCGTCGGCGCCGGCGGCCTGGTAGGCCTGGGTACGGCGGATCACTTCATCGACCTCGAGTACGCCGGCATGGGTGCGGGCGATGATGGCGAGGTCAGGGTCGACCCGCGCCTCCAGCGCCGCGCGGATCTTGCCGACGCCTTCTTCCACGCTGATCAAGTCGGTGGACTTGCGGCCGAACTGGGCCGGCAGCAGGGTGTCTTCGAGGGTCAGCGCGGCGATGCCGGCGCGCTCCAGTTCGACCACGGTGCGCATCACGTTGAGCGCGTTGCCGTAGCCGTGATCGGCATCGGCGATCACCGGCAGGCGCGCGACGCGACCGATGCGGGTGGCCTGCTCGACGAACTCGCTGAGGCTGATCAAGGCGAAGTCCGGGGCAGCCAGCACCTGCAGGGAGGCCACCGAGCCGCCGAGAATGCCGACCTCGAAACCGAGGTCGGCGGCGATACGTGCAGACATGGGATCGAACACCGAGGCGGTGTGGTAACAGGCGTCCGAGTTGAGCAAGGCGCGAAAAGCGCCGCGCAGCTCATGGTGAGAAGCTCTTTGCATAGGTGGTTCCAACTGCAGGATGGACTCTGATAAGTCGTCGTGTTGCCCTAGCAAGACACATACCGGGTGGCGGGAACGCTGCAGAACCGCTCGCGCGCCCCCTGCTCTCGGCCCTGGCCAGGACCGCGACCCCACTCAGGTGGCGGATTCACGCCCTCCCGGCGGATGGAGGGGCGGTAAACCGCCACCACCTGCAACGCGCCCCTCGCCTAGTGCAAGGTCCAGCTACAGCCAAGCCGCGCCCCGCTGAGCATCGTAATGAGCCAGACCGGGAATGCCCTAACACTTGAGATCGGCATTCATCAACCTGGGTCTCCGCTCCGGGTTCCCATAGTGGAGCACCATCCAGTACAGCACACTGAGGTCGCAACTGGCCGGCCGATACCGACCTAGGCTGGCGTAGAGCGCAGCGAAACCCAGCCTAGGCACCCTCTCGAGCCGGTCGTAAACAGCTTCTCAGACGTGAACGGCCACCCGCAGGGCTTCGTAGGACGCCGCGGCGGCAATCCCCACCGCGGCGCACAGTTCCAGCACCCGCGGCAGATCGCAGCTGTACACCAGAACGGCCTGCAGTTCGTCATCCAGCGGCTGGCTGAAATTCATCAGCACATAACCGCCCGTCTCCGGATTCATGCTGCTCAGTTGCACCTGGATGCGGTTCAGCGCCGTCAGTGCCTCGGCTTTGGCCAGCTGTTTGGGCTTGATGTTGAACGACACATCCTTGCCGAACGAGTCGACGATCTGCTGAAACAGCTCGGCGTAGGTGTCCGCCTGGAACAGCACCGTCTCCGGCAAGCTGCCCACCACCACCCACTCGCCCAATGGGATGGTGAAAGTATCGTCGTAGTTGATGTCCGGATTAGCCGCGAGGAAGGCCTGCGGGTCGGCAAAGGCCTGCGCCGCCTCATCCGCGACCCGTTCGATCTCCTCCTCGCCCATGCAGCCCGAACTTATTTTGCCGATCAGTTCAACGAGCTGGTTTTTCATGCGGGGAGTCCTGCGACTAAGGGTGGATTGGGTTGAGGCTGCACAGGATATCTCGAAATCAACCGCAGGGTTCTTGCCGGGTACTTTCGCGGGACTGTTTTGCCGCCGTCCGGCATCACCTGCAGAAACGTCATCACCGTCTCGGATGCGCGTCACCCGGCCTTGCGCAACGTAAGGTTCAGCCGCTGGGCACCCACTAAGGAATGGAAACCCTCTTTGAGTGGCAACACCCCGTGATAGCTCAGCCTGGCTGGCCCACCCCAAACGACCACATCGCCGTGCATAAGCCCAATACGCCGGGCTGGCACCGAACGGCTGGAGCCACCGAACAGAAAGACCACCGGCAGGCCGAGGGACACCGAGACAATCGGCTCGCGAAAGTCGCGCTCGTTCCTGTCCTGATGCAACGACAGTCTTGAGCCCGGTTCGTAGCAATTGATCAAACAGGCATCTGGCACGAACCGGCTAAACCCCGCCCGCTCTGCCGCGCTCGTGGCCAGCTGCAGAAACGCCTCAGGCAGCGGCGGCCAGGGCTGGCCGCTGAGCGGATCGATCGGCCCGTAGCGATAACCGGCTGTGTCGCTGATCCAGCCAAGGGCGCCGCAGTTGCTCATGCCGACCGACATGCGAAAACCTCCCGGGGTGATCATATTCCGGAACGGCGCCTGCGCGATCACCTCGGCCAGGGCACTGAGCAGCTCGCGCTCGTGCGCGACGGCAAAACCGCGCAGGAGCATGGCGCCAGGGGCCAGCTGCTCCTGCGACTCGAGAGTGGTTGCGCCGTCGAACAAATCCATGGTCATGGGCTGGTGCTCAGAGGGCGTCGTGGAAAATCACGCCGAGGGTATGCCGCTGCCCCGAGCGCAAACGGCTGACGCCATGGCGCAGGTTCACCCGGTAGGTGCCACGAGTACCCTGCACCGGGCGTTGGTGAACGGCGAAGATCACCGCATCGCCCTGTTTCAGCGGCAGCACTTCCGGGCGCGACTGCATACGCGGGCGCTGCTCGGTCAGCACGAACTCGCCGCCGGTAAAGTCGCGGCCGGGCTCCGAAAGCAGAATCGCCACTTGCAGGGGGAATACCTGCTCGCCGTAGAGATCCTGATGCAGGCAGTTGTAGTCGTCGACGCCGTATTGCAGGAGCAGCGGAGTCGGCCGCAACTGGCCCGCGGCATGGCAGCGGGCGATGAACTCGGCATGCTGCGCGGGGTAGCTGACGGCGATACCCAGCGCCTGATTCCAGCGGTTGGCGATGGGCGCCAGGTGGGGATAGAGCGTGGTCCGCAGCCCGGCGATCATCTCCGGCAACGGATAGCTGAAATACTGGTACTCACCGCGCCCGAAACCATGCCGCGCCATCACCACCCGGCTGCGGAAGCGATGCTCCTGCGGGTAAAGCTCCGCCAGCGCGGCGCACTCGTCCGGGCTCAGCAGGCACTCAAGCAGAGCATGGCCTTGCGCATCCAGATCCGCGCAGATGCGCTGCCAATCCAGGGCCTCGATGCGCTCGGCCAGGCTAGCTGCGCCGCCCAGAGCCGCCGTCGTGTTGGCTGGCGCGTTCATGCCTGCGCCTCCAGATCGAGCAAGGCCCGCTTGCGTTCGACCCCCCAACGGTAGCCCGACAAGCCGCCGTCGTTACGTACGACCCGGTGACAGGGAATCGCCACGGCCAGGGCATTGGCCGCGCAGGCCCCCGCTACTGCGCGCACGGCACGCGGCGAACCGATGCGCTGGGCGATCTCGCTATAGCTCGCCGTCGAGCCTGGCGGAATGTCCCGCAAGGCCTGCCAGACCCGCTGTTGGAATGCCGTGCCGCGGACATCCAGCGGCAGCTCCAGACCGATTGCCGGTGCTTCGACGAAACCGACGACCTTGGCCACCAGCTGTTCGAAATCGCTGTCGCCACCAAGCAAATTGGCCAGAGGGAAGCGATCCTGAAGATCACGGGCCAGCAGATCGGGATCATCGCCCAGCAAAATCGCACAGACTCCGCGTTCGCTCTGCGCGACCAGAATCGAACCCAGCGAGCACTCGCCTACGGCGAAACGTATCTGCGTGCTTGCGCCACCCGCGCGGTATCTCGACGGGGTCATACCCAGCAGCTGATTCGAGGTTGCGTAGAAGCGCCCGTTGGAGTTGAAGCCCGCGTCGTAGATCGCCTCCGTCACCGATTCGCTGCGCCCGAGTTGGTCACGCACGCGTTGCCCCCGCTGAGCGTCGGCGTAGCCTTTTGGCGTCAACCCGGTGATAGCCTTGAACACCCGATGGAAGTGATAGGTGCTCATCCCCACCTGCTTGGCCAGCGCCGCCAGGCTGGGCGCTTGTTCGGCGTTGTCGATCAGCCGACAGGCTTGCGTGACTTTTGCCGCGTGCTGCTCCGCCAGTGACGGCTGATCGGGCTTGCAGCGCAGGCAGGGCCGGAAGCCGGCCTTTTCGGCGTCTGCGCGAGTCGCATGGAACTGCACGTTTTCGGGGTTCGCCGGGCGCGCCGCGCAGGAAGGTCGGCAATACACCCCCGTGCTTTTTACCGAGTAGAAGAATTGCCCGTCGGCTTCGGAGCTGCGAGCGAGCACCACGGTCCAACGCGGGTCACTGACCGTTACGGCGGCGAGCTGGGCTTTCTTGATTGAAGTGTTCATAGCGGCTCCTTCAAAGATCCACATTGCCCCTTCAAGGTATCGACGCCATCCCGGCCTGACACTCCGGGCCTTGCTTTCAAATCCGGCCAGATCGCTAGCCCTTCAAGAGTCAGAGCTGCGAAGGCAAGATTCGGTGCCCTCAGGTTAATGAGCGACTGTAGCCTGCAACTCGGAAGGCACTGGTGAATTTTACCTCAGTGCCAGCCACGACCTTGGCGAAACCTATTTGGCTCACACCGCCCAAGCAGACTGCACCCTTGAGCGCGTTTGACAAGCCACGGCGGCCGTCTAAATTTACCTAAAGGTTAATTAACCAGTTGGTATCTTGCGCATGTCCTCCGATCAACTCAGCGCCACCTTCGCGGCACTCGCCGACCCCACTCGCCGCGCCATCCTGGCACGCCTAGCCGTGGGCGAGACAACGGTCACCGAGCTCGCCGAGCCCTTCGAGATGACCCTCCCTGCCGTGACCAAACACCTCAAGGTGCTGGAGCGCGCCGGTCTGATCTCGCGCGGCCGCGAGGCGCAGTGGCGGCCCTGCCGGCTAGAGGCCAAGCCGCTGGAGGGCGTGGCCGACTGGGTGGGGCAGTACCGCCAGTTCTGGGAAGCACGCCTCGACCGTCTGGAAGACTACCTGCGCGAACTGCAGGCACAGGCCACCATGGGGGAAACACCAGAGACACCCACGCAACTCAGCAAGGAGTACAACGATGAGCGCAAAAAAACCTAGTTTGTCAGCCATGCACGAACGCTCCACCCATCACGCCACCTTCGTCATCGAGCGCGGCTACGACGCCTCGCCCGCGCGGGTATTCGCCGCCTGGGCGGAACCTGCGGCCAAGGCTCGCTGGTTCGTGGGGCCCGACGACTGGGAGGCCTCCGATCACGAGCTAGACTTCCGGGTCGGCGGGAGAGAAAGCGTCAGCGGCTGCGCAGCGGGCGGCCCGGTCCATGAGTACGACGCCTGTTATCAGGACATAGTCCCGGACCAGCGCATCATCTACAGCTATGACATGCACCTGAACGAGACGCGGATATCGGTCTCGCTGGCGACGGTGGAGTTCACACCTGCGGGCAGTGGCACGCGACTGATCCTCACCGAGCAGGCCGTCTTTCTCGACGGCATCGATAACGCCGCCGCTCGCGAGCGCGGCACGCGCGATCTGCTGGACAACCTGGGAGCGGAGCTCAAGCGCACAAGCGCCTGAACCAAGCAATCATCTGAACAAAGAGGGAGATCATCATGGAAGCCAACCAGATCGTCTCACGCGAAGCATGGCTGGCCGCCCTCAAGGCGCTCCCGCTCAAGGAAAAACAACTCATCCATGCGCGCGATGCACTGAACGCTGAACGGCGCCGGCTGTCGGTGGTGCGGATCGGCAAGCCCTACAGCTTTGAGGGCACGGACGGCCAGGCGAGTGATCCGTCAAACACCACCGTGAAAATCGAACGGAGATGAGGCGATGAAAACCGAAGCACAGCGGGAGCACCAGTGGCTACAGAAGCTCGTCGGCGAGTGGACGTGCGAAGCCGAATGCAGCATGGAGCCGGGCCAGCCACCAGCGAAGTGGATGGGTTCCGAGAGTGTGCGGTCGCTGGGCGGGCTCTGGATTTTGGGCCAGGGACAAAGCGATATACCCGGTGGCGAAGGCCCCGCGACGAGCATGTTGACGCTCGGCTATGACCCGCAGAAGCAGCGCTATGTGGGCACCTGGATCGGTTCCATGATGTCCTATCTCTGGGTCTACGACGGCGAGTTGGATACCGCTGGCAGGGTGCTGAGGCTCAACACCGAAGGCCCCGATATATCCGCCGAGGGGACGATGGCGAAGTACCAGGACGTGATCGAGTTCAAGAGTGACGATCACCGGGTGCTGACCTCGCACATGCTGGGCGATGACGGGACGTGGCACCAGTTCGCAACGGTGAATTATCAGCGCAAGCAATAGTGCAGGCAGGGCATAGGGTGGGCAAAGCGCAGCGGATGGTCATGCTGGCTTCGATCAAGCAGGCAGTTTCCTGCCTGTGGCCGCTTACACAAAACTTCGGACACCCTCAATCAACCCTTCCCGCCCTCATCGCAGCTATCTCGTCGACGTCAACAAGGGCGCCCTGACGCCCGGCCCTCGAGTGCTTTTTTGCGCGCAAAGACAAACCCCCCACCCGCTTGCGCGAATGAGGGGTTTGGAATTTAAGCTTGACGATGACCTACTCTCACATGGGGAGACCCCACACTACCATCGGCGA
>NZ_SCMP01000001.1 GCF_005502935.1 Pseudomonas sp. 2FG
CCCCCTGCCTTCCCCTCTCATCCTGCTCGAACAGTGAAACTGGGCACCCTGAATCGCCCTTTCTCTGCGCTCTGCAACACCCCAATTTGGCAATATCTGTGCGATCAATGACATTGTCGCCACTGCTGCGCCACTGCACACTGACGGCCTCGAATAGCGAGGTGCGCCATGGAAGCCCTACGCCGGATTGCCTGTCTGATCTACCCGAATGTCATGAGCCTGGACGTCACGGGCCCCATGCAGGTATTCGCCTCGGCGAATGTCGAGCGTCAGCGCCAGGGGCTCCCTGCGACCTATGAGTTGAGCCTGATCGGTAATACGGAAGACCCAGTTGCCACATCGGCCGGCCTGCGAATCTGTGTCGATCAGACTTGGCGACAGCTCGACCCGACCCACCTGGATACCCTGCTGGTGCCTGGCGGCCTGGGCGTTGGCGCGCAATGCCAGGACGCGGACCTATTGGAGTGGTTGCACAGCGCCGAACCCAAGGTGCGCCGGCTCGGTTCGGTCTGCTCCGGCGCGCTGATTCTCGCGGCGGCCGGCGTGCTGGATGGACGGCTGGCGACCACCCATTGGGCGGACGTCGATGAGCTTCGCGACGGCCACCCGGCGGTGCAGGTCCAGGGCGATCGTCTGCACACCTACGACCCGCGCAATCAGGATGGCGACGCCCATGTATTCACCTCCGCCGGGGTAACCGCGGGCATAGATCTGGCGTTGGCGCTGGTGGAGGCCGATCTCGGGCGGGCGACAGCCTTGGCCGTGGCTCGCCGGCTGGTGATGTTTCTGCGCCGCCCCGGCGGGCAGACGCAGTTCAGTGCGCTGCTGACGCCCGAGCCAAGCCGCGTCCCGCGGCTGGCAGCCCTGCTCGACTGGCTTCCCGCGCATCTCGGCGACGATCTATCGCTGGAAGTACTGGCTGCACAGGCGCGGCTGGCACCGCGCACGCTGTCGCGGGTGTTCGTGCAGGAACTGGGAATGGGGCCGGGCCGTTATGTCGAGCGTCTGCGCCTGGAAGCTGCCCGCGCACTCCTGCAGGACGCCCAGGCATCGATCAGCACGGTGGCGCGCTTGACCGGCTTTGGCCACCCCGAGAACCTGCGCCGCACCTTTCACAAACACCTGTCCGTCAGCCCACAGGAATATGCCGAGCGCTTCGGCTGAAACCTCGAGAAGGAGCACCTAATGCTGCAACTACGCCCGAATTGCGAATGCTGCGACCGCGACTTGCCGCCGGAATCCGACGCGGCATTGATCTGTTCATTCGAATGCACCTTTTGCCGCGACTGCAGCAACCAGGTTCTGCATGGCATCTGTCCGAACTGCGGCGGTGAACTGCTAACCCGGCCGCGGCGCTCGGCAGCCGCGCTCGGTAAATTCCCGGCCTCGACCGAACGGGTGCTCAAGCCCGCCGGTTGTGCCGCTAACCGCTGAACTTGGGGGTAGCCACGATGCTTTTGTTCAAGAAACTCCAAGGCGCCGGCGCCGCAGTGCCGCCGCGCGCGCCGATCAAAGACATTGCCCTCGCCTGGCTGGGCGGCGTGCTGGCCATTGCAGCGGTCGCCCAACTGGGAGACATGCTGTCCATGGCCCTGCTGCTGGGTTCGTTCGGCGCGTCCTGCGTGCTGATCTTCGGCTTCCCCGAGGCACCCTTTTCCCAGCCGCGCAGCGTACTGGCCGGGCATCTGCTCAGCTCGCTGATCGGGCTGATCTTCCTCCAGCTATGCGGGCCACAGTGGTGGGCCTTGGCGCTGGCCGTCGGCACGGCCATCGCGGTGATGATGCTGACCCGCACCGTACATCCGCCGGCCGGTTCCAACCCGGTGATCATTTTCCTGACCCTACCGGGCTGGGACTTCCTGCTCTATCCCACGCTGATTGGCGCACTGCTGCTGGTGGTGGTCGCGCTGATTTTTAACAACACAGTGCGTAGTGCCCACTACCCCAAGTACTGGTAGCCGACTGTCGCTCTGCCGGAGAATCCCATGCTGCTACTGCGTAACCCGTCGATCCGCCTGCTATTTGCCGGCCAGGCGCTGTATTGGTCCTGCTCGATGATCGGCATCACCCTCACCGCGCTGGTAGGTCTGCAGCTAGCGCCGTTGAATGCGCTGGCGACCCTGCCGCTGGCCTTGCTGGTACTCGGCAATTTGCTTGCCGTGCAGCCGCTATCGCTATTTATGCAGCGCCACGGCCGCCGCCCTGGGTTGATGCTCGGCGCCGGCTGTGGCGTGGTTGGTGGACTGATCAGTGCGCTCGGTGTGGGGCTCGGCGACTTCGCCATCTTCTGCCTCGGCGCATTGCCGATTGGTGCCTATCAGGCTTCGGCTATGTATTACCGGTTTGCCGCACTGGAAGCCGTCGATGAGCCGCAAAAAGGTCGTGCCACCGCTTATGTGATCGGCGGTGGCGTGTTGGCTGCGCTGATTGCGCCGAGCCTGGCGCTCTGGTCACGCAATGCCCTGGCAACGCCCTTTGTCGGCGCTTACCTGCTGATTGCGCTGCTGGCCCTGCTTGGTCTGCTGCTGATGACACAACTGCGCGAAGGTGCCGCGCCAAAACCAGGCAAAGCCGGGTTAGCGGCTATGCGCGAACTGTTGGCGCGCCCGTTGGTGCGCGCGGCTATCGCCACCACTGCGATTGGCCACGGGCTGATGATTTTCGTCATGAATGCCACGCCGCTGGCGATGAGTTTCTGCGGGCTGGGCTTGGAGGCCAGCTCGCAGGTGATTCAATGGCATATGCTCGGCATGTTCCTGCCGGCATTCATTGCCGGGCCACTGGTGGACAGACTCGGCAGCCGGCGCATTGCGCTGCTGGGCAGCAGCATTCTGCTGATCAGCGCCAGCGTGGCTCTCACTGGTCTGGATCAGACGCACTTCCTAATCAGCTCCTTCCTGCTCGGGCTAGGCTGGAACCTGATGTTGGTCGCCGGCACTACACTCTTGGCTGAAGGCTACAGCAGCGATGAACGCGGTCATGCCCAGGGCTTGATGGAACTGGCTAACGGTTCGGTGGCGGCCTGCGCCTCCTTCGCATCCGGCGCGCTGATCAGCGGGATCGGCTGGGTCGCGATCAACCTCGGCATCTTGCCCTTGGTTGTGATTGCCCTGCTGATGCTGATTCCCGCACGCCGACCACTGGCGGCGTAAAACGCGCGGCAGACACCCATAAAAAAGGCGGCCCACAAGCCGCCTTTTTGTCGGAGCACGCCTTACTTAGTAGTAGGCGTTTTCCTTGTTGGTGTGGTCCGTCACGTCACGCACACCTTTCAGCTCCGGGATGCGTTCCAGCAAGGTTTTCTCGATACCTTCCTTGAGCGTCAGATCGACCTGGCCACAGCCCTGGCAGCCGCCGCCGAACTTCAGGACCGCGATACCGTCTTCGACCACATCGATCAGACTGACCTCACCGCCATGGCTCGCCAGACCGGGGTTGATCTCGGTCTGCAGGTAGTAGCTGATGCGCTCGTTGATCGGGCTGTCGGCATTGACCATCGGCACTTTGGCGTTCGGTGCTTTGATGGTCAGTTGGCCGCCCATGCGATCGGTCGCGTAGTCGACTACCGCATCTTCCAGAAAGGCTTCGCTGAAGGCGTCGATATAGGCCGTGAAGCTTTTCAGCGCCAGAGCGGTGTCTTCAGGTTTCTCTTCACCCGGCTTGCAGTAAGCGATGCAGGTTTCCGCATACTGCGTGCCCGGCTGGGTAATAAAAACGCGAATGCCGATGCCCGTGGTGTTCTGCTTGCTCAGCAGATCAGCCAGGTAGTCGTGGGCAGCTTCGGTAATGGTAATGGCGCTCATGGTAACTCCTCGCAAACTTGGGCGCAGTGTACGCCACTCAGCCCTGCCGGGCAAAGTCCCAGTAATTTAGTCGGACAAATGTAACGACCGCAGCCCGATCATCATTCCGGGCTGCAGGCGCGCGGCTTATCGAGCGGCGCGTGGCAATGGCCGTGAGTTTAGCCGGCCCAGCTGCGGCAAAGCGACCCTCACCAACATGAGCGCCGCTCATGCAAAAAGGCATAACGCTCCAAAGCCGTACAGCTTTGGTATCATCCGCCCACCCTTTTTCTCCGTGCTTTATCAGGTAATTCACCCATGTCCGATCGTAGCGCTCGCCTCCAAGCTCTCCAGCAAGCCCTCAAAGAGCGCATCCTGATCCTCGACGGCGGCATGGGCACCATGATCCAGAGCTACAAGCTGGAGGAACAGGACTATCGCGGCAGCCGCTTTGCCGACTGGCCGAGCGATGTGAAGGGTAACAACGACCTGCTGATCCTCAGCCGCCCGGACGTGATCGGCGCGATCGAGAAGGCCTACCTGGATGCCGGCGCCGACATCCTCGAAACCAACACCTTCAACGCCACCCAGGTGTCCCAGGCCGACTACGGCATGGAGAGCCTGGTCTATGAGCTGAACGTCGAAGGCGCGCGCCTGGCCCGCCAAGTGGCGGATGCCAAGACCCTGGAAACCCCCGATCGCCCACGCTTCGTGGCCGGCGTGCTCGGCCCGACCAGCCGCACCTGCTCGCTGTCGCCGGATGTGAACAACCCCGGCTACCGCAACGTCAGCTTCGACGAACTGGTGGAGAACTACACCGAAGCCACCCGCGGCCTGATCGAGGGCGGCGCGGACCTGATCCTGATCGAAACCATCTTCGACACCCTGAATGCCAAGGCGGCGATCTTCGCCGTGCAAGGGGTGTATGAAGAACTGGGCTTCGAATTGCCGATTATGATTTCCGGCACCATCACCGACGCCTCCGGGCGCACGCTGTCGGGGCAGACTACCGAGGCGTTCTGGAACTCGATCAGCCACGCCCAGCCGATTTCGGTCGGCCTGAACTGCGCCCTCGGCGCCAAAGAGCTGCGCCCGTACCTGGAAGAGCTGTCGACCAAGGCCGATACCCGCGTCTCCGCGCACCCCAACGCCGGCCTGCCGAACGCCTTCGGCGAGTACGACGAAAGCCCGGCGGAAATGGCCGTGGTGGTCGAAGAGTTCGCGGCGTCGGGCTTCCTCAATATCGTCGGCGGCTGCTGCGGCACCACGCCTGCACATATCAAGGCGATTGCCGAGGCGGTCAGCAAATATCCGCCGCGAGTGATTCCGGACATCCCCAAGGCCTGCCGCCTGTCCGGGCTCGAGCCGTTCACCGTCGACCGCCAGTCGCTGTTCGTCAACGTCGGTGAGCGCACCAATATCACCGGCTCGGCCAAATTCGCCCGGCTGATCCGCGAGGACAATTACACCGAAGCCCTGGAAGTGGCGCTGCAACAGGTGGAAGCCGGCGCCCAGGTGATCGACATCAACATGGACGAGGGCATGCTGGATTCGAAGAAGGCCATGGTCACCTTCCTCAATCTGATCGCCTCCGAGCCGGACATCTCCCGCGTGCCGATCATGATCGACTCCTCCAAGTGGGAGGTGATCGAGGCCGGCCTGAAATGCATCCAGGGCAAGGGCATCGTCAACTCGATCAGCATGAAGGAAGGCGTCGAGCAGTTCATTCACCACGCCAAGCTGTGCAAGCGCTACGGCGCCGCCGTGGTGGTGATGGCCTTCGACGAAGACGGCCAGGCCGACACCGAGAAGCGCAAGATCGAAATCTGCGCGCGCTCCTACGATATTTTGGTCAATCAGGTCGGTTTCCCGCCGCAGGACATCATTTTCGACCCGAACATCTTCGCCGTCGCCACCGGCATCGAAGAGCACAACAACTATGCCGTCGACTTCATCCACGCCTGCGCCTACATCCGCGACAACCTGCCCTACGCCCTGACCTCCGGCGGCGTATCCAACGTGTCGTTCTCCTTCCGCGGCAACAACCCGGTGCGCGAAGCTATCCACTCGGTGTTCTTGTACTACGCGATCAAGAACGGCCTCTCCATGGGCATAGTCAACGCCGGCCAGCTGGAGATCTACGACCAGATTCCAAACGAGCTGCGGGAAAAGGTCGAAGACGTGGTGCTCAACCGCACCCCGCACGGCACCGATGCGCTGCTGGCCATCGCCGACCAGTACAAGGGCGACGGCAGCGTCAAGGAAGCGGAAACCGAGGAGTGGCGTACCTGGGACGTGAACAAGCGTCTCGAGCATGCGCTGGTCAAAGGCATCACCACTAACATCGTCGAAGACACCGAAGAGGCCCGCCAGCAGTGCGCACGCCCGATCGAAGTGATCGAGGGGCCCTTGATGGCCGGGATGAACGTGGTCGGCGACCTGTTCGGCGCCGGCAAGATGTTCCTGCCGCAGGTGGTCAAGTCCGCCCGCGTGATGAAACAGGCGGTGGCGCACCTGATCCCCTTCATCGAGCTGGAAAAAGGCGACAAACCGGAAGCCAAGGGCAAGATCCTCATGGCCACGGTCAAGGGCGACGTGCATGACATCGGCAAGAACATCGTCGGCGTGGTGCTGGGCTGCAACGGTTACGACATCGTCGACCTGGGGGTGATGGTGCCGGCGGAGAAGATCCTGCAAACCGCCATCAGCGAAAAGTGCGACATCATCGGCTTGTCCGGCTTGATCACGCCGTCGCTGGATGAAATGGTCCACGTCGCCCGTGAGATGCAGCGCCAGGGCTTCACTCTGCCGCTGATGATCGGTGGTGCGACGACCTCGAAAGCCCACACCGCGGTGAAGATCGAGCCCAAGTATCAGAACGATGCCGTGGTCTACGTCACCGACGCTTCGCGCGCCGTTGGCGTGGCCACGCAATTGCTGTCCAAGGAACTGAAAGCCGGTTTCGTCGAGAAAACCCGTCTCGACTACATCGAAGTGCGCGAGCGCACCGCCAACCGCAGCGCCCGTACCGAGCGCCTGAGCTATGCGGCCTCGGTCGCCCATAAGCCGAAGTTCGACTGGGCGACTTATCAGCCGACAGTGCCGACCTTCACCGGCGCCAAGGTGCTGGACGATATCGACCTCAACGTTCTGGCCGAGTACATCGACTGGACGCCGTTCTTTATCGCCTGGGACCTGGCCGGCAAATACCCGCGCATCCTCACCGATGAAGTGGTCGGCGAGGCGGCGACCGCACTGTTCGCCGACGCCCAGGACATCCTCAAGAAGCTGATCGACGGCAAGCTGATCAAGGCCCGCGCGGTGTTCGGTTTCTGGCCGGCCAATCAGGTGCAGGATGACGACCTGGAAGTCTATGGCGATGACGGCCAACCGCTGGCCAAGCTGCATCACCTGCGCCAACAGACGATCAAGCCGGACGGCAAACCGAACTTCTCCCTGGCCGACTTCGTGGCGCCGAAAGAGAGCGGCGTGACCGACTACGTCGGCGGTTTTATCACCACCGCCGGGATTGGCGCCGAAGAAGTCGCCAAGGCCTACCAGAACCAAGGCGACGACTACAACTCGATCATGGTCAAGGCCCTGGCCGACCGACTTGCCGAAGCCTGCGCCGAGTGGCTGCACCAACAGGTGCGCAAGCACTACTGGGGTTATGCCAGCGATGAGCAACTGGATAACGAAGCGCTGATCAAGGAGCAGTACGCCGGCATCCGCCCCGCTCCCGGCTACCCGGCCTGCCCGGATCACACCGAGAAAGGCACCCTGTTTGAGTTGCTGGATAAGGACGGTCAGAGCGGCGTATTCCTCACCGAGCATTACGCCATGTTCCCGGCGGCGGCCGTCAGCGGTTGGTACTTCGCCCATCCACAGGCGCAGTACTTCGCCGTTGGCAAGATCGATAAGGATCAGGTGGAGAGTTATACCGCGCGCAAGGGGCAGGATTTGGCGGTGAGTGAGCGCTGGTTGGCGCCGAATCTTGGTTACGATAACTGAGCTGTGCCGCTCTAGCGCAAGGCCCACCAATCGACGGGCCTTGTTGCTTTCGCCGGCATAGCTTCGCTAAGCAGCTATTGCCTCTGGAGTTTGAAAAGCGCCATATCCAGAGTCTAGAGAATATCTAGAAAAGCCGACGCCATTCACTTGTCCCTGATTGCCAGCCTTCCCCACCCGTTCATTACCCTAGCGCGGATTAGCCATGCCCAAACTGCTGTTAGCAATTGCCATGCTCTGCTGCCTTGACCGATCGATTTGCTGCACCAAGACGCACCTTGCCAACCTTGATTAACGAGTAGCCTGGGTATCGTCCGGTGGAAAATACTGCGCTGTTTTCCACCCTGCGCCAACCACGTTTGGTGATTGTCGCTGCCAGCTACTTGCCGCGCCGCCCCTGCACCAGCCCCATGCGCGCGCGAATGCGCGACAGCGCCACATTGGTGATGCCCAGGTAACTGGCGATATGGTGCAGGGGGATACGCGGCACCAAGGCCCCGCGTTGCTGCAAAAACAGGCTGTAGCGCTCGCTGGCATCCAGCAGCAGGAGTTCGGCTTCGCGTTGGGCGCTGCGCTCCAGCACCGCGCGGATGGCATCGCTGAGGATTTCCTGAACCACCGGCAGGTCGCTTTGCCAGCGACGCAACACCTCATAACGCAGCTCCAGCGCCACCGTCGGCTCCAGCGCCACAATGCCCACCGGGCTGGCGGTGGCATAGGGCGGCGTGCCCCAGCCTACCCAACTGCCTTCGGCCTGGAACGCCGCATTGCGTTCCAACCCCTGTTCGGACAGATGCACCACACGCACCAGCCCACTAACGATGAACCAGGTGCGATCAACCAGTTGGCCCGGCGCCAGCAGTTGCTGGTTGGCGGCGTAGGTCTGACGCGGCAGCGCCCGCCACAGCTCGGCCAGTTGCGGATGTTGATCGAGCATGCCGAGCAGTTGCGGGGCGCAAGCCAGGCAGTCGTACAAGGAACTGGAGGTCATCGATAAACCGAGGTTAATGCGCGGTCGGGGCGGAGGCATGAAGCTAGCACCACCTCGTTCTGGATGACACCCCCCCGCATGCACACGCCAAAGCAAGCAGCACGGCTACACACCGACAAGAACCCGCAACACGCCCCCCTGAACTGGGCACATCTGGGCGCCCTGCTGCTGGTAGCCAGTTGGGCGGCGCTTGCGCTGCTCGCCGGCTGGAGCAGCTTCGCGCTGCTGATCGGCGGCCTGTTGCTGGCGCTGGCCTGGTTTGCCCTCTGGGAATGGCGCTGGCCGCACCGCCAGGAGTGGCAGGCGCAACGCCTCGACCGCAAGCGCGATGCGCTGTTCATGGTTGCGCTGTTTGCCGCCGATGGACTGGCCGATGTACTGATCCGTGGCCTGCTGATGCTGCTGAACGCGGATGCAAACGGCCCCGCCGCGAGTCTACCGCTGTGGCTCGCCGTGCCCGCGGCGGCGCTGCTCGGCGAGTTTGGCGATTACTGGCTGCACCGCCTGAAACATCGCGGCGGTTGGCTGTGGCGCGTGCACTTCGTGCATCATCGGCCCAGCGTGTTGAACGTGACCAATAATTTCACCACCCATCCGCTGGATCTACTGCTGCGCAAGTCGGTGCACGTTCTGCCGCTCTGGCTGCTCGGCTTCGAGCCCACAGCTATCGCCCTGGCGGCGCTGTTTTCGCAGACCCAATCCTTTGCCACCCACGCCAACACCCGTGGCACCCTGAGCTGGCTGAACTACCTGATCGGCAGCTCCGAGTTGCATCGCTGGCACCACAGCGTGAAGGTCGACGAAGCGCTGAATTTCGGCACCGTGCTGCCATTCTGGGATCAGTTGTTCGGCACTTTTCGCCTGCACAGCGATGGCCGCACCGAGCCCGACGAGGTGGGCGTGAAAGTCTGCCCACAACAGCCCGGCGAGCACGATATCCGTGGGCTGATGGGCTATCCACTCGTGCCGCTGGGACTCTCTCCTCAGCGTCGCACTGCACCGAGCGAGTAAGGCCGATGCCACTCGCTACAGTGGGTCCCTTCTGGCGCCCGGCATTTTGCGGTTATCCACCGATGCAGAGGACCTTTGCCGAACCGATACAAGCCGAAAGCCACCTGTAAGCAGCGGGAGTGCATAATGCCGGCATAGCCCTACCTAAATACTCCCGCTCGCCGGCCTGCCTGCTATCCGATGACCTTTATCTTGCTGTTTCTCATCGCCGCCCTCACCTGCCTAGCCTTACCGGCGCTTCTGCTTCGTCATCAACACCAGGTGCGCCAATTGCAAGCGCAGCAGCAGTCGCTGGTCGAGCGGTTGTCGGATGGGGTGCTGCGGGTCGGGCATGACGGGCGTATCCGCCAGCACAACGCGGCGGCCACAACCTTGCTGGGTTGCGCGGAGATGACATTGGCCGGTGCGCGGCTGACTGACTGGCTGCCGCAGCCAGGCGATAGTGCAACCGATGCGCGCCAACGCGCCCAGGTCCTGGGGGCCGACGGTGTGCAACGACCGCTGGAGATCACCCGCCTGGCTGCTGGCGATGCGCAGAGCTACTTATTGCTAATCCAGCCCGTGGCTGCGCAGACAGATGCCGAGCGCTTCCAGCGCAGCCAGTATTTCGCCCGTATCGGCACCTGGGACTGGGATATCGACACCAACCACCTGTACTGGTCGGAGGCGATCTACGCCATGTTCGGTTACCAAGTCGGCGCGGTGACACCGAGTTACCAGCTGTTCTGCGCCTGCGTGCATCCGGACGACCGCGAGCATGTGCGTGCTGGCGAGTTGCGCTGCATCGAGAGCGGCGAGAACCACGACGAGGAATACCGCGTGGTCTGGCCGGACGGCAGCGTGCATTGGCTGCGCGAGACCGGCAACGTGGTCAAGGATGCGCAGGGCATGCCGGTGAAGATGATGGGCGTAGTGCGCGATATCACCGAGGAAAAAGCCTGGGCCAGCCAGATGCATCAGCTCGCCCATCACGACCCGCTGACCGGCCTGCCCAACCGCCTGGTGTTCGAGGATCGCCTGCGCAATGCCCTGGAGCGGGCGCGGCGTAGCAACACGCGGGGGGCGCTGGTATTCATCGACCTCAATGGTTTCAAGGCGATCAACGATGCCCATGGCCATGCCGCCGGCGACCAGGTGCTGGTCGCCACGGCACTGAGGTTGAAGGAAGCGTTGCGCGAGTCGGACAGCGTGGCGCGCATCGGCGGCGACGAGTTCGTCGCCATCCTCGAAGGGCTGGCTCCAGGCAGAACCCTGGAAGAAGAAGCGCAGGGCATCGGCAAGAAGATTTTCGACGCGCTGTCGGCACCGCTCTGTGTCGGCAACCACCAGCAGCGCATCGGAGCCAGTCTGGGGATCGCGGTGTTCCCGGATCACGCACCGAGCATGGACAGGCTCATCCATATCGCCGACTTGGCGATGTACGAGGCCAAGCGCAGCGGCGAAGACCAATACCGCCTGGGCAGCGACACCCAGCAGCGAGTTGGCGTCGAATAGCCCTTGGCGGTGAACTCAGCTCAAGCGAGTGCTTGAGCTGCGGATGATCTTGATCGAGTGTTTCAGGTTCGGCTTGCGGGTCACGCTGATCGCCCTGCGGGTGACGGTGTCGATGGTGATGTTCCAGAAACCCGTGCTGGGTACGGTGATTTTCACCGGAAACTTGTCGAATGCGCCGCCGTGATAGACATGGCGTCCGCCATTCTTGAAGCTGCGAAAATTCGCATCGCTCATCAGGCGGATGTTGCAGGTCTGCGAGCATTCGATGACGACAATATCGTCTTCATTCAGATGTTCGCGCTGGTGTATGAATTTCATCTACGGCTCCACGCAGCTTTTTCAGCCAAATCAAGACGATAACATGCGCGCAAGGCCAGGACTCATGACCGCCTGTTAGTCAGTGGCCTGGATATCCACCGTACCCAGCCCCACCACCCTACGTCTCGGCGCTCTCCAGTGGTAGCATGCGCGCCCCATGCGAATCCCCGAAATCCACCAACGCCTCGCCGACCTAGGCGCCAAGCCCCAGCATATCGGGCGGATCACCCGTGCCTGGCTGCAAGGCAAGCCACTCGATAGCGGCACTCGCCATCAGCGCACCGAGAATTTCCTGCCGCTCAGCGTGCGCGAGGGGCTTCCGGCGCTGACCGAGGAGATCACCGGCCTGGCGCGGCTGCGCTCGGAACACCCGGCCGCCGATGGTTCGGCGCGCCTGCTGGTCGAGCTGGGCGACGGGCAGATGGTGGAAAGCGTGTTGCTGCCGCGCGATGGGCTCTGCGTGTCGTCCCAGGTCGGTTGCGCGGTGGGTTGCGTGTTCTGCATGACCGGCAAGAGTGGCCTGCTGCGTCAGTTGAGCAGCGCGGAAATCGTCGCCCAGGTGGCCCTGGCTCGGCGCTTCCGCCCGGTGAAGAAGGTGGTGTTCATGGGCATGGGCGAGCCGGCGCACAACTTGGATAACGTGCTGGAGGCCATCGACCTGCTCGGCACCGACGGCGGCATCGGTCACAAGAACCTGGTGTTCTCCACGGTGGGCGACCCGCGGGTGTTCGAGCGCCTGCCGCTACAACGGGTCAAGCCGGCCCTGGCCCTGTCCCTGCACACCACCCATGCCGACCTGCGCCAGCAACTGCTGCCGCGCGCACCGCGCATCGACCCCGAGGAGCTGGTCGAACTGGGCGAAGCCTATGCACGCCAGACCGGCTATCCGATCCAGTACCAGTGGACGCTGCTCGCCGGCATCAACGACAGCCAGGAGGAAATGGACGGCATCCTGCGCCTGTTCAAGGGCAAGTTCGCGGTGCTCAACCTGATCCCCTATAACAGCCTGGAAGCCGACGACTACCAGCGGCCAGAGGGCGAGCGGATAGTGCAGATGGTGCACTACCTGCATAGCCACGGCGTGCTGACCAAGGTGCGCAACTCGGCGGGCCAGGATATCGACGGTGGCTGCGGGCAGTTGCGCGCACGGGCGGTCGATCTGGTGAACACCCGGCATCTGTACAAGCGCGTGCGCTGAGCCCTTTGCGGCTCGAGCTTTCCCGCTTGAAGGCGTCACGTCGTGCCGAAGCCGTCGCCCCTACTCAGCAAACAACCGAATCCGCTGCGGATGGGCCAGCACTGTCGAGGGCTTCATGCCGACTATGCTGCGGAAGGTGTGGCTGAAGTGTGCCGAGTCGGTGAAGCCGGCCGCCGCGGCCGCCTCGGTCAGGGTCAGGCCGCGGGCCACGCCGGCGGTGGTGACGAACAGGCGATGCCACTGGCGGTAGCGGCGGATCGGAATGCCGACCTTCTGGCGGAACAGCTGGATCAGGCGCGGTACCGAGAGGCCGATCTGCGCGGCCAGGTAGTCGATGGACTGGTTGCAGGACACGTCGTCCTTGATCAGGCTCACCGCCCTGACGATGCGCGGGTCGAGGGAGAACCCGGCCGCGGGGATCTGCTGCGGATTGATCAGACTGTCCAGCCAGGCATAGACCTGTGCCGGCGCGGCGCTGCTGCGGTGCAGTTCGTCGAAGTGCCGGGCGCACACTGCCTCGTTGTCCAGCCCGAACAGCACACCCGCCTGCTCCTCGGCCATGCGCGTGGCCAGCCGGGCGAAGTCCTCGCCGAACACATCCAGATAGCAGACCGCGACCCTGGCCTGCCGAGTGTCGACGGACAACTCCAGACCCGCCGGCAGCAAGGCGCTGCGGCAGACCACCTCAGACTGTTGGCTGTAGATATGCAGCGGGCCGTCCAGGCTGACCACCAGCATGGCGGCGGCTTGGGAGAGCTGCAGCGGCTCCTCCAGGGGACCGAGATAGAAGGTTCGCTTGTCCCACAGATAAAGCAGGACGGAGACGTCAATCGGCAGCATAGGCATTTCCGCGTGGCAGCCGGCCCGGAGCGGCTGCTCTGTTTGTTCTTGTAGCCGGAGGGTTAGCACAAGCCCGAAGCAGCGGCGCACCCAGCAAGGCGCTTATGTGATATGCATCACAGTTATTTGCCTGCCATTCGCACGCTTTCATCAGTTCATACAAGCCCAGCCCAGGCACAAGTGTTCAGATAGTTGCCATCTCCGCTGCAGTGTGCGGGGCGACAAAAACAAAAACAGAACACACAGGTTGCCCACCATGAAAAAGCTGCTCGTCTCGGCACTGGCTGCACTCAGCCTTTGCACCGCTCTGCCCAGCCAGGCCGGCTGGTTCTCCACCCGCAACACCCAATCGCAAACCAAGCACCCCATCGTCCTGGTGCCCGGCATCTTCGCCTTCGACAGCATTGCCAGCATCGACTACTGGTATCAGATCCCCAGCGCCCTGGAGAGCCAGGGGGCCAAGGTCTACGTACCGAAGATCAATGCTTTCGACAGCTCGGCCAAGCGTGGCGAGGACCTGATCGGGCAACTGGAGGAGATCCGCGCGACCTCCGGCGGCAGCATCACGAAATTCAACCTAATCGGCCACAGCCAGGGCGGCGTGACCTCGCGCTACGTGATGAACGTGCGCCCGGATCTGGTCGCCTCGGTGACTACCCTGCACTCCCCGCACAAGGGCTCGCCGCTGGCCGATGTGGTGACCGGCGTCGCCCCGCCCGGCACCCTGCAGGGCATTGCCTTCGATGGGTTTGCCAATGCCGTGGGTAATCTGGTCAACCTGCTGTCGAACAACCGCAAGAGCGACTCGGATATCCGCGCCATGCTCGCCGAGTTCAACAAGAACGGCGCTGCGGCCAACAACCAGGCCTTCCCGATCGGCATACCAACCAACTCCTGCGGTGAAGGTCCGGAAACCGTGAGCATCGCTGGCAACGCCATCCGCCTGTACTCCTGGAGCGGCACCGGGCAGATCACCACCGGCATCGATATTTCCGATCCGCTCTTCGCCATTACCGCCCTCGCCCACAGCGAGCCCAACGATGGCGTCACCGGCCGCTGCTCCAGCCACTTCGGCAAGGTGCTCAAGGACAACTACAGCATGAACCACCTGGACGCGACCAACCAGGTACTGGGCCTGGTGTCCTTGTTCGAAACCAACCCGAAAACCCTGTTGAAGAACCACGCCAACCGCCTGAAAAACCTCGGCCTGTAGGCACCTGAGTGACGCGGGCCGGCGCTTGCCCGCGTCACTCAGCCAGAGGCAGGAGAACCCCCATGCTCAAGAAACTCGGACTCGGCCTGGTGGTTATCGCGGGCCTGTCAGGGCTGACTCTATGGTCGGCGCTCAGCCTGCAGGCACCGGCTGCAGCACAGCCCCCTCGCGACCAGGCGAGCACCACTGCCCCCATAGCGGATCAGCGCGGCGCCGCAGCCCTGAGTGTCAACGCCCGCTTGCACCAGCGTCCGCCGGCCCAACTGGCCGCTCCCGGTCCATTGCCACGCGCTCTGCAAGGGGCTCAGCATGACGTCAGGCTGCGCCTGGATGAGCACGGCCACCTGCTGATCGAGGATGGCATCCTGCACCTGTTCGACTTTTATCTGTCGGCACTGGAGGATGAGCCGGTCGAGCAAGTGCTAGCGCGCATCCATTGGGAGCTGGCCAGGCAGTTGCAGGGCATGGCGCTGGACGAGGCCCGCGATCTATTGCGCCGCTACGTGGATTACCGGATCGCCCTGATGGACCTACCCCCTTCCAGCCGGGACTTGTCCGCTGCGGCCTTACGCGAGCGGCTGGAGACTGTCCTTGGCTTGCGCGGCCAATACTTCTCGGCCGAGGAAAACCAGGCGTTCTTTGCCCTGGAGGCCGTGCAGGACAACTACATGCTGCAGCGCCTGGAGATAGTGCAACAACAGGGCTTGTCCGAACAGCAGCGCCAGCAGGCCCTGGCCGCACTGGATGACCAGTTGCCCCCCGAGATGCGCGAGGCCCGCGCGCGAGTGACCCGTCACGCCGAGCTCTACGCCACCACCCAGAGCCTGCGCCAGGCCGGGGCCAGCGCCGAGGACATCTATCGCCGGCGGGCACAGGCATTGGGTGCGGATGCCGCGGCCAAGCTGGCCGAGCTGGACCAGCAGCGACTGGCCTGGAAACAGCGACTGGCCAGCTATGCCGAGGAACGCGAGCAGATTCGCCGTTCAGGACTCAGCGACACGGATCAGCAAACCGCGATCGCCAGCATGCTCGAGCAACGCTTCGATCCGCAGGAGCGGCTGCGTGTGCGGGCGCTCGACAGCAGCTTGTAAGCAGTCATTTGAGCCAATAGGTCAAGCCCGTCACCGGCTCGCGCTCCAGGTCATCCAGCAACTCATCACCCTTGCCCAACGCCCCTGCTCGGCCGCGCGGGTTATTCCCTCCGGCCTAAACTGATAAAACTCGGTAGGCCGACTTCGCGCTGAGAGGGCAGAAACACAGTTGGACGCAAATCGAGCGTTAGCGGCTAAGCTGCTGGCAAGGAGGTGTCCATGGACAAGTATGACGACGACAAGCCGCCAAGCTTCTGGCAGATGCTCCACAGCGTGCTGGCAGCCGCGTTCGGCGTGCAGAGCGGGAAGAATCGCGCCCGCGACTTCACTCGCGGCAAGCCCAGCCAGTTCATCATTCTGGGCGTGCTCTTTACGACGCTGTTCGTGCTGGTGATCTTCGGCGTGGTCAAGCTAGTGCTGCATTTAGCTGGGCTTTAACCCTCAGTCGAGCAGCGGCTGCAGCGAGAACTTGTAATCGCGCCTAGTCGGCCGAGTGAGGGCGCTGCAGCGGCGAGAATCCAGCGCGCAAGCTTTTCTCTGAATCCGCTGTCCAGATCCAGCTGACCGCGGATAACGCGGCAACAGCACAGGGGCCTGATCATAGGCGCGCTACCCATCCCACTCGCTGTAGGCCAGCTGTCGTAGGCGCACCTCAGGATGTCCAAAACAAAGGCGCCGCCTCTGCTTTATAGCCAGGGGCGGCGTCGGTGAAGCTCGAATGGATAGTTGCTTACTGGTGGCTGACCCAGAACACTGCGGTGGTCACTACCAGCAGAATTAAGACGAAGATGGCGCGTGCATCCACCACGCTGTCGCGGTTATCGGGTTCGGAATGGTCGGTCATGGCTTCCCCTGTTGTTGTGGTTATAGGTGGTTCGCCTTTGCAGTTAAGACCAGGTAGGCCGCTCGCTCAAGCTGTGCAGTTATGCTCTCGCCACCTCTTATCACTCCAAGTTCTGTTCATATACTAAAACATCACTTTTGCGCATAACTCTGAGCTGGTATCTTCCCCCCGGCTCCGCCAGGAGTGCGCGGCCGTGCGCGCTGATTAGCTGTAAGCAGCCTGAAAACAGGACACTTCATGTACGTCTACGATAAATACGATCAACACATCATCGAGAGCCGCGTTAAGCAGTTCCGTGATCAGACCCGCCGTTATCTGGCTGGCGAGCTGTCAGGCGAAGAGTTCCGCCCGCTGCGCTTGCAGAACGGCCTCTATATCCAGCGCTATGCGCCGATGCTGCGCGTTGCCGTGCCTTATGGCCTGCTGTCCTCGACCCAAGTTCGCAAGATGGCGCAAATCGCCCGCGACTTCGACAAAGGCTACGCGCACATCAGTACCCGGCAAAACGTCCAGTTCAACTGGCCAGAGCTGGAAGACGTACCCGATATCCTTGCCGAGCTGGCGACCGTGCAGATGCACGCGATCCAGACCAGCGGCAACTGTATTCGCAACACCACCACCGACCAGTTCGCCGGCGTCGCCAAGGACGAGCTGATCGACCCGCGCCCCTGGTGCGAAATCATCCGTCAGTGGTCGACCTTCCACCCCGAATTCGCTTATCTGCCGCGCAAATTCAAGATCGCCATGAATGGTGCGGTCAGCGACCGCGCGGCGATCGAAGTGCACGACATCGGCCTGGAAGCCGTACACAACGCTGCCGGCGAACTGGGCTTCCGGGTTTCCGTGGGGGGCGGCCTCGGTCGTACGCCCGTCGTCGGCTCCTTTATCAATGAATTCCTGCCCTGGCAGCACCTGCTGACTTATCTGGACGCCATTCTGCGGGTGTACAACCGCTATGGCCGCCGCGATAACAAGTTCAAGGCGCGGATCAAGATTCTGGTCAAGGCACTCGGCCCGGAAGTCTTCGCCGAGAAGGTCGAGGCCGAGTGGGCGTTCCTCAAGGACGGCCCGAGCACCTTGACCGACGCAGAAGTCGAACGGGTGAGCCAACACTTCGTCGACCCCGGCTACCAAGCCCTAACGGACGAAGACGCCGCCCTCGCCCAACTGGATGCCGAACACCCGGGGTTTGCCCGCTGGCGCGCACGCAACGTGGTCGCCCACAAGAAGCCGGGCTATGCCGCCGTCACCCTGTCGCTGAAACCTACTGGCGTCGCGCCGGGAGATGTCACCGACAAGCAGTTGGATGTCATCGCCGACCTGGCCGATCGCTTCAGCTTCGGTGAAGTGCGCAACTCCCACGAGCAGAACATCATTCTCGCCGACGTCGAACAGGCCAAGCTGTTCCAGCTCTGGGGCGAACTGCGTGAGAACGGTTTCGCCACGCCGAATATCGGCTTGCTGACCGACATCATCTGCTGCCCGGGTGGCGATTTCTGCTCGCTGGCCAACGCCAAGTCGATTCCGATCGCCGAAGCCATCCAGCGTCGCTTCGATGATCTGGACTACCTGTTCGACATCGGTGAAATCGACCTGAACATCTCCGGCTGCATGAATGCCTGCGGCCACCACCACGTGGGCCATATCGGCATCCTTGGCGTGGACAAGAAAGGCGAAGAGTTCTACCAGGTGTCCCTCGGCGGCAGCGCCAGCCGTGACGCCAGCCTCGGCAAGATCCTTGGCCCCTCCTTCGCCCAGGGCGTAATGCCGGATGTGATCGAAAAACTGATCAATGTGTACGTTGAGAAGCGCACCGAAGACGAGCGTTTTATCGACACTTTCCGCCGTATCGGCATCGACCCCTTCAAGGAACGTGTTTATGCAGCGAATAATTAAAAACGACCAAGTCATCGACGAAACCTGGCACCTGCTGCCCAAGGACGCATTGCTTGAGGGCCTGTCCAACTGCGACGACCTGCTCGTGCCGCTATCCCTCTGGCGCGAGCACAGCCACGCACTCAAAGCCCGCGATGGCGGCCTGGGCGTATGGCTGGACAGTGATGAAGCAGTGGAGGAGATCGCTGACGACCTCGCCCACTTCCAAGTGGTCGCCCTGAACTTCCCGGCATTCACCGACGGTCGCCATTTCTCCAGTGCGCGCCTGCTGCGTGAGCGCTACGGCTACAAAGGCGAAGTGCGCGCGATCGGCGACGTCTTGCGCGATCAACTGTTCTTTATGCGCCGCTGCGGCTTCGATGCCTTCGCCGTGCGCCCGGATCGCGACCCGTATGACGCCCTGGAAGGCCTCAAGGACTTCTCCGAGTTCTACCAGACTGCCGCCGACCAACCGCTACCGCTGTTCCGTCGCCGGCAAGTCTGAAGCATCGAGCCTAATAAAAAGCCCCGCACTGCTGCGGGGCTTATTGGCTTCTAATGGCGCCAGCAACTCAGCCGAGGCTTACCAGCACGCGGCCTACCAGCTTACCCGCGAGAATCTGCCGAAGCGCTTCCGGTAGCTGCTCAAGACCCACTTCATGCGCCAGTGCGCCGAGATTATCCAATTTCCACTGCACGGATAGCCTGTCCCACATGGCGGCCTTGACCAGCAGCGGCAACTCGACCGAGTCAACACCCAGCAGATTGACCCCGCGCAGAATAAACGGCAACACACTGCCCTTGAACGCGACGCCGGCAGTCAGCCCGCAGCACGCCACACTGGCACCGTATTGCAGGGACTTGACCACGTTAAACAGGATATCGCCGCCAACGGTATCCACCGCCCCGGCCCACTGCTCTTTGAGCATCGGTTTGTCCGTGCCTGCCTGCAGCTCGCTGCGCTCGACTATCTGCTGGGCGCCAAGGCCTTTGAGAAACTCGCCTTGCCCGGCCTTGCCGGTAGAGGCGGCGACCTTATAGCCGAGGTTCGACAACAGCGCGACGGCCAGGCTACCGACGCCACCAGTAGCACCGGTGACCAGAACCGGACCGGCGTCAGGGTTCAATCCAGCCTGCTCCAGCTTGTCGATACACAGAGCAGCAGTCAGGCCAGCCGTTCCCAACACCATCGCCTCACGCAGCGATAGGCCTTGCGGACGCTTGATCGCCCAGGCCGCCGGTACCCGAATGTACTGAGCAAAACCACCCGCGGTATTCATCCCCAGATCGTAACCGGTGACTATCACTTCATCGCCACTAGCGAACTCGGCCACGCTCGACTCAGCCACCACGCCCGCCGCATCGATGCCTGGCGTATGCGGGTAGTTGCGGGTCACACCGCGGTTACCGCTGGCGGAGAGGGCATCTTTGTAATTGAGCGAAGAGTACTGCACGCGGATCAACAACTCGCCGGGCGGCAGCTCGGAGGTGTCGCGCTCGACCAGCTTCTGCTCGAACGCACCGGCCGCGCCTTCGCTGACCAGTAACGCCTTGAATTTGCTCATCCCGCTCTCCTTACTAGAAACCCAAGTAGCCGGCACCTATTAGCCGCAGCATGATCACCAAAACCGCTGCTGCTGGAGCCGGCTCCACCAGCTCAGCAGCAACCGATCGAGCGCGACACTGGCCGCCAGGCCGACACGCTCCTGCAGGCTTTTCTTCTGCGCGTAGTGCAGTTGGAACACCTCGGCCACTTTGGCGCGCTCGGCGAGGTACTCATCGCTGGTCTTCAGCTCGTCGACCAGTTGCTTGCCTAGCGCAGCCTGGCCAAGCCAGATCTCGCCGGTGGCGACCTCAGCGATGGTCAGTTGCGGGCGGTAACGGGCAACGAAGTTCTTAAACAGCTCGTGAGTGATCTCCAGGTCTTCCTGAAACTTCTCGCGACCCTTCTCAGTGTTCTCGCCAAACACCGTCAGCGTGCGCTTGTACTCACCGGCGGTGAGCACTTCGAAATCGATTTCGTGCTTTTTCAGCAAGCGATGGACGTTCGGCAACTGGGCCACCACGCCGATGGAACCGAGGATGGCAAAGGGTGAAGAGATAATTTTGTCGCCGATGCAGGCCATCATGTAACCGCCGCTGGCAGCGACCTTGTCCACACAGACCGTCAGCGGAACCCCAGCCTGACGGATACGCGCCAGTTGCGAAGAGGCCAAGCCGTAGCTGTGCACCATGCCACCACCGCTCTCCAGGCGCAGTACCACTTCATCCTGCGCCGTCGCCAGGCTCAACAGCGCGGTTACTTCATGGCGCAGGTGCTCGGTAGCCGAAGCCCTGATATCACCATCGAAGTCCAGCACGAAGACGCGCGGCTTGTGCTTGCCAACTTTTTTGCCCAGCTTGGCAGCCTTAGCCTCTGCTTTGCGAATGGCCTTCAGTTGCTCCTTATCCAACACCGACTGCTGCAAACGCTCATGCAGCGCCTTATAGAAGTCATTGAGTTTATGTACATCCAGTTGACCACCGTGCCTGCGACCCTTGCCGCGCAGGACGGCAATCGCCACCAACACCACCACAATGGCCACAACCAGCGTTACCGTCTTGGCCAGAAAACCAGCGTACTCGGCTAAAAACTCCACGCGTTCCCCCTCAAGTTTCCTTGCGACCGCCCGGCTTTGGGCGGCATTCATGTCAACCAAGCATACCGACGCTGCCTATCGCCGACCAGCGGCGAGCATGCGCAAGCTTAGTGGCAGCAAACAGACGTAAACCAGCGCCACGCAATTCAAACAAGCGTATGTTTTTTCGTTGACAGGCCCAATCTATCCTCATACCCTCGCGAAACTTTCACCGTAGCAGGATGACGCTGACGTGGGCAGCATTTACCTGATTCGCCATGGCCAAGCCTCGTTCGGCGCGGCCGACTATGATGTGCTCTCTGAGATTGGCATTCGCCAGGCCGAAATATTGGGCAAGCACCTGGTCGAGCTCGGCGTGCGCTTCGATCGTTGCCTGAGTGGCAATCTGCTCCGCCAGCAGCATACCGCCAAGGCCGCCCTCGCCCAGTTCAGCGCCGCTGGCCTGGCCGTGCCGGAAATCGAAACGGACACCGCCTTCAACGAATTCGATGCCGACGCGGTGATCCGCGCCCTGCTCCCGGACTTGCTTCCAGAAGAACCCGAAGCCCTGCATGTATTACGGAATGCTGCGCAGAACCGCGCCGAATTTCAGCGCCTGTTCGCACGCCTGATCGGTCGCTGGATCTCCGGCGAGCATGACCAGCCGGGCCTGGAAAGCTGGCAAGGCTTCGTCGACAACGTGCAGGCGGGCCTCGAACGCATTCTCGAACAAGCTTCCAGCAAGGATAACGTTGGCGTGTTCACCTCCGGCGGCACCATCACCGCGCTGCTGCGGCTGATTACTGGAGTGCCTTCCGACAAGGCCTTCGAGCTTAACTGGCAAATCGTCAACACCTCTCTCAACCGCCTGAAGTTCCGCGGTCGCGAGGTGGCCCTGGCTTCCTTCAACAGCCATGTGCATCTGCAACTGTTGAAGGCGCCGGAACTCATCACCTTCCGCTGAGTTCCGGCCCACTGTGGCCCGCAAGGCCGCGAGAAAAACCTGAAAACTATAAAGGATCGAACCATGACCACAGTTGCTGACATCGCCCAAACCATGCAATCCAAGTTCAACTCCGCCGCCGCTGCTGGCCTGGACCTGGTATTCGGCTTCAAAATCGAGGATGGCGAGAATTTCTTCCTGACCGTCAAGGATGGCGCTTGCGAGCTGAGCCAAGGTGAATCGGCCAACGCCAACGTGACCCTGATCATGAACACCGAAACCCTGCAAGGCATCACCAGCGGCGAAACCGACGGCATGCAGGCATTCATGGGCGGCAAACTGCGCGCCGAAGGCGACATGATGCTGGCGATGAAGCTGGGCGAGCTGTTCCCGGTCTAAGCATCTAAGCTGGTGCGGCACGATAAAAACCGGAGTCTTGGGACTCCGGTTTTTTTTCGCCGCGAATCCGCCTTCAAACAGCAATCAGGCAGGCTGATTAACTGGCAACACGCTCGCCAATAAGGGACCTCGTAGCTTGTGACGCATCGCTAGCGGCATTAGATTAACCAATAGTCGAAGGCCCCCATCATAAGTAGAAGGGATAAGCATGGCGCTTACTGACCAGTCCACCCGCATCCGCAATGGCGAAGAGCTCGACTCCGCCATCATTGACCAGTACCTCAAGGCGCATATTCCCGGCCTGACTGGCGAGCCACGCATCAGCCAGTTCCCCGGCGGTGCCTCAAACCTGACTTACCTGCTCGAATACCCGAATCAGGAGTTCGTCCTGCGGCGTCCACCCTTTGGCCATAAAGCCAAATCGGCGCACGACATGGGCCGCGAGTACCGCATTCTCAACCAGCTCAACGCCGGTTTCCCCTACTGCCCGAAAGCCTATGTGCACTGCACCGACGAGTCGGTGATTGGCGCCGAGTTCTATGTGATGGAGCGGGTCAACGGCATCATCCTGCGCTCGGACATGCCGGCTGAGCTGAACTTCGATGCCGACAAGACCCGCGCCCTGTGCAAAAGCTTCATCGACAAATTCGTCGACCTGCACAACGTCGACTACCACGCCTGCGGCCTCGGCGACCTGGGCAAGCCTGAAGGCTATGTACGGCGCCAGATCGGCGGCTGGAGCGACCGCTACGAGAAGGCCCTGACCCCCGACGCGCCGACCTGGGCAACCACCAGAGCCTGGCTGCAGGACAAGATGCCGGCCGACCATCGCAAGTCGAGCATCGTGCATAACGACTATCGCTTCGACAACGTCATCCTCGACCCGGCCAACCCGATGAACATCATCGGCGTGTTGGACTGGGAGCTGACCACTATCGGCGACCCGCTGATGGATCTGGGCAACACCCTGGCCTACTGGATCGAAGCCAATGACCCGCCGCCGGTGCAGCTGATGCGCCGCCAGCCGAGCAATGCGCCAGGCATGCTGACCCGCCAGGAATTCGTCGACTACTACGCCGAGCGCGCGGGCATCGAGATCAAGAATTTCGACTTCTACTACAGCTACGGCCTGTTCCGCCTGGCCGGCATAGTGCAGCAGATTTACTACCGGTTCTTCCACGGCCAAACCCAGGACAAACGCTTCGCACAGTTCATTCAGATGAACAAACTGCTGGAGCACATGAGCCTGCAAGTCATCGACAAATCGACGCTGTAATCCGGCTTAGAACTCTCGGCCCATAGCTCTCGCTTCATAACAAGGGGAACCCCATGTCCAAGACCACACTGTTCGACCTCGACGGCAAAATCGCCTTCGTCTCGGGTGCCAGCCGCGGCATCGGTGAAGCCATCGCCAAACTGCTGGCGCAGCAAGGCGCCCATGTGATCGTCTCCAGCCGCAAGATCGAAGGCTGCCAGGCTGTGGCCGACGCGATCATCGCGGCTGGCGGCAAAGCCACGGCTATTGCCTGCCATATCGGCGAGATGGAACAGATTCAGAGCGTGTTCGCGCAAATCCGCGAGCAGTTCGGTCGCCTGGACATCCTGGTCAACAACGCCGCCACCAACCCGCAGTTCTGCAATGTCTTGGACACCGACCTGTCGGCCTTCCAGAAGACCGTGGATGTGAACATCCGCGGCTACTTCTTCATGTCTATCGAAGCCGGCAAGCTGATGCGTGAGAACGGCAAAGGCAGCATCATCAACGTGGCCTCGATCAACGGCGTTTCGCCGGGAATGTTCCAGGGCATCTACTCCGTGACGAAAGCCGCGGTGATCAATATGACCAAGGTCTTCGCCAAGGAATGCGCGCAGTTCGGCATCCGCTGCAACGCGCTGCTGCCCGGCCTGACCGACACCAAGTTCGCCTCGGCGCTGGTGAAGAACGACGCGATCCTGAATACCGCACTGCAGCAGATTCCGCTCAAGCGCGTGGCAGACCCCAGCGAAATGGCCGGCACCGTGCTGTACCTGGCCAGCGATGCGTCCAGCTACACCACCGGCGTGGCGCTGAACGTGGATGGCGGCTTCCTCTCCTGAGAACCTGTTCAAGATCGTCGCGAGCGCAGGTCAGGCAAGGCGAAAACAGGCGAGGAAGCGGAGTTTACGAGTGGTAAATGAGCAGTCCGAGCCTGTTTTCAACGCAGCATGGTCAAGCGCAGCAGATATTGAAGAGGTTCTGAGTGATCGCAACCATCGAAAAAGGGACCTTAAGGTCCCTTTTTTTTACAATGTGCAAAACCAATCCGGTTATTGCCAGTCTTTCAACGCCTGATCCGCCGCCTGATTCAGCGGCTGCGCCAGCAAGCCCGTCGGCGACAGGCTGACGGCATACACGGCGCCATCCGCCATCGGCAGGTAAGTCACCCGCAATGCCTGCGGCTTGAACAGAAAGAGATCGTGCTGCCCCAGCCGCAGCCAGCGCCAGAGATCGACGCCATACGGGCTCTGTGCCAAGGTTGCCTGCGCATGCTGGGCCAGTTCCTGCTGTTCGATAGCGAGGAAACGGCCGGAGAGTGTTTCCAGACGGTAACCCGGTTGCAAGCCGATCAGCGCCGCCAAGCCTTTCCATTGAAACATCCGCGCATCCAGCTGCCAGAGATCGCCTTCCAGGGGCACAGTGCGCTCCTCTGCGCCCTCCAGCAGGTTGACGCGATAGCGTTGCGGGCCGTCCGCCTGAAAGCTCAGGGTCACCAGCGGCTTGCCTTCGGGCAGCGGTGTGTAACCGAGCAAATCATAGGCGACCAGCCCGACCAGCCCCGCTAACGCCAGAACAGCCAAGCCAAAGGTGCCGCGCAACCAGCCGAGAAACCAGCCGAGAAACCAATGCCGATTGAACAGGATGCGCGCAGCGACCAACACGGCCAGCAATGCCAGCAGCGCTATGCCCCAAGCCAAACCGTCGTACTGCATAAGCCCAATTCCTTCCGCCTGAAATAGCCGGCATTATGCGCAGCAACCCCGCAGCCGAACAGCCAGCTCGCTGCACAATCGGACACTAGTCGACTCTTTATGCCCTTTCCTTTCGAGCTCGTGGTTGACCCCGCCACCCTGACGATTCTTGCCGCCGTGGCTTTTTTAGCCGGTTTTATCGACGCCATTGCCGGCGGCGGCGGCCTGCTGACCATTCCAGCACTACTCACCGCCGGGCTGCCACCGCATCTGGTGCTCGGCACCAACAAGCTGTGCGCCACCTTTGGTTCGGCTACCGCCAGCTACACCTTCTACCGCCGCAAGTTGTTCGCTCCCCGGCAATGGCGTAACGCGCTGATCGGCACCGCGATTGGCGCCCTGCTCGGCGCCGGTTTGGCCCATTGGCTGCCAGCCGCCTGGCTGAATCAGATGCTGCCGGCAGTGGTCTTCGCTTGCGGGCTTTATCTGCTGTTCGGCCGCACGCCAGCCGCCCCGCTTAACCCGGATGCACCCATCGCCACAGGCCGTCAGTGGTTACAGGGTCTGGGCCTGGGCTTTTACGATGGTGTTGCCGGGCCCGGCACCGGCGCCTTCTGGACGGTCAGCAGCCTACTGCTCTACCCGCTCGACCTGCTACGCGCCAGCGGCGTGGCGCGCAGCATGAACTTCGTCAGCAATGCCGCGGCGCTGGCGGTATTTATCGTCTCGGGGCAGGTTGCCTGGTTGCTCGGCATCAGCATGGGCATCGCCTTGATGGCCGGAGCCTTTCTCGGGGCGCGCACGGCCATCAAGGGCGGATCGAAGTTTATCCGCCCGGTCTTCATTCTGGTGGTGTTGGCCTTGACTGCGCGGCTAGCCTGGCAACACTGGTTCGGCATGGCCTAGGCGGCGTGCCACATAGAGGTCGATCAGGTAACGCGCAATCGAGCGCGCGGCCGGCAGGGGCGGCAGATTATCCAGCCTAAACCAACGCGCATCCTCGATCTCGTCGGGCTGCATGACGATCTCGCCACCGGCATATTCGGCGTGGTAACCCAGCATCAGCGAATGTGGAAACGGCCAGCCCTGGCTGCCCAGATACTGCAGATTCTGAATTTCCAGCCCGACTTCCTCGCGAACCTCGCGCGTCACGCAGTGCTCGACCGACTCCCCCGGCTCGACGAAACCCGCCAGGGTGCTGTAGATGCCCGGGACATAACGCGGAGAGCGCGCCAACAGGATCTCATCCCCGCGCGTCACCAGCACGATCATGCTCGGCGAGAGACGCGGGTAATGCTGCTGCTCGCAGCTCGGGCAGTACATCGCCCGCTCAGTGGCCGAGCGCTGCATGCGAGCACCGCAACTGCCGCAGAAACGGTACTGATCGGCCCAAGTCGCGACCTGGGCGGCAAATCCAAGCAGCCTGAACGTGTCGAAATCGGCCTGCAGCAGGAACTGCCGCAGCCCTTGCCAGGCACAACCGGACACGTCCGTTGCCTGGTCGAAATCGAGCAGATAGATCGGCTCGCCATCGAAATAGCCGAGGCCCTGCTCATCGCTGATCGGCAGATCCTGGCGCTTGAGCCAATCGCGAGGGAACAACACCCCGTTACTGTCGGCTAGAAAATTCTGCCGATAATGCGCCAGGGCCCAACCGCCGGTTTGCTGGGGGTCTAGTACCGCAGGCTGCCAGCGCCGACTCATCAGGCTGCCACCGGCAGGCCCAAAGCGCGCACGCTGTCGGCGGCCAGATCCAGCACACTGGGACTGGTCTCCGGGCGCAGCACCGCACCGCCTTCCAGGTAGTATTCCAAGCTGGTCAGGGCATCGGCCAGGGTTTCCAACATCTGCTCGGACGGCATCTGCGGGGTCTCGAGCATCTGCTTCTGGATGTACTCGCCACAGGCCCCGACCAGGAGTGCCGCGCGCTCCTGATTTAGGAACCACAGCCCACCGCGCACTGCCTGCAGGCTGAACGGCACATTGGCCAAGTGCAGCTTGTCGCCATTCGATTCGAGATAAGAAGTGATCGCCCGCTTGGCCAATGCCAAGCCTGCCTGAGCCTCGTCGACCACCACGATGCGCGCCTCGGTAAGCTGATGCTGGGCAAAGGAGGTCGCCTCGTCGCCGGGCTGCGCCTCGAGTAGGCGGCTGTCACGCCCCTCGCCGCGCTCCAGGCTGGCGACCATGCTTTCCACATAGAGCACCGCATCGGCCAACTTGAGCAGCATCTGCGGCTCTGCCGGAGTGGCTTCAGTCCAGCCGGCGACCACTTGCAGCTGGCTGCCAAGAGTCGCGCCAGCAGAACTCAAGCCGACCATGCCGAGGGTCTTCGCCAGTTTGCCCAGCAGCGCATGCAGATTACTCAGCCGTTCACTGTCTACGGTGCCGCGTTCGATCAGGTCGAGCAGGTCTTTGACACTGGTCAGCTCCTCACGAATCGCCGAAGACAGCGAACGCATCACCGCCCGACCCGGGCCAGCCAGACGCTGGTATTCCTCCTCCAGTAACTGATCGGTGAACGGCAGCGCCGTCAACCCGAATATCTCGCACATCTGGGTCGCCAGCGGGCCGCGGCTATCGGCCAGCGCCACTAGGTAAAGCAGTTCCTTGAGCAGGCTGCGCGGCGCTTCGTACTGAGCATTGCCAAGCAGTAGCTTGAGTTCGCGATCGATCCGCGCAAACAGCTGCTTGCGCGACTTACGCGGCAACAGTTGGCCATCGACCTGCGCTTCCAGCGCGGCGGCACCAATCCAGCACAGGCGCCCACGGGCTTCACCGGCAAACAGGTTATCCAGGCGACTCAGGGCGCGACCCATGAGCCTCAGGCTAGCCTGCTGGTTTTGTTCACGAATGAAGCCGAGCAAACCGATTTGATACATATGCCGCAGACGTCGAGCTTCTGCGTTTTGCGCCACAGCATCGGGGGCCGGAGCGGTAGTCTGCGGGCGCACCTGGTCGAGCCGCGCGCTGAAGAAAAAGCTCTCCGGCAAGGCTGGCTGGGCGCCGGCCTGACGCAGATCGTTGATCGCCGGCAGCAGCAGCTCCGGCAGCTCTTGGCGATGGATCTCGACGTTTTCCAGATAGCGGCGCAGCACATGCAGCGCATTACTTAACGCCGACAACTGCACATCACGCTCTTCACCCGCGCCGGCGGGAATGTCGGTCGCCTGTTGCAGCACCTCCTGTGCCAGTAACTCGGCACCGGCCAGCTCAATCAAATTGAGCGTGCCGCGCACTTGCTGCAGGTATTCGACGGCCTGCTGCAAAAGGCTGCCGTTGTGCCGCTCCGCAATAAACCGCTCGAGACTCAGCTCGGCTTCTTCCATGGTGGCGAACAATTCGTCGCGCACCAGACTAAGGGACGTGGCTCCAGAAACCATGGCCTAGTGCGCCTCCCGCGCCGATGATGAAAACAGTTGCTGGTGCTGCATCAGTCGGCGAACTCCGGCTTTTGCTTGCTCATATGCGCGGTCATTGCCACACGTAAATCAGCGGATTGCAACATCGCGGCGTTCCAGGTCGCGATGTACTCCAGGCCATCGTCGACCCGGTGGTCGCGCATATAGTCAATCATCTTCTTGGTGCCGCGGATGGCGATCGGCGACTTGCCGGCAATCTCGTGGGCGATGGCCAACACCCCGTCGAGGAGTGCCGCCGGATCGGCAAAGGTGCGATTGACCAGGCCAATGCTGCGCGCCTCCTCACCGCCAATGGTACGCCCGGTAAAGGCCAGTTCGCGCATCATGCCGTCACCAATGATCCGCGGCAGGCGCTGCAGGGTGCCGACATCGGCGGCCATCCCCATGTCGATTTCCTTGATCGAGAACTGCGCATCAACCGTCGCATAGCGCATGTCGCACGCCGAAATCAGGTCGATGGCGCCACCCAGGCAATAACCTTGAATAGCCGCCAGCACCGGTTTGCGGCAGGCATCCACGGCATTGAACGAGGCCTGCAACTCGAGAATCTTGCGCCGCAGCGCTTCTGCGTTGCGACCGACGTCTTTGCCCAACTGGCTACCAGCCTGAGCCAACAGCATCAGGTCGATACCGGAGGAGAAATGCTTGCCGGCCCCCGACAGCACCACCACCCGAACTTCGTCGGTCACATCGATCCAGCGGAAGATCTCGATGATCTCCGTCCAGAAGTCGGCGTTCATGGCGTTGATCTTTTCCGGGCGATTAATCACCACATGGGCGATCTTATCTGCCAACTCGACACGAAAAGCTTTGTAGTCGGACACGACAGTCATCCTCGGCACAGACGGCGCGGGCGCGCATAAAAATATTGTTATGGCTAAAACCGCCCAACTATAACAAGCGTGCCATAAATGTCGATGCCGGCCTCTGTGACGCAGGACACGCAGCCAGACTTCAAAACACTTTTGAGTAGCCGAGTTAAACTATTGATCTGTTTAGATTCCCGCCAGCAATCAGCGCCCACTTCCGTACAAGGATCAGTCGATGTCTAAGTCGATAGCCTCCGCCTTCCGGCAAAACTTCCTCGGCCACTCACCGCGTTGGTATAAGCAGTGCATCGTGTTTTTTCTGCTCATCAACCCACTGGCGCTGTGGAGCCTCGGTCCCGCCGCTGCCGGCTGGTTACTGGTCGGCGAATTCATCTTCACCCTGGGCATGGCGCTCAAGTGCTATCCACTCCAGCCTGGCGGCTTGCTGGTGCTGGAAGCCCTGCTGCTCGATCTGGCCAATCCGGAGGTGCTGTATAAGGAGCTGGTGCACAACTTTCCGGTGATTCTGCTGCTGATGTTTATGGTTGCGGGCATCTATTTCATGAAAGACCTGCTGCTGCTGGCGTTCTCCCGCCTGCTGCTGGGGGTGCGCTCCAAGCCGCTGTTGGCGCTGCTGTTTTGTCTGCTGGCGGCTTTTCTCTCGGCCTTTCTCGACGCCCTGACCGTCATCGCGGTGATTATCAGCGTCAGTGTCGGCTTCTTCTCGGTTTATCACCGCGTGGCCTCGGGCAAGAGCCCACGCGACGAGGCGAGTTACAGCTCCGATCAAGACGTGGTCGAGTTGCATCGCGAGGATCTGGAGCAGTTCCGCGCTTTTCTGCGCAGCCTGTTGATGCACGGCGCGGTCGGCACGGCGCTGGGTGGGGTCTGCACCCTAGTCGGCGAGCCGCAGAACCTGCTGATCGGCCACGAGGTCGGCTGGAACTTCGTGAGTTTCTTCCGCGCAGTCGCGCCGGTCTCCATGCCGGTACTCGCCGCCGGACTGCTGACCTGTGTACTGCTGGAAAAACTCTCCTGGTTCGGCTACGGCGCCCAGCTACCGACAAGTGTACGCAAGGTGCTGGCCGACTATGCCGCGGAGGAGAGCGAACGCCGCACCAGCGCCAATCGAGCCGCGCTGACCGTGCAAGCGCTGGCGGCACTGATCCTGATTCTCTGTTTGGCCTTTCATGTGGCCGAGGTTGGCCTCATCGGCCTGCTGGTCATAGTGTTGATTACCGCCTTTAGCGGAATCACCGATGAGCACCAGATCGGCAGAGCCTTTCAGGACGCCCTGCCCTTTACCGCCCTGTTGGTGGTGTTTTTCGCGGTGGTGGCGGTGATTCACCAGCAACAGCTGTTCACCCCGATCATTCACGCAGTACTGGCGCTACCGGCAGAGCAGCAACCGGGCATGTTGTTTATCGCTAACGGGCTGCTTTCGGCGATCAGCGACAACGTCTTCGTCGCCACCATCTACATCACCGAAGTGAAGCAGGCCTTCCTCGCCGGCAAGATGAGCCGTGAGCACTTCGAGGTGCTGAGCGTCGCGATCAACACCGGTACCAACCTGCCGAGCGTGGCCACGCCGAATGGCCAGGCGGCCTTCCTGTTCCTGCTGACCTCGTCGATCGCACCGCTGGTGCGCTTGTCTTACGGGCGCATGGCGTGGATGGCGCTGCCTTACACCATCGTCATGAGCCTGCTCGGCTGGTGGGCCGTTAGCCACTGGCTGTGAGTCGATGCAGCCTGATGTCGGCCCCTAGAGCCTTACTCCGCCCCGCCTGAGTTACTCCTTGATGCAATCCACGGTATAGCAGCGCCCGCTCGGGCTGTCCTGATGCTGTAGGCCATGCACGTCGGCAACGAAGCCCGGGAAGCTGCAATCGAAGGTCCGCGCGAATTCCAGGTAATCGATGATCGAGCGCGTCGCCTGGGTAAAGCGCTCGCCCGGCATGATCAGCGGAATACCCGGCGGATAAGGCACCAACATCACCGCGGCAATCCGCCCTTGCAACTGGTCGATCGGCACCGCCTCGACCTCACCGCGCACCAGTTGGTTGTAGGCATCCGCCGGTTTCATGGCGATTTCCGGCAGCACGGTGTACATGCGTTTCAGCGCCTTGGCGGTAGCGTTGTCGCGGTAGCACGCATGCAGCGCGTCGCACAGATCGCGCAGGCCCATGCCGTTGTAGCGCGCATCGGCCTTGGCGATGGAAGGCAAAGCCTCCAGCAACGACAGATTGGCGTCGTAATGCCGCTTGAACTCCAGCAACTCGGTGAGCAGCGTGCTCCACTTGCCCTTGGTGATGCCCATGGAGAACAGCACCAGGAAGGAATACAGACCGGTCTTTTCCACCACCAGCCCACGCTCCCAGAGGAACTTGCTGACCACCGCCGCGGGAATACCGCGCTCGCTGAGCCCCCCGCCGGCGGTCAGGCCTGGCGTCACCAAGGTGACCTTGATCGGATCGAGCAGCACGTAGTCATCCGCCACCTCCCCGAAGCCATGCCAATCGGCTTGCGGCTCGAGCAGCCAGTCGCCGGTGGCCACATGATCGATGCCTTCCGCCAACGGCGGCTGCCAGATGCTGAACCACCAGTCGTCCGCCGTGAGGTTCTGCCGCAGATTGGCCAGGGCGCGGCGGAAGCTCAGCGCCTCGTCGAAGGTTTCCTGGATCAGCGAACGCCCGGCCGGGCCCTCCATCATCGCCGAGGCCACGTCCAGCGAGGCGATGATGCCGTACTGCGGCGAGGTCGAGATGTGCATCATGAAGGCCTCATTGAAGCGATCGCGATCCAGCTGCCGGATGCCGCCGTCCTGCACATGGATCATCGAGGCCTGGCTGAAGGCGGCGAGCAGCTTGTGGGTCGAGTGGGTGCTGAACACCAGGGGGCCGTTGTCCTCACGCGAGGTGCCCATGCCATAGCGACCGGCGTAGAACTCATGGAAGGCGGCGTAGGCGTACCAGGCCTCATCGAAATGCAGCACCTCGACGCTGTCGCCGAGGGTCTGCTTGATCAGCTCGGCGTTGTAGCACAGGCCGTCGTAGGTCGAGTTGGTCACCACCGCTAACTTGACCTTGGGCGCCCGCCCCTTGGCCAGCGGGCTGGCGTCGATCTTGGCTTGGATCGACTCGCGGGTGAACTCGCTCAGCGGAATTGGCCCGATGATGCCCAGCTCGTTGCGCGCAGGCGTCAGATAGAGCGGGATCGCGCCGGTCATGATGATCGAGTGCAGAACCGACTTGTGGCAGTTGCGATCCACCAGCACCAGATCGTCGCGCCCGACCATCGAATGCCAGACGATCTTGTTCGCCGTCGAGGTGCCGTTGATCACGAAGTAGGTGTGATCGGCACCAAAGTTACGCGCCGCGCGGGCCTCGGCTTCCGCCAAGGGGCCGGTGTGATCGAGCAGCGAGCCAAGCTCCGGCACCGACACCGAGAGGTCGGAGCGCAAGGTGTTCTCGCCGAAGAACTGGTGGAAGGCCTGCCCCACCGGACTCTTGCGATAGGCCACACCACCGCCGTGGCCGGGGGTGTGCCAGGAATAGTTGGACTCTGCCGTGTGCTGCACCAGCGCCTTGAAGAACGGCGGCAACAGGCCGTCCAGATAATTGCGCGCCGCGCGGGCCACCTGGCGGGCGAGAAAAGGCACGGTGTCCTCGAACAGATAGAGCAGACCACGCAGCTGATTGAGATCGGCCATGGCTTCGGCCGGCGCGTTCTCGATGGTCACCTGCTCACCCAAGGCGAAGATCGGCAGTTGCGGCGCGCGCACCCGCGCCACCCGGATCAGCTCGATCACATCGTGCAGCAGGCGCTGGTTCTCGCCCGCGCCTTCGGCAGCGACCAGGATGCAGGCCAAGCCATGGTGGGTCGACGCGACGATGCGCCCTTCGGCCGAACTGCCGGTGGCGATGATGGTGAAACCTTCCAGCTCCAGCTCGCGAGCGATCTCGCGCACCCGATCACCGGCCACGGTGTCGGCCTTGATGTCACGGTGCACGATAAGGACGGGGAATTTTAGGTCTTTATACATTGCCGCAGCGCCCTAAGAGTGGCGGAGCCAGGTCCGCCTATGCCCTCAGCTTAGGCTCTGTTACAGAACCTGGGGCTCGCCCGATTGGACATAACCCCACTGCTTCACGCTGTGCGAAAAGATCGCACGCCGATAAGTCGACGCCAGCATCAGGCTTCGATTTTCGGCTGTTCCATCTGCACCCAGAGCGGCGGAGCGCCGGCGGCCTTTTCGATAATCGCTAGCCGTGCGGCATGTGCGGCCAACTCTTCGGCACTGGCGCGGATCACCCGCGTAGGCTGACGATCCACCGGCAAGCGACGAATTTCACTGGCCTGACTCCCGCCGCTGGCGCCATGGCCGTCCGAAGCATTGCCGGCCAGGGACAGGCTGGTCTGGCCACCCGTCATGTTCAGGTAGACGTCGGCGAGAATCTCGGCGTCGAGCAAGGCGCCGTGCAGCTCACGCCCGGAGTTGTCGACCCCGTAGCGCTTGCACAAGGCATCGAGGTTGTTGCGCTGCCCCGGATGGCGCTCGCGGGCCATCAGCAGGGTGTCGAGCACCGAGCAATGCTCGGTGATGTCGGCGCGCTCCTGCTGGCCGAGCAGGGCAAATTCGTTGTTGATAAAGCCGATGTCGAACGCCGCGTTATGGATGATCAGCTGCGCGTCTTTGATGAACTCGAAGAACTCTTGCGCCACCTCACGGAAACGTGGCTTGTCGGCGAGAAACTCATTGGTGATGCCGTGCACCGCGATGGCGCCCTCATCACTTTCCCGATCCGGCTGCAAATACACATGGAAATGCCGCCCGGTCAGGCGCCGGCCGATCAACTCGACGCAACCGATCTCAATGATCCGGTGGCCGTCGGTGACCGGCATACCGGTGGTTTCGGTATCGAGTACGACACTACGCATGCTTGATGCCTCTTACTTCGTCCACACCACGGTTGGCCAATTGATCGGCGCGCTCGTTGCCGTGATGGCCAGTATGCCCGCGCACCCACTTCCAGGTGACTTGATGGCGGTTGACCTGTTCATCCAGTTGTTGCCAAAGGTCGGCGTTCTTCACCGGTTGCCTGGCCGCGGTTTTCCAGCCGCGCTTCTTCCAGTTCGGCAGCCACTCCTTCATGCCCTTCATCACATACTCTGAGTCGGTGACCAAACGCACATCGCACGGGCGTTTGAGCTCTGCCAGCGCGCGGATTGCCGCGGTCAGCTCCATGCGATTATTGGTGGTCTCGGCTTCACCGCCCCACAATTCTTTTTCCACGCCCTTAAAAACCAGCAATGCGCCCCAACCACCAGGACCGGGATTACCTTTACAGGCGCCGTCGGTGAAAATCTCGATCTGTTCGCTCATTAGTCTTACTGCTCAGGTGTCACTTTTCAGAATCACGCCGGCTGACCTTGGCCACCGGCATTGGCACCAGCTTACCTATGGGTACTCGCTGGGCCTTACGCAGTGGCCGCAAGCCGATCACCAGCTTGCGCGCCACCAATAGATAGAAGCCTGCGCAAGGCGTTTGCCAGGCACGGCCCCAAGTCTCCAAATGGCCCAGACGCGATTGCCAGGCACTCGAAGCAAGCGGCGGACGATAGCACCCGAAGCGGCGTTTCTCCAGCGCAAAGCCGAGCAGGTGCAACCAGTCACTGACTCGCGTCGGCGCGATGCAACGCGCCTCACGCAAGGCATCGCGGGCGAACACATGGCGCAAGCCCCAACTGCTCCACGGATTGATGCCGATGATCAGCAGGTGCCCGCCCGGGCGCACGCTGCGCGCCGCTTCACGAAGCAACCCGTGGGGCGACAGGCAAAAGTCCAGGCCATGCTGCAACAGCACCACATCCGCCGCGGACTCGGTAAGCGGCCAGGCCTGCTCCTCACAAACGATCTCGACCCCCGGCAACGGTGCGCCCAGACGCACACTGCGCTGAATCTGCTTGGCGCCCGGCGGCAGCTCGGCCGATGGCCCGTAATGCACCAAATAACCGCCGAAGAAGCGGGCCAGTTCGTCTTCCAGTAAGCGCCGCTCTTCTTCCAGCAAGAGCTGGCCCAGCGGCCCGGCAAACCAGCCACGCGCGGCACTGATCAGCGCGAGCCACTCGGGGTCGGCCTGAGCGAAAGCCTGATCGGTCATAAGAGCCTCTCCGTCAATAAGCCTTGCTTGCGTGGCTGAACAAAAAACGCTTGGCGAGACAATTGCAGCCTAAGATGCGCCAATATGCTCAGCTTAGCGATTCAGACCATGATACAGATCGACGCCCTCCCTGCTTTCAACGACAACTACCTGTGGTTGTTACAAGACACTGCCAAACAGCGTTGCGCGGTGGTCGACCCTGGTGACGCGGCCCCGGTGCTGGCCTGGCTGGCCGCGCACCCGGGCTGGCAGCTCAGCGATATTCTGGTCACCCACCATCACTTTGACCACGTCGGCGGCGTCGAACAGCTCAAAGCCGTGACGGGCGCACGGGTGTTAGGCCCCGCCCAGGAAAATATCCCGGCCCGCGATGTCGCCCTGCGTGAGGGCGATCAGGTCGAGGTGCTCGGCCGCCAGTTTCGGGTATTGGAGGTCCCGGGGCATACCCTCGGGCATATCGCCTACTACCATGCCGACCCGCAGCGACCCTGGTTGTTCTGTGGCGACACCTTGTTTGCCGCGGGTTGCGGCCGCTTGTTCGAGGGCACGCCCGAGCAGATGTACCACTCCCTCAGCCGCCTGGCCGCCCTGCCGGATGACACACAGGTCTACTGCACCCACGAATACACCCTCAGCAACCTGCGCTTCGCCCAGGCGGTAGAGCCGGAGAACCTCAGCATCGCCCAACGCCTGGCCGAAGTCAGCGCCTGGCGGGCTGCCGGGCGCATCAGCCTGCCTTCCAATCTGGCCTTGGAGCGGGCGACCAATCCCTTTTTACGCAGTAGCGAAACCAGCGTCATAGCGAAAGCCGACGAGCGGGACGGCGCCAGAAACCGGACACCGAGCGCGGTCTTCGCTAGCCTGCGGGCCTGGAAGGATCAGTTTTAAGGCCTTTGGCTACGGACCCGCGAGCCGGTTAAAACTTGACCACCTTGAGTACCCTTCCTAGAATCGCCCGACCTTTTCGCCTGGAATAACCTCCTAGCCAATGTCGTCATCAGCGCGCAAGACTCTCGATTTAGACGCATTGGCACGGGCCGCACGAACGCTTGTGGTGGTCTGCGCGGCGGCCCTCGCCGGCTGTCAGAACCTGGGCAGTAGCCGCGATGATGACCCCGGCCGCGACACCGATCTGGCGGTCGAGCTGCAACCGCAACCACATTCGCAATGGCTGACGGACACGCCTGAACCTGAAAAACCCCAGGACATCTGGGATCGGATGCGCGCCGGCTTCAAGCTACAGGACGAGATCGGCATCAACCCGCGCATCGAGCAGCAGCGCCTGTGGTTCGCCAGCAAGCCCTCCTACCTTGAAAGCGCCAGCGGCCGGGGCAGCCTGTATATCCACTATGTGGTCGAACGCCTGGAAGAGCGCAACATGCCGCTCGAACTGGCCTTGCTGCCGGTCATCGAAAGCTCTTACAACCCCTTCGCCTATTCGCGCAGCGATGCTGCCGGCCTCTGGCAGTTCATCCCGTCCACCGGCCGCCACTTCAACCTGCAGCAGACCAGTTGGTACGACGGCCGCCGCGACATCACCGCCTCGACCAACGCGGCGATGAATTACCTCTCGCGCCTACATGAGATGTTTAACGGCGATTGGCTACTTGCCCTCGCCGCCTATAACGCCGGCGAAGGCACCGTCAGCCGGGCCATTGAGCGCAACCAGAGACTCGGCCTGCCGACCGACTACTGGAACCTGCCACTGCCCAAGGAAACCCAGGACTACGTGCCCAAGCTGCTGGCCTTGTCACAGCTGGTCATGGCGCCCGACGCTTACGGCATCGACCTCGACCCGATCGCCAACGAGCCGTATTTCGAGGTGGTCGAGATCAAGCAACGCATGGATCTGTCACGCGTCGCCGCCATGGCCGATGTCGACGAGGATGAGCTGTACCAGCTCAACCCAGCCTTCAAGAAGCGCATCACCCTGGATGGCCCACAACAACTGCTGGTGCCCACGGAAAAAGCCGAACTGCTGGCCGCCAACCTGTCCATGATGAAACCGCAAGAGCTGGTGGACTGGCAGGAATACCGGGTGCGCACCGGCGACAGCCTGCATGGCATCGCCAACCGCTATCACCTGACGGTGAACACCCTCAAGGAGATTAACCAGTTGCCGGGCAATCACCTGCGCGTCGGCCAGGTTCTCAGTATTCCCGCACAACCAGGGGTGAAACCTACACAACCGCTATTCCAGAACAGCGCCCGCCGCGAAGAAGCGCCGCGCAGCTACCGCGTCAAGAACGGCGACAACCTGTGGCAAATCGCCAAAGCCAACAATGTCGAGGTCAAAGACCTGCAGCGCTGGAACACGCTCTCCGCCAACGGACTGAAGGCCGGACAGACGCTCGCGTTGCAAGGCAACAAAGCGGCGACGCCTAGCACCAGCAAAGGGCCTGCAAGCAAAGGGCGTGAAGCGATCACCTACTACAAGGTGCAGAAAGGCGACTCGATGTACCTGATCGCCAAACGCTTCAAAGTTGAGATGCAACACCTGAGAACCTGGAACCCCCGCACCAGTCACGAGCTCACACCCGGCCAGACTATTACCCTCTATCTCAGCGGCCGCTAACGCTGACTCAGCGCCTCCAGGCAGCGCCCAGTCAGCCGAGTGGCCCGCTGAAAAGCCATGAACTGCTCATGTTTGGGCGCTCGCCCGGAAACCCGACTGTCGGCATACAGCTCGCTGATCTGCCGCGGCCCCGCCAGCAACGGCGCAATCCACTGTCGCCTTAGTGCCCATTTCCCCTGCCGCGGGGCTTACTCTTTTTCCTGCGGATACAAGCTGTTACTGTACCTACCAAGAAGCCCAAAGCCGCCACGGATCGGATCCCTCGCCTGATGCGTCCCCTCCTCTTGCTGTTCCTCAGTCTGGCCACGAGCTTTCCCGCTTTCGCAACCCTCAGCGAAAGCCACGGTTATGCCCAGTTCGGTGCACTCAAGTATCCCGCCAGTTTTACCCATTTCGACTGGGTCAACCCAGATGCGCCCAAAGCCGGCACCATCCGGGTAATGGCCTTCGGCACCTTCGATACGCTCAACTCCTACACGTTCAAGGGCAGCAGCCCATCGTCCACGCCCAATTTCCAGCAGTATGGGGTGACGGAGTTGAACGAACCGTTGATGGCCGGCACCGGGCAATACGACCCCTCCGGTGATGAACCAGCCTCCAGTTATGGCTTGATTGCCCAGTCGGTGGAATACAGCGAGGATCGCAGCTGGGTAGTGTTCAACCTGCGTCCTGAAGCGCGCTTTCATGACGGCAAGCAGATCACCGCCTACGACGTCGCGTTCTCCTACCGCCGGCTACTCAAGGAGGGGCATCCGCAGTACCGCACCAAGCTGCAGGAAGTGCAGCGGGTCGATATCCTCGGCCGTCAGCGCATCCGCTTCGTCTTCAAACGGGCCGGTAATCCCCTGCTGATCCTGCGCCTCGGCGAGCTACCGGTATTACCGCAGCACTACTGGAAAGACCGAGACTTCAAAGCCACCACCTTCGAACCGCCACTGGGTAGCGGACCGTACAAAATCACCAAAGTGCTACCCGGTCGCCAACTGCTGTTCGAACGGGTGAAAGACTGGTGGGGTGAGAAGTTGCCGGCCAACCGCGGCAAGTACAATTTTGACCGGGTCGAGGTGGAGTTCTACCGGGACAGCGATGTCGCGTTCGAGGCCTTCAAGGCCGGCGAATTCGATTTCTACATCGAGCACCAGGCAAAAAACTGGGCCAACGGCTACCGTTTCCCCGCCGTCATGCGCGGTGAGGTGATCCGCGCCGAGATCCCCCATCAAATCCCGACACAGACCCAGGGGCTGTTCATGAACAGTCGCCGCGCCACCTTTGCCGAGGGCAAGGTACGTGAGGCCATGGGCTTGATGTTCGATTTCGAGTGGACCAACCGCACGCTGTTCAACGACGCCTACACACGCGCCAAGAGCTACTACCCGAACAGCGAGTTCGCCGCTGTCGGCAAACCCGAGGGGCGCGAATGGCTGCTGCTCTCGCCCTACCGCAAGCAATTGCCCGCAAGCCTGTTTACCGAGCCCTTCAGCGTGCCGCAAACCGATGGGCGCGGCATCCCGCGGGAAACCCTGCGCCGCGCGCTGGGTCTATTAGCCGAAGCCGGCTGGAAACCCTCCGGGCAACGCCTGCTGAACAGTCGTGGTGAACCACTGCGCTTTGAGATTTTGCTGGTCAACCCGAACCTTGAGCGCATCCTCCAGCCCTATACCGAGAACCTCGCCAGCATTGGCATTCAGGCCAATCTGCGCACCGTGGATCGCGCCCAGTACAAACAGCGCCTGGACCAATTCGATTTCGACATGATTCTGATGACCCTGGCGCAAACCCTCAGCCCCGGCCTGGAGCAATGGCAGTATTTCCATTCCAGCCAGGTCGGTGTCAAAGGCAGCAAAAACTACGCCGGTGTCGCCCACCCGGTAATCGACAGCATGCTCGAGCAACTGCTGGCCGCGCAGTCCCGCGACGAACAGGTGGCGGCTGCTCGTGCCCTGGATCGCGTCCTGCTCTCGCAGCACTACAGCATTCCCAATTGGTACCTCAACTATCATCGCCTGGCGTACCGCAACCGGTTCGCCTTCGTCACCACGCCGCCCTACACCTTGGGTTTGCGCGCCTGGTGGCTGAAGCCTACGGAGAACGCCCAATGACGAGCACTTTGCGCACCCTGCTGCATAGCAGCGGCGTCCTGCTCTTGAGCCTGGCCAGCCTCGGCCAGGCGGCGCCGAAACATGCCATTACCCTGTATGACGAGCCGGCCAAGTACCCGGCCGACTTCAAGCACTTCGCTTATGTAAACCCGGAGGCAACGAAAGGCGGCACCCTGCGACTCGCCGGTAACGGTGGCTTCGACAGCCTCAACGCCTTCATCCCCAAGGGGGTTGCGGCGGATCAGCTCGGCCTGATCTACGACAGCCTGACCTATCACTCACCGGACGAGCCCTTTACCGAGTACGGTCTGCTCGCCGAAAAAATCGAGAAGGCGGCAGATGGCAGCCATGTGCGCTTCTATCTGCACCCGAAAGCCCGCTTCAACGATGGCACCCCGGTCACGGCCGAGGATGTGATCTTTACCTTTGAGACCCTACTCAAGAACGGCGACCCGCAGTACCGCAATTACTATGCGGACGTCGCCAAGGTGGTCGCCGAAAGCCCGCGGCGCGTGCGCTTCGACTTCAAGCATGCCGGTAACCGTGAACTGCCGCTGATTCTTGGCCAGCTGCAGATCTTGCCTAAACATTGGTGGGTCACCCGCGACTTCTCCAAGTCCAATCTCGAACCACCACTCGGCAGCGGACCTTACCGGATTACCTCCGTTGCCGCGGGGCGCACCCTCCGCTTCGAACGGGTGAAAGACTGGTGGGGCAAGGATCTACCGGTCAACCGTGGCTATTACAACTTCGACGCCATAGTCGTCGACTACTACCGCGACACGTCCGTGGCCCTGGAGGCCTTCAAGGCCGGTCAGTTCGACATGAATCTGGAGTATTCCGCCAAGGACTGGGCGACCGGTTACGACAGCCCAGCCCTGCGCGACGGCCGCATCATCAAAGAAGACATTGCCAACCACAACTCGGTGGGCATGCAGGCCTTTGCCTTCAATATCCGCCGGCCGCTGTTCCAGGATCGCCGCGTGCGCGAAGCGATCGGCCTGCTGTTCGACTTCGAGTGGTCGAATAAACAGCTGTTCTTCGGCTCCTACAAACGCAACAGCAGTTACTTCGAAAACTCGGAAATGGCCGCCCATGCCCTGCCGGACGCCGAAGAGCTGAAGATTCTCGAACCCTTGCGCGCGCAGATTCCGCCGGAAGTCTTCAGCCAGGTCTACCAGCCGCCGGTCAACACTGGCGACGGCATCATTCGGGAACAGAAGCGTAAGGCCTATCAACTGCTGCTGGACGCCGGCTACCGCATCGAAAATGACAAGATGGTCGGCCCGGACGGCAAACCGCTGACATTCGAGTTCATGCTCTACCAGACCAACATGGAGCGCATCCTGCTGCCGTTCATGCGCAACCTGGCCGAACTGGGCATCGACATGCAGATCCGCCGGGTCGACGCCTCGCAGTTCGTCAACCGCCTGCGCTCACGCGACTTCGACATGACCAACGCCACCTGGGGGCAGTCCAACTCGCCGGGCAACGAACAGCGCGAATTCTGGCACTCCAGCAGCGCCGACAGCCCCGGCAGCCGCAACTTCATCGGTCTGCGCGATCCGGCGATCGACCAACTGGTCGAGGGGGTCATCCGTGCCGACTCCCGGCAGAGCCTGATCAAGCACACGCGCGCCTTGGATCGCGTGTTGCTGTGGGGCCACTACGTGATACCCAACTACTACGTCGATACCTGGCGTGTCGCCCACTGGAATAAGTTTGGCCGCCCAGCCACCACGCCCCGCTACGACTACGGCCTGATGACCTGGTGGCAAAGCAGCGAAACAGCCGATCCTGGCCCGCCACAGTCGCAAGCGCAGCCCCAACCAGCGCCCGAGGAAGCCGAATAAATGCTCGCCTATATTCTGCGCCGGCTGCTACTGATCATTCCCACCCTGTTTGGCATCCTGCTGATCAACTTCATCATCATCCAGGCCGCGCCCGGCGGCCCGGTGGAGCAGATGATCGCCAAGCTCGAGGGGTTCGAAGGCGCCACCAGCCGCATCGCTGGCGGCGGCGCGGAAGTGGCCGTAGCCGGCGCCAACTATCGCGGCGCTCAGGGCCTGGACCCCGAACTGGTGCATGAGATCGAGCGCATGTACGGCTTCGATAAACCGGCCCCCGAGCGTTTCTGGCTGATGCTAAAAAGCTACGCGCAACTGGACTTCGGTGAGAGCTTCTTCCGCGATGCCAAGGTCACCGACCTGATCATCGAGAAGATGCCGGTGTCCATCTCCATCGGGCTGTGGAGCACCCTGATCATGTACCTGGTGTCCATCCCGCTGGGGATCGCCAAGGCCACCCACCACGGCAGCAGCTTCGACGTCTGGACCAGCTCGGCGATCATCGTCGGTTATGCGGTCCCGGCCTTCCTGTTTGCCATCCTGTTGATCGTGCTATTCGCCGGCGGCAGCTATTTCGACTGGTTCCCGCTCAGGGGGCTGACCTCGAACAACTTCGACGAACTCAGCCTCGGCGGCAAAATCCTCGACTATTTCTGGCACCTGGTGCTGCCGGTAACCGCTTTGGTGATCGGCAACTTCGCCACCCTCACCCTGCTGACCAAGAACTGCTTCCTCGACGAGATCAACAAGCAGTATGTGGTTACCGCCCGCGCCAAGGGCCTCTCCGAGCGCCGCGTACTCTACGGCCATGTGTTCCGCAATGCCATGCTGCTGATCATCGCCGGCTTCCCCTCGGCCTTTCTCGGCATGTTTTTCACCGGTTCGCTGCTGATCGAGGTGATCTTCTCCCTCGACGGCCTCGGCCTCTTGAGCTTCGAGTCGGCGCTGAACCGCGACTATCCGGTGGTATTCGGCACCCTCTTCATCTTCACCTTGCTGGGACTGATCGTGAAACTGATCGGCGACATCACCTACACCCTGGTCGATCCGCGCATCGACTTCGAAAACCGGGAGGGTTGAGATGGCCATCACGCTCAAGCTGTCTCCACTCAATCAACGCCGCTTCGCACGCCTCAAGGCCCACAAGCGCGGCTGGTGGTCACTCTGGCTGTTCCTCGGACTGTTTGTCCTCAGCCTCGGTGCCGAGCTGATCGCCAACGACAAACCGCTGGCGGTGCATTACGCCGGCGAGTGGTACTTCCCGGTCCTCAAGCGCTACCCGGAGACCGCTTTCGGTGGCGAATTCCCGCTGGAAGCCAACTACAAGAGCCCGTATATCAGTGAGCTGATCGCCGAGAAGGACGGCTGGATCCTGTGGCCGCCGATCCCCTTCGGCTATTCGAGCATCAATTACGACTTGAAGGTGCCGGCCCCGGCGCCACCCTCGGCACAGAACCTGCTGGGCACCGACGATCAAGGCCGCGACGTGCTCGCCCGGGTGATCTACGGCTTCCGTATCTCGGTGCTGTTCGCCCTCACGCTGACCCTCCTCAGCTCGATCATCGGCGTGATTGCCGGCGCCCTGCAGGGCTTCTATGGCGGCTGGGTCGACCTGCTCGGCCAGCGCTTCCTCGAAGTCTGGTCGGGGCTGCCGGTGCTTTATCTGCTGATCATCCTCGCCAGCTTCGTGCAGCCGAACTTCTGGTGGCTGCTGGGCATCATGCTGCTGTTCTCCTGGATGAGCCTGGTCGATGTGGTACGCGCCGAGTTCCTCCGTGGGCGCAACCTGGAATATGTCCGTGCGGCCCGCGCGCTAGGGATGCAGAACGGCGCCATCATGTTCCGGCACATCCTGCCGAACGCCATGATCTCGACCATGACCTTTATGCCGTTCATCCTCACCGGCGCCATCGGCACCCTGACCGCCCTGGATTTCCTTGGCTTCGGTCTGCCCCCCGGCTCGCCCTCGCTGGGCGAATTGGTCGCCCAGGGCAAATCCAATATGCAGGCTCCCTGGCTGGGGATCAGCGCCTTTGCCGTGCTGGGACTGATGCTGACCTTATTGGTGTTTATCGGCGAGGCCGCACGCGATGCCTTCGACCCGAGGAAATAAGATGGCCGAGAATCTGCGAGCCGAAAATTTGATTGAAGTGCGCGATCTGGCCGTCGAGTTCGTCATGGGCGAGGACGTGCAGCGGGTGGTGGAAGGCGTTAGCTTCGATATTCGTCGCGGCGAAACCCTGGCGCTGGTCGGCGAGAGTGGCTCGGGCAAGTCGGTCACCGCCCATTCGATCCTGCGCTTACTGCCCTACCCGCTGGCCCGTCACCCTGCCGGCAGCATCCACTACGCCGGTGACGACCTGCTCAAGCTCAACGAGAACAAGCTTCGCGGCATTCGTGGCAACCGCATCGCCATGATCTTTCAAGAGCCGATGACCTCGCTCAATCCACTGCATAGCATCGAGAAGCAGGTCAACGAGGTGCTCGCCCTGCACAAGGGCCTGAGCGGCAAGGCCGCCACCAAGCGCACCCTGGAGCTGCTGGAGCTGGTCGGCATTCCTGAGCCACACAAGCGCCTCATGGCCTTCCCCCACGAGCTCTCAGGCGGTCAACGGCAACGCGTGATGATCGCCATGGCCCTGGCCAACGAGCCGGAACTGCTGATTGCCGATGAGCCGACTACTGCGCTGGACGTCACCGTGCAGTTGAAAATCCTCGAACTGCTCAAGCAATTGCAGGCCCGTCTGGGCATGGCACTGCTGTTAATCACCCACGACCTCAATCTGGTCAGGCGAATTGCGCATCGGGTATGTGTCATGCAGCGCGGTCGGATCGTCGAACAGGCGTCATGTGACGAACTGTTCCATGCGCCACAGCATCCCTATACCCAGGAATTGCTTGGCGCCGAGCCCAGCGGCGGGCCTGCAGCCAACCCTGCCGGCGCACCACTGTTAGAAGTCGATGACCTGCGGGTGTGGTTCCCGATCAAGAAAGGGCTACTGCGCCGCACAGTCGATTACGTGAAGGCGGTGGACGGCATCAATTTCAGCCTGCCTCAGGGCCAAACCCTGGGCATCGTCGGTGAAAGCGGTTCTGGTAAATCCACCCTGGGCTTGGCCATCTTGCGGCTGCTTGGCAGTCAGGGCGCCATCCGCTTTCAGGGCCAGACCTTGAACGGTCTGTCGCAGCACGAGGTTCGCCCACTACGGCGGCAGATGCAGGTGGTGTTCCAGGACCCCTTCGGCAGCCTCAGCCCACGCATGTCGGTGGGCCAAATTGTCGGAGAAGGATTGCGCATCCATAAGATGGGCACTGAAACTGAGCAGGAACAGGCAATAATCGACGCGCTCCTGGAGGTGGGTCTGGATCCGGAAACCCGGCACCGCTACCCCCATGAGTTTTCCGGCGGGCAACGGCAGCGGATTGCCATTGCTCGAGCACTGGTGCTGAAACCGGCGCTGATCTTGCTGGACGAACCTACTTCGGCGCTCGACCGCACGGTCCAGCGCCAGGTGGTGGAGCTACTGCGATCCTTGCAGAGCAAGTACAACCTGACTTACCTGTTCATCAGCCATGACTTGGCGGTGGTCAAGGCGCTCAGCCACCACTTGATGGTGGTCAAGCAGGGTCAGGTAGTTGAACAGGGGCCGGCAGAGGCTATCTTCGCCGCGCCACAGCACATTTATACACAGCAGTTGCTGGAAGCCGCTTTTATGGCGCCAGTGGCTGCCGATTAATCCTTGAAAGCAGGAAGAGGAATAACACATGGGTTTTCTCGCCGGTAAGCGCGTACTGATCGTCGGTGTCGCCAGTAAACTGTCCATCGCATCCGGCATCGCTGCCGCCATGCATCGCGAGGGCGCAGAACTCGCCTTCACCTACCAGAACGACAAACTCAAAGGTCGTGTCGAAGAGTTCGCCGCAGGCTGGGGTTCCAGCGCCGAGCTGTGCTTCCCCTGTGACGTGGCCAGCGACGAAGAGATCGCCAAGGTCTTCGAAGCACTGAGCAAGAAGTGGGACGGCCTGGACGTCATCGTCCACTCGGTCGGTTTCGCCCCAGGCGACCAACTGAACGGCGACTTCACCGAAGTCACCACCCGTGAGGGCTTTCGCATCGCTCACGACATCAGCGCCTACAGCTTCGTCGCCCTGGCCAAGGCCGGCCGCGAAATGATGAAAGGCCGCAACGGCAGCCTGCTGACCCTGTCCTACCTGGGCGCCGAGCGCACCATGCCGAACTACAACGTCATGGGCATGGCCAAAGCCAGCCTGGAAGCCGGTGTACGCTACCTGGCCGGCAGCCTTGGCCCGGAAGGCACCCGCGTCAACGCCGTCTCGGCCGGCCCGATCCGCACCCTGGCTGCTTCCGGCATCAAGAGCTTCCGCAAGATGCTCGCCGCCAACGAGGCGCAGACTCCGATGCGCCGTAACGTGACCATCGAAGAAGTCGGCAATGCCGGCGCCTTCCTCTGCTCTGACCTGGCGTCGGGCATCAGCGGCGAAATCATGTACGTGGACGGTGGCTTCAACACCACCGCCATGGGCACTATCGAAGACTGATAAACGCTGCAAACGAAAAAGGCCGCTCAGTGAGCGGCCTTTTTCTTGGGCAACGAACGCGCGCTTAGAAGCGTTCGATCTTCGCCTTGGCTTCCAGCTGGCTGCGGAAGGCAGCGAAATCCTGCTGGCCACTGCGCGAAGCCAGGAAGCGGCGATACATGCCCTTCTCCTCGTCGCTCAAGGCCTCTTCCGGCTCACTGATACCCTTGAGTTGCAATACCACGTAATCACCATTGCCCAGCGTCACACCGGCAAAGTTGGGCTTGTCGGCGCCCTCGGGTTTCGGCATGCGGAACAGCGCTTGCAGCACGACAGGCTCAACGCCCTCCTGGCTGCGCGTCGCCGCTTCCACGACCTTCCAGGCCTGACCGTCCTGGGCCTGCGCCACCGGCGTTTTACCGTCGCGCAAACCGCTGAGCAAGGCCTGACCCTTGGTTTCGACCGCCTCACTCGCACGCACCTTAGCCAAGTGCTCGCGAATACTGGCGGCAACCTGCTCGAGCGGCAACTGTTGAGGCTTTTTGTGCTCTTTGGCGCGCAAGATCACCACCGTATCGGGATCTAGCTCGATAGCCCCACTATTGGCGCCCTCTTCCAGCACTTCAGGGCTGAACGCCGCCTGAATGACCTGGCGGTTAGCCGTCAGACCTTCGCCCCCCTCACGACCGAAAGCTGCGCTGGTCTTGACTACCAGCCCTTGCTCTTGCGCAGGCTGTGCCAGGTCGGAGGCCTCGAATGCAGAGTCTTCCAACTCCTTGGTCACTTCGACAAAGCGCTGCTCAACTTGCTGCGCTTTCAGCTCACGCGCCAGCTTATCTTTCAAACTGGCGAAGCTCGGGACTTCCGGAGCCTGCACGCCCAGCAGCCTGATCAGATGCCAGCCGTATGTGCTGCGCACTGGAGCGGATACTTCGTTCTTCTGCAAGGCATAGAGTGCCTCTTCGAAGGCTGGATCGTAGACGCCCGGGCCGGCATAACCCAGGTCACCGCCATTGGCGGCAGAGCCCGGATCTTGGGAGAACTCTTTGGCCAGCGCCGCGAAATCCTCACCTTGGGCCAGACGCTTTTTAACTTCTTCGATCTTCGCCTTGGCCTGCTCGTCACTCTGCTTATCGTTGACCTCAACGAGGATGTGCGCAGCTTGACGCTGCTCAGCCAGGTTGGAAATTTCCTTCTGATAGAGCGCCTGCAGGTCTTCGTCTTTGACTTCAACCTTGTCGAAGAAGGCCTCCTTTTTCAGCTCAATGTAGTCGAGCACCACTTGCTCGGGGCTCATGAACTGGTTGGCGTTCTCGTCGTAGTAGGCCTTGATCTCATCATCGGTGAGCTTCACCGCTTCGGCATCAGCCTTGAGGGTCAGGGTAGCGAAATCGCGGGTCTGCTTCTCTAGGCGGGCAAAGGCCAGAACTTCATCGTCGGTCACGAAACCGCTACCAGCCAGGCCGGCACGCAGTTGGCCGATCAGCATTTCCTGCTCGAGCATCTGGCGGAACTGCAGACGGGTATGGCCCATCTGGCGAATGACTTGGTCGAAGCGATCCGAGCTGAACTTGCCATCCACCTGAAACTCCGGCGTTTGCAGAATCAGTTGATCGATAGCCGCTTGCGAGAAGGCAAAATCTGAATTTTTAGCACCTTGCAGCAACAGCTTACGGTCAATCAGCCCCTTGAGGGCCGCTTCGCGTAATAACTTGTCGTCAAGCAACGAGGCATCAAAATCTTTACCAAGCTTTTGCATCAACTGACGGCGTTGCATTTCCACCGCCTGACTCAGCTCGTTCTGGCTGATTTCTTCGCCATTAACGTCGGCGGCACTCTGGCGGTTACCCGTGGCATTGAAGATAGCGTCGAAGCCCGTCAGCGCCATCAAGGCGACGATGACACCGATAATGGTCTTGGCAATCCAGCCTTGTGAATTGTCCCTGATGTTCTGCAGCATGCGTCCCCCAGAAACGACCGTACTGAAATAAGCGGCCGTGGCGCGTGGGTAGAATCCGGATAGAAGAAAGGCGCACCCGAGGATGCGCCTTCTCGTAACTGGCGGAGCGGACGGGACTCGAACCCGCGACCCCCGGCGTGACAGGCCGGTATTCTAACCGACTGAACTACCGCTCCGCTGCCTGATCAGGAGTGACCCTGACCTGGATGGGCAAAGGCCCAAAAGACGCTTAGTTAACGGCGTCTTTCAGAGCTTTACCAGCTTTGAAACCTGGGATCTTAGCAGCAGCAATGCTGATCGGCTTACCAGTCTGCGGATTGCGGCCAGTGCGAGCTGCACGCTCTTTAACAGCAAAGGTACCGAAGCCAACCAGTACTACAGAATCACCAGCCTTCAGAGCGCCAGTGACGGATTCGATTACTGCGTCCAGCGCACGGCCGGCGACAGCTTTCGGGATATCAGCAGATGCGGCGATAGCATCAATCAGTTCCGACTTGTTCACTCTAAGTCCCCTTATTTCTGTTTGAGTTTATTTCTTAATTTTGGGTGAAAGCAAAGCGGGTGCTGGGTGGCCTGCTGACACAAGAAGAGCCGCTTTATAACAAGGGCTCTAAAAATGTGTCAAGGAAGCCCCCCGGCTAATGCGTGCTAATTCGCTCCTTGGAATCAGTCTCGCGCTTGTCATCCTTTGCAACCATCTCTGGAGCCGCATCAGGCAAGGGCTCCGGGGCGTATTGCAGCGCAATTTGCAGGACCTCGTCAATCCATTTAACCGGTTTAATCTGCAGGTCTTGCTTAATATTTTCTGGAATTTCTTTCAGATCGCGCACGTTTTCTTCCGGAATAATCACGATCTTGATTCCACCGCGATGCGCCGCCAGCAGTTTTTCTTTTAAGCCGCCGATAGCCAGAACTTGGCCGCGAAGAGTGATCTCACCGGTCATGGCCACATCTGCACGCACAGGTATCTGCGTTAACGCTGAAACCAGGGCCGTGCACATGCCTACGCCTGCGCTGGGCCCATCTTTTGGCGTTGCGCCTTCGGGCATATGGATATGGATGTCACGCTTCTCATGGAAGTCCAGGGCGACTCCCAGACTTTTCGCCCGGCTACGCACAACAGTGAGCGCGGCGGTGATGGATTCAACCATGACATCACCCAGCGAACCGGTCTTGATCAGCTGTCCTTTACCCGGCACAACAGCCGCTTCGATGGTCAACAACTCACCACCTACCTGGGTCCACGCCAAACCAGTAACCTGGCCAATTTGGTCTTGTTGCTCGGCCAATCCATAGCGATATTTGCTCACGCCGAGGAAGTGCTCCAGCGAATCAGCCGTTACCAACACCTTGAAACGCTTCTCGCGGACGTGCTCCTTGACCGCCTTACGACAAACCTTAGCGATCTGCCGCTCGAGACTACGCACCCCCGCTTCACGGGTGTAGTAGCGAATCATGTCGCGGATTGCCGCATCCTCAAATTCCAGTTCACCCTTTTTCAGGCCATTGGCCTGTGTCTGCTTGGGCGCCAGATATTTGACCGCGATATTGATCTTCTCGTCTTCGGTGTAGCCCGGCAGACGGATCACCTCCATACGATCCAGCAAAGGGGCGGGAATATTCATGGAGTTTGCAGTGCAAAGGAACATCACATCCGAGAGGTCGTAATCAACTTCCAGATAATGGTCATTGAAATTGTGATTCTGCTCAGGATCGAGCACCTCCAACAATGCCGAAGCGGGATCGCCACGCATGTCTTGGCCCATTTTGTCGATCTCATCGAGCAAAAAGAGCGGGTTGCGAACACCAACCTTGGTCATCTTTTGAATCAAACGACCCGGCATGGAACCGATATAAGTACGCCGATGACCGCGAATTTCCGCTTCGTCACGCACGCCACCCAAGGCCATGCGTACGAACTTACGATTGGTGGCATGGGCGATCGACTCAGCCAGCGAAGTCTTACCAACACCTGGTGGACCCACCAAGCACAGCACCGGGCCTTTGACTTTCTTTACCCGCTTCTGCACGGCGAGATATTCGAGAATGCGCTCCTTAACCTCCTCCAGGCCATAGTGATCGGCATCGAGGATGTCCTCAGCCTTAGCCAGGTCAAGACGCACCTTGCTTTCGGCCTTCCACGGCACATTTACCAGCCAATCGATATAAGACCGCACCACGGTCGCCTCAGCAGACATCGGCGACATCTGCTTGAGCTTATTCAATTCGGCCTGCGCCTTGGTGTACGCTTCTTTGGTCAAGCCGGCGTCTTCGATGCGCTTTTTCAGCTCGTCGAGTTCGTTATGCCCCTCTTCGCTATCACCCAACTCTTTCTGAATGGCCTTCATCTGCTCATTCAGGTAGTACTCGCGCTGACTGCGCTCCATCTGTTTCTTCACACGGCCGCGGATGCGCTTCTCAACCTGCAACAGGTCAATCTCCGCATCCAACAATGCCAGCACATGCTCGACCCGCAGCGACAAATCGGTGATTTCCAGAATTTCCTGCTTCTGCTCGATTTTCAGCGCCATATGCGCCGCCATAGTATCGACCAGGCGACTTGGCTCATCGATACTGTTCAGCGAGGAGAGCACCTCGGCTGGCACCTTCTTCCCCAACTGCACATACTGCTCAAATTGACTGAGCAAGCTACGGGTAAAGACCTCCGACTCACGCTCAGCTGCGTCAACTTCCTCAATCAGCGCAACCTCGGCGCGGCAATGGCCGTCCACTTCGATAAAGCGCTCGATGGAACCGCGCTGCTCGCCCTCCACCAGGACCTTGACGGTACCATCCGGCAGCTTCAACAACTGCAGCACGGTAGCAACGGTCCCGACACGGTACAACGCATCCTCAACCGGGTCGTCGTCGGCCGGATTTTTCTGCGCAAGCAGAAGAATCTGCTTATCGCCAGTCATTGCGGCTTCCAGGGCTTCGATAGATTTCTCACGCCCCACGAATAGCGGGATAACCATGTGTGGGTAGACCACAACATCGCGCAACGGCAAGAGAGGCAATTCGACGGTTGTCTTCATGATTTCGGCTCTACGGCGGCCATTCGGCCGTAAACAGATGGGAATACCCTTGGCCCTAAGATGGGGGCAGCCCTGAGAAAAAACAAGCACTGCAGCAGGAAATACAAAGGGGCCCGTAGGCCCCTTTGCACTCAAGTCACAGAGTTGATCACGCCTCAGGCACCGCCTTGGCTGGCGGCTCGCTGTTTTCGTAAATCAGTAGCGGCTTGGACGTGCCGGCGATAACGCTCTCATCGATCACCACCTTGCTAACCTCGGACTGCGAGGGAATCTCGTACATGGTGTCGAGCAACACGCCTTCAAGGATCGAACGCAGCCCGCGAGCACCAGTCTTACGCTCCAGCGCACGATGAGCCACAGACTTCAGCGCATCCGGACGAAACTCCAGATCTACGCCTTCCATCTCGAACAGCTTGGCGTACTGCTTGGTCAGAGCGTTCTTCGGCTCGGTAAGGATCTGCATCAATGCAGCCTCATCCAGCTCATCGAGAGTCGCGATGACCGGCAAGCGACCAACGAACTCCGGAATCAGACCAAACTTCACCAGGTCATCAGGCTCGACCTGACGCAAGGATTCGCCCACTTTTTTACCCAGATCGATGCTGCGCACCTCGGCATTGAAGCCGATGCCACCCTTGGTTGAGCGGCCCTGGATGACTTTTTCCAGCCCAGAGAATGCACCACCGCAGATAAACAGAATGTTGCGCGTATCAACCTGCAGGAATTCCTGCTGCGGATGCTTGCGTCCACCTTGCGGTGGAACCGAGGCTACAGTGCCCTCGATCAACTTCAACAAAGCCTGCTGCACGCCCTCGCCCGATACATCACGGGTGATTGAGGGGTTATCCGATTTACGCGAAATCTTGTCGATTTCGTCGATGTAGACAATGCCCATTTGGGCCTTCTCAACATCGTAATCGCACTTCTGCAACAGTTTCTGAATGATGTTCTCGACATCCTCACCGACATAACCCGCTTCAGTCAGCGTGGTGGCATCAGCGATCGTGAACGGTACGTTCAGCAAGCGCGCCAAAGTCTCGGCCAGTAGGGTTTTACCCGAGCCAGTCGGGCCTATCAGCAGAATGTTGCTCTTGCCCAGCTCGACATCGTCTTTCTTGTCGCGCTGGTTGAGACGCTTGTAGTGGTTGTATACCGCTACCGCCAAAACCTTTTTCGCCCGCTCCTGACCAATCACGTACTGATCGAGGATGGTGCTGATTTCCTTAGGCGCAGGAAGTTTATGCGCGCTGCTCTCGGCCTGGGCTTCTTGCACCTCCTCACGGATGATGTCGTTGCACAGGTCGACGCACTCGTCGCAGATGAAGACCGAGGGGCCGGCAATTAATTTGCGCACTTCGTGCTGGCTTTTGCCGCAGAAGGAGCAATAAAGCAACTTGCCGTTGTCCTCGCCGTTGCGGGTGTCAGTCATTCGATCAATCCAATCCGGTAGGCTTGAAACACAAGATGAGGGCAAATGCGGGCATTTTCAAGCCCGCAACGCGGCCGCGCATTGCAGGCCGCAACATGACTGATTATTTAGCCAGCCAACTGACGCTTGCTAAGCACCTGATCGATAAGACGATATTTGACCGCATCATCGCCGCTCATGAAATTGTCACGATCAGTGTCGCGAGCAATAACGTCGATCGGCTGACCAGTGTGATCCGCCAGAATCTTGTTCAGGCGATCACGAATGGTCAGGATCTCGCGGGCGTGGATCTCGATGTCCGACGCCTGCCCCTGGAAACCACCCAGCGGCTGGTGAATCATCATGCGCGAATGCGGCAGGCAATAGCGCTTACCTGCCGCGCCGCCCGCCAGCAACAATGCCCCCATGCTGCAGGCTTGGCCGATGCAGATGGTGGAGACATCTGGCTTGATGAATTGCATGGTGTCGTAGATCGACATGCCCGCAGTCACCGAACCACCCGGCGAGTTGATATAGAGATGAATGTCCTTGTCCGGGTTCTCCGCTTCGAGGAACAAGAGCTGCGCCGCCACCAGATTGGCCATGTAGTCTTCTACCGGGCCAATCAGGAAAATCACTCGCTCCTTCAACAGGCGCGAATAGATGTCGTAGGCGCGCTCGCCACGGGCGGACTGCTCGATCACCATGGGCACCAAGCCGCCTGCGGCCTGGATGTCGGGCATTTGCTGCATAAAAGGATTACGGGACATGTATTCCGATCGCTCCCTAGCTAGTCATGTCTCAAATACACATAAGCCAGCACGAAGGCTGGCTTATGGTTGCTCGAACTAAAGGTAGGGGTCAGGCTGCTTGCGGGGCTTCCGCCGGCTTGACCGCTTCTTCGTAAGAGACCTGCTTATCGGTCACATTGGCCTTCTGCAGAACAGTATCTACAACTTGTTCTTCCAGTACAACCGAACGCACTTCGTTCAGTTGCTGGTCGTTCTTGTAGTACCAGGACACGACTTGTTCAGGCTCTTGGTAAGCCGAGGCCATCTCTTGAATCAGCTCACGCACGCGGGCTTCGTCAGGCTTCAGTTCGAACTGCTTGACCACTTCAGCGACGATCAAACCCAACACCACACGGCGCTTGGCTTGCTCTTCGAACAGCTCAGCCGGCAGTTGATCCGGCTTGATGTTGCCGCCGAACTGCTGGACAGCCTGCACACGCAGACGATCGACTTCATTGCTCAGCAGGGCCTTCGGCACTTCGATCGGATTGCCGGCCAGCAAGCCTTCCATCACCTGGTTCTTCACCTTGGATTTGATGGCCTGGCGCAGTTCGCGCTCCATGTTCTTGCGAACTTCAGTGCGAAAGCCTTCCAGGCCGCCTTCTTTAATGCCGAACAAGGCGAAGAAGTCGTCATTCAGCTCCGGCAGCTTGGGCTCAGAGATGCTGTTGACGGTGACCGTGAACTCGGCTTCTTTACCAGCCAGATCCAGATTCTGATAATCAGCCGGGAAAGTCAGGCTGAGCACGCGCTCTTCACCGGCTTTGGCGCCGACCAGACCGGTTTCGAAACCCGGGATCATGCGATTGGAGCCCAGCACCAGCTGGGTACCCTTGGCCGAACCACCTGCGAATGCTTCGCCGTCGACCTTGCCGACGAAATCGATGTTCAACTGGTCGCCGTCCTGGGCATCACGCTCGGCTTTCTCGAAGCGAGTGTTTTGCTTGCGCAGAATTTCCAGCATGTTGTCGAGGTCCGCATCAGCCACATCAGCCTGCAGACGCTCGATAGCAATGCCTTCAAAGCCAGCGACCTGAAACTCCGGGAACACTTCGAAAGTAGCGACGTATTCCAGATCCTTGCCCTTCTCGAACACCTTCGGCTGCACCGCAGGAGCGCCGGCCGGGTTCAGCTTCTGCTCGACAATGGCTTCGTAGAAAGAGGCCTGGATCACGTTGCCCAGCGCTTCCTGACGAGCGTCAGCTTCATAACGCTGACGAATCACGCTCATCGGCACCTTGCCCGGACGGAAGCCTGGGATCTTGGCTTTAAGGGCGGTCTGTTGCAGACGCTTGTTGACTTCGGCCTCGATGCGCTCAGCCGGAACGCCAATGGTCATGCGACGCTCAAGAGCGGAAGTGTTTTCAACAGAAACTTGCATGGATATTCCTCGTTGCACAGACGTTAGCCGGCCGTTTCCGGCCCCAGAATCAAGGGCATGCATTCTAGTGGGTCAAACTGAAGAAGTCACCACACTGAGAAGCGGGCAGGAAAACGGGAGGGAAACTATATAAGGTGGTGCGGACGGAGAGACTCGAACTCTCACGCCTTGCGGCGCTGGAACCTAAATCCAGTGTGTCTACCAATTCCACCACGTCCGCGTAACAGGCTTTGAAGCAAAGACGCCAGACTTTGAGGTCTGGCGTCTTTTCGAATATGGGGTGGACGATGGGGATCGAACCCACGACAACAGGAGTCACAATCCTGTGCTCTACCAACTGAGCTACGCCCACCATATTGCGTTACTTGTGCCAAACAGCCTATTGGCGTGCCCGGCAGGACTCGAACCTGCGACCATCCGCTTAGAAGGCGGATGCTCTATCCAGCTGAGCTACGGGCACTTGGCTGTGCTCGACAAGCGGGGCGAATGTTATATACAGCTTTCACTGCCGTCAACAGTAAAACGTAAAAAATTCAGTGAGATAAAGGAGTTACGGGAAATTGCTGACCAGCCGCCTTTGCCCGCCCGGCTTGTCATGCGAGAATGCGCGTCCTTTTTCAATCATTTCCGATGGTTAACCAAGCGTCATGACCGCACAACTAATCGACGGCAAAGCGATCGCCGCTAGCCTGCGCCAGCAGATCGCCCAACGTGTCGCCGAGCGTCGCCAGCAGGGCCTTCGCACCCCTGGCCTGGCGGTGATCCTGGTAGGCAGCGACCCCGCCTCTCAGGTGTATGTCTCGCACAAACGCAAAGACTGTGAAGAAGTCGGTTTCCTGTCCCGGGCCTACGATCTGCCGGCCAGCACCAGCCAGACTGAGCTGCGCGACCTGATCGACAGCCTTAATGATGACCCGAGCATCGACGGCATCCTGGTTCAACTACCACTACCGGAACACCTGGACGCCTCGTTGCTGCTGGAGCGCATTCGCCCGGATAAAGATGTCGACGGCTTTCACCCTTACAACATCGGCCGCTTGGCACAACGCATCCCGGTACTGCGGCCCTGCACCCCTAAAGGCATCATGACCTTGCTGGCCAGCACTGGCGCCGACCTGTACGGCATGAATGCGGTCATCGTCGGCGCCTCCAACATCGTTGGCCGACCGATGGCGATGGAGCTGCTGCTGGCGGGCTGCACCGTAACGGTCACCCATCGCTTTACTCGCGACCTGGCTGGCCATGTAGGCAATGCCGACCTGGTAGTGGTTGCCGCCGGCAAACCCGGACTGGTCAAAGGTGAGTGGATCAAACAAGGCGCTATCGTCATTGACGTTGGGATCAACCGCCAGGAAGACGGCAAGCTGGTCGGCGACGTGGTATACGAAACCGCCCTGCCTCGCGCCAGCTGGATTACCCCGGTGCCGGGCGGCGTGGGCCCGATGACTCGCGCCTGCCTGCTGGAAAACACCCTGTACGCCGCCGAACATCTACACATTTAAGCCGTGCAGACATGAGAAAGGCCGCAGAAGCGGCCTTTCTTTTTATGACGGAGAGCTACTCCGCCAAACGCCAAGTCGTCCCGCCCTTGCCATCTTCCAACACCACACCCATGGCCGTGATCTGATCACGAATCCGATCCGACTCCGTCCAGTCCTTGGCCGCGCGTGCCGCCAAGCGGGCCTGAATCAGCGCCTCGACCTGCGCCGCATCGACCTTGCCTTCGGCGCCGGCCTGCAGGAAGGCTTCGGGCTCCAGCTGCAGCACACCAAGCAGACTGGCCAGCTCCTTCAAACGCGCCGCCAACCCAGCCGCGGCGGGTAGATCGCTATCACGCAGGCGATTCACTTCACGCACCAGCTCGAACAACACCGCACAGGCTTCCGGCGAGTTGAAGTCGTCATTCATCGCCTTGGCGAAACGCTCGACGAACGCCTCACCACCAGCCGGAGCCGCGTTCGGCAGGCCTTTGAGCGAATGATAGAAGCGCTCAAGCGCGCCCTTGGCCTCTTTCAGACTGTCTTCGGAATAGTTGATCGGGCTGCGGTAGTGGCTCGAAACCAGCAAATAGCGCACGACTTCCGGGTGATATTTCTCCAGCACTTCGCGAATGGTGAAGAAATTGCCCAGCGACTTGGACATCTTCTCGCCATCCACGCGCACGGCACCGGCGTGCATCCAGGTATTGGCGTAGGACTTGCTGGTGGCCGCCTCGCTTTGGGCGATTTCGTTTTCATGGTGCGGAAACACCAGATCCGGGCCACCGCCATGAATGTCGAAGGTATCGCCCAGGCAGCAGGTCGACATCACCGAGCACTCGATATGCCAACCCGGCCGACCAGGCCCCCAAGGCGACTCCCAGCTCGGCTCGCCCGGCTTGACGCCTTTCCAGAGGACGAAGTCCAGCGGATCGTCTTTCGCTTCGTCGACCTCGATCCGCGCACCGATGCGCAGGTCTTCGATCTTCATCCGCGACAACTTGCCGTAGCCGACGAACTTGCCGACCCGGTAGTACACGTCGCCATTCCCCGGCGCGTAGGCATAGCCCTTGTCGATCAGGGTCTGGATCATCGCGTGCATGCCGGCGATATGCTCGGTGGCGCAGGGCTCCTGATCCGGACGCAGGACGCTCAGACGGGCCTCATCTTCGTGCATGGCGGCGATCATGCGGGTGGTCAGCTGATCGAAGCTTTCGCCATTTTCCTGGGCGCGCCGAATGATCTTGTCGTCGATATCGGTGATATTGCGCACATAGGCCAGCTCGTAGCCGCTGTGGCGCAACCAGCGGGCCACCACGTCGAAGGCCACCATGACCCGCGCATGGCCGATATGGCAGTAGTCGTACACGGTCATGCCGCAGACATACATGCTGACCTTATTGCCTTCGAGCGGCTTAAGGACTTCCTTGGTTTTGCTGAGCGTGTTGTAGATGGAAAGCACGATTACTTATTCCTTAGAGCTGCTCTCAAAGCCAGCGAGCGCACCTGTAAGCGCTCACCCCGACCCGACTCAGCCTTAACCCCAGGAGTCACGCAGGGTGACGGTACGGTTGAAGACCGGCTTGCCGGGCTTCGTGTCCTTCAGGTCTGCGCAGAAGTAGCCTTCGCGCTCGAACTGGAACCTATCCTCTGGCTGAGCCTGGCCGAGCGAGGGCTCGGCGCGACAGCCAGTGAGCAACTGCAGGGAGTCCGGGTTGATGTTCTCCAGGAAGCTCGCGCCCTCTTCCGCCTTCTCCGGGCTTGGCGAGCGGAACAGGCGGTCATACAGACGCACCTCGCACTCGACGCTCTCTGCCGCCGGCACCCAGTGAATCACACCTTTGACCTTGCGCCCCTCCGGGTTCTTGCCGAGGGTTTCTGGATCGTAGGAGCAACGCAGCTCAAGGATATTGCCGTCGGCGTCCTTGATCGCTTCATCCGCGCGGATCACATAACTGCCACGCAAACGCACTTCACCGGCCGGTTCCAGGCGCTTGTAGCCCTTCGGCGGCTCCTCCATGAAGTCGTCGCGATCGATGTAGATCTCCCGCGAGAACGGCAGCGCACGCACGCCCATGTCGGTTTTCGGATGGCGCGGCAGCTCGAGGTTCTCGACCTGGCCTTCCGGGTAATTGCTGATCACCACTTTCAGCGGACGCAATACACACATGGCGCGCGGGGCGCTGTGGTCGAGGTCGTCACGAATGCTGAATTCGAGCATGGCGACATCGACGATGCCGTCGGAACGGTTGGTGCCGATCATCTCGCAGAAGTTACGGATCGACGCCGCGGTATAGCCGCGCCGACGGAAACCGGACAGCGTCGACATGCGCGGGTCATCCCAGCCATTGACGTGTTTCTCGTCGACCAACTGCTTGAGCTTGCGCTTGCTGGTGACGGTGTAGCTCAGGTTGAGCCGGGAGAACTCGTATTGGCGCGGTTTGCTCGGCACCGACAGGTTATCGAGGAACCACTCGTAGAGCGGACGATGGCCCTCGAACTCCAGGGTGCAGATCGAATGGGTAATACCCTCGAGCGCATCGGACTGACCATGGGTGAAGTCGTAGTTCGGGTAGATGCACCAGGTGCCACCGGTCTGGTGGTGATGGGCGTGACGAATGCGATAAAGAATCGGGTCGCGCAGGTTCATGTTCGGCGAGGCCATATCGATCTTCGCGCGCAGCACGCGGGCACCATCCTCGAACTCACCGGCCTTCATCCGCGCAAACCAATCGAGGTTTTCTTCGACGCTACGCTCACGGAACGGGCTGTTTTTGCCCGACTCGGTCAGGTTGCCACGGTATTCACGCGCCTGATCCGGGCTCAAATCGCAGACATACGCCTTGCCAGCCTTGATCAGCTCGACGGCCCACCCATGCAATTGATCGAAATACTGCGAGGCGTAACGCACCTCGCCGGCCCACTGGAAGCCCAGCCACTTCACATCGCTTTCGATGGCGTCGATGTATTCCTGGTCTTCCTTGGCCGGGTTGGTGTCATCGAAACGCAGATTGCATTCACCCCCAAACTCTTCGGCCAGCCCGAAGTTCACGCAGATCGACTTGGCGTGACCGATGTGCAAGTAACCGTTGGGCTCCGGCGGGAAGCGCGTGACGATTTTTGTATGCTTACCGGCATCCAAATCCGCCTGAACAATCTGCCGAAGAAAGTTGGCAGGGACCGCTGGGCCCGCTTTGGGATCAACAGTGGCATCGAGAGTGGGGTCGAGAGTGGGCTTGCTCATGGGATCCTTGAACGTACTAGTGCGCAGCCAGGGTAGGCCGACTAAATCAAAGCGCTTATCATAGCCGAAGCTGTCAACCCCCTGACAGGCCTTCGATTTTCTCGACAGAGTGGATTTTCTCATGATCAAGCTGCATACCAATCACGGCGTCATCACCCTGAACCTCTTCGCTGACAAGGCCCCAGAGACCGTGGCCAACTTCGAGGAGTACGTTAAGGCTGGTCATTACGACAACACCGTATTCCACCGCGTGATCAGCAACTTCATGATCCAAGGCGGCGGTTTCGAGCCAGGCATGAAGCAGAAAACCACACGCGCCACGATCAAGAACGAAGCCAACAACGGCGTTTCCAACAAAATCGGCACCGTCGCCATGGCCCGCACCATGGAACCGCACTCGGCTTCCGCGCAGTTCTTCATCAACGTTGCCGACAACAACTTCCTCGACCACAGCGCACCGACCGTCCAAGGCTGGGGCTACACCGTGTTCGGTGAAGTGGTAGAAGGCATGGACGTGGTGAACAAGATCAAAGCCGTCGCCACCACCATGAAGTCCGGCCACCAGGACGTTCCGGTCGATGACGTGATCATCGAACGCGCAGAGATCGTTGCCGAGTAAGCCGTTTGATCAAGCTACTGATCTCCGATCTGCACCTTGAAGAACAACGCCCGGATATTACCCGGGCGTTTCTGCATTTCCTCGCCGGTCGTGCCCGTACGGCCGACGCGCTGTACATCCTCGGTGACTTCTTCGAAGCCTGGATCGGCGACGATGCCATGAGCCCCTTCCAGCGCTCGATTGCCCAGGCCCTACGCGACCTGAGCGACAGCGGCACGCGCGTTTACCTGATGCACGGCAACCGCGACTTCATGCTCGGCCAAGGCTTCTGCCGTCTGGCCGGCTGCACGCTGCTGAACGACCCATGCCTGGTCGAGTTGAACGGCGAAAGCGTGCTGCTGATGCACGGCGACAGCCTCTGCACCCAAGACGCAGCCTACATGCGTCTACGCCGCATGTTGCGCAACCCACTGACGCTCTGGGTGTTGCGCCATCTGCCGCTGACCACCCGGCACAAGCTGGCACGCAAACTACGCCAAGAAAGCCGCGCACAGACGCAGATGAAAGCCAGCGAAATCACCGACGTCAGCCCGGAAGAGGTCCCCCGAGTGATGGCCGCCCATGGGGTACGCACACTGATCCATGGCCACACCCATCGCCCCGCCACTCATCAGCTACAGGTCGACGGCAAACCTGCACGACGCATCGTCCTCGGCGATTGGGATAAGCAAGGCTGGGCGCTCCAAGTCGATGAGCAGGGTTTTCAGCAAGCGCCTTTTGCGCTGAGCTAATAGCCTGCGCCGCGATATGCCTCGCAAGCTGGCACCCTGCCACTTGACGACCCGCACTGCCACCCCCAGCATCGCCGCACCTTATCCGCTTTCAAGGAGCGATCATGCTGTTCAGCAAGGAGCAACTGTTCAAATACCTGGGCCTACCCGCCCTGCTCGCCGTTCTCGCCTACATCGCCTTCAACGGCGTGTTCTTCTATAACGAGGCCGGCTTCGCCACCCATGTCCGGACCATCTTCGGCGAAGAAAAGATCGTCGATGACGTCGGCTACGCGACCAAATGGTTCGGCCGCGCCACGCCCTGGAAGAAGGCCCTGAGCGTGCAGTCGGTACTCACCGAGGCCCTGGCGACCGACGACAACAGCGACAACGACTCCCTCGGCGCCACCATCGAAGCCTTCCCCATCGTGTTTCTCGGCAACGTCGACGCCAAGGTCGAGTCTTCCGCGCGCATTCGGCTGCCCAGCGGCGAAGCCTTCCTGAAGATCGCTCAGGAATACCGCAATCCGGAAAACTTCATCAAGACCGCCCTGGTCCCGGCGATCAAGGAAACCCTACAGGCCACCGCCTCGCTGATGAGTGCCGATGATTTCTACTCCGGCGCTCGCAGTGAGTTCGCCGCCGAGTTCGAAAACCAGTTGAATGACGGCCTGTACCTGATCAAACGCAAAGAAGTACGCACCACTCGCGGCCACCAGCCTCAGCAGACCGCGATCCTGCAGGCCGGCAGTGAGCAAGGTGCTTTTGGCGACAACAACGTCAGCCAGTTCGTCACCGAGAAGGTCACCGACGCCAAGGGCATTCCGGTGCGCAAGCAGCAGCAATTTCGCAAATACGGCGTGGAAGTGGTGGAGGCGCGCATCACTAACGTCGACCCCAATCCGCAGTACAAGCAGCGCATGGTCAAGGTTCAGCAGGCCCTGGCCGACCTGGCGGTAGCCCGGCAAAACCGCCTGAAGGAAGAGGAAGAGAAGCTCCTGGTCACCGCCCGTGGCGAGAAAGACGTCGAAGCCCGACGCCAGGAAACCCTGCGCGACCAGATCGAACGCACCACGCTGGCTGAAACCGAGAAACAGCTCGCCGTAATCAACGCCCAGCGGGAAAAACAGCGCGCCGAGATCGAGAAGCAGACGGCTGAAGTGCTGCGTGACAAAGCCGCCATCACCGCCCAAGCGACCAAGACCACCGCCGATGCCGAGGCCTATGCCCGTGAAGCGGTGATCAAGGCCGACGGTGCGCTGCAGCCGAAACTCGACGCGCTGATCGCCATCAACAAGGTCTGGGCCGAGGCTGCCGCACAGGCGCCGGTACCCAGCGTGATGATGGCCGGCAGCGGCCAGGACGCCGGCAGCAGCCGGCAGGGCGAGATCGGTCAACTGATGGGTGTACTCGCCACCAAGGCCGCGCGGGATCTGGCGCTGGATTTGAAGGTGAAGGAGTAACCCTTCCCGAAACGAAAAAAGCGCCTGATCAGGCGCTTTTTTCTTGCCTATGAATCAGGCCGCGGCGCCGCTATGGAAGCGAAACTCGCTGTCCGGCGTCAGAATCGCCTCACGCTCGATTTCCGCAAAGAAGGCCACGCGCGCCTCAATCGACGCCCCGGCATAGTCCTGGGCCAGCTTCAGATAGCCTTGGTAATGCCGCGCCTCCGATTTCAGCAGCGAGCGATAGAACTTCCCCAACTCCTCATCGAGATGCGGCGCCAGACGGGAAAAGCGCTCGCAGGAGCGCGCCTCGATAAAGGCGCCAACGATCAGCGTATCAATCAACTTATGCGGTTCAGAACTGCGCATGTGCTTGTGCAAACGCTGGGCATAGAGCGCTGCGCTGATTGGACGATAGGGAATTGCGCGTTTTTTCATCAGCGCGGCGACCTGCTCGAAATGCCGCAGTTCCTCACGGGCCAATCGCGACATTTTGTATTGCAAATCGGCCTTTTCGATGTAGCGAAACATCAGCGTGATCGCCGTTGAGGCGGCCTTTTTCTCGCAGTTGGCGTGATCAATCAGCAGTACATCCTGATTCTGCAAAGCCTGGGCAATCCAGGCATCCGGCGTCGGGCAAAGCAGGAAAGAGTCAATTTCGGGGAGCGAGTGCATGATCTCACAGGGCGTCATTTCGACGCTGGCAGGCAGGCCTAGGGCGGGCCATTATACGAATGCAGGCGAAGACGACCAGTCGAGCGTTCGATATGAGTCATGAACATCGACTGCAGCCGGCAACTATAGTGGTTTAAGACATTCGCAATCACTCGCGGGGAGACGACCATGCAAGCCATTCGCAGCATTCTGGTGATAATTGAGCCTGAGCAACCGGAAGGTCTCGCGCTGAAACGGGCCAAGCTGATCGCTGGAGTGACTCAGTCGCACCTGCACCTGCTGATCTGCGACAAAAAGCACGATCACTCGGCCCTCCTCACCGACCTCAGCAGCACGCTGCAGCAGGAGGGTTACAGCGTTTCCAACCAACAGGCCTGGCACGACAACCTGCATCAAACCATCATCACCACGCAGCAGGCCGAAGGCTGCGGGCTGGTGATCAAGCAACACCGCCCGGACAACCCACTGAAGAAGGCCCTGCTCACCCCGGATGACTGGAAGCTGCTGCGCTACTGCCCTGGCCCAGTCCTGATGGTGAAAACCGACACCCCCTGGGCCGGCGGCATCATCCTCGCCGCCGTCGATGTCGGCAACGCCGATGGCGAGCACCGCACGCTGCACGCCAGCATCATCAATCACGCCTATGAGATCGCCGGCTTGGCCAAAGCGAGCCTGCACGTGATCAGCGCCCATCCCTCGCCCATGCTCTCAGCCGCCGACCCGGTGTTCCAACTCAAGGAAACCATCGAGGCGCGCTACCGTGAGCAGTGCAAAGCCTTTCAGGCCGAGTACGACTTCAGCGACGAGCAATTGCACATAGAAGAAGGCCCGGCCGATGTGCTGATCCCGTACATGGCCCATAAGCTCAACGCCGCGGTCACGGTGATCGGCACCGTAGCGCGCACCGGTCTTTCCGGTGCGCTGATCGGCAACACCGCCGAGGTGGTGCTGGACACCTTGGAAAGCGACGTCTTGGTGCTGAAACCCGATGCGATCATCGCCCATCTGGAGGAACTGGTCACGCAACGCTAGACCCAGCCGCACTAAAAAAGCCGCCAGCAGGCGGCTTTTTTGTTGGCCAGTGGATTCCGTAAAAAAGCCGGGCTTAAACGCGTTTTTCCAGGCCGTCCTGTAAAAACCGCGGGGCGATATAACGCTCGTAATGCGCCTCGGACAGCAGAAAGAACTCACGATCGATGGCGTCGCGCAGCTCAGGCAGTGCCCAACCGCGAAACTCGGGCAGCAAGGTCATGCCATAGGCGTCCAGCTGGCTGATGACGCGGGCGCCACGGGCAATCAACTGATAAGCCCAGCAATACGCCGACTGTTCGGGGACGAAGCGGATTTTGCGCTGCTCCAACTGGGCGCGCAGACGAACGGCATCGAAAACATCCAACTTCGCCGTCATGACCTGTACCAGCAGGATTTCCAGACGTCGCCAAACCGCACGCTTCTCCTCATCGTTATAGAGGTTCCAGTTCACCACCTCGTGATGGAAGCGCTTGCAGCCGCGGCACACCAGATCACCGTAAACAGTGGAGCAGAGGCCGACGCAAGGCGTCTTGATACGTTGATTGGACATGGCGTGGCGGTACGAACAGAGGGGAAACAGGCGGGCATCTTAGCCCTTTGTCTTAGTAGGGTCACCCCAGCGCATGTGGGGCTGTGTCTTAACTTTGCTGGTGTTTTCCAGTAGAATCGGCCCGCCTTTTAGGCACCAATGTCCGTTAGAAGCTGTTTTCAAAGCGTCACGAGCACAGTTAATCCGGCAGGAATCCCGTTGGCGCTGGGCACTTCGAGTCTCGAAGGTCCAGCGTCAGCCCTCATCAAACATTCCTTTCGGCGTAAAACTTTGAAAACAGCTTCTGGATGGGGCCACTGAAACCTTGGCCAAGCGGCTCAAAAAGCCGCGAAGCGCATGCGTTCGGCGGTTTCCTGGATGAACATCCCGGACAACCCTATGGGATCACTGATGAGGGTAAAAACTGTGCTTGAAGCCTATCGCAAACACATTGCAGAGCGTGCCGCTCAGGGCATCGTGCCCCAGCCGCTAAACGCCGAACAAACCGCAGGCCTGGTCGAGCTGCTGAAGAACCCGCCCGCTGGCGAGGAAGCTGTCCTCGTCGATCTGATCACCAACCGCGTGCCGCCAGGCGTGGACGAAGCCGCCTACGTCAAGGCCGGTTTCCTTTCGGCGCTGGCCAAAGGCGAAGTCAGCTCGCCGCTGCTGGATAAAAAGCGCGCCGTCGAGCTGCTCGGCACCATGCAGGGCGGTTACAACATCGTCACCCTGGTCGACCTGTTGGACGACGCCGAACTGGCCCCGGTTGCGGCCAAAGAGCTCAAGCACACCCTGCTGATGTTCGACGCCTTCCACGACGTCGCGGAAAAAGCCAAGAACGGTAACGCTCACGCTAAGGCTGTAATGCAGTCCTGGGCCGATGGCGAGTGGTTCAAGAACCGTCCGACCTTGGCCGACAAGATCAGCCTGCGCGTGTTCAAGGTCACCGGCGAAACCAACACCGACGACCTGTCCCCAGCGCCAGATGCCTGGTCGCGCCCTGATATTCCGCTGCACGCCCTGGCCATGCTGAAAATGGCCCGCGACGGCATCGTGCCGGATGAGCAAGGCGCCATCGGCCCGATGAAGCAGATCGAAGCCATGCGCAACGACGGCTTCCCGATCGCCTACGTCGGTGACGTGGTCGGTACCGGTTCCTCGCGTAAATCGGCGACCAACTCGGTACTGTGGTTCTTCGGCGACGACGTGCCGTATGTCCCGAACAAGCGCTCCGGCGGCTTCTGCTTCGGCAGCAAAATTGCCCCGATCTTCTACAACACCATGGAAGATGCCGGCGCCCTGCCGATCGAGTTCGACGTCACCCAGCTGAACATGGGCGACGTGATCGACCTGTACCCGCACGCGGGTAAAGTCACCAAGCACGACAGCGACGAAGTCCTGGCCACCTTCGAAATGAAGACCCCGGTGCTGCTCGACGAAGTTCGCGCTGGCGGCCGTATCCCGCTGATCATCGGCCGTGGCCTGACCGAGAAGGCGCGCGCCGAGCTGGGTCTGCCGTCTTCCGAGCTGTTCAACAAGCCTGAAGCTCCGGCTGAAAGCACCAAGGGTTTCACCCTGGCGCAGAAGATGGTCGGCAAGGCGTGCGGCGTCGCTGGCGTTCGCCCAGGTACCTACTGCGAACCGAAGATGACCACAGTCGGCTCCCAGGACACCACGGGGCCGATGACCCGTGACGAGCTGAAAGACCTGGCGTGCCTGGGCTTCTCCACCGATCTGGTGATGCAGTCGTTCTGCCACACCGCGGCCTATCCGAAGCCGATCGACGTCACCACGCACCACACCCTGCCCGACTTCATCATGACCCGCGGCGGCGTGTCCCTGCGTCCGGGCGACGGCATCATCCACAGCTGGCTGAACCGCATGCTGCTGCCGGACACCGTCGGCACCGGTGGCGACTCCCACACCCGTTTCCCGATGGGGATTTCCTTCCCGGCCGGTTCCGGCCTGGTCGCCTTCGCCGCAGCCACTGGCGTCATGCCGCTGGACATGCCGGAGTCGATCCTGGTGCGCTTCAAAGGCAAAATGCAACCGGGCGTCACCCTGCGTGACCTGGTGCATGCCATTCCTTACTACGCGATCCAGGCTGGCCTGCTGACCGTCGAGAAGAAAGGCAAGAAGAACGCCTTCTCCGGCCGCATCCTGGAAATCGAAGGCCTGGACAACCTGAGCATCGAGCAAGCGTTCGAGCTGTCCGACGCCTCGGCCGAACGTTCGGCCGCCGGTTGCACCATCAAGCTGTCGAAAGAGTCGATCGCCGAGTACCTGAGCTCCAACATCACCCTGCTGCGCTGGATGATCGGCGAAGGCTACGGCGATGCGCGCACGCTGGAGCGTCGTGCTCAAGCGATGGAAGCCTGGATCGCCAACCCGGAGCTGATGGTTGCCGATGCTGACGCCGAATACGCCGAAGTCATCGAAATCGACCTGGCCGACATCAAGGAGCCGGTGCTCTGCGCGCCGAACGATCCGGACGACGCCCGTCTGCTCTCCAGCGTGGCTGGCGAGAAGATCGACGAAGTGTTCATCGGTTCGTGCATGACCAACATCGGTCACTTCCGCGCGGCCGGTAAACTGCTGGATCAGGTCAAGGGTCAGCTGCCAACCCGTCTGTGGCTGTCGCCGCCGACCAAGATGGACGCGCACCAGCTGACCGAAGAAGGCTACTACGGCATCTACGGCAAGGCTGGCGCGCGCATGGAAATGCCGGGCTGCTCGCTGTGCATGGGCAACCAGGCACGCGTTGAAGCGAACTCCACCGTGGTGTCGACCTCGACCCGTAACTTCCCGAACCGTCTGGGCGATGGCGCCAACGTCTACCTGGCTTCGGCCGAGCTGGCGTCGGTGGCTTCGATCCTGGGTCGCCTGCCGACCGTCGAGGAGTACATGGAGTACGCCGGTAAAATCGACAGCATGGCTGCCGACGTTTACCGCTACCTGAGCTTCGACCAGATCGCCGAGTTCCGTGAAGCCGCGGCGAACGCCAATATCCCGGTCGTTCAAGCCTAACGGCATAGCGTCAAGAAGAGCCCCGCCCAGTGCGGGGCTTTTTCTTTTCAATAGCACCTTGCGGGCGCAGCTAGAGCAGCTATTTTCCTGATTAGGGGCGGCCCCGTGCGGAGCGCTCCAACCTTCAGGAGTAGCCAAATGAAGCACTGGATTCTCGCTGCAGTCTGCCTAGTAGCCCTGAGTGGCTGTGCCAGTGAATACCTTATTTCCACCGTCGATGGCCAACTGCTGACCACCTACGACAAGCCCGAACTCGACAAAGATACCGGCATGCTGGAGTTCGAGGATAGCGAAGGCCGCGAACAGCACATCCCGCAGTCCCAGGTGAAACAAATCATCGAACGCTGAGGCCAGGCGTTTCTCAACCCAAACCCCGCTTCGGCGGGGTTTTGTTTTTCTACCCTCAGACGGACTGCTGGCATATCGCTTGCTAGGTCATGTTTAGCAGAACTCTCTCCAACGGCGGAGTCAGTTCGTAGACAATGGCGTCGCTTCCGGCTACCAACCCTTGGAGTAGCTGGAGCGGCGCCTTTTTGTTCAACGGCGGAACAAAACACATGACCGATAACAGCAGCAGTACACGCACAGACAACCTGGCCTGGGTCGCCGGCTCGGATGCCCCGGAAAAGAGCGCACTGGACCTGGGCTTCATGGCCCTGACCGACTCCGCCTCACTGATAGTCGCGGCCACCCAGGGCTTCGCCCAACCCTACGGCCTGACCCTCAACCTGCAGCGTCAGGCCTCCTGGGCGACCCTGCGCGACAAGCTGCTGAGCGGCGAGCTCGACGCCGCCCAGGCCCTCTACGGCCAGGTCTACGGCATCCACCTCGGTCTCAGCGGCCCGGCCACCGACATGGCCATCCTCATGGGCCTGTGCCAGAACGGCCAGGCGATCAACCTTTCCGAGCCGCTCAAACAGGCCGGCGTGACAACTGCCGAAGCACTGGCTGCGCGGGTGCGCCAAAGCGGTGCAAAACTCACCTTCGCGCAGACCTTCCCCACCGGCACCCACGCCATGTGGCTCAACTACTGGCTGGCCAGCCACGGCATCCATCCGCTGGAGGATGTGCACGGCGTCGTCGTGCCCCCCTCGCAGATGGTCACCCATCTCAAGGCCGGGCGGATCGACGGTTTCTGCGCCGGCGGCCCCTGGGGCGCACTGGCGGTGGAGGAAGGCCAGGGCTTCACCCTCGCCACCAGTCAGATGATCTGGGCCGATCACCCGGAGAAAGTCCTCGGCGTCACCCGCGAATTTGTCGAGCGCTACCCCAACACCGCCCGGGCGCTGACCATGGCCGTGCTGGAAGCCAGCCGCTTCATCGACGAAAGCGACGAGAACAAGCGCAGCACCGCGCAGTTGATCAGCGGCAGTGAGTACGTCGACGCCCCGCTCTCGGCGCTCCAGCCGCGCCTTCTCGGCCAGTACCAGGACGGCCTCGGCCATGCCTGGCTGGACAAGCACCCGCTGCGTTTCTTCGCCGATGGTAAAGTGAACATGCCATATCTCTCGGACGGCCTGTGGTTTATGACCCAGTTCCGCCGCTGGGGGCTGTTGCGTGATGACCCCGACTACCTCGGCATCGCCCAACAGATCCATCGGCTCGAACTGTACCGCGAAGCCGCCAGCGCCCTGGGTATCGCCGTGCCGGCCAGCCCCATGCGCAGCGCCACCTTGCTCGATGGCAAAGTCTGGGACGGCTCCGACCCGGCCGGTTATGCGCGCAGCTTTGCCCTGCATGCCCTGGCCGATGCGCCACAATCGCTAGCCCTTTAAGCCAGAGGATGACCTCCCTATGCTGCGAATCCTCCTGATCAACGACACCCCGAAGAAAGTCGGCCGACTCAGAGCCGCCCTGATTGAGGCCGGCTTCGACGTCATCGACGAGTCCGGGCTGACCATCGACCTGCCCGAGCGCGTCGAAGCCGTGCGCCCCGACGTGATCCTGATCGACACCGAGTCCCCCGGCCGTGACGTGATGGAGCAAGTGGTGTTGGTCACTCGCGACCAGCCGCGGCCCATCGTCATGTTCACCGACGAGCACGACCCCGGCGTGATGCGCCAGGCCATCCAGTCGGGGGTCAGCGCCTACATAGTCGAAGGCATCCAGGCCCAGCGCCTGCAGCCGATTCTCGACGTCGCCATGGCCCGCTTCGAGAGCGACCAGGCGCTGCGCGCGCAACTGCAGGCCCGCGATGCCCAACTGGCCGAACGCAAGCGCATCGAGCTGGCCAAAGGCATGCTGATGAAGATGAAGAATTGCAACGAGGAAGAGGCCTATACCCTGATGCGCCGCCAGGCCATGAGCCGGCAACAGAAACTGATCCAGGTGGCCGAGCAGATCATTGCCATGAGCGAACTGCTGGGCCCGTAGGGTGGATGGCGCTCTATCCATCCACCAGACACGCCTTAGCCATGGTGGATGGATAAAGCGCCATCCACCCTACAACTCCTTCGAAATCTTAGAAAACTCGACAACGGCCCCGCCGCCCGCTTATCTTCGCCTCCTGGCCAGCGCACTGGCCAACGTCGCTCGGACGGTTCCGGGCGCTTACGTCTCCGAGGAAAGCATGGCTGACCAAGCTTCGCGCCGCTTTGCGCGCATCGATCGTCTCCCCCCTTACGTGTTCAACATCACCGCCGAGCTGAAGATGGCCGCCCGTCGCCGTGGCGAGGACATCATCGACTTCAGCATGGGCAACCCCGACGGCGCCACCCCGCCGCACATAGTCGAGAAGCTGGTGCAGGTCGCCCAGCGCGAGGACACCCACGGCTACTCCACCTCCCGTGGCATCCCACGCCTGCGCCGGGCCATCTCGCGCTGGTACAAGGACCGCTACGCGGTCGAGATCGACCCGGAAAGCGAAGCCATAGTCACCATCGGCTCCAAGGAAGGCCTGGCGCACCTGATGCTCGCCACCCTCGATCATGGCGACACCGTGCTGGTGCCCAACCCGAGCTACCCGATCCACATCTACGGCGCGGTGATCGCCGGCGCCCAGGTGCGCTCGGTGCCGCTGGTGCCCGGCCTGGACTTCTTCGCCGAGCTGGAACGGGCGATCCGCGAGAGCATCCCGAAGCCGAAGATGATGATCCTCGGCTTCCCCTCCAACCCCACCGCGCAGTGCGTGGAGCTGGACTTCTTCGAGCGCGTGGTGGCCCTGGCCAAGCAGTACGACGTGCTGGTGATCCACGACCTGGCCTACGCCGACATCGTCTACGACGGCTGGAAAGCCCCCTCGATCATGCAGGTGCCGGGCGCCAAGGACATCGCCGTGGAGTTCTTCACCCTGTCCAAGAGCTACAACATGGCCGGCTGGCGCATCGGTTTCATGGTCGGCAATCAAGAACTCGTGAGCGCCCTGGCGCGGATCAAGAGCTACCACGACTACGGCACCTTCACCCCGCTGCAGGTGGCCGCCATCGCCGCCCTGGAAGGCGATCAGCAATGCGTGCGTGATATCGCCGAGCAGTACAAGCAGCGCCGCGACGCGATGGTCAAAGGCCTGCACGAGGCCGGCTGGATGGTGGAGAACCCGAAAGCCTCGATGTACATCTGGGCCAAGATTCCCGAACCCTACGCCCAGCTCGGCTCGCTGGAGTTCGCCAAGAAGCTGCTGGCCGAGGCCAAGGTCTGCGTCTCGCCCGGCATCGGCTTCGGCGATTACGGCGACGACCATGTGCGCTTCGCCCTGATCGAGAACCAGGATCGCATCCGCCAGGCCGTACGGGGCATCAAGGCGATGTTCCGCGCCGACGGCCTGCTGGAGCCCGGGAAACCGCGCAAGCCCGCCGGCAACTGAGCCTGCGCGCCCTTCTCGGCAATCGAGCAGGGCGCGTCCGCCTGCACCAATCCCGCGCCCCAACCCCAAGCAGCGGCGTTCGGTGCACGCCAATGGGCCGCCCTGAGGCCCGGACTTATACCGGCCCGCAGGCGCTCACGAGGTTTTTCCAACCCTGGCCACGACCCTGCAAGCGCCTTCCAAGTCATTGATTTAAAAGCAAACTTTTCAGGCTATCGAGGCAGCCGCGGGCTAGCCGGCAACCCGTATCCGGGTGGCTCAACGCAAAACCTGGCAAGCCCCTTGCAATTACCCCCTCAGCACCCGTCTTCAGATCGCCAACGGCGGTGATCAGGACGAATAGACAAAGACGTCAAAGGCACCCTGCCCCTTCCGGGCGGAGCTGTCTGCGACGTCTTTTTTCGTTTCTGACACATGAGGGATCACCATGAGTACCACTCGCAATCGCCGTAACCTGATTAAAAAAGCCCTGACTGGCCTGAGCTGCGCCGCCGTCTTGCTGCTCTCGCCGCTGAGCACGCAGATCGCCCTGGCTGCCAACCCGGAGAAGGAAGAGTTGAAGCTCGGCTTTATCAAGCTGACCGACATGGCGCCGCTGGCCATTGCCTATGAAAAAGGCTTCTTCGAAGACGAAGGCCTGTTCGTTACCCTGGAAGCCCAGGCCAACTGGAAGGTGCTGCTGGACCGGGTGATCACCGGCGAGCTGGACGGCGCCCATATGCTCGCCGGTCAACCGCTGGGAGCGACCATCGGCTTCGGCACCAAGGCCGAGGTGGTCACCGCCTTCTCCATGGACCTCAACGGCAACGGCATCACCCTGTCCAACGCGGTCTGGGAGGAAATGAAGAAGCACGTGCCGATGGAGAACGGCAAGCCGGTGCACCCGATCAAGGCCGATGCGCTCAAGCCGGTGATCGACCAGTACAAGGCCAAGGGCAAGCCCTTCAACCTCGGCATGGTCTTCCCGGTTTCCACCCACAACTATGAGCTGCGCTACTGGCTGGCCGCCGGCGGTATCAACCCGGGCTACTACGCGCCGGCCAAGGGCGACATCACCGGCACCCTCAACGCCGACGCCCTGCTCTCTGTGACCCCGCCGCCGCAGATGCCGGCCACCCTCGAGGCCGGCACCATCAACGGCTATAGCGTGGGCGAACCCTGGAACCAGGCCGCCGTGTTCAAGGGCATCGGCGTACCGGTGATCACCGATTACGAAATCTGGAAAAACAACCCGGAAAAGGTCTTCGGTGTCTCCAAGACCTGGGCCGACGCCAACCCGGAAACCCACAAGCGTCTGATCAAGGCGCTGATCCGCGCCGGCATGTGGCTGGATGCGAACAACAACGCCAACCGCCAGGAAGCCGTGGAGATCCTCTCGCGCCCCGAGTACGTCGGTGCCGACGCCAAGGTGATCGCCAACTCGATGACCGGCACCTTCGAGTACGAGAAGGGTGACAAGCGTGAAGTCCCCGACTTCAACGTGTTCTTCCGCCACAACGCCACCTACCCCTACTACTCCGACGCCATCTGGTACCTGACCCAAATGCGCCGCTGGGGCCAGGTCGGCGAAGCCAAGCCGGACAGCTGGTACTTCGACGTGGCCAAGCAGGTCTACCTGCCAGACGTCTACAAGACCGCCGCCGCCGAGCTGGTCAAGGAGGGCAAGGCCAAGGCCGAGGATTTCCCGCCGGCCAGCGAAGAAGGCTTCCGCGCGCCGAGCAACGAGTTCATCGATGGCCTCACCTATGACGGGCGCAAACCGAACGCGTACATCAACCAGTTCAAGATTGGTCTGAAACCCGACTCCGTTCTGTAACGCATCAACTGCCCAGGGAGCCGGACACGCCGGCTCCCCTCTGCTCCGAGGACAAGACGATGAGCAACCCCGCCGTCGCCCAGCCCATCCAAGACACCCTGAAATCCGCCCGCAGTGCTGCCATCAAGCGTTGGTTGCCCAGCGTGCTGATGCCCGTGATCGGCATCCTCGCCTTTCTGCTGTTCTGGCAGATGATTGCCGGCAGCATCGACACCAGCCTCGGTAAATTCCCCGGCCCGACCCAGGTAGCCAGCCAGTTCGGCACCCTGGTGGATGAGCACCTGGGCGAACAGAGAAAAGCCGATGCCTTCTTCGAACGTCAAGAACTACGCAACGCCGAGAAATTGGCCCAGGATCCCGAAGCCAAGGTCAGCATCCGCCCCTACACCGGCAAGCCGACCTTCTTCAAACAGATCTTCACCAGCCTCTACACCGTGCTGACCGGCTTCCTCATCGCCTCGTTGGTCGCCATCCCGCTGGGCATCGTCTGCGGCCTGAGCAAGCCGATCTACAGCGCAGTCAACCCGCTGATTCAGATATTCAAGCCGGTTTCGCCGCTGGCCTGGCTGCCACTGGTGACTATGGTGGTCAGCGCCGTCTACACCAGCAGCGACCCGCTGCTGGCCAAATCCTTCATCACCTCGGCGGTTACCGTGGCGCTGTGCTGCCTGTGGCCGACCGTGATCAACACCACCGTGGGGGTGGCCAATCTCGACAAGGATCTGCAAAACGTCAGCCGCGTGCTCAGCCTGTCGCCACTCAGCCATGTACGCCGCATCGTCCTGCCGGCCGCTATCCCGATGATCTTCACCGGCCTGCGCCTGTCGCTGGCCACCGGCTGGATGGTGCTGATCGCCGCCGAGATGCTGGCGCAGAACCCGGGCCTGGGGAAATTCATCTGGGACGAGTTCCAGAACGGCAGCTCCAACTCGCTGGGGCGGATCATGGTCGCCGTGATTGTCATCGGCCTGATCGGCTTCGTCCTCGACCGTCTGATGCTCATGCTCCAGCGCCACGTCAGCTGGGACAAGAACGCAGACCTGCGCTAAGCGACCATTATTCAGGAGTCCGTCATGAACAATGCACACCTTGAACTGACCGGCGTCGGCATCAGCTTTCCCTCCGACAAGGGACTGTACTGCGCCCTGCAGAACGTCAATCTGAAAATCGCCAAGGGCGAATTCGTCTCGCTGATCGGCCATTCCGGCTGCGGCAAGTCGACCGTGCTGAATATAGTCGCCGGTCTCTACCAGGCCAGCACCGGCGGGGTGATACTCGACGGCCGCGAGGTCAACTCACCCGGCCCGGAGCGCGCCGTAGTGTTCCAGAACCACAGCCTGCTGCCCTGGCTGAGCTGCTACCAGAACATCGAACTGGCCGTGCGCCAGGTCTTCCAGGGCAAGAAGTCGAAGGCGCAAATGCGCGAGTGGATCGAGCACAACCTCAACCTGGTGCACATGAGCCATGCCCGCGACAAGCGTCCCAGCGAAATTTCCGGCGGCATGAAGCAGCGCATTGGTATCGCCCGTGCGCTGGCCATGCGCCCCAAGGTGCTGCTGATGGACGAACCCTTCGGCGCCCTGGATGCCCTGACCCGCGCGCACCTGCAGGACTCGCTGATGGAGATCCACGCCGAGCTGCGCAACACGGTGATCATGATCACCCACGACGTCGACGAAGCCGTGCTGCTGTCCGACCGCATCGTGATGATGAGCAACGGCCCGGCGGCCACCATCGGCGACATCCTCGAGGTCGAGCTACCACGCCCGCGCGACCGCATGGCACTGGCCCACGACGGGCGCTACCACGAATACCGCGCCGCGGTGCTGGAGTTCCTCTACCAGCGCCAGCAGCGGCCGGCGGCATAAAGGGCGCAGCCACGGTTTTGAGCCCAGGGTCAGGGGCGAGCGCTGCGCTCTGATCCAGGGCCCATAACTGAAAAGCCATTAGCGCCTCGCACGGCCGAGCCTGCAGCAGCCTAGGCTGCGGCGGCCTAGGCTGCGGCGGCATTCAGGGCATGGATAGTCCGTAGAGCGCAAAGCAAAGGCGCGTAAAATCGCGCCTTCGTCCCTCGCCCCCGGTAGTTGCCATGGCCCGCCTGACCCTCGACTTTCCCGAAGACCAGTACTGCTACTCCACCCACCTGACCGTACGAGTGACCGATATCAATGCCGCCAACCATCTGGCCAACGACTCGATGATCTCGATGATTTCCGAGGCGCGGGCGCGCTTTCTGTTCGAGTTCGGCATTGCCGAAACCGAGGCCAACGGCACCGGCATCATAGTCACCGACCTCGCCACCACCTACAAAGCCGAGGCCCATGCGCGCGACCAGCTGCTGTTCGAAGTCGGCGTGATGGACTTCAACAAGTATGGCGGCGACATCATCTTCCGCATCAGTCGCCCCGCCGATGGCACGCAGGTGGCCATGGCCAAGTCCGGCTTCGTGTTCTTCAACTACCAGCAGTCGAAGGTGGTGCCGATGCCAGAGGCGCTGCGCAGCAGCTTCCCGCAGGTCAACTGGCTCGACTGAGCCTTGCGCACCACAAGCAGGCGCCCTGCCGCCAACGCGCCCCGTTATGCACCACAGAATGCCCGGCAACCCCGACAAAGCAGCGCCAAACCGGCACCGAGCGACTTGGCCCGACGCTTGCATTCAAGTAAGCACCGGTAACCAAAGGCGGTTACCTACTCACGACAAAGGCGTCGCCTCTTCCTGCTCCGGCAGTGTTGAGGCGCCGCCTTTTTTCGTTTCCGCCCCACCGTTCGGGGCGGGTGGGTGAGCCGCGATCCGGGCACCCGCCTTGCACCCTTATTGCTCCTGACGTGGCGTTTGCCACATGCGCCGGTCACAAGCCAGCGTTTCCCGGTCACTGGTGGCGGCTTGTCCACGACCAGGCTCAAACCCGTGACCGGGTTCTTTCACAGCCAGTTACGAGGTGTCTGATGAATACAAGTTTCTGGAAAGCTGGCCACGCACCGACGCTGTTCGCCGCCTTTCTCTATTTCGACCTGAGCTTCATGATCTGGTACGTCCTCGGTCCGCTCGGCGTGCAGATCGCCACCGACCTCGGTTTGACCACCCAGCAGCGCGCCATGATGGTCGCCACCCCGATCCTCGCCGGTGCGGTGCTGCGTTTCCTGATGGGCCTGCTGGCCGACCGCACCTCGCCCAAGAGCGCCGGACTGATCGGCCAGGTCATAGTCATCGGCGCCCTGACCGTGGCCTGGCTGCATGGCGTGCACAGCTATGAACAGGCCCTGCTGCTCGGCCTGTTCCTCGGCTTCGCCGGCGCCTCCTTCGCCGTCGCCCTGCCGCTGGCCTCACAGTGGTACCCGCCACAGCACCAGGGCAAGGCCATGGGCATCGCCGGCGCCGGCAACTCCGGCACGGTGCTGGCGGCGCTGTTCGCCCCGGTGCTGGCGGCCAGTTTCGGCTGGAGCAACGTGTTCGGCCTGGCGCTGATTCCGCTGCTGCTGACCCTGATCATCTTCGCCGGCGTCGCCCGCAACGCCCCGGAACGTCCGGCGCCCAAGTCCATGGCCGACTATTTAAAGGCTCTGGGTGACCGCGACAGCTGGTGGTTCATGTTCTTCTACAGCGTGACCTTCGGCGGCTTCCTCGGCCTGGCCAGTACCCTGCCCGGCTACTTCCACGACCAGTACGGCTTCGACCCGGTGAAGGCCGGCTACTACACCGCCGCCTGCGTGTTCGCCGGCAGCCTGATGCGCCCACTGGGTGGCGCCCTGGCCGACCGTATCGGCGGCATCCGCTCGCTGCTGGTGATGTACACCTGCGCCTCGATCTGCATCGCCGTGGTTGGCTTCAACCTGCCCAGCTCGCTGGCAGCCCTGGCCCTGTTCGTGCTCGCCATGCTCAGCCTGGGTGCCGGTAACGGCGCGGTGTTCCAGCTGGTGCCGCAGCGCTTTCGCAAGGAAATCGGCGTGATGACCGGGTTGATCGGCATGGCCGGCGGCATCGGTGGTTTCTGCCTGACCGCCGGGCTCGGCGCGATCAAGCAGTCCACCGGCTCCTACCAGCTCGGCCTGTGGCTGTTCGCCAGCCTGGGCATCCTCGCCTGGGTCGGCCTGTATGGTGTGAAGCTGCGCTGGCGCACCACCTGGGGCTCCGCTGCGGTCACCGCCGCACGGGTCTGACCTGCTTTGGAGCACATTTATTCGCGAAAGCAGGCAACTCCGAGTCGCTTTCAATCGCGAATAAATTCGCTCCCACGCCAAGAGGCAACACGAGTCACTACAGGTCGGTTGCGACAAAGGCGGGGCCAGCTCAGCCTCCTCGCACTGGTCAGGAAAGGCGGGATAGCGCCGGTAACGACGCCATCCCAGGGAAGCCGCGCCGTCTTCGCCTTTGTCTCAACCGACTTGAGCAATACTTCCCAGGGCGATTGCGATCGCCCTCTTGCACGTCCGCCCACACGAGAACACCAGATGGCCCTGCAACTGACCTTTGGCGAAGCCACCGCCACCGGCCCCCGAGCGGAAAACCAGGATGCCATCCGCGTGGTCACCCCGGCCCCGGCGCTGGCGGCGAGCAAAGGCTTTCTGTTCGCCCTGGCCGATGGCGTCAGCCAATGCGCCGATGGCGGCCTGGCCGCCCGCGCCACCCTGCAGGCCCTGGCCCTGGACTACTACGCCACCCCGGAAACCTGGGCCGTGGCGCAGTCCCTGGATCGCCTGCTGGTCGCCCACAACCGCTGGCTGCAGGCCAACGGCGGTGGTCAACCGCTGCTGACCACCCTCACCGCCCTGGTTCTGCGCGGGCGGCGCTTCACCCTGGCGCATGTCGGCGACTGCCGCGCTTACCGCTGGCTGGACGGGCAGATCGAACGCATCAGCGAAGACCATGTGTGGGAACAGCCGGGCATGCAGCATGTGCTCAAGCGCGCCATGGGTCTCGACCAGCACTTGGTGGTGGATTACCTGGAAGGCGAGCTGCGCGAAGGCGAGCGCTTCCTGCTGGTCAGCGACGGCGTCTGGGCGGCACTTGGCGACAGCCACATTCAACACATTTTGCAGGATGCCGGCGACCCCACAGCCGCCACGCAAGCGCTGGTCAGCGCCGCGCATCTGGCCGGCAGCCAGGACAACGCCAGCGCCTTGCTGGTGCAGGTCGGCACCCTGGCGCAAGGCGATCTCGCTGACACCTTGGCGCAACTGGAACACTGGCCGCTGCCACCGAAGCTGCGCGAGGGGCAGAACTTCGAGGGCTGGCAGGTCGAGCGGCTGATCGCAGAGTCGCGTCAGTCGCTGGTCTACCGCGTGCGCGATGCCCAAGCGCGGCGCTGGCTGCTGAAAACCTTGCCAGCGAGCCGCCACGACGAAGCCCAGGCCGGCCCGGCACTGCTGCAGGAAGAGTGGTTCCTGCGCCGCGTGGCCGGGCGCCACTTTCCGGAAATCCACCCGCAGCCGCAGCGCCAGCACCTCTACTACGTGATGCGCGAATACGCCGGCGAAACCCTCGCCGAGCACCTCCAGCAGAGCGGCCCGCTGGGCCTGTCGGCGTGGCTGGAGTTGGCCCCGCGCCTACTCAAGGCACTCGGCGTGCTGCACCGGCGCAATATCCTGCACCGAGACATCAAACCGGAGAATCTGCTGTGGGGCGACGACGGCGAGCTGCGCCTGCTCGACTTCGGCCTGGCCTATTGCCCGGGGTTGTCCCAGGACACCGCCCACGAACTGCCGGGCACCCCCAGCTATATCGCCCCGGAAGCCTTTGCCGGCGTGGCGCCGAGCGCGCAACAAGACCTCTACGCCGCCGGCGTCAGCCTCTATCACCTGCTGACCGGGCATTACCCCTATGGCGAGATCGAGGCCTTCCAGCATCCGCGCTTCGGCGCGCCGACGCCGGCCAGCCGCTACCGCCCCGACCTGCCAGGCTGGCTCGACGAACTGCTGCTCAAGGCCGTCGCCAACGACCCCGGCCAACGCTTCGAAACCGCCGAGGAGTGGCTGCTAGCGCTGGAACAGGGCGAACGCCAGGCGCTCAAGGTGCGCCCACGTCCGCTGCTGGAGCGCGAGCCGCTGAAGGTCTGGCGCACGGTGGCCCTGCTGTCTCTGCTCTTCAATCTGGCGCTGCTGGTGCTCAGCTTTAAATCCTGAGCGGCCCCTAGCAGGCAGTCGCCCCCGCCTGACCAGGCAACGCACCAGAACAGCGCAAACCGCCTCAAAGAGGGGCACCACTCATCCCTCAGGCCGCTCGAAAATCGCCTCAAACCTTATAAAAATCAGCCATTTGGAAAATTGGCACGGCATCTGCTTTAGACAACCCAACAATACATAAGAGTGCAGCCCTCAGCGTGGAGAGCGGCACTTCCCGGCAGATCGGGACAAGGACAAAGGCGTCCTCGCTAGGTAACTGGCGGGACGCCTTTTTTGTTTTCCGACTTTCGGTATCCGTGACGGAGAGGAACCATGAAAAAACTCAAACTGGTAATGGTCGGCAATGGCATGGCCGGGGTAAGGACCCTGGAGGAGCTGCTCAAGCTCGCCCCCGATCTCTACGACATCACCGTCTTCGGTGCCGAACCGCACCCGAACTACAACCGCATCCTGCTCTCCCCGGTACTGGCCGGGGAGCAGAAGTTCGAAGAGATCGTGCTCAACGACCTGAACTGGTACAGCGAAAACGGCATCCAGTTGATGCTCAACCGCAAGGTGGTGCAGATCGACCGGATCAAGCGCCGGGTGATCGCCGATGACGGCAGCGAAGCCGAGTACGACCGCCTGCTGATCGCCACCGGCTCCAACCCCTTCGTGCTGCCGATCCCTGGTAACAAGCTCGAGGGCGTGATCGGCTACCGCGACATCGCCGACACCCAGGCGATGATCGACACCGCGCAGACCCACAGCCACGCGGTGGTGATCGGCGGCGGCCTGCTCGGCCTGGAGGCCGCCAACGGCCTCAAACTGCGCGGCATGGATGTAACCGTGGTGCATCTCGGCGACTGGCTGATGGAACGCCAGCTCGACCCCACCGCCGGCAAACTGCTGCAAACCGCCCTGGAAGCCCGCGGCCTGAAGTTCAAGCTGCCCAAGCACACCGCGGAACTGATCGGCAATGAAGACGGCCGCGTCTGCGCCGTGCGCTTCGCCGACGACGAAGTGATTCCGGCGGATCTGGTGGTGATGGCAGCCGGCATCCGGCCCAACAGCGAGTTGGCGGAGAAGTCCGGTATCCCCTGCAACCGCGGGATTCTGGTCAACGACACCATGCAGACCTTTGATCCGCGCATCTACTCGGTCGGCGAATGCGCCAACCACCGCGGCATCGCCTACGGCCTGGTGGCGCCCCTGTTCGAACAGGCCAAGGTCTGCGCCAACCATCTGGCCCAGCTGGGCTTCGCCCGCTATCAAGGTTCGGTGACCTCGACCAAGCTGAAAGTCACCGGCATCGACCTGTTCTCCGCCGGCGAGTTCATGGGCGCCGAGGGCACCGAGACCATCACCCTCTCCGACCCCATCGGCGGCGTGTACAAGAAGCTGGTAATCAAGGACGACATCCTGGTCGGCGCCTGCCTCTACGGCGATACCGCCGACGGCGGCTGGTACTTCCGCCAAGTGCGCGAGAACCACAACGTCGCGCAAATCCGCGACCACCTGATGTTCGGCGAAAACGCCATCGGCGACGTCGGCCACCAGGGCCAGGACAAGACCGCGAGCATGCCCGACAGCGCGGAGATCTGCGGTTGCAACGGCGTGTGCAAGGGCACCATCGTCAAGGCGATCCAGGAAAACGGCCTGTTCAGCGTCGACGAGGTGAAGAAGCACACCAAGGCCGCCAGCTCCTGCGGCTCCTGCGCCGGCCTGGTCGAGCAGATCCTGATCAGCACCGTCGGCGGCGCCGCCGATGTGAAGCCCAAGAGCGAGAAGGCCATCTGCGGCTGCAGCGATCTCAACCATGGGCAGATCCGCGCGGCGATCCGCGAGCAGCACCTGATCAGCATCGCCGACACCCTGCGCGCGCTGCACTGGACCACCCCGAACGGCTGCGCCACCTGCCGCCCGGCGCTGAACTACTACCTGCTCTCGACCTGGCCGGGCGAAGCCAAGGACGACCCGCAGTCGCGGCTGATCAACGAACGCGCCCACGCCAATATCCAGAAGGACGGCACCTACTCGGTGGTCCCGCGGATGTGGGGCGGCGTGACCAACCCGTCCGAGCTGCGGCGCATCGCCGACGTGGCGGACAAGTACAACGTGCCCATGGTCAAGGTCACCGGCGGCCAGCGCATCGACCTGCTGGGAATCAAGAAGGAAGACCTGCCGGCCGTCTGGAAAGAACTGGACATGCCCTCCGGCCACGCCTACGGCAAATCCATCCGCACCGTGAAGACCTGCGTCGGCAGCGAGTTCTGCCGCTTCGGCACACAGAATTCGACCCAGTTGGGCATCGATCTGGAGCACGACCTGTTCAACATGTGGTCGCCGCACAAGGTCAAGCTCGCGGTCTCCGGCTGCCCGCGCAACTGCGCCGAGGCCGGGATCAAGGACGTCGGCGTGATCGGCGTCGACTCCGGCTGGGAGATGTATATCGGCGGCAACGGCGGGATCAAGACCGAGGTCGCGGAGTTCTTCGTCAAGGTGAAAACCGCCGATGAGGTGCGCGAATACAACGGCGCCTTCCTCCAGCTGTATCGTGAGGAAGCCTTCTACCTCGAACGCACCGTGCATTACCTGCAACGGGTCGGCATGGACTACATCAAGCAAGCCGTGGTCGAGGACGCCGCGAATCGCCAGGCGCTGAATGCACGTCTGCAGTTCTCGCTGTCCTTCGAGCAAGACCCGTGGAAAGAGCGGATCGAGCAGCCGCAATTGAAGAAAGAGTTCGACCGCATTCCGGTAGCAGCCATCTAACGCCGAACACCTGTAGGAGCGAGCACTGCTCGCCCCTACGAGGCGCCCCAAGCGTCTCGAACGAATTGAGGAGAGTTTTATGAATTGGTTAGATATCTGCGCCCTGGAAGAGATCAACGTGCTCGGCTCGCGCATAGTCGCCGGACCGAAAGGCGATATCGCCATCTTCCGCGCCGCCGACGATGAGGTCTTCGCCCTCGACGACCGCTGCCCGCACAAGGGCGGCCCGCTGTCCCAGGGCTTGATCTACGGCAAGCGCGTGGCCTGCCCGCTGCATAACTGGCAGATCGATCTGGAAAACGGCGAAGCCCTGGCCCCGGATATCGGTTGCGCCCACAAACATGCGGCCAAGGTCGAGAACGGTCGTGTGTTTCTGGCGCTGAAGGAAGCAGCGCCATGCGTCTAAATACTGAAACTCAAGTCACCGCATCCACCTGCTGCTACTGCGGCGTCGGCTGCGGCGTGCTGATCGAGCACGACGGTGAGCGTGTGCTGGGGGTAAGCGGCGACCCAGCCCACCCCGCCAACCTCGGCAAACTCTGCAGCAAAGGCGCGACCCTGCACCTGACCGGCGACCTGGCTGCCCGCGCGCAGCACCCGGAACTGCGCCTGGGTAAAGCCCTGGCCCGTTCGCGCACTAACTGGGATTCGGCGCTGGATCACGCGGCCAAGGTATTTGCCGAGACCATCCGCGAACACGGCCCGGACAGCGTGGCCTTCTATGTCTCCGGTCAGTTGCTGACCGAGGACTACTACGCCTTCAACAAGCTCGCCCGCGCCTTGGTCGGCACCAACAACATCGACAGCAACTCGCGGCTGTGCATGTCCTCCGCCGTGGTTGGTTACAAGCGCAGCCTCGGCGCCGATGCGCCACCCTGCAACTACGAAGACCTCGAGCAGAGCGATTGCGTGCTGATCGTCGGCAGCAATATGGCCTTCGCGCATCCCGTGCTCTTTCGCCGCTTGGAAGAAGCCAAGGCCAAGCGCCCGGACATGCAGGTCATAGTGGTCGACCCGCGACGCACCGACACCTGCGAGCTGGCCGACCTGCACCTGGCGATTCAGCCGGGCACCGACGTCGCGCTGTTCCACGGCCTCCTGCATATCCTGATGTGGGAAGGCTGGCTCGACCGGCGCTTTATCGATGCGCACACCGAAGGCTTCGAGGCCCTGAAGACCCTGGTGCGCGACTACAGCCCGCAGATGGTCAGCGAGCTGTGCGGCATCAGCCAGGAGAACCTGCAAGCCTGCGCCAAGCTCATCGGCCAGGCGCCGAGCTTTCTCTCGCTGTGGTGCATGGGGCTGAACCAATCGAGCGCCGGCAGCGCGAAAAATAGCGCGCTGATCAACCTACACCTGGCCACCGGGCAGATCGGCCGCCCGGGTGCCGGCCCCTTCTCGCTCACCGGCCAGCCCAACGCCATGGGCGGCCGCGAAACCGGCAGCCTGGCCAACCTGCTGCCCGGCCACCGCGAGGCGGCGAATGCCGAACACCGCGCCGAAGTGGCCAGCGCCTGGGGCGTCGATGCCCTGCCGGAAAGCCCCGGCCTGACCGCCATCGAACTCTTCGATGCGGTGCATGCCGGCAAGATCAAGGCCCTGTGGATCGCCTGCACCAACCCGGCCCAATCGCTGCCGGATCAGACCAAGATTCACCAAGCGCTGAGCGCCTGCCCCTTCGTGGTGGTGCAGGAAGCCTTCTTCACCACCGAGACCTGCCGCTTCGCCGACCTGCTGCTGCCCGCCGCCAGCTGGGGCGAGAAGGAAGGCACGGTAACTAATTCCGAACGGCGGGTTTCCCATGTCCGCCGTGCCGTGCCAGCGCCCGCAGAGGCGCGGCCGGATTGGGCGATCACCGTGGATTTCGCCCGCCGCCTGGAACACCTGCTACGCCCCGGCCTGCCCAGCCTGTTTGCCTTCGACAGCCCGCAAGCGCTGTTCGATGAGTACAAGACACTGACTGCCCAGCGCGACCTGGACCTTTCCGGCCTCAGCTACGCGATTCTGGATGACCAAGGTCCGCAGCAATGGCCCTTTCCGGCCGGTGCTAGCGCTGGCACCCCACGCCTCTACGGCAACGGGATTTTCCCCAGCGCGTCCGGACGCGCGAGCTTTATCGCCGAGCCCTATCGCGCGCCGAAAGAAAAACGTGATGCGCGCTTCCCCCTGACCCTGAACACCGGCCGCCTGCGCGACCAGTGGCACGGCATGAGCCGCACCGGCACGGCCGCGCAACTCTTCGGTCATGTCGAGGCCGCCGTGCTCAGCCTGCACCCCGACGAACTGCGGCGCCGGCGCCTGCAAGCCGGCGATCTGGTGAAACTGAAAAGCCGCCGTGGCAGCCTGATTCTGCCGGTGCAGAGCGATGAAGGCGTGCGCTCCGGTCAGGCGTTCTTACCGATGCACTGGGGTGATCGCTTTCTCAAGGGGCTGGGCTGCAACGTGCTGACCCTACCGGCGTTCGATCCGCTGTCGAAACAGCCGGAGCTGAAACACGCCGGCGTCGAGGTGCAAAAGGTCGAGTTGCCCTGGCAACTGTTCGCCCTGGTCGAAGGCGAGGTGCAAACCCGCTTCGAGGCTTTGCGCCCGCTGTGTGAAAGCTTCGACTACGCCAGCCTCGGCCTGGCCGGCCGCGAGCGCCCAGCCCTGCTGATTCGTGCGGCAGCCACCGAGGCCCCCGCCCCCGAACTGCTGGCCCAGATCGATCGCCTACTCGGGCTGCATGAAGGCCCGGTGCTCGCCTATGACGATCCGCGGCGGGCGGTCGGCAAGCGCGTACGCATCGAGCAAGGCCGCATCACGGCGATCCGCCTGGCCGGCGAAACTGCCGCGCGCGACTGGCTCAAGGGCCTCTGGCTGAGCGGTGAAACCGACGCCGACCTGCGCCGCTGGCTGCTGGCACCGATCAGCACGCCGCCCGGCAGTGCCGGCGCCAGCACCGTCGGCAACAAAACCCTGTGCAACTGCATGAATGTCAGCGAAGCCGCGGTCTGCGCCGGCATCGCTCGCGGGCTGGACTTGCAAGAGCTGAAACAAACCTTGGGTTGCGGCACTCAGTGCGGCTCCTGCGTCCCGGAAATCAAACGGCTACTGGCGGCACAAGCCCTGCCAGTGGCGGTGAATCAGTGAGGTGCTGACGATGAGTGGAAAAGTCTGGCTGGTGGGTGCAGGCCCTGGTGACCCGGAACTGCTGACACTTAAAGCTGTGCGGGCGCTGCATGAAGCGCACATCGTGATGATCGACGATCTGGTCAATCCCGCCGTGCTTGAACACTGCCCAGCTGCGCGGATAGTCCCAGTGGGTAAACGCGGCGGCTGCCGCTCGACCCCCCAGGAATTCATTCATCGACTGATGCTGCGCTACGCCCGTCAGGGTAAATGCGTGGTGCGCCTCAAAGGTGGCGATCCGTGCATCTTCGGTCGTGGCGGCGAAGAAGCCGAGTGGCTGAGCGCCCGTGGTGTAGAGGTTGAGCTGGTCAATGGCATCACCGCCGGTCTGGCCGGTGCGACCAACTGCGGCATCCCGCTGACGTTACGCGGCGTCAGCCGTGGCGTGACGCTGGTCACCGCTCACACCCAGGACGACAGCAGCCTCAACTGGCAGGCGCTGGCCCAAAGCGGCAGCACTCTGGTGGTCTACATGGGCGTGGCCAAGCTCGGCGAGATCCGTGACAGCCTGCTGGCCAGCGGTATGTCGGCAAATATGCCGGTCGCCATGATCGAAAACGCCTCATTGCCGCAGCAACGCGAATGCCGCAGCTCCCTCGGCGAGATGCAGCAGGACGCGCTGGCCTTCCAGCTGAAAAGCCCGGCGATTCTGGTGATCGGCGAAGTGGCCGCCAGCGCACAAGCCTTGCCTCTGGCTGCCAGCGCCTAGCCGTTAGCCCTGTGGAGTAAGGCCTTGCTCCGCGTTCGAGCTGGCTTTCTTCAGGCACAGAAAATTTTAAGCAAAGAAAAACCCGGCCGGAGCCGGGTTTTTCTTTGGAGCTAAACCCATTACTTGGCTTGAGCTTCCACTTCAGCTTCTACGCGACGGTTAACCGCGCGACCAGCGTCGGTAGCGTTATCCGCAACCGGCTTGGACTCGCCGTAACCGACCGCGTTAACACGCTCGCCGCCGACACCGTACTGGTTAACCAGCACGTCACGCACGGCGCTTGCACGACGCTCGGACAGCTTCTGGTTGTAAGCGTCAGTACCGACGGAATCGGTGTGACCTTCAACAGTGGTGGCAGTGGCTGGGTACTGGTTCATGAAGTCGGCCAGGTTCTTGATGTCGCCGTAGCTTTCTTCTTTGACTTTCGACTTGTCGAAATCGAATTTCACGTCCAGCTCAACGCGGACCAGTTCCATCGGCTCTTCAGCAGCAGCAACCGGCTCAGCAACTGGAGCAGGAGCAGCTTCTACGACCTCAGCAGCAGGCTTGGAGCCGCCACCAAAGTTCATGCCGATACCGACGCTTGGAGCCCACTCGGTGTCGCCCTGGTCGATGTTGTACTGAGCTTCAACGCCAGCACGGGCGTAGAAGTTCTCGGTGAAGTAGAGCTTGGCACCGCCGCCAACGTTGGCGAAAGTGGAGCCGTTACGACCGCTGCGGCCGGTTTGACCGATGCTCTGGTCCGAGAAACCTGCGGAGACGTACGGACGCAGCATGTCGCCTGGGTTGTTGAGGTGGTACAGAGCATCCAGGGCAGTGTTCGAGCCCTTGATGTTACGACCGTCTTCGCCACGAGCGTTGTGCACTTCGTCGTAGCCCAGACGCAATTCAACGTCGTCGGTCAGGAAGTAGCCAATCGAGCCGCCGAACAGGTTGCCGTTGTTTTTGAAGTCACGAGCGCTGTCGAACTGCTCCTTCTTGGCGAAGCCCTCAACCTCGACCGCACCTTGGCCTTGGGCCAGCGCTTGAAGAGAGGCGGAAGCGATCAGCGAGCCAATGACAACGCCTAAGGTGTTCTTGAATTTCATCCGTAAATCCCTATCTTGGTGGTCAGTAAGTTGTCTGACAAACGCAAGACAACTCAGCCGGCGATTCTAACAGAACTCACCCGCACAGGTTGGAGGTATTTCAGCCAACTAAGTTTCGGTAACGCCCGAAAATTTTTCACGCAAGCGGTCAAGAGCGCGTTTATAACGCATTTTCGTCGCACTAAGCCCCATGTGCATGATGTCGGCTATTTCCTGGAACTCTAATTCTGCGACAAATCGTAGCACCAGAATTTCACGATCAATCGGGTTCACATGCACCAGCCAGCGGTCCAGTCCGCCGGGCTCGGGAAGGGCTGGAGCCTTTTCCTCCGACGCTTCCTCCAATGGATCCAAACTCAGTGCATCCATTAAGCGGCGCTTTCTGCGCTCTTTCCGGTACTGCGTGATGCACTCGTTATAAGTGATGCTATATAGCCAGGTCTTGAACTTTGACTTGCCTTCGAAGTTCTTTAAACCATAGAGAACCTTGAGCATGACCTCTTGACATACATCATCTGCATCGCGGTCGTTGCCCAGATAACGAGCACAGACGTTAAACAGCGTGCGCTGATAGCGGCGCATGAGTTCTTCATAGGCACGGGTGATATGAAACAACTCGACGTGCGCACGCGCCACCAACTCTTCGTCAGAGAGTTCGCGGGGGTCGTAACGCGAAGATAGCGATTGGGCTTTGTTCAAAACGAGTCGGGCCGACAGTCAGGTGAATAGCCGCCACCGCCCAGAGTCTCAGGCGTCTTACATATGGCGGCATACATTAGCAGGGATTGGCGCGTTAGCGACTGCTCACCCGTTGTTCGAGAAGAATACGGTTGGCCACCGACACCAACTCGCCCTCGTCGGTCAGCAGCGTAGTCTTGACCGTGCCAATTTCCTCGATCTGCCCTTCGACATCACCAACCTGAATCTGTTGCCCAACCTGGTACAACTCGCGCACATAAATACCGGCAAGGATCTGCCCGGCGATGTCGCGGCTGCCCAGACCCAAGGCCAAGGCCACAGCCAGGCCAACGGAAATCAGCACGATGGCGATCACGTTGTTCAGCAGGTCGGTCTTCACTTCCAATTGGCCGATGGCTACCGAGATGCTGATGATGATGACCAAGCCCTGGGCGATGCGTCCCAGGCCGCTGGCATAGTCCAGCCCCACCCCTTCGGCGGCACCGCGCACCAGGCCACTGACCAACTGCGCCAAGAGTACGCCAGCGAGCAGCACCAGAGCCGCGCCAAAGACCTTTGGCAGATACAAGGCGAGCACATCGAGGGTCGCCGAGACCCGCTCCAGGCCCAACGACTCAGCCGCCGAAACCAAGAAGATCAGCAAGACAAACCAATAGACGATCTTGCCGATCAAGGTCGAGACCGGCACTTGAATGCCTGCCCGGCTTAACAGCTTGGTCAAACCTGTACCGGCCATCAGTCGGTCCAGACCGACTTTACCCAGCAGCTTGGAGAGCAAGGTGTCGAGCAATTTGGCTACGACGAAACCCAGCAGCACCAAAATCAACGCGACAAACAGGTTCGGGATGAAGCCGGCGACCTTAGTCCACAGGGCTGTCATCGCGCTCACCAGGCTTTGGGTCCAGGGGTCGAGTTCCATTTCAATCAGCCTTATTAAGAGAGCGAGCGGAAGAAGTACGGCGAGATACCGGCGCGACATGAGCCGAGCCGTTACTCAGGGCGATCATCAGCGCTTCGAGCCAATGCCCCATCAGGCTGAACAGATCGCCAGCACCGACTTGGCGGTTAGCAGTCTTCAGTACACGCCCCAGGCAAGCATCATCATCATGGTTGGTCGATGAAGACTTGAGCAGGTCACGCAGGGATTCTTCGAATGGATCGTGCATGCGCACCTCACGGGATCTGTCGGCTAGACGAGGCGAATACACGACAAGTCACATCAAACCCAGCGCAGACGGCGAAAAAGCAACCACTGAGCGAGAGCCACGCCAGCCGACATCAGGCAGGCAACCAGAAAGCCATACGGGCTCTCCGAGCCGGGAATACCGCCGACATTGATCCCCAGCAAGCCGGTCAAGAAAGTCATCGGCAGAAAGACCCCGGTGATAATCCCGAAGCGGTACATGATGCGGCTCATCCGCTCACTTATCCGCCGATGCTCGGACTCGAGCACCAGGCCGACCCGTTCACGAATCAACTCCAGCTCCTCCAGATAGCGCGTCAAACGGTTGTTCAACTCGTTCCAGTAGTCACTCTCGCCATCGGCAAACCAGGGCAATTTGTTGTGCGTCAACTGACCGTAGATATCGCGCTGTGGGGCCAGGAAACGCCGCAAACCAGCGGCACGACGGCGGATGTGCAACATCTGGCCATGTTCCGGCGTATAACGCTCATCGGCATCCACCCGCTCTTCCTGGGCATCGACTTGTTCGGAGAGCTCGCCGACCAGACCATCGACCTTACCGGTCAGGTGCTGCGCCAAGTACAGAATCAGCCCGGACGAAGTCTTCGGACCGCCTCCCTCCTCCAGCTCGGCAAGCAATTCATCGGTCGCGCGCAGCGGTCGCAAGCGCAGTGAAATGACCCGCTGAGGAGAAGCAAAGATGCGTACCGAAACCATGTCCTCCGGCTCGGCACCCGGATTGAGATTGACGCCACGCAGGAACAGTAGGAGCTCGTCATTCGGCAACGGCAGTAGCCGCGGCCGGGTGTTCTCCTCCAGCAACAGGTCACAACTGAACTCATTCAGCCCGCTGGAGTTGCGCAACCAGGTATGAGTCTGTGGATGACTGCGATCCCAATGCAGCCAGAGGCTTTGCTCTGGTGTGAGTTCAAGCTCATCCAACTGATTACGCGCAATCGGCTGCGCGCCCCCTTTACCGTCCAGAACGAAGGCATGCACCAGCCCCCATTGCGCGTTGCCTTCCTCGTGCATCCCTACTCCTTCACTGGCTGTCGATTGCTCGCGCGCTTAGAAAAAACCCGACTTGCGCCGGGTTTAAAACCTCAAGCCGGCATCTCCAACGGCTTGGGCGAGAGAATAATGCCGTTGTTGTCGGCATACACATACTCACCTGGGCGGAAGGTCACGCCACCGAAAGTCACCGGCACGTTCAGATCGCCGATACCGCGCTTTTCGGTCTTCATCGGATGGCTGGCCAGCGCCTGTACCCCCAGCTCGGTCTGCGCGATGACATCGACGTCACGGATGCACCCATAGACCACCAGACCCTCCCAACCGTTCTTCGCCGCCTTCTCGGCTAGCATGTCGCCGAGCAGGGCGCGACGCAGCGAACCGCCACCATCGACGACCAACACCTTGCCTTTGCCATCGAGCTCGACCTGATCCTTGACCAGGGAGTTGTCCTCGAAACACTTGATGGTGACGATCTCGCCGCCAAAGGAGTCGCGTCCGCCGAAATTGCTGAACATCGGCTCAACCACCTGCACCAGTTCCGGGTAGGCATCGCACAGATCGGGAGTGATGTATTGCATGGAAAAACTCCTATGAGTGAGAAAAGCAGAGTCAGAGATCGACGCCAATGCGGTCGCCATCGTAGACCAGCGTCAGCCGGGTCAGTCCCGCGCAATGGGCATTCAGCGCCTGCCCGGTAAACAGATCGAATTCGGAACCATGCCGCGCGCAGCGCAGCACCCTACCGAGCACCGTGGCGTTGTGCAAGGGCGCACCCTGGTGCGGACAACGATTCTCCAGTAGCACCGGCTGCTGCTCTACCACCAGCAATAGAAGGCTGCGCCCGCCGACCTGAAAGGTCCGTCGATAGCCTTCTTCTAGATTCAACAGCCGTTCGAGAGCAACGAACATGATACCTCCCGTGACAGGGTAATCCCCATACCGTCTTGGCGTTTCATTTTAGCTTTCTGCCGGCAACGACGGAACGCCTCAGCCACCGCAGACCAAACAGAGCGGTGTCGCCGCAGATCTGGGTAGCACCGAAGGAGAGACGAACTTGATTCGGCAAGTGCCGGAGGTGGACATCCTGGTCAACCACCTAGGATTTTCGAGCAAAGACTTTTTTCGGGATTCCAGACGAGGACTGGCTGCATTTCTTCAAAATCAATGTGTTGAGCGGCGTACACCTGGCTCGGCACTACGCCACCCAATCGACTTATTAGTTCTGCCTGAGCCCTGCGGGCAGCTGCAACCGATGCAGCCAATGCTCGACCAGCGGCCAAACTTCGCGCTGCGCGTGCTTGCTAACCAGCATCTCGACATGCCCGTAATCATCGGCAAAACCGTTTTTCTTGCCGAGGCAGACGAACTCGCGAGTTTGCGAGCCGAACTGCTCCAGCAATTTGCGACAGGCCCAAGCCGGATCCTGCAGATCCCCCACGGCGCCAACGGCCAACAACGGCACCCGCACCTCCGCCAGTCCGGCCCACCAATCGCGCTCGCTGTCGCCGAAACGACCGAACAGACCATGCCAGCGCAAACTTTCCAGCGCCAGACCGATGGGTTCGTCTTCCGGGCCGCGCCTGAGCCGTGAGCCTGACAGCGCGGCGAAACGCTTGAGCAGCAAACGCCCACCCCACTCCACTGGCGGCACTTTCAGCGGCCAGTAGACGCGGCTGATCTGGCTACCGAACAAGGCTGCCGAGGCGACCTCATCCTCACCCAGGTAGTGTCCACCGAGCGCTGCCGCCAAGGTGATGCCGCCGAGGGAGTGACCAATCCAGTGCGGGCTCTGCGCCGTCTGCTCGCGGACGAAAGCCGCGATAGCCGGCAGGTCATGACGCACATAATCCGCCACCCGATTCTGTCGATAGTTCAGGTTACGCGGCGACAAACCGTGGCCACGCATCTCGGCGATCCACACGTCAAAACCAACCCGCGCCAGATAGGGACCGAGGCCAATGCCCTTCGGCGAGTACCAGAAACGTCGGTTGGAGAAACTGCCATGCAGCAGAATCACCGGCACACCACGCTTCGCCCCCTGGCCCGACTGGCCCAGGCGGGTCAACGCCAGTTCGACGCTGAAATCGCTGCTGTTACCCGGCTTCAGACGATAGACGTCTTCGCTCAGATCGCCACGCAGCTCTGCGCTCATCAGCGCGACGGGAAAAAGTTCACTGCTACTTTGCATGCGGTTACTTGCACAAAAAAGGGCGGAATTATGTCCGCCCTTTTTATAGGTGGTTAGAGAAGCGCCGATTCAAGCAGCGCCGGTGCGAAGCAGCTCAGAACGAGTCGATCCGCACTTAACTAAAGCCATCAGGCCGGTTGACCTTCCGCCAGGAAGAACCAGGTTTCCAGCACGGAGTCCGGGTTCAACGAGACGCTTTCGATGCCCTGCTCCATCAACCACCTGGCCAGATCCGGATGATCCGACGGGCCCTGACCACAGATGCCGATGTATTTCCCGGCCTTGTTACAGGCCTGGATGGCATTGGAGAGCAGCTTCTTAACCGCCGGATTACGCTCGTCAAACAGGTGAGCGACAATCCCCGAGTCACGATCCAGGCCCAGGGTCAGCTGAGTCAGATCGTTAGAACCGATGGAGAAGCCATCGAAGAACTCGAGAAACTCTTCGGCCAGAATCGCGTTAGACGGCAGCTCGCACATCATGATGACTTTCAGGCCGTTCTGGCCCCGCGCCAGGCCGTTTTGAGCTAGCAGATCAACGACTTGGCTCGCCTCGCCGAGTGTCCGCACGAACGGCACCATGATCTCGACGTTGGTCAGGCCCATTTCGTTGCGGACCCTCTTCAGCGCGCGGCATTCCAGCTCGAAACAATCACGGAAGGATTCGCTGATGTAGCGCGAAGCGCCGCGAAAGCCCAGCATCGGGTTCTCTTCTTCCGGCTCGTAGAGCTTGCCGCCGATCAGGTTGGCGTATTCGTTGGACTTGAAGTCCGACAGCCGCACTATGACCTTCTTCGGCCAGAACGCCGCGGCCAGGGTGCTGATGCCCTCAACCAGCTTCTCGACGTAGAAGCCAACCGGATCGTCGTAACCCGCGATGCGCTTCTCGACGCTGTCCTTGATCTCCGCCGGCAGGCTGGCAAAGTTCAACAGCGCTTTTGGGTGCACGCCGATCATGCGGTTGATGATGAATTCCAAGCGTGCCAGACCCACGCCGGCGTTCGGCAACTGGGCGAAGTCGAAAGCGCGATCCGGATTGCCGACGTTCATCATGATCTTGAACGGCAGCTCGGGCATCGCATCGACGGAGTTCTTGCGGATATCGAAGCCCAACTCACCTTCGAAGATAAAGCCGGTGTCGCCTTCGGCACAGGACACGGTAACGCCCTGGCCATCCTGCAACACCTGGGTGGCGTTGCCGCAACCGACTACGGCCGGAATTCCCAATTCACGGGCGATGATCGCCGCGTGACAGGTACGCCCGCCACGGTTGGTGACGATAGCGCTGGCGCGCTTCATGATCGGTTCCCAATCCGGGTCGGTCATGTCGGAAACCAGTACGTCGCCCGGCTGAACCTTGTCCATCTCGGCAATATCGTTGATCACCCGCACCTTGCCGGCGCCGATTTTCTGGCCGATGGCACGACCTTCGACCAGGACAACTCCGGTTTCTTTGAGCAGGTAACGCTCCATCACATTGGCGCTGGAGCGGCTCTTCACGGTCTCAGGACGGGCCTGGACTATGTACAGCTTGCCGTCGTCGCCGTCTTTGGCCCACTCGATGTCCATCGGCCGCTGGTAGTGCTTCTCGATGATCAGTGCCTGCTTGGCCAACTCGGTGACCTCGGCATCGCTCAAGCAGAAGCGCGAGCGCTCGGCATGATCGACATCCACCACCTTGACCGACTTGCCGGCCTTAGCTTCGTCGCCGTAGATCATCTTGATCGCTTTGCTACCCAGGTTGCGGCGCAGGATCGCAGGGCGACCAGCCTCCAGGGTCTGCTTGTGGACGTAGAACTCGTCCGGGTTGACTGCGCCTTGCACCACGGTTTCACCCAGGCCATAGGCGCCGGTGATAAACACCACATCGCGAAAGCCCGATTCGGTGTCCAGGGTAAACAGCACCCCGGCGGTGCCAGTTTCCGAACGAACCATGCGCTGCACGCCGGCGGACAGGGCGACCAGTTTGTGGTCGAAGCCCTGGTGCACGCGGTAAGCGATGGCGCGGTCGTTAAATAGAGAGGCGAACACTTCCTTCGCCGCGCGGATCACGTTGTCCACGCCGCGAATATTCAGGAAAGTTTCTTGCTGGCCGGCGAAAGAGGCATCCGGCAAGTCTTCCGCGGTCGCCGAGGAACGCACGGCCACGGCCATATTCGGGTTGCCGGCCGACATCTCGGCGAAAGCCGTACGGATTTCGGCGTTCAAGCGCTCGGGGAACTCGGCGTCCATCACCCACTGACGGATTTGCGCGCCGGTTTTCACCAGGGCGTTGACGTCGTCCACATCCAGCGCGTCGAGGGCGGCGTGGATACGCTCGTTCAGACCGCTCTGCTCGAGGAAGTCACGGTAGGCCTGGGCGGTAGTGGCGAAACCACCGGGCACCGACACACCGGCGCCCGCGAGGTTGCTGATCATCTCGCCCAGGGATGCGTTCTTGCCCCCCACATGCTCCACATCATGGACGCCGAGCTTATCGAGGGAAACTACGTACTCTACCAAGGTGATCTCTCCACTAACTGTGTTGGACAAGCTCAGGCGCGGGAAAAGCTCAGGCGGAGCGACTCCGCGTGATTGTGGCCTGGCCCTGGAAAATAAGTAACAATGCCAACCGGCATGGGCCCAATCAAAGGGGGCCTATGATAGCCAAGAATCGTCCCCAACTTAAGAACCTATTTAATACCTGCTGCACTTGGTGATGCTGCGTTGAAAACAGGCTCGGACTGCTCATTTACAGCTTGTAAACTCCGCGTCCTCGCCTGTTTCCGCCTTGCCTGACCTGCGCTCGCGACGGTATTGAAATAGGTTCGAGGCCTTCGGTGCAAATGAAACGAACCGCTTTTTTCATCTCCGATGGTACCGGTATTACGGCGGAAACCCTCGGCCAAAGCCTGTTGGCGCAGTTCGAAAACATCACCTTTCACAAGCTCACGCGCCCCTACATCGACAGCGTTGAAAAAGCGCGGGCCATGGTACAACAAATCAATACAGCTGCCGAGGCGGACGGGGCTCGCCCGATCATCTTCGACACCATCGTAAACCAGGACATTCGCGACATCTTGGCGAAGTCCGACGGCTTTATGATCGATATCTTCTCCACTTTCCTGGCCCCGCTGGAGCAGGAACTGACCTCGCATTCGTCCTACTCAGTCGGCAAATCACACTCCATCAATTCCAACTCCAACTACATGGAACGAATCGAGGCGGTGAACTTCGCCCTAGACAACGACGACGGCGCCCGCACCCACTACTACGACAAGGCCGACCTGATCCTCGTTGGTGTATCGCGCTGCGGGAAAACCCCGACCTGCCTGTACATGGCCTTGCAGTACGGCATTCGCGCGGCCAACTACCCCTTGACCGAAGAAGATATGGAGCGCCTGCAACTACCTGCCGCGCTCAAAGCCTACAAGGACAAGCTGTTCGGCCTGACCATCGACCCCGATCGACTGACTGCTATCCGTAACGAGCGCAAACCGAACAGCCGCTATGCCAGCTATGCGCAGTGCGAGTTCGAAGTTCGCGAGGTCGAGCAACTGTTACGCCGGGAAAACATCCCCTTTATCAATTCCACACACTTTTCGGTGGAAGAAATCTCCGCCAAGATCCTGGTGGAAAAAGGCGTGGAAAGAAGGCTGAAATAGGTTTCGAAACCCAGCTGGGTTTCGCTAGGCTCTACCCAGCCGACATCTGGACGTCAAAACCATCGCAAAAAACAAAGCCGGCATTGCCGGCTTTGTTTTGTCTTCCCACCTCAGATCACAAACAGATCCATAAAGCGGTTGACCGGGATCGCCTCCAGTTTCGCCTGGTCTTTGCACAGGGCGAAAATTTCCGCGCTGCGCTGGCCGGTGAACTTGGTGGCCAGGTTGGCTTTGAACTTCTCCTCCAGCAGCGGGATACCATCGGCACGGCGACGGCGATGGCCAATCGGGTACTCGACAGCCACTTGTTCGGTCGAGGTGCCGTCCTTGAAGAACACCTGGATGGCGTTGGCGATGGAACGTTTGTCCGCTTCCAGATACTCGCGGGTGTAACGCTCGTCTTCGACTATGACCATCTTCTCGCGCAGCTCGTCGATGATCGGGTTGGCCGCATGGAAGTCGTCTTCGTACTGCTCGGCCACCAGGTTGCCGAAAGCCAATGGCACCGCCGTCATGTACTGAATGCAGTGATCGCGATCTGCGGCGTTAGCCAACGGGCCGACCTTGGAGATGATGCGGATCGCCGACTCGTGGGTGGTGATGACGATCTTGTCGATCTCGTGCAGACGATCCTTGACCTGGGGATGCAGCGTCACCGCCGCTTCACAGGCGGTCTGCGCATGGAACTCGGCCGGGAAGCTGATTTTAAACAGCACGTTTTCCATCACATAGGTGCCGAACTTCTGCGAGAAGCTGAACTGGCGTTCGTCTTCGGGCTTGAGCGCCAGATCTTTGTTGGTGTGGCTGAACAACACGTCGTAGAAGCCCCACTGCGGCGCAGTCAGCACGCCCGGGATGCCCATTTCGCCACGCATGGCGATATCGGCCAGACGTACGCCACGGCTGGAAGCATCGCCGGCCGCCCAGGATTTACGCGAGCCGGCATTCGGCGCATGACGGTAGGTCCGCAACGCCTGACCATCGACGAAGGCATGGGACAGAGCGGACAGCAGTTGCTCGCGGGTGGCACCCATCAGCTTGGCGGTCACCGCAGTCGAAGCCAGCTTGACCAGGATCACGTGGTCCAGGCCGCCGCGGTTGAAGGAGTTCTCCAGGGCGAATACACCCTGGATCTCGTGCGCCATGATCATCGCCTCCAGCACCGCACGCATGGTCAGCGGGGCTTCACCCTGGGCGATGCGCTTCTGCGACAGGTGATCCGCGACCGCCAGGATGCCGCCGAGGTTATCCGAAGGATGCCCCCACTCGGCCGCCAGCCAAGTATCGTTGTAATCCAGCCAACGCACGATGCAGCCGATATCCCAGGCCGCCTTGACCGGATCGAGGCGAAAGCTGGTGCCCGGCACGCGTGCGCCGTTCGGCACGATGGTGCCTTCGACGATCGGCCCCAGGTGTTTGGTGCACTCAGGGAAACGCAGGGCCAGCAGACCGCAGCCGAGGGTGTCCATCAGGCAATTGCGGGCAGTATTCAAGGCCTCGACGGACTCGATCCTGTAGTTCAAAACGTAGTCGGCGATATCCTGCAGGACTGTGTCGTAGTCGGGACGGTTGTTCAGGTCAACGTTGGCGCTCATCATCGATTCACTCTGCTAACGCGTCGTTAAGTGCAGGTTAAATCAACCACAAGAACCCTGAATGGGTTCTTGTGGATCAAGCGGTAGCACACCTCAGAATGCATCACCCGGCACGCGCACCCAGCCTTCCATCAGCACCCGGGCGCTGCGGCTCATGATGGCCTTGGTCACCGTCCATTCGCCGTCGATCTGGCTGGCTTCGGCGCCCACGCGCAGGGTGCCGGAGGGGTGGCCGAAGCGCACCGCGCTGCGCGCACCGCCGCCCGCGGCGAGATTCACCAGGGTGCCCGGAATCGCCGCGGCGGTGCCGATGGCCACGGCGGCCGTGCCCATCATGGCGTGGTGCAGCTTGCCCATGGACAGCGCACGCACCAGCAGGTCCACATCAGCGGCCGCCACGGGCTTGCCGCTGGAGGCGAGGTAGTCGGTCGGCTTGGCGACGAAGGCAACCTTGGGCGTGTGCTGACGCTGGGCGGCTTCGTCCAGAGTCTTGATCAGCCCCATACGCAACGCGCCGTAAGCACGAATGGTCTCGAACATGGCCAGCGCCTTGGGGTCGCCGTTGATGTCGTCTTGCAACTCGGTACCGGTGTAGCCGATGGCATCCGCGTTGACGAAGATGGTCGGGATGCCGGCATTGATCATCGTCACCTTGAGCCTGCCGAGGCCGGGCACCTCCAGCTCATCGACCAGGTTGCCGGTGGGGAACATCGAGCCGCCCGCGCCGTCCTCGTCGGCGGCCGGGTCCAGGAATTCGAGCTGGACTTCGGCGGCCGGGAAGGTCACGCCGTCGAGTTCGAAATCACCGGTTTCCTGCACCGCGCCCTGGGTGATCGGCACGTGGGCGATGATGGTCTTGCCGATGTTGGCCTGCCAGATGCGCACGCTGACCACGCCGTTCTGCGGGATGCGATCGGCGTCCACCAGACCGCCGCTGATGGCGAACGAGCCGACCGCGGCCGACAGGTTGCCGCAGTTGCCGCTCCAGTCGACGAAGGGCTTGTCGATGGAGACCTGGCCGAACAGGTAATCGACGTCGTGATCGGGCCGGCCGCTCTTGGACAGGATGACCGTCTTGCTGGTGCTCGAGGTCGCCCCGCCCATGCCGTCGATCTGCTTGCCGTAAGGGTCGGGGCTGCCGATCACCCGCAGCAGCAGCGCATCACGCGCCGCCCCCGGCACTTGCGCGCCCTCGGGTAAATCCTGCAGGCGGAAGAACACGCCTTTGCTGGTGCCGCCACGGATGTAGGTGGCGGGAATCTTGATCTGGGGTACGTGGGCCATGGAAATGTTGTCCTGAAAAGGCTGGAGCGGAACGTTGCCGTCCCGCCTCAGCGCGTCGCTTAGCCAGCCGTAGCCGATTCGAGGAAGTCCTGGGCGAAACGCTGCAGCACGCCACCGGCCTCATAGATCGACACTTCTTCGGCGGTGTCGAGACGGCAGGTGACCGGCACCTCGACACGCTCACCGTTCTTGCGGGTGATGACCAGGGTCAGCGTGGTACGCGGGGTACGCTCGCCGATCACGTCGAAGGTTTCGCTGCCGTCGATACCCAGCGTCTTGCGGTCGGTGCCCGCCTTGAACTCCAGCGGCAGCACGCCCATGCCCACCAGGTTGGTTCGGTGGATGCGCTCGAAGCCTTCGGCGGCGATGGCTTCCACACCCGCCAGGCGCACGCCCTTGGCCGCCCAGTCACGGGACGAACCCTGACCGTAGTCGGCGCCGGCGATGATGATCAGCGGCTGCTTGCGCTCCATGTAGGTTTCGATGGCTTCCCACATCCGCATCACCTGGCCTTCCGGCTCGACCCGCGCCAGCGAACCCTGCTTGACCTTGCCGTTTTCCTGCACCATCTCGTTGAACAGTTTCGGGTTGGCGAAGGTCGCCCGTTGCGCGGTCAGGTGGTCACCGCGGTGAGTCGCGTAGGAGTTGAAGTCCTCTTCCGGCAGGCCCATTTTCGCCAGGTATTCGCCGGCGGCGCTGTCGAGCATGATGGCGTTGGACGGCGACAGGTGATCGGTGGTGATGTTGTCCGGCAGTACCGCCAGCGGGCGCATGCCCTTGAGCGGACGCGCCCCGGCCAATGCGCCTTCCCAGTACGGCGGACGACGGATATAGGTGCTCATCTCGCGCCAGTCGTACAGCGGCTCGACCTTGGGGCCGGTGTCTTCGTGGATGGCGAACATCGGGATGTAGACCTGGCGGAACTGCTCCGGCTTGACCGAGGCCTTGACCACCGCGTCGATTTCTTCGTCGCTCGGCCAGATGTCCTTGAGGCGGATTTCCTGGCCGTCGGCGGTCAGGCCCAGTACGTCCTTTTCGATGTCGAAGCGGATGGTCCCGGCGATGGCGTAGGCCACCACCAACGGCGGCGAAGCGAGGAACGCCTGCTTGGCGTACGGGTGGATACGCCCGTCGAAGTTGCGGTTACCGGACAGCACGGCGGTGGCGTACAGGTCGCGGTCGATGATTTCCTGCTGGATCACCGGATCGAGCGCGCCGGACATGCCGTTGCAGGTGGTGCAGGCGAAGGCCACCACGCCGAAGCCCAACTGCTCCAGTTCATGGGTCAGGCCGGCTTCGTCCAGGTACAGCGCCACGGTCTTCGAACCGGGCGCCAGGGACGACTTGACCCAGGGCTTGCGCGTCAGCCCCAGCTTGTTGGCGTTACGCGCCAGCAGGCCGGCGGCGATCACGTTGCGCGGGTTGCTGGTGTTGGTGCAACTGGTAATGGCGGCAATGATCACCGCGCCGTCCGGCATCTGGCCCGGTACCTCGTCCCACTGGCCGGCAATGCCTTGAACCGCGAGGTCCGCGGTGGCGACACGGGCGTGGGGATTGCTCGGGCCGGCCATGTTGCGCACCACCGAGGACAGATCGAAGTTCAGCCCACGCTCGTACTGCGCGCCCTTCAGGCTGTCGGCCCAGAGGCCGGTCTGTTTGGCGTAATTCTCCACCAGCTGCACCTGCTGGTCTTCACGGCCGGTGAGTTTCAGGTAGTCGATGGTCTGCTGGTCGATATAGAACATCGCCGCCGTGGCACCGTATTCCGGAGCCATGTTGGAAATGGTCGCGCGATCGCCCAGGGTCAGCTTTGATGCGCCTTCACCGAAGAACTCCAGCCAGGCACCGACCACTTTTTGCTGGCGCAGGAACTCGGTCAGCGCCAGCACCATGTCGGTGGCGGTGATGCCCGGCTGCAGCTTGCCGGTGAGTTCGACGCCGACGCTTTCCGGCAGGCGCATCCAGGAGGCGCGGCCGAGCATGACGCTTTCCGCTTCCAGACCGCCGACACCGATGGCGATCACCCCCAGCGCATCGACGTGCGGGGTGTGGCTGTCGGTGCCGACGCAGGTGTCGGGGAAGGCTACGCCGTCACGCGCCTGGATCACCGGCGACATTTTCTCCAGGTTGATCTGGTGCATGATGCCGTTGCCCGGCGGAATCACGTCGACGTTCTTGAAGGCCTTCTTGGTCCAGTTGATGAAGTGGAAGCGGTCTTCGTTACGCCGGTCTTCGATGGCGCGGTTCTTTTCGAACGCCTCAGGATCGAAGCCTCCGCGCTCAACGGCCAGGGAGTGGTCGACGATCAGTTGGGTCGGCACCACCGGGTTGACCTGCGCCGGGTCGCCACCTTGCAAGGCGATCGCATCACGCAGGCCGGCCAGATCCACCAGCGCGGTCTGGCCGAGAATGTCGTGGCACACCACCCGGGCCGGGAACCAGGGGAAGTCCAGATCGCGCTTGCGCTCGATCAGCTGGCTCAGGGAAGCATTCAGCGTCGCCGGATCGCAGCGACGCACCAGGTTTTCCGCCAGCACGCGCGAGGTGTACGGCAGCGTGTCGTAGGCGCCGGGGGCGATCGCCTCGACCGCGGCACGGGTATCGAAATAGTCCAGCGCCGTGCCAGGCAGGGATTTACGGTATTGGCTGTTCATCTTATTTACGACCCTTGAGCGGCACGAAGGTCAGGTCTTCCGGCCCGACGTAGTTGGCGCTCGGGCGGATGATCTTGCCATCGATACGCTGCTCGATGACGTGGGAGGACCAGCCTGATGTGCGCGCGATGACGAACAACGGGGTGAACATGGCGGTGGGCACACCCATCATGTGGTAGCTGACGGCGCTGAACCAATCGAGGTTGGGGAACATCTTCTTGATCTCCCACATGGTCGACTCCAGGCGCTCGGCGATGTCGAACATCTTGTTGTTGCCCTGCTCGGCGCAGAGCTCGCGGGCGACTTCCTTGATCACCTTGTTGCGCGGGTCGGCCACGGTGTACACCGGGTGACCGAAGCCGATGACCACCTCCTTCTTCTCCACGCGGGCACGGATATCGGCCTCGGCCTCATCCGGGTTGTCGTAGCGCTTCTGGATCTCGAAGGCCACCTCGTTGGCGCCACCATGCTTGGGCCCGCGCAGCGCGCCGATGCCACCGGCAATAGCGGAGAACATGTCAGAGCCGGTACCGGCGATCACCCGGGAGGTGAAGGTGGAGGCGTTGAACTCGTGCTCGGCGTACAGGATCAGGCTGGTGTGCATGGCGCGCACCCAGGATTCGCGGGGCTTTTCGCCATGCAGCAGATGGAGGAAGTGACCACCGATGGAGTCATCTTCGGTTTCCACCTCGATGCGCTTGCCGTTATGGCTGAAGTGGTACCAGTACAGCAGCATGGAGCCCAGCGAGGCCATCAGCTTGTCGGCGATGTCACGGGCGCCGGGGTGGTTGTGGTCGTCCTTCTCCGGCGACAGACACCCCAGCACGGACACCCCGGTGCGCATCACATCCATCGGATGGGCGGACGGTGGCAACTGTTCCAGGGCACTCTTCAATGCCGCGGGCAGGCCGCGCAGCGCCTTGAGCTTGGCCTTGTAGCCGGCCAGCTCGGCGGTATTGGGCAGCTTGCCGTGCACCAGCAGGTGAGCGATTTCCTCGAACTCACAGGTGGTGGCGACGTCGAGAATGTCATAGCCGCGATAGTGCAGATCGTTGCCGCTGCGGCCGACGGTGCACAGCGCTGTGTTGCCGGCGGTGGTGCCACTCAGGGCAACGGATTTCTTTGGCTTGAAGCCTGGGGTGGTGGTTTCTGGGGTCGCACTCATCGCTTATCTCTCCTCATCCGATCCGGTCGGGTAGTTCTTATATGCAGGCGGCTAAGACCTGCGCTCCGGTTATTTTTTGGCGGCGAACAACGCGTCGAGGCTCTGCTCGAAGGCGTGGTAGTTGATGCGCTCGTAGAGCTCCATGCGCGTCTGCATGGTGTCGACCACATTTTTCTGCGTCCCGTCGCGGCGCACCGCCATGTACACGTTCTCGGCGGCCTTGTTCATCGCGCGGAAGGCCGACAGCGGGTAGAGCACCAGCGACACGTCGACCGCGGCCAGCTCTTCCGTGGTGTACAGCGGCGTGGCACCGAACTCGGTGATGTTGGCCAGAATCGGCGCCCGCACCCGGTCGGCGAAGGTCTTGTACATGGCCAGCTCGGTGATGGCCTCGGGGAAGATCATGTCGGCGCCGGCCTCGATGCAGGCGGCGGCGCGATCCAGGGCCGCGTTCAGCCCCTCGACCGCCAGCGCATCGGTACGCGCCATGATCACGAAGCTGTCATCGGTGCGTGCATCGACGGCCGCCTTGATGCGGTCGACCATTTCCTGCTGCGAGACAATCTCTTTATTCGGCCGGTGGCCACAGCGCTTGGCGCCGACCTGATCCTCGATATGGATGGCGGCGGCGCCGAACTTGATCATCGATTTAACGGTCCGGGCGACGTTGAATGCCGAAGACCCAAAGCCCGTATCGACATCCACCAGCAGCGGCAGGTCGCAGACATCAGTAATCCGCCGCACGTCGGTGAGCACGTCGTCCAAACCGGTGATACCCAAATCCGGCAAGCCCAACGAACCGGCCGCAACGCCGCCGCCGGACAGGTAAATGGCCTTGAAACCGGCACGCTTGGCCAGCAACGCATGGTTGGCATTGATCGCGCCGATCACTTGTAAAGGGTGTTCTTCAGCAACGGCATCGCGAAAACGCTGGCCCGGTGTCTTGACACTCATGACTCACCTCTAGGTTTGGCTGTCTTGGGTTGCGCGCCCTGGTAATGGCGCTCGATATTGCGCTTGGACGCACCGATATGCCGACGCATCAGCAACTCGGCCAGTTCACCGTCACGGTCGGCGATGGCATCGAGAATTCGGTGGTGCTCGTTGAAGGCCTGCCGCGGCCGGTTAGGCGTGGCAGAGAACTGCAGGCGATACATGCGCACCAACTGGTACAGCTCGCCGCAGAGCATCTGGGCCAGGGTGCGGTTACCGCTGCCCTGGATGATCCGATAGTGGAAGTCGAAGTCGCCTTCCTGCTGGTAGTAGCCGACGCCCGCCTTGAACGCCTCGTCCTGCTCATGCAAATCGAGCAGACGGCGCAGTTCGTCGATTTCCGCTTGAGTCATGCGCTCGGCCGCCAGGCGACAGGCCATGCCTTCTAACGACTCGCGGATTTCGTACAGCTCGATCAGCTCGGCCTGGTTGAGCGAGACCACCCGCGCACCGACATGCGGCACCCGCACCAGTAGCTTCTGCCCTTCCAGACGATGGATCGCCTCCCGTAGCGGGCCGCGACTGATGCCATAGGTGCGCGCCAGCTCCGGCTCGGAGATTTTGCTGCCGGGAGCTATCTCACCCCGGACTATGGCCGCCTGAATACGCCGGAAGACATGCTCCGAAAGCGTCTCGGAGTCATCTTGAGCGTTTAGAGGGGATTCGATGACGCCCTGCATATTGTCGACACACCGTTAAATATTTCGGCAAAAACTACCCTCAGCAATGCATTCTGTCAAACAAGCCAAAACTATTGTCGACAATCTTTTAATAAGCAAAAGATTTAAATTCACCGAAGCTACTTGCAGAAACACCCATAAGCGCCTGTCGCCGCAGAAAATCCCCATGTTAGAATGCGGCCCGTATGCGCCCGGCCAGGCACCTTTGTTCTGCCTGCTAAGCTTCCATGCCTGGCGCGCCGGACTGACCTGCTACGCCGCCGATACCCTGACCCGATAATCGCGATCCACCTTTAGGACTTATGAGACTCAAGCCCTTAGCCCTGCTGTTTTGCCTGATTCTATTGCCCGGCATGAGTCTCGCCGCCGACAAGACCATCTATGGTCTGAACGAATACGCTCAGCTGCCCGATATCAACCAGCAAGTGGCGGCAAAACTGGATACCGGCGCTAAAACGGCCTCCTTGAGTGCACGTGACATCAAACGCTTCAAGCGTGATGGCGAAACCTGGGTGCGTTTTTATCTAGCCATCGACGACGCTCACGCCCACCCCATCGAGCGGCCGCTGGCACGTATCAGCAAGATCAAACGCCGTGCTGGCGACTATGACCCCGATGAAGAAAAAACCTACACCGCCCGCCCGGTGATCGAGCTGGACATCTGTATGGGCAAAGCCTTACGCAGCATCGAAGTGAACCTGACTGACCGCAGCGCCTTCCAATACCCGCTTTTGATCGGTTCCGAAGCACTCAAACGCTTCGACGCACTGGTCGATCCGAGCCTCAAATACGCAGCAGGGAAACCCGGCTGTGCCACCGACGCAAACTCTGCCGAGTAATTCACATGCGCTCTCTTAACCTACATCTGAAAGTCCTGATCGCCATCCTGGTGACCTTGGGCATTCTGATCACGGCGTACCAGATTTTTATTGTTGGCATCCCGATCACCGAGGCTGAAACCGATGATCTGTGGAATATCGACGCCAAAGTCGAGTTCCAGGCCAACCCGAAGAATCCGGTCAAAGTGCAGATGTTCGTGCCGCCGCTGAGCCAGGACTACGTCAGCCTTAACGAGAGCTTCATCTCGAATAACTACGGCGTGAGCATTAACCGCATCGATGGCAACCGTAAGGTCACCTGGTCGGCCCGCCGGGCCAGCGGTAACCAGACGCTCTACTACCGCCTGGTGCTGACCAAACGCTACAGCGGCGAGAAGCCCAAGGCCAAGGGCCCGATCTTCCGTGACAGCATTGTCGTAGAAGGCCCGGAGAAGATTGCCGCAGAAGCCCTCCTGGCGCCCATTCGGCAGCATTCGGCGGACGTGGAAACCTTCATCAGCGAGACCATCAAGCGGGTCAACAACGCCAACGACGACAACGTCAAGCTGCTGCTCGCCGGCGATGCGTCAACCCCGAACAAAGCCAAAACCATCGAGTTGCTGCTGTCCATCGCCCATGTGCCGATGGAGCGCGTCCACACCATTCGCCTGATGGCTGATCAACCGCAGAGCCCAGAACTCTGGCTGCGCAGCTTCGACGGTGAAAACTGGCTGTACTTCAGCCCGGAAACCGGCGAACAGGGCCTGCCGGCGGACCGTCTGATGTGGTGGACCGGCGATGAACCGCTGATCAACATCGAAGGCGGCAAGAAAGTCCAAGTCAGCTTCAGCCTGAACAACAGCGAGATGAATGCCATCCGCCTGGCCAAGCTGACCGACGAGAGCACCGAAGCCGACTTCCTCGAATACTCGCTGTACGGCCTGCCGCTGCAAACTCAGCAAACCTTCATGATCATGGTGATGATCCCGATCGGCGTGCTGGTGATTCTGGTCCTGCGTAACCTGATCGGCCTGCAGACCCTCGGCACCTTCACCCCGGTGCTGATCGCCCTGGCCTTCCGCGAGACCCAATTGGGCTTCGGCATAGTGCTGTTCACCATCATCACCGCGCTCGGTCTGTCGCTGCGTTCCTACCTTGAGCACCTGAAGCTGCAGATGTTGCCCAGACTCTCGGTGGTGCTGACCTTCGTCGTGGTGCTGATCGCCACCATTAGCCTGTTCAGTCACAAACTCGGCCTGGAGCGCGGCCTGTCGGTTGCCCTGTTCCCGATGGTAATTCTGACCATGACCATCGAACGCCTGTCGATCACCTGGGAAGAGCGTGGCGGTGGTCATGCCATGAAGGTAGCGGTCGGCACACTGTTCGCCGCAGCCCTGGCGCACCTGCTGATGAGCGTGCCGGAGCTGAATTACTTCGTGTTTACCTTCCCGGCTGTGCTGCTGATTCTGGTGGGCTTCATGCTCGCGATGGGCCGCTATCGCGGCTACCGCCTGACTGAGCTGTTCCGCTTCAAAGCCTTCCTGAAGGATTGAGCCATGATCGGTCTCTGGAAGACGTGGAAAGCCCTCGAAGCCAAAGGCATCATGGGCATCAACCGGCGCAATGCGGACTATGTGCTGAAATACAACAAACGGCACCTCTACCCGATTGTCGATGACAAGATCATCACCAAGCAGCGCGCCATCGAGGCCGGTATCCATGTGCCCGAGATGTACGGGGTCATCGAAACCGAGAAGCAGATCGACAAGCTCCACGAAATCATCGGCGAGCGCAGCGATTTCGTGATCAAACCGGCGCAAGGTGCTGGGGGTGACGGCATCACGGTGATCGCCGACCGCTTCGAGGATCGCTACCGCACGGTCTCCGGCAAGATCGTCAGCCATGAAGAGCTCGAGCACCAGATCTCCAGCATCCTCACCGGGCTCTACTCGCTGGGCGGGCATCGCGACCGCGCACTGATCGAATACCGCGTGACACCGGATCAGATCTTCAAAAGCATCAGCTACGAAGGCGTACCCGATATCCGCATCATAGTGCTGATGGGCTACCCGGTGATGGCCATGCTGCGTCTGCCAACTCGGCAGTCCGGCGGCAAAGCCAACCTGCACCAGGGCGCCATCGGCGTCGGTGTCGACTTGGCGACCGGGGTGACTTTGCGCGGCACCTGGCTGAACAACAAGATCAGCAAACACCCGGACACCACCAACGCGGTGGACGGCGTGCAGCTACCGAACTGGGACGGCTTTATGAAGCTGGCCTCCGGTTGCTATGAGCTGTGTGGCCTGGGTTATATCGGCGTCGACATGGTGCTGGATCAGGACAAGGGCCCGTTGATTCTCGAACTCAATGCCCGCCCCGGCCTGAATATCCAGATCGCCAACGACTGCGGCCTGACCCATCGCGCCCATGCTGTCGAGGCACGGCTGGCGGAACTGCAAGCCCAAGGCATCCAGGAAACCCCGGAAGAACGCATGCGCTTCGCCCAGCAGTTGTTCGGCCATGTGCATAAAGCAGAGATCTGATCCGCGAGCTGGTTGGTCCACCACCACAAAAAGCCCGGCCTAGTGCCGGGCTTTTTGCTGTTCACCGCTGGCTTTACAGCGTTGCGGTTAACGCACTATCGCCAACTCGAAACCACCCTGGTCGGCATGCGCATGGGTTTGCATGCCGGCGTCGTTCACTGCCAGGTCCTGCAACGGCCGCTTGAACGGCTTGTTGTCCAGGGTCTGCAGATGACGATCCTCGTCGGTGGTGAGCAGTAACACATAGCGCTCACCTTCCGCGGCCTTGACCGGCACAGTCCCCTCGATAAAGGCGAAGCGGTACCAGGTCTCGCCATGCAGTTGATAGACCGCATCGCTGACCAGGCGAGTCGGGCGTTTGGCCTCGTCGAGAAACAGCAGCGAGGGATACACCAGCTGCTTATTCGCGAAGCTGCGCACACGCAAACCATAAGTACGCTGTGAGCGCGGCAACTTCAGCGCCGCGTAGTAACTGCGGCCCATGGGAAAATCGAAGCTCGGCGAGAAGCGATTGAGCTCCTCGTAACGTGGCTCTTGCGCCGACAGTTTGGTAAAGGCATCGTCAGGCAGCTGCCCACAGCACTGATCCAGCAGACTCCGATAAAGCCCATCCCCGCCACCCTGGGCGCCTGCCAGTAACGCCTGCATCGCCGCGGTGGGCTGACCATCCAGGGCCGGCAATACCGCCGTCTTGCTGGCAAATTCGATCTGACGACCCTCCGTGTACTCGATCGGCTGCCCGCCACCCGTCGCCTTCTGTCCAGCCCCGCCGCCTGGCGACGGCACCGCCGAGTTGTGCATCCGCCCTTGCTCATCGACCCAGGTGTAGTACGGGCGGCCATGCTCAGGGCGCACGAAGTTGCGCCCCTCCAGCACATCGGCGTCGAGGTACTCAGCGGAGCGCTCGCCATTGGGCAGCAGCACATCGCGCGGCCCTGCAGTTTGTTGGGCGCCGGCATAGAAGCTGTTCTGCAGATTGCCGTTGGCATCGACCCAGGTGTAATAGCGGCGCTTACTCTCGCCAGTGTTTTTACTGCCCGGCCAGCGCGTCGCCGCAGCATCGCTCATTCGCGCCTGATCGCTCTGGGTGATGCGCCGTGCGGCCTCGCGCTGTTGCTCGGCGTAACGGCCATCGACGAAGGTGTTATGCACCCGCCCCTGGTCATCCACCCAGGTTAGATAACGACCGTTGCTCGCCTGTGCTTCGACTGCTGCAAGTAAAGTAAGGCTGATCAATAACCTGTGCATACCGCTTAAAAACTCGAGCTGTAGGTCAACGCCAGGACATAGGCCTTGACAGTGGTTTCAATATCTAAATCGGCATAAGGGTTGTACACGATGCTATCAATACCCGAGCAGTTGACGTTACAGCTAGTTCCCGCCGGAATGCTCTGCTTGCTGACCAGGTAGTTGAACCCCAGATCAATCACCGTATCCTGGTCCCAGCGATACCCCACCCCAAGCCCATAAAGATCGGCGTCCCCCAGCGGGGCCAGGGCATCGGCACGGTTGCCTGGAATGGCAGAGGGTCGTGGCTCATAACCGGCACGCAGGCTCAGTCGTTCATTCACGTCGTATTGCGCGCCGAGCGCCCAACTCCAGACCGACTCATAGCCCCGATCAAGCGTGATCGAAGTCGCTGTCGCATTGTTCGGCGAGAAGATCCTGGCAATCTTCAGCATGTCCAGCTCACGGTCAAAATTCAGCTCGAACTTGTCCCAGGCAGCATAATCGGTCCACTTCACATCGAAGTTGAACTGCCAATTACTGGCCGGCTTGAGTTTGATGCCGGTAGAAAAGTGCTGCGGATACGTCAAGTCCATCGACACATTGCCCCGCTCTTCGTCAACCAAGCCATCGGGGGTAATGCTGTTGAAGATGGCGCCGATCAGCGAGCTGTCCAGGCCCTGCCAGAAGCCTTGCCAGTCCTGCGTGTAGTCAACCTTGTACTTGCCCTGCAGGTGCATCTTCGCTTCACTCTGGTACACCGCCCCCCAGGCAAACCAGTCATTGGGCTCCCAGAGCACCCCCAGGTTCCAGGTGGGCGATAAGCTCTGCTGCATGTCGACGTCGAGATTGGCCAGATTGGTAAAGGGCCCGAACTCGCCACCACAGATATTCAACAAGACCTCAAAGGGGTTGCCATCGATCTGACAGAGCAGTTTCTGGGATACCCCAGTGAAGCCGGTCAGCAAGTTCGGCGCGCGAAAATCCTGATTAATTGCGACTGCCTGATCCGAGAAGTTGATGGAAAGCCCGAGTGAAATTTCATCATTCAACTGATAGCCCACCGACGGCGAGAAATAGGTCAGTCGCTGAATGACCACTTCCTTGCCCTGGTAACGTGCCGGATCATTATCATCCCGAGAAAAACCAAGCGCCTGCGGGGTATATACATCCGTGGCAAAGGTCAGCTTTGATCCCGGCGGATTGATCGAAATGCCGCCAAGCGGCATGAACAGCAGCGGCACCTCGGTGGCGCCGCCCAAACCCGGCAGGTATACCGCCGGCGTGGTAGTACGACTGGAAGAGTTGGCAATCGGGTCATCGCTCAACCCGATAAATTTGCTGCCGTAACCGGGGGGGGCATCAAAATCGGCACGAATATCCATCACCCCGGTAATGAGCTTCAGCGTGGTTTGCCGGCCTTTAAGCTTGGTCAACGCTGCCGGGTTGTAATGCACGGCATCGATGCCACTGAAATCCGCGGTAATGGCATTGCCCATCGCCATCGCCTTGGGGTTGCCAATGGTCAGGTTTTGCGCCAGCTGCGCCTGCGCGCCTGCGCCCCAGAGCAAAGCCGCCCCCACAATCGTCCGCTTCAGCGGCGAATTACGCATAATCATGACGTGTTCGCTCGCGGGTTATTGGGCCTTCAGGCCTTTGATATCCAGTGGCATCGACACCCCCAACAACACATCGGGCGAGTCTTCCGTCATGCCAAAACCGGCGTTGATGTTGACGATGTAGTCTGGCGAGGTCCTCAACCCCAGCGAGAAGTTCATCACCGCGCTGGTCTGCTCGGTACCCTCGAGCGTCGCATCGGCGAAGGAGTAAGTCGGCTTGAAGGTGTGCGCCATCTGGTAGGAGGTGGACAGCGACACGTCATAGGACAAGGCATAGGCGAAGCCCATGCTGAACGACAGGGTCGAGCCCGGATCGACCTCTTCCAGCCTTCGCCCACCGCGCACCTGACTGATGTCGGTCACTGGGAGGTTGTAGGTGTACCCGAGCGAGCCAAAGAGTACGACCGGGTCAATCACATACGACAGGTTGGCCCCGCCACCGAGACTGTAATAGCCGCTGCCGGTGGACAGATCCGATTCGCTATTGATGTCATACGGGCTGGTGCCGGTCGGCAAGCCTAGGGTGGCATACAAGGTCGTGACCGGTTTGCCACGCACCGAAGTCCATGGCTGCCAACGCAGGCTGGCAGACAGATCGCCCAGGCTATAAGCGTTCAGCTCACGTTCGGTGTCGTACTTGGCAATCAACGGCAAGCGCACACTGAAGGTCAGGTTGTCCCACACGCCGTAATCGAAGGTGAACGAGTTGGTGAAGGTGTGCTGCGCCTCACTTTGCCCAACCACGCTGTAAACGTTGTTGTTACCTGTGCGAAATGTCTCGATGACGGTATCGCGAACCAGGGAGTAGTCAAAACCATAGGTCAGTGTGCGCTCGCCTTTCTTGAGCAGTGTGTAACTCTTCTCGGCGGCCTGAAAGACCTGTTCGAGAGCCTTGGCACTGTCGGCGTCGTCATCTTTCTTACTCAAGGCCTCACGGGCTTGATCGACCGAAGGCTCGTCGGCCCAGAGCGGCCCACCCACCACTAGCGTCAGCATGGCGAACCACGCGCAGCCCTTTACTCCCATGACGCTATCCCCAGTTATTCTTTTGTTATGCCGGGCATTTCTTGCCGGAGATCGTTATTTGCGGCGGATGTACTGAATATCGCCCCCGGAACCCAGCTCGGTGGCCTGGTTCTCGGTGAACTTGCTGATCTGGGGGAACTCGCGAAAAGCCAACAGGCTTACCGTGCGGTCATCGATGATGCGCAAATCACGCTCGGTCAGAGCCATCGCGTTATGTGGTTCCTGCCCGCCGGGAAAGATCACGAACAGCACATTCTGATCCCAGATTTCCTCGAAGCGGGTACGGGTAAAACTGATATTGCCGAGGGCCGGGTCGGCGACAAACACGTGGTCGTTATAGACATCACGCACCACCACGAAATGCTTGAAACCGGCATATTCGATCGGCACCAGCGCCGGATGCTCCAACTCGTCCAGGTCGGAGAAGGCCGCGCGGAAGCCGCCGCTTTTGTAGCCCAACGCGGCGACGAAACGCTTCATGTCCAGCAGCGAGAAACCGCGCCGCTCGACAATCTTGTCCGCCTCGCCATAGCGCAGCAGACCCTCCATCACTTGGCGCTCTTGCAGATTACGGCCAAGGAAATAGTCGAGCATGCTGGTCAGCGCCGCCGAGCCGCAGCTGTAGTCATAGGCCTGACGGATCACATTGCGAAACTGCAACTGGCTCATCGGTTCCAAGGTCACCGACTCGCGCAGCGGGCCATTGGGCGTCAGCGATTGGGTGAGATTGACCGTGCCTTGCGGCGGCGGCTTGGTATCCACCGCCTCGGTGAAGCCGAGTACGCCGATCAGGCTACCCAGGAGAATCTCGATCATTTGCAGTCCTGATGGAGCGACTTTTATTAGGAAAGAAGCCTTACCAGCCGAGACTGATAAGGCTTTGAAGAGCTAACCGGCGGAGCTAACTCAGTGTCCCCAAACCTTGATGGTAGTACCGGCCATGTTGATGTCGGAAATGGCCAGCGAGCCGATGCTGGCAGCACCGGTGGTAGCGCCGGCGGCATAGGTACCGCCAACATAGATGCCGCCAACAGTGACAGTACCGGTCATGGCTGGCAGGCCGATGGCCAGCTGCTGCGTACCGCCAGCGTTGGTGACCACATCAACGGTCAACGGAGAGGCGTCGGAGATGGTGAAACCATTGAAGCCCACGTTAGTGATGTTCAGGCTGCCACCACCGATGTCGTTATCGGTGTATTTGACGTTACCAACGCTACCGCCGAAGTTACCGGCGATGCTGATACCGTCCTGACCGGTCACGGTGGCCAGCGCGGAGTCATCCATCGCCTTCAGATCGGCTTGAGCCATGAACGGAGCAGCCAGTACAGCAGCGGCAAGAACCAGTTGTTTGAAGCCTTTCATTGTTGTTTTCTCCAAAGATCACAGGTGGGTTATCCCCGGGCATTGTCAGCGACTCCTGTCACTGGCAACTGGACCGGCTAATGCCGATCTCCAGGTCTGACGTTGCTTCCCTAGTCACATCAGATCTGGATTCGTGAAGCACTGTGCTTCCCGCCCTGGCGACAAAACTACTGGGCCTGCTCCCGCCTGCCAGCCCATCCAAGGGATGGAGCAGGGCCGAGGGCTAGCCCTATCCCGTGATCAGGCCTCGCTCAACACCCCCAGGCTCTTACCTTTGAGTACCGCTTGCGTGCGGCTGCGCACCCCTAACTTGGCAAACAGGTTATGCAGATGCCATTTGATCGTGGCCTCCGACAAATGCACCGCCTGGGCAATCTCGCGGTTCGACAAACCCGCCGCCACGAAGCGCAGGATCTCCCGCTCACGATGACTAACATCTTGATTTTCATTGAATTTTTCAGGATCTATAGCTAACCGGCGACACTGTTCACGAAGCATCTCCGCCACCCCTTGCCAAGCGGCTGCACGCTTAGGTTGCGCCGCCCGCCAGGCGTCCCAGAGCGGTAGCAGCCACAACGCGTCATCCTGGAATAGCCGGCGGTAGCCACTGCTCCAGGCGTCTTCGAGGGTTGCCTGGAACAACGCAAAGGCTTTTTCGCTGTTACCTTTGCGCCAATACGCCACAGAAAGTAACAAGGACAGGCGCAAGCGCCGGTCACGTTGGTGCTCCGCGGTTTGTTTCGCCAAGCAGGCTTCCAGACCGGCCTGAGCCTTATCCGCACGCCGTTCGCAGAGCGCCAGGCGCGCTTCGGAAAGTGCCTGCGCGGTCTCTGCATCGAGGTAACGCCCCGCCGGCAAAACCGCCAGGTGCCGCTGCATTTGCAAGCACACGCGCTCGGCCTCATTCGGCCGTCGCAACCAGAGTAGAAACTGCACCTTGCAGCTCATGCCCAGAGCCAACACGCGCTCGTAACCCGCACCGTGCAGCTCTGCCAGCCATTCGTCGAGCAGGGCCAAGCCTTGCTCGGGCTCGCCGGCGAAGAAGCGGGCCCGCGCCATGACCAATTTACCCCGGCTAATCAACTCGATCGGCGTCGCCACATCGCGCCAGGTCGTGGCCTGCGGTAACTCGGCGAGAATCGCCGCATGCCGATCCTGCTCGTAGAGCAAATCCGCATAGGCCAGGGCCAATGGCCCACCGACCCGGCTGCGCCGGCCGAACACCCGCTCCACCCGCCCCCGTGCGGCCTCGGCCAGTACGCGTCCGTGCTCGGGCTCACCGTTCTCCTTGCAGATCAGTGCCTCGATCAAGCTGGTCATCGCATGCAGGTATTCACTTTCGCTCAGGCGTAAGTTGTCACGCGCCAGCGCAATCGACTTGGCGGCTTCCCCGAACTCACCGAGTAGCGTATAGGCCGTGGCTTGCACGCAGGACAGGCTGGCGCGAAATACCGGCTGATTATCCGGCGCCATCCCCGACCAGTGCCGCGCGACTTTCAAGCAACTTTCCAGCTTGTCCTGATACAGCAGCACCAAGGCCTTGAGCACCTGCGCTGCAGCCAACGATTCCAGCAAGCCGGAGTGCATACCCTTGCCATGGCCTTTGCCACGGCCTTGCAGCAAGCGCGCGCAGACCTCCTCGATCAGCGCTTCGGCATCGGCGAACTTTTGCTCGAAAGCCAGTTGCCAGGCATAGAAAATCTGAAACACCGCGTGCTCGCGAATCACCTCAGCGGGCACGCTCTTGAGTATTGCGAGAATGCCGTAAACCCGGTTGCTCGCGATCAAGCGCGCGCCTTGCCGCTCCAGCAACCGCGCCGCAAAGGCATAGTCGCGGGCGCGCAAGGCGTATTTGATCGAGCGATCCGGCAGCTCATGGCTCTCACACCAGCGCGCCGCAGCATGCAGCAAGGTCGTCGAATCGCCACGCTTGGCCAAGCGCCCCTGGAGGCATTCAGCAAACAGGGGGTGATAACGGAACCACTCACCCTGTTCGTCCAGCGGGATTACGAACAGCTGTTCGGTCTGTAGCCGCGCCAGCATCTCGAGGCTGTCGCGGCTCCCGGTCAAGGCATTGCACAACTGCGCATTGAACTCATCGAGCACCGAAGTCTGCTCGAGAAACAGCTGCAAGCGCTCCGGCAGACTGGCGAGCACGTCCTCCGCCAGATAGTCGGCGATAGTGCGTTCGGTGCCGGACAACCCCGCGAGAAAGGCGGCTCGATCCGGGTGCCGCACCAAGGCCAGCGCCGTCAAGTGCAAGGCGGTGATCCAGCCTTCGCTGCGCGCCTGCAGCCGGGTCAGCTCCGCGCCGCTCAACGACAGCTGTTTAACCTCACGAAAATAGGCTTCGGTCTCGTCACGCGTCAGCCGCAAGTCCTCGGTTTTAAGCCAGAAGGCCCAAGGCTGCAGCGACGGTTCCTCGGCCAACAGCCGTGGCTGGTAGCGCGTGCTGGTGATCAGATGCACAGTCGGCGGCAGATGCTCGATCAGGTAGCGCACGGCCGGCCCCAGCGCCGAATGACGAATGCGATGGAAGTCATCCAGCATCAGGTAGATATCACCTTCCAAGCGTTTGAGATCGGCGAGGAAAGCGTCAATCAGTGCCTCTTGCGGCCAACTCACATCAGCCTGCAACAACCCCGCGGTGTTGCTGCCGAAACCCGGCAGCACCGCGTTAAGCGCCGCCACCAAGTATTGCAACAGGCGCTGCGGCTCGCTGTCCGACTCATCGCAAGACAACCAGGCGACTCGCGCCCCGGCACTCAGCAGACGCTGGCGATACTGACTGAGCACGGTGCTTTTACCAAAGCCGGCCGGCGCACTGAGGATCACCAGGCGCTGTTCGCGCGCCGCGAATAACCGTTCGATCAAGGCGGCACGCGCCAACTGCGGCCGGCCGCCGGCAGCCGCCGGAAACAGCTTGGTGCGCAACAAGGGAAAAATCTGCAGATGCGGCAAAGGCATGGTCATGACTGGAGCAACCCCAGCTCGCGGGCGCGACGGATGGCTTGCGTCCGATTGCGCACCTTGAGCTTCTCGTAGATGTTATGCAGATGCCATTTGACGGTGCCCAAGGCTAGCGCCAGTTGCTGGCCGATCTCGTCATTCGACAGCCCCTTGGCGGCCAGCCAGACCACTTCGCGCTCGCGCTCGGTCAGCCCCTCTTCCAACACCTCAAGCGACTTACGCGCCTCCTGCCCCGGCCAAACCGCCAGCAGACCACGGATGAAGCCCTGCAACGCCGGCTGCCGCTCGGCCGCTTCCAAGTGCTGCAAGAGCAGGCGGATCGCCTCGCCTTCCTCGATGAACAGGCTGCGCACGCCTTCACGCTCGGCGCCGATCAAACACTGCACCAACAGCGTCTGCGCCCGCTCCTGATAGCCCAGGCGTTGGTAACTGAGCGCCGCGAGCAGATCCAGGCGTAACCGTTGCAGGCCATGCCAGCCGTCTTGCAACTGAGCGCGCAGTTGGGTGATCTCATGCAGCGCTTCGCTGTAATGGGCGCGCGCCTGCTGCAGGCGAACCCGCGTCAGACCCTGGACCCAGAGCACCGGATTAAAGGCCATCTGCCGATAACTGGCGGCCAACTTGCTCCAGTCCAGGCTCTGAAAGCGCTGCTCGGCGCGTTTGATCCGGTCCGTCGCCGGCTCCTGCAGAATCAGCGCGATCTCATCACCGACGGCCTGCGCATAGAAGCGCCAGGACTGATTACGCGCCGCCAGGTTCTGCATCAGCACCAGGCTGGCGAGCGCGTCCTTGGGTTTGTCCTGCATGCGCTGGGTGCGCGCCAGACTCAGCATGCCCTGGGCATAGAGGTCGATCGGGTTGATCACATCGACGGTCGCCAGCGCCCAGCACAGATGCTCCGCGACCCCCTCCAAACGCGCCTGGTGGTAGGCAATCAGTGCCTCGGTGATGGTCGGTAGCGCCAAGGCCCGCGCTTTTTCCCCGAACCAGGGAATCACCCGCGCGCGCAGTTGCTCGAACAGCAGCTGCGCCTGCCTGACCTGCCCTTGTTCGAGGCACAGAAGAATCTCGACATTCGCCAGCTGCATGTCCAGGTAGCGTCCTTCGAGGAAATGTTTGCGCTGTTGCGCCAAGGCCAGCAGACGCCGAGCCTGCTCGGGTTGCGCGAGCATGACCTGGGCCAAGGCGCCGATGATCAGCATGGCCACCTCCAGAAAGGCGGTATGTTGTCCCAGCTGCGCCTCGACCTTGCGCGCCAAGCTGACGCACGTCTCCAGGTCATCCTTCTGCAGGGCCAGCACGGCCTTGATCGCCAGGATGGCCAACACCCTGTCACTCAAGGGACCTGCGGGCTTGTCCTGGCCCCAACGCGCCAGCAGCTCATCGAGCATGCCGTTGGCTTGCGGCAACGACAGCTCCGTGGCACGCGTCCAGACATCGGCCAAAACCAGCACCGGGAAGCGCTCGGCAATCTCATTCGGCACGAGCTGGCGCCAGCGGTAGATCAGATTGAGCTGGCCGCGATTGATCAGCTCCAGGCCGCACCCATCGACCAGCGCGGCGAGCATCTGCGGATCCTCGGCCAGGCACGCGTGTTCGATGGCCAGGTTCTGCATATGGTGGTTGGTAAACCACAGGCTGGCGTTGAAGTGCAGCTGATTGAGCCGCTCCGGGTCGCGCTCCTTCAGCCGCGCACGGAGGAAATCCGCGAACAGGTTATGGAAGCGATACCACTGCCGCTCGCGATCCAGCGGTAGGAGGAACAGCTGCATCGCCTCCAACTGCTCCAGCAAGCGCTGGCCATCCTGGCGGCCGGTCAGCGCGTTGGCCAGATCGCCGCTCAGTTGCCTGGCCACGCCGAGGGCCAAGAGCACTTCCTGCATCTGCACCGACAACTGCTCGAACACACTGCGCAGCAGGTAGTCGCCGACCGCGGCCTGATCGCCGCCCATCTCGGCCATTTGCTGGGAGGCCTGCGGCCGATGGCGCAACCACAAGCTGGCCAGATGCACGCCGACCATCCAGCCTTCGGTATGCCCATGGAGTGCCGCGAGTGCCGCTTCGTCCAAGTGCAAGCCGCTGCGATCGAGGTAATCGCGGGTCTCCGACTTGGTCAGGCGCAGCTCTGGCGAACCGATCTCCAGCAGCAATTCCTTGGCCCGCCAGGTCGCCAGATTCAGGGCGGGCTGCGAACGGCTACCGATGGCCAGGGCAAATCCGGGCGGGGCGAACTTCACCAGCCGATTGAGACTGCTAAGCAGCTCGGTATCCTGGAGCAGATGCACATCATCGAGCACCAGCAGCAACGGCTGTTCATGCTGGGTCAGGTCGACCAACAGGCTTTCCATCACGGCCGCGACAGGCACCCGCATGGTGTTCTGCAGATAGCCCAGGGCATCCTCGCCGAGCCCAGGAATCGCGGCGCTCAGTGCCTCGATCAGTTGCAGGAAGAAGCGCGAAGGATCGTCGTCCTCAGGGCTCAGCGAAAACCAGGCCACGGCACTACCGACAAGGCCGCGGGCCTGGGCCATGGCCGCCAGCGCGGTGGTCTTGCCAAAGCCGGCAGGCGCGGAAAACAGCAGTACACGGGCATGCGGATGAGCAGCCAAGGCCGCTTGCACCTGGGGTCGGATCAAATAGTCAGCAGGCACTTGCGGTGGCGTCAATTTTGAGCGCAGTAAGCTACCGGCGGCTGGATCTAGCACTACGTCCATGGCCTGGATCCCTTGATAATTATTGTTATGGTGCGACCGTTCAAACGCTAGGGATCTATCCATACTAATCAGCTCACTATCTCCGAGTAAACCCACGCAGAAGCTCTAGGATGAATGCTGGCGGCGGTCTACAATCGGCTTCCGCGCTCGCCTGACCGCCCCCATGCCTACTTGTTCGCTACACCCACTACCCTATCGTGCAGATCCTGCCGACTACTTTGCAGCCGTGCGCCAGGCGCCCGGCGCGGTGTTGCTCGACGCCGGGCGGCCGCTGTCCCAGCGTGGACGCTATGACCTTATCAGCGCCTGGCCATTGGCAGAGCTGGCGCCGAACGCTGACGAATCGGCCAACGACTTTCTCCAACGCCTGCGCACAGGCCTGGCCAGGCTCGGTCCAGCCTCTACCCCGGAAGATTGCGAGTTGCCATTTGTCGGCGGGCTGATTGGCTATCTGGCCTATGACTTCGGTCGCCGGCTGGAGGCGCTACCCATGCAAGCCGTGAATGACCTGAATTTGCCCGATGCGCATTTCGGCCTCTACACCTGGGCCTTGATCAGCGATCACCAACTCGGCACCAGCCAGTTGGTGTTCCACCCGGCCCTGGCCAATGCGGAGCGTGAGCGCCTGCGCGAACTGTTCAGCCAGCCGACGGCCGAACCAGCCCAGCCCTTTCGGCTAGACACCGCGTTCCATGCCAACTTGAGCGAAACGGCCTACCGCCAGGCGTTCGAGCGGATTCAGGCCTATATCCAGGCCGGCGACTGCTACCAAGTGAACTTCGCCCAGCGCTTCCAGGCGCCTTGTCGGGGCGATCCCTGGGCGGCCTATTGCGCCTTGCGGGCGGCCTGCCCGACACCCTTTTCCGGCTACCAGGCGCTGGCCGATGGCGGCGCGATCCTCAGCCTGTCGCCGGAGCGCCTTCTGCGGGTCAGCCAAGGTCAGGTCGAAACCCGCCCGATCAAAGGCACCCGCCCCCGCGGCCTGACGCCGGAAGACGACGTCGCGCAGGCCAACGAGCTGCTGGCCAGCAGCAAGGATCGCGCGGAAAACCTGATGATCGTCGACCTGCTGCGTAACGACCTGGGGCGTAGCTGTAAGACCGGCTCGGTACGAGTGCCGGAGCTGTTCGTCCTGGAAAGCTACCCCAACGTCCATCACCTGGTCAGTAGCGTCACCGGCGAGCTGGCAGCGGGCAAGGATGCGCTGGATCTAATCGCCGGCAGCTTCCCTGGCGGCTCGATCACCGGCGCGCCGAAGATCCGCGCCATGCAGATCATCGACGAACTGGAACCGACGCGCCGGGCGCTTTATTGCGGCTCACTGCTCTATCTGGATGTGCGCGGCGAGATGGACAGCTCCATCACTATCCGCAGCCTGCTGGTGAAGGACGGTCAGATCAGTTGCTGGGGCGGTGGCGGGATAGTCGCGGACTCCAACTGCCAGGCGGAGTATCAGGAATCCATCACCAAGGTTCGGGTACTGCTGGAGACTCTGGAAAACCTCAACGCCCCCGACACTCCCGCGTAAGCAGCGACGTAGGGTGGATAACGCTCTTTTATCCACCAGCGCAGCAGCCTCGACGCCCCATGGTGGAAAACCGCTTTGCGGATTTTCCATACGCAACTGAACAGGGGCACAACCTAGGTGCCCCTCCCTGTAGGAGCGAATTTATTCGCGAACAAAAGCGACTCGGTGCTGCCCCATCGCGAATAAATTCGCTCCTACACACTCAGCTTAGAGGCTGAGTTCGCGCTCGGACGCCTTGAGGAACTCGCGCTTGAGGTCTTCATAAGTGTGCACGGCCGGGAACTGCGGGAACTCACGAATGACGTTTTCCGGCGCATGGAACAGAATGCCGGCGTGGGCCTCGCTGAGCATGGTGGTGTCGTTGTACGAATCCCCCGCCGCGATAACCCGGTAGTAGAGGCTCTTGAAGGCCAGGACCGACTGACGCTTGGGATCCTTCTGGCGCAGCTGGTAACTCACCACGCGGTCGGTTTCGTCGGTGATCAGCTTGTGGCAGAGCAAGGTCGGGAAACCCAGCTGACGCATCAGAGGCTGGGAAAATTCGTAGAAGGTGTCGGAGAGAATCACCACCTGGAAGCGCTCACGCAACCAATCCACAAACTCCACGGCGCCGTCCAGCGGCTCCAGGGTGGCAATCACTTCCTGGATATCGGCGAGCTTCAGGCCATGCTCATCCAAGATGCGCAGACGCTGCTTCATCAGCACGTCGTAGTCTGGAATATCCCGGGTGGTCGCCTTGAGCGCGTCGATACCCGTTTTTTCCGCGAAGGCGATCCAGATTTCCGGCACCAACACACCTTCCAGGTCGAGACAGGCGATTTCCACGGGACACTCCTAGAGAGGATTTAAAAGAAGGCGGCACTCTAGCCGCTCGCCCGACGCCGTGCAACGCGCTGTTATGTCCATATATAAGGCGATGCAGGCACTTGGTTATTTAGCCGCGTGACGGCTTTTTGTTACCATCGGCAGCACAGAGCGTTCAGCGCCACTAAAACTTAGGAAGCCTGCCTGATGAGCCCCCCCTTCGACGTCGCCGAACTGGCCGCGACTTACGCCAGCAAATCCCCCCAGGAGATTCTCAAACTCGCCTTCGAGCACTTCGGCGATGAGCTGTGGATTTCCTTCAGCGGCGCCGAGGATGTAGTGCTGGTGGATATGGCCTGGAAACTGAACAAAAACGTCAAAGTCTTCAGCCTGGACACCGGTCGCCTGCACCCGGAGACCTATAGGTTTATCGAGCAGGTGCGCGAGCATTACGGCATTACCATCGAGCTGATCTCGCCCGACCCGCGTCTGCTGGAGCCCATGGTCAAGGAAAAGGGCCTGTTCAGCTTCTACAAGGACGGTCACGGCGAATGCTGCGGCATCCGCAAGATCGAACCGCTGAAGCGTAAACTCGCCACCGTCAAAGCCTGGGCCACCGGCCAGCGCCGCGACCAGAGCCCCGGCACCCGCAGTCAGGTGGCGGTGCTGGAAGTGGACGGCGCCTTCTCCACCCCAGACAAACCGCTGTACAAGTTCAACCCGCTGGCGAATATGACCAGCGAGGAAATCTGGGGCTATATCCGCATGCTCGAACTGCCCTACAACAGCCTGCACGAACGCGGTTTCATCAGCATCGGTTGCGAGCCCTGCACCCGTCCGGTCTTGCCCAACCAGCACGAACGCGAAGGCCGCTGGTGGTGGGAAGAAGCGACGCAGAAGGAGTGCGGGCTACACGCCGGCAATCTGATCGCGAAACAGTAAGCGCTTGCTGGGCTCGCCAGCTTGAGCCCGCGACCAACAAGAAGCCCGGCACTTGGCCGGGCTTCTTGTTGCTGGAACACCCTCAGTAGGTCGGTAATTGCACGTCGTGGAACAACTCTTCCAACTCGGACTTGTTGTGACACTGCACGGCCTTAGCCATCACATCGCGAGTCAGGTGTGGGGCGAACTTCTCGATAAAGTCGCACATGAAGCCACGCAGGAAGGTGCCGCGACGGAAACCGATCTTGGTCACGCTGGACTCGAACAACTCGCTGGCATCCAGCACCATCAGGTCCGGATCGAGCTTCGCGTCCACGGCCATCTTGGCCACGATGCCCACCCCCAAGCCCAACCGTACATAGGTTTTGATCACGTCGGCATCGGCCGCAGTAAACACCACCTTCGGGGTCAAACCACGGTGGCTGAAAGCCTCATCGAGTTTCGAGCGCCCGGTAAAGCCGAAGACGTAGGTCACGATCGGATATTCGGCCAAGGCCTCCAGCGTCAGCTTCGGCAGCTTGCTCAGCGGATGCCCTTGGGGCACCACGACGCAGCGGTTCCAGCGATAGCAAGGCATCATCACCAGGTCGTTGAACAACTCCAGCCCCTCGGTGGCAATCGCGAAATCGACGGTGCCGTCCGCCGCCATTTCGGCGATCTGCATCGGCGTGCCCTGGTGCATGTGCAGGGCGACATCCGGATACTGCTTGATAAAGCCGCTGATCACCGACGGCAAGGCATAGCGCGCCTGGGTGTGCGTGGTGGCGATGGACAGCGTGCCCTTCTTCTCATTGGAGAACTCTTGAGCGATCTGCTTGATGCTCTCGACCTTGCGCAGAATTTCCCCAGCAGTGGTGATGATCCGCTCGCCAGCCGGTGTCACCCGAGTCAAATGCTTGCCACTGCGGGCAAACACCTCAACACCCAACTCATCTTCCAGCAGGCGGATTTGCTTGCTGATCCCCGGCTGCGAGGTGTAAAGGCTTTGTGCCGTGGCGGAAACATTGAGGTCGTGGTGCGCCACTTCCCAGATGTAGCGCAATTGCTGGAGCTTCATAAATATCCCTCAAAGCAAATAGACGGCGCTGCGGACGCCAGCGACGTTATATAACCATATTAATGGTTAGAAGAATAAAACTAGACGATTTTTTCAGCCTTGCTTGCCATTCGTCTAACAGCCGTCAAAGCTCCCCACGACCGCGATGCTGCAACATGGGCACCAAATAAACCGGCACCTCGGATAACTGCACCAAGCGTGCGGCTGTCCGCCCCAGCGGAATGTCCTGCGCCGTGCCATGGCTATGGCTGCCTACGACCAGCAAATCCACTGCAAATCTCTGCGCCTCATCGAGAATCACCAGCGGCGGATCACCCTGCACCACGCGCACCGCGCGGATCAGCGCCATGTCCTGCTGAGCCTCGCCCAGCTCATCACGAAAGCCCTCGAACACCCGCTGTTCAATGCTGGCCATGACGGTGCTGAGGCCATTGCTGCGCATGTCCTTGAGGAGGTCTTCGTCCAGGTAGGTCTGTAGCACCGACTCGGCGAACAAGCCCATGGGCTCCACCGCATGCACCACATAGAGTTCGGCATTAAAAGCGCGCGTTAAGGCCAGGGCGTGCTGCAAGACGTAGGGGGCGTACAGGCCAAGATCGGTAGCGTAAAGAATTGAATGAACCATGCGGCCTCCTCAACTGCCAGCGTACGGGCCTTGTTTGAGCTTAGCAGCGCTAACCGCAAACCGAGGAAGCGGGAGCCATCCGAGACGAATGGCCGAGCGTGGTTCTACCACTGGACTTGTATATCTACGGGCTTATAACTGCGGCTCGTTGCTGATGCCATGCGGCACATGCCCGGTGGCGACCACCTCACGAGCTTTTTCGCAGTGGCCGGATTGATCGTCGAAGAACACATCGGCGCCGAAGGTTTCCAGGATCGCCGCCTTTTCCAAGCCGCCGAGAAAATAGGACTCGTCGAGGCGGATATTCCACTCGCGCAAGGTGCGAATGACCCGCTCATGCGCCGGCGCCGAACGCGCCGTCACCAGCGCGGTGCGGATCGGGCAAGCCTCCTCCGGAAACTCTTGTTGCAGGCGATGCAGCGCCGCCAGAAACGGCTTGAACGGCCCGCCCCCCAGCAACTCCCGGGCCGACTCGCGCTCGTGGGTCTGGAAGGCGGCCAGGCCCGCTTGCTGATAGACCCGCTCGGATTCATCGGAAAACAGCACGGCATCACCGTCAAAAGCTATCCGCAATTCGGTACTGGCCGCCCGCCGCGCGCCACCGGAGAGAATCGTGGCCGCGCCGAAGCCGGCCTTCAGCGCGCTGCGCACGTCCTCTGCGTGGGTAGAGAGAAACAAGTGGCAGCCGAACGCAGCCAGGTACGGATCGGGACTACGTCCGCCGACAAAGGCCGCGCGGGAGATGCCGAGACCATGGTACTGGATCGAGTTGAACGCACGCAGACCGGTGTCCGCACTGTTGCGCGAGACCAGAATCACCTCCACCCGCTGCTGGCCCAGCGTGTTGTTCAGGCCGAGCAGTTTCTCCACCAACGGGAAGGCATCGCCAGGCGCGAGGATCTCTTCTTCATGCTCGATCTGATACTGACGATAAGCCTCGACACCCTCGGCCTCGTAAACCCGGTGGCTCTCGCGCAGGTCAAACAACGCCCGCGAGGAAATCGCCAATACCAGCTTGTCGCCCAGTCCCTTGTTCATATCGACCTCAACTCAAATTGCGCGCATCGAGAAAAGCTAACGCCTGATACAACGCCTGGATCCGCGGCAACCCGCATCCGGCCTGCCCCGCAGCCGCCAGAGGCGCGGCATAGAGGGCCGGCAACTCTAACGGCCGGTGTTGCACGTAGTCGTGGTACATGCTCGGCAAATAATCCGGCATGCGCTCAGTCGCGCCGAGCAACTTGCCGGCAAAACCTTCCGGCAATTGATGGCCGCAGGCCGCTGCGCCCTGCACCACTTCCTGCATGATCGCCAGGATCAGCGCGCGGCTATCGGCATTGGCCATCAACGCCGTGGTGCCCGCATTCAGCAAGACCGACAACCCGTTGTACGGCACATTCCAGACCAGTTTCTGCCAACGCGCCTGCTCTAGATTAGGCATGGCGCTGGAGTCCAGCCCGGCGGCTCTGAACAGTGCCGCCCCCTCTTGCACGATATTCTGTTGGACAGCCGAATCGAGCGCCGGCCCCGAGTGATAACCCAGATTCACCCCGCCCAGGGACTGGTGTTCAATCACACCCGGGGCCGCCCGATGGACGCAAATAAAGCAGAGACCGCCGAGCAAATGCAGCGACTCTGGCAATAACGGGCGCAAGGCCTCCTCGACCGCCAAGCCATTCTGTAGCAGTACGACCTTGGCGCCTGGCGCGGCAGCCTGTTCGATAAGCGGCGCCAGCGCGGCATTACTGGTGCTCTTAGCTCCCACCAAAAGCCAATCGCAAGGCGGCATCTCGGCGGCCGAACGGTAGGCCTGCACCGGCTTCAGGCTGAGCGCCCCATGCACCGCGCTATGCAACTGCAACCCTTGCTCGGCGACCGCCGCGAACTCGCTGCGCAACAAGAAATGCACATCAAAACCCGCGCGCGCCAGCATCAAGCCATAAAACCCACCGATGGCACCGGTGCCGATAATGCCAATACGCGGGCGTTTGAATTCAGACATCAAGGAAGCTCCTCTGCCGAGCGAGTCAAAGCCTCACCCAGGACATTAACTAAATCGACGGTGCTCAAACGCGACTGCACTGCGCCGAAAAACTGACCATCACGCACAATAAACAATGCCGGCAGATGAAATACCTCATAGCGCTCGACCAGACCGCCATTCTCGCCGGCATCGATCCAGCAGAGCCGATCTATCGGCAGGGCCAATTTCGGCAGTTCGCCGCGGGCCCAACGACAACTGGCACAACCTATGCCAGTAAAGATCAGCAGAGAGGTTCCAGACAGACCGAGCAAACGATGATCCGCATCGAAATCCGTCAATTCCAGTTCGGTCACTATACTGTTCAAAGCGATGTCCATCTGTCGGCATTGGGAGTTAGTTGTCATGCGACAGTTTCTGCGTCACCCCAGCGATATGCCCGTGGAGTTGGTTCTGCGCAAGCACGCATTCCTACCGCGGCAGCGGCTGCACAATATCAGTCTGGGCGGGGTCGCATGCAACTCCAGCCGAGGCTTTCGCCGCGGTACCGCGGTGGAGTTGCGCATTCCGCTGCTCGGCGAGCAGGCGCGCTACCCTGGCGTTGTCGCCTGGTGCCGCAAGCAGGCTGATGACTATCTGGTCGGCATCGCCTTTATCGACGAAGACACCCTGTTTCGCGCCCGTATGCTCGAGCAAGTTTGCCAAATCGAGCATTACCGCCACCAGCGCGAACAGGAGCTGGGTGAGCAGCTGCCGCTCGAAGCTTTTGCCCGCGAGTGGATCGCGCAACATGCCGCAGCATTCTCCAGCGCCGACCTGACCTAGGCATTTCGCCACCTTCCGCCCGATTAAAGCACCCCGACCCCATTGTCGAGGCGACCTGTAACGCGCTAAGGTTCCGTTCCCCGTTGCGCTCATAATGCTGTGCTCCGCCGCGCGGGGATGGCTGGCGGCCGGCACCCGTGACCTGACGAACTGTGACCTGACGAGTAGCACGATGGCTGATTTACCGATCGACGACCTTAACGTTGCCTCCAACGAAACCCTGATCACACCGGATCAGCTCAAGCACGAAATTCCGCTCACCGACGCTGCCCTGCACACCGTTGTCCATGGCCGCGAGGTGATCCGCAACATCCTCGATGGCACAGACCATCGTCTGTTCGTGGTGGTGGGCCCCTGCTCGATCCACGATATCAAGGCCGCTCACGAGTATGCCGAGCGCCTGAAAGTTCTGGCAGCCGAAGTGTCGGACAGCCTGTATTTGGTGATGCGCGTGTATTTCGAAAAGCCGCGAACCACCGTCGGCTGGAAAGGCCTGATCAACGATCCGTATCTGGACGACTCGTTCAAGATTCAGGATGGCCTGCACATTGGCCGTCAATTGCTGCGCGACCTGGCCGAAATGGGCCTACCGACGGCCACCGAAGCGCTCGATCCGATCTCGCCACAGTATCTGCAAGATCTGATCAGCTGGTCGGCGATTGGCGCCCGCACCACCGAATCGCAGACTCACCGCGAGATGGCTTCAGGTCTGTCCTCGGCAGTGGGCTTCAAAAACGGCACCGACGGCGGCCTGACGGTTGCGATCAATGCCCTGCAGTCGGTGTCCAGCCCGCATCGTTTCCTCGGTATCAACCAGGAAGGCGGCGTATCCATCGTCACCACCAAGGGTAACGCCTACGGTCACGTGGTACTGCGCGGTGGTAACGGCAAGCCGAACTACGACTCGGTCAGTGTCGCCATTTGCGAGCAAGAGCTGAGCAAAGCCGGCATCCGCCCGAACATCATGGTCGACTGCAGCCACGCCAACTCCAACAAGGATCCGGCCCTGCAGCCACTGGTGATGGAGAACGTCGCCAATCAGATCCTCGAAGGCAATCAGTCGATCGTCGGTCTGATGGTGGAAAGTCATCTCGGCTGGGGTAGCCAGTCGATTCCGAAGGATCTCAGCGAACTCAAGTACGGCGTCTCCATCACCGACGCCTGCATCGACTGGGACAGCACCGAGAAAGCCTTGCGCAGCATGCACGCCAAACTCAAGGACGTACTGCCCAAGCGCCAGCGCGGCTGATAACCGCACACACAAAAACGCCGGGCAATGCCCGGCGTTTTTGTGTGTCTAAACCCAACCCTTCAGCCCTTCGCCGCGTGCCGCTGACGACGCTCCATATAGCGCTCCACGTAGGAGCAGGAGGGAATCACCGTATAGCCCATGCTCTCGGCGTACTCCAAAGCCCGCTCAGTCAAGGCGGCAGCGATACCACGACCACGCAACGAATTCGGCACGAAAGTACGATAGATATCCAGCGTCTGCTTACCCAGATCCATATAGGCCAGGTAGGCACGATCACCATCCACAGTGGTCTCGAATCGATGACCAGCCTGGTCATGGTTGATAGACAACGCCTCGCTCATCACTATTCCTCAGCGGGTCTTAAAACATGACCCTTACCTTATCGATCTTTTCCAGGCGAAGAAACATCTCCGCCGATCCCGCGCCAAATTGGACACTGAGATACGCCTTGCCGTTCTCCACCTTGCGCAACACACCCTGATAGTAGGCACCATCATGGGTGATGAACTGCAAACGCTTGCCGGAATAATCCGGCAAGCTGGCTACATTGACGAACTCATATTGCGGCGTAGCACCCGTTGACTCAACTTTTTCTGCAACCACAACCTCATCGGCCAGCGGCTCCTTATGCGTAGTCGGATCGACCCAGGCAAACCCCAGCGGCGTAACCAACTGCTGATTGATCAGCAAGGTCGGGCGCAGCATTGCCAACACATCCTTGGCCTCGAAGAACTGCAGCCCGTCCCAGGTCATGCCTTCACTCGGATTAAGCTCCAAGCGCAGTGACTGCGGGTCTTTTAGATAGCGCCCATAGGCCTCGAGTACCGGCGAATCAAGGGCGACACGCTGGCTGCGCAGTACCCGGTCAAACTGCTCCACCGCCGTTTTCAGATAGACCTCAGTGGACTGCCCAAGCTTGCCCGCACAGTACTCCTGCACCTTGCGCTGGTATTGGTTGTCATTTAATTCAACCGTTACCAGCGCCACCTTCGGCGGGTTAACCCGCAGATCGCCGGGCTTTTCAGACATATTAGCCAGCGACAACCCCAGACGCAGCTCACCCATCTCACGGGTATCGGAGGTCAGATTGAAGGTCAGCTTTTGCGCACCAGGCTGGAACAGATAAGAGAACTGCGCATCGCTTTCAAAGGTGCGATAGCCCATATCCAGCAGCTCGGTCGTGCCAATATTACGCACCTTGCCGCACGCCACTTCACTCATCGCAGTGAACACACTGCGCTCAGCGGGAAGGTCATACAGCTGTTGCATAAACGGGCCGTGAACATCCAGCGCCAAGCCTTTGAGGCTGACGGCCAGCTGTTCAGGGAACTTGCCCTCGGCCAGACGCTCCTTGAAACGCAGCAGTTCACCCAGGCCGTTAAACTTCAGCTCAGCGTGCGCCACTCGTACGCTATCGCCCAGAGCCGGCACTCGCACATCGACTTTCTCCAGGCCGACCCGGCCATCGAAAGAAGAGGTGATACCGCCGTAGCTGATGTCCATATAAGGCGACAACTGCCCAATAGCATCGTCCATGATCGAGCGCACCGACAACCAGAGCGACAGTTTGATCAGCACGGCAATGACCAGTGCAGAGAGCAAGCCCCATTTAAGAATTTTCGACACGTGGACGTCCTTGATGTCTAACGACAGGCTCACTGCTGTAAGCCTAAGCCCGCGAGCTTATCAGGCCGGCATATTGCCAGTCACCGCTCAACGCCAGGCAAACTCGCACAGATGGCTTTAATCTCGTGAATGAGATCAGCGCCGAATGAGCGCCCGATAAAGTTATGCCTAGTTGCGCTTGCGCTCGCGACAACCAAGCGCACCCCAAAGCCGATCACCGGCTTACTGCGGCAAGATAATGATGCTTGGGCGAGCCGTGAGCAAAGTTGGATATTTTTTATACAAAAACATTGCGCGTTGCTTACCAAACACTCAATAAGCCGAAAAAAAGTGTCGTGCCGGCGCTCTGTCAGTTTACTTACTACAGGTAATGAGTAGTATGTAGGCCGGCTAATTCCTCGAGCTCGGGGAGTTGCTTTTATGGAAAAGTCCACCTTAAGGGGAACACGATGAACAACGTTCTGAAATTCTCTGCTCTGGCATTGGCCGCAGTTCTGGCCACCGGTTGCAGCAGCGTATCCAAAGAAACTGAAGCCCGTCTGACTGCTACTGAAGACGCAGCAGCTCGTGCTCAAGCTCGTGCTGATGAAGCCTACCGTAAGGCTGACGAAGCTCTGGCAGCTGCTCAGAAGGCTCAGCAAACTGCTGACGAAGCCAACGAGCGTGCTCTGCGTATGCTGGAAAAAGCCAGCCGCAAGTAATAGTCTCTCGAGGCTATATAAGCCGACCCGGTTTCTGGGTCGGCTTTTTTTTGCCTGCAGTTCGTCAAAAGCCAAGTAAGGCACAATAAAAAGCCCGCTGCGCGTCACCACGCAGCGGGCTTTTTGCACAGCTTACAGATCAGATCTGGTCGGCAACGTTACTCGCCACTGCAGGGCTAGGCTCGGCGATTTCTACTGGCAGGCCATCTTCGGCAGCCACCACCTCGCGCACCACTTCCCAATCCAGACGCAGGCTGCCGAGCTGATCCTCGCGCTTGAGCAAGGCATTGATCACCGCGGTATGCTTGTCGACTACCGACGGCACACCATGATCATCGAGCGGCGTGTGAGCCTCGAGATAGACCTTGCCAGCGCTGACGCCAAACTTATAGGGATCGTTAAGGATGCGCACCTTGGTCCCCACCGGGGCCATGCTGGAAAGTTCCAGCACATTCTGGTTGAGCATACGGAAGCACCCGTGACTGACGCGCATGCCGATGCCGAATTTCTTGTTCGAACCATGGATCAAGTAACCCGGCACACCGAGGGTGAACTTGAACGGACCCAGCGGATTGTCCGGCCCTGGCGGCACAACTGTTGGCAATGGGTCACCATCCGCCGCGTGCTCTTCACGAATCGACTTTGGCGGATACCACGCCGGGTTCGGTGTTTTTCCCGTGATAGTGGTGGCCGCGATGGGCGAGCCCCAGCCTTCACGACCGATCCCCAAGGGGTAGGTGTGCACGACGTTCTGCCCTTGCGGGAAGTAGTACAAACGGTATTCCGCCAGATTGATCACTATGCCTTCGCGCGGGCCAGGCGGCAGCACGAAACGCGTCGGCAAGATGATCTCGGTGCCCTCACCCGGCAGCCAAGGATCAACGCCTGGGTTGGCTGCGACCATTTCCAAGTAGCCCAGATCGTTAGCCACACCGATATCGGCAAAAGTATCTTCGTACTTGGCTTTAATCACCTGCACTTGGCCGACGATATCTTCGCCCGGCGGCGGCAAAGGCAGTTCCAGAGCTGCAACTGGGCCGACCGAGAACAGCGCGGCGAGAGACAGGGAACGGGCGACGGCAGGAGCGCACGACAACATCCGGAAATCCTTGGCGTAATTAGCTAATTAGAGAGAACGCAATTGTACACTGGCACTTGAGTTGCCGGGAGGGTTCAGACACCCGGCCAGACCGGCCGTTCGCCGCCACGCTGCGCTTGCAGGGTGGCATAGCAGGCCGAACACAGGCGTTTATCGCGCAGCATCGGCCTTTCCACGTCCAACCAGCGCGGCTGCGCCGGCAGCAACCCGCCACACAGCGTGCGATCGGCAAAACCGCTCAACTCAAGCTGGCGAGCGACCAAATGCAAGCGCACTTCACGGCAGGCGAACAGATCAAGCTGCTCGTCCGGCTCGATCAGTTGATAGGCGTGCAAAGACCAGGCGGGACGCGGCATTGAGGGCTCCTGAGCGGGGCCGCCACCTTAGCCGAAAGGCGGCTTGCGGAAAAGCCTCAGAGTAAGGGTTTCAGGGCTGGCCAGAGGTTGTCCAGCAACCTCGGCTGTGCACTCGCCGCAGGATGAATGCCGTCCCCCTGCATCAGTTCCGGTACGCCACCCACCCCCTCAAGGAAAAACGGCACGAGCGGCACCTGCTTCTCCTCAGCCAGCGTGGTGAACACCTGGGCAAACGCCTTGTTGTAACGCTCGCCGTAATTCGGTGGCAGCCGCATGCCCAGCAGCAGCACCCGAGCCCCTTGGGCGCGGGAGTCATCGATCATCGCCGCAAGATTCTGTTGCAATTGCGCTGGGGGCTGGCCGCGCAGTCCATCGTTGCCGCCCAACTCGATAATCACCACGCTCGGGCGATGCTCTGTAAGCAGCGCCGGCAGGCGCGCCAAGCCACCCGCACTGGTGTCGCCACTGATCGAAGCATTCACCACATTCTGCTCGAAACCATCCTCTACCAAGCGCTTTTGCAGCAAGGCTACCCAGCCTTGGCTGGTTTCCAGGCCCAAAGCGGCGCTGATACTATCGCCAACGACCAGCACGGTGTCCGCCGCAGCCCCTTGAGCCCACAGCAACAGCATCAGGGCACTACTTACCCACCACGTACGCATCGGATTCTCCATGAGCGCAAGCATTCTCTCTGCGCGGAACCTTAGCAAAGTGGTTCCCAGCGCGGAAGGCGAGTTGACCATCCTGCACGACCTGTCACTTGATCTCATGCGCGGCGATAGCCTGGCGATTGTCGGCACCTCCGGCTCGGGTAAATCCACCCTGCTCGGCCTCCTCGCCGGCCTGGACCTGCCTAGCGCCGGTGCGGTCACCCTGGCAGGCCACAGCCTGGGCACGCTGAATGAAGACCAGCGGGCGCGAGTGCGCGCGGAACATGTTGGTTTTGTCTTCCAGTCTTTTCAGTTGTTGGACAGCCTCAATGCACTGGAAAACGTCATGCTACCGCTGGAGCTGGAAGGTCGCCGGGATGCCCGCGAGCGGGCGCGCAGTCTACTCGAGCGAGTTGGTCTCGGGCAGCGCCTGAGCCATTCACCGCGCCAGCTCTCCGGTGGCGAACAACAACGGGTGGCCATCGCCCGTGCCTTCGCCGCCGAACCGGATGTGCTGTTTGCCGACGAACCCACCGGCAACCTCGACAGCCACACCGGTGAGCGCATCAGCGACCTGTTGTTCGAGTTGAACCAGGAACGCGGTGCCACCTTGATTCTGGTCACCCATGACGAGCGCCTGGCCCATCGCTGTCAGCGCCTGATCCGCCTCGAGGGCGGTCATCTCGTCGACCGCGTGGAGCCCTGATGGCGCGTTTGCCCTTCGCCCGCCTGCTCGCCCTGGCACTGCGCCAGTTGCTGCGCGATGCCCGCGCCGGCGAGTTGCGCGTGCTGTTCTTTGCCTTGCTCGTCGCCGTCGCCGCCAGCACCGCCATTGGCTATTTCAGTGCCCGCCTGAATGGCGCCATGCTGTTGCGCGCCACCGAGTTCCTCGGCGCGGACTTGCTGCTCAGCGGTAGCTCGCCGGCTAGCGCCGAACAAATTGCCGCGGGCCAACGGCTGAGTTTGCAACACGCACAGGTGGTGGAGTTTTCCAGCGTCATCGCCACCGACGCGGCCATCCAACTGGCCAGCGTCAAGGCCGCCGACAGCGCCTACCCGCTGCGCGGCGAGTTGAAAAGCGCCGCCGCACCTTACCAGGCAGAAACCGTCGGCGGCGGCCCGCAGCCTGGCGAAGCCTGGGCCGAGCCACGCCTGCTGGCCGCCTTGAACCTTAAAATCGGCGATAGCATCGAGATTGGTGCCAAGACGTTGCGGCTCAGTCGTGTGCTCACCTATGAACCCGATCGCGCGGGCGACTTTTATAGCCTGACGCCCCGGCTACTGATGAACCTCGACGACCTCGCCGCCACCGGCATCGTGCAGCCCGGCAGCCGTGTGCGTTACCGCGAGTTATGGCGCGGTACAGCCGACGCGCTCACCGGCTACCGCAAGGCGATCAAGCCCGCACTCGCCGCACACCAGCAATTGGAGGATGCGCGCGATGGCAACCGGCAGATCGGCGGGGCCCTCGGTCGTGCCGAGCGTTACCTGAACCTCGCCAGCTTGGCGGCGGTGCTGCTCGCCGGTGTCGCGGTGGCGCTCTGCGCGGCACGCTTCGCCGCCCGGCGCTTTGACGCCAGCGCCCTGCTGCGCTGCCTGGGCCTGTCGCGCAGCGAAGCCTTGAGTCTCTACAGCCTGCAACTGGCCATGCTCGGTTTAGCCGCCAGCAGCCTAGGTGCCCTGCTCGGCTGGCTGGCGCAACAGGGGCTGTTTTACTTACTACACGGCCTGCTGCCCGCCGAGATACCGGCCGGCGGCCTGTTCCCGGCCTTGGCCGGGATTGCCACGGGCCTGGTTGCCCTGGCAGGGTTTGCCTTACCGCCGCTGGCCGCCCTTGGGCGCGTACCGCCGCTGCGGGTACTGCGGCGCGATCTGCTCCCGGTGCCGCCGAGCTCCTGGCTGGTCTACGGCGCCGCCCTGCTGGCACTCACCCTGATCATGTGGCGTCTGAGCCTGGATCTGAAACTGACCCTGGCCCTACTCGGCGGCGGCCTGATTGCCGCTCTACTGCTCGCAAGCCTGCTCGTCTTCGCCCTGCAAGGCCTGCGGCGTTTACTGGCCCGCGCGTCGCTACCTCTGCGCCTGGGCCTCGGTCAGTTGCTGCGCCACCCACTGGCAGCCGCCGGGCAGGCCCTGGCATTCGGCCTGATCTTGCTGGCCATGGCGCTGATCGCGCTACTGCGCGGCGAACTGCTGGATAGCTGGCAAGATCAACTGCCGAAAGAGGCGCCCAATCATTTTGCCTTGAATGTGCTGCCAGCCGAGAAGGACGCCTTCGCCGCACGCCTAGCCGTGCTCTCGCCACATCCCGCAGCGCTCTATCCGGTGGCGCCAGGACGCTTGGTGGCCATCAATGGTGAGCCCGTCAAGCAGGTGGTGAGCAAGGACTCGACCGGCGACCGCGCCATCCGCCGCGACCTCAGCCTCACCTGGGCTGCCGAGTTGCCGCAAGGCAACCGCCTGAGCGCCGGCGGCTGGTGGAGCCGTGCTCACGCCAGCGCGTTACCCGGCGTTTCAGTCGAGGCCAAGCTCGCCGCAAGCCTGCAACTGAAACTCGGCGACCGCCTGAGCTTCAGCATCGGTGGGCTCGAGCGTGATGCCCAAGTCACCAGCCTGCGCGACGTCGACTGGGACAGTTTCCAACCTAACTTCTATATGGTCTTCGAGCCTGGCACCTTGCAGGATCTACCCGTTACCTACCTGACCAGCTTCTATCTGCCGCCGCAGCACGAGCGGCAATTGGTCGAGCTGGCCCGCGCCTTCCCGGCCGTCACGCTGCTGCAGGTCGAAGCACTGCTGGCGCAGCTACGCAGCATCCTCGCCCAGGTCACTCTGGCGGTGGAGTATGTGCTGCTGTTTGTGCTGGCCGCCGGCCTTGCGGTGCTCTTCGCCGGCCTGCAAGCGACGCTGGATGAGCGGATTCGCCAAGGCGCGCTGTTGCGGGCCATTGGTGCCGAGCGCGAGCTGCTGATCAAGGCGCGGCGTGCCGAGTTTGGCGTCCTCGGCGCCGCCAGTGGTGTGCTAGCGGCGCTGGGCTGCGAATTGGTGAGTTTTCTGCTCTATCGCTTGGCTTTCGACATGGCCTGGCAGCCGCATCCCTGGTTGTTGCTGCTGCCGTTGCTCGGCGCCCTGCTCGTCGGCGGCGCCGGCGTACTGGGTACCCGTCGCGCGCTGAACGCCAGTCCACTCACAGTGCTGCGTGAGGGCTGAGCTTGTTAAACTCGCTCTCCCTTCTCAGTAATCGAACACCATGAGCCGTTACCGCCCACCGCGTTCCGCTGGCACCCCGCTGATCACCCCCGAAGGCGAAGCACAGATGCGCGCCGAACTGCACGAGCTGTGGCATGTACGCCGGCCGCAGGTCACCCAGGCCGTCAGCGAGGCCGCCGCGCTCGGTGATCGTTCGGAGAACGCCGAGTACATTTACGGCAAGAAGATGCTGCGGGAGATCGACAGCCGCGTGCGCTTTCTCAGCAAACGCTTGGAAAACCTCAAGGTGGTCAGCGAGCACCCGTCCGATCCGAACAAGGTCTATTTCGGCGCCTGGGTCACGATTGAAGATGAAGAGGGCCTGCAGGCGTGCTACCGCATCGTTGGCCCGGACGAGCTGGACCTTAAACAGCACCTGATCAGCATCGACTCACCGCTGGCGCGCGCCCTGATCGGCAAAGCGCTGGATGCCGAGGTACGGGTTCAGGCGCCGACCGGCGAGAAGACCTGCTACATAGTCGAGATCCACTACCGCTAAACCCAGCCGGTCTTGCTTGCCGGCCAGATAAGCTCGGCGGCGCAAGCCAAGGCCGGCGCTTAGCGCCGGGTAATCAGCCCCTGCCGCGCCACCCGCACCAGTTCCCGCACGACCTCCTGCAAACGCTCGGCAGTCGGCGCCTGCACCACCGCCAGGTCGAAACTGTCGGTTGCAAAGCGCGCCAGCGACTCGTCATCGCGGGCAAATTGAATCAGGAAGGTGCGTGATCCATCCCAGCGTTTCGGCCAGCCATCGAGATAACGCAGCAAGGTCGGCTGGTGATTGCCGCCGAGAAGGATTTTCGGATTGCGTTGAACCCACCCAGAAGTGATCGGGGCCAGACGAACCAGGGGTCTAGGACAGAGAGGTTTAGGACGGCTCATGCGGTGGTGTCTCCGCCTCAAGAATTCCGCTAGGCAGCGGTGAGAGGCGACACCGAACCAGCGCTTTAGCGGTATTTCGAAGCCTTGGTGAAAGACTTCTATGAGAAACCTTCATGGAAGGTGCTCGGCGCCCCGCAAGTAGCTGTTTAAATCGGCGCATGGGGCGGAATCCTAGAGAAGCACAGGCAATACTGTCAAGACGCCCCCTTGGAGCAGTCAGCCATGAGCACACCCCCTCTGCGCTTGTTCTTCGCCCTAGCCTGCCCGCCCGAGTTGGCCCGCACCATCACCGCCTGGCGTGACAGCCTGTACCTGGACGGCCGGCCGGTTGCCGCAGGCAATCTCCATCTGACCCTGGCCTTTCTCGGTAGCCAGCCGCGTGGACGCATAGACGAGCTGAAAGCGCTTGCCGCCAGTCTGCAGGCTCCGGCCTTTAATCTGCCGTTGGAGTCGCTGCACCGCTGGCGCAATGGCCTGCTCTATCTCGCGCCCAGCCAAACGCCAGCCGCACTGCTGACCTTGACCCAGCAGCTGCGCACCGATTTGCTCAACACGGGTTTCAACCTGGAAAGCCGCCCCTTCCACCCGCACCTGACCCTGGCTCGCCACTGCCCCCTATTTACGGTCGATGCCAACCCATCCTTCGATTGGCCAGTGAGCGAGTTTGCCTTGTTCGCCTCGGAAAACACCGCCCGTGGCACGCACTATCGGCTGCTGGAACGCTGGCAATTACTCCCAAGCGGCGGCGCTATCGTTTCACCACGTAACAGCAGCACCAGCTTGCAGCGCCCCTGAAAATTCAGCCTTCGCGCGCTAGAGCTCGCCCCAGAGCCGCTGCCTGCGGCTGCCTGAACATGGCATGAATAGTGCGCTGTGCCCTGCGCTGAAGTGCACGCCCTTGGATGGGCGTGCGGCTCGCAAGGATTGCGCTACCCGCCTTATTCACCCCCTTACGAGAGCGCACATGAACAACAATAAAACCCTGCTCGCCCTCTGCCTCGCCTCTGGCTTGCTTATCTCAAGCCAAGCCGAAGCAGGCTGGTTCGGCTCATCCGGCTATACCCAAACCAAATACCCTGTGGTGCTCGCCCACGGCATGCTGGGTTTCGACAGCATCCTCGGCATCGATTACTGGTACGGCATTCCCTCAGCCCTGCGCAGCGATGGCGCCAAGGTCTATATCACCGAAGTCAGCCAACTCGACACCTCCGAAGCACGCGGCGAACAACTGCTGGCCCAGGTGGAAGAGATAGTCGCGATCAGTGGCCAGCCTAAGGTCAATCTGATCGGCCATAGCCATGGTGGCCCGACCATCCGTTATGTCGCCGCCGTGCGCCCCGAACTGATCGCCTCCGCGACCAGCGTTGGCGCACCGCACAAGGGCTCGGCCGCCGCCGACTTCATTCGCCAGGTCCCGCCGGGCTCGGCAGGCGAGACCCTGTTGAGCGGGATAGTCAACGGCCTCGGCGGACTGATCAATTTCTTCTCCTCCAGCTCCAGCACCACGCCACAAAATGCGCTGGGTACGCTGGAGTCACTGAACAGTGCTGGCGCCGCCGTGTTCAACGCCAAGTTCCCGCAGGGCATCCCCACCAGTGAGTGTGGCGAAGGCGCTTACAGCGTCAATGGCGTGCGTTACTACTCCTGGGGCGGTACCAGCCCGCTGACCAACCTCCTGGATCCCAGCGACCTGCTGCTCGGCGCCACGTCGCTGACCTTCAACGGCGCCGCCAACGACGGTCTGGTCGGCCGCTGCAGCTCGCACCTGGGCCAGGTGATCCGCGACGACTATCGGATGAACCACCTCGACGAGGTCAACCAGGCCTTTGGTCTGACCAGCCTATTCGAGACCGACCCCACCACGGTTTACCGCCAGCAGGCTAACCGCCTGAAAAACGTCGGCCTCTAAACACCGGCAGCGGGGCCCGGCTGGGCCCGGCTGTTCGCCGCCCGGGCTGAACAGGAGTAGTACCCGTGAAGAGACTCTTGCTGCTTCTGCCTGTTGCCTTTAGCGCCTGCGTGGCGCTGATGCTCTACCTGCAACCGAGCGCGATACCGACCAACGTGGCCACGACAGCAGTGCCAGTCGCTGCGGCCGAGCCGTCTAGCACTCAAGCTTCGACCAGTCCAAGCAACCTGCCGGCCGCACCTTTGCCGGCCACGCTACAAGCGCTACCGCCGTCCTTCAGCGGCACACAGGTCGACGGCAGCTTTCATCTCGACGCGGCCGGCAACCTGCTGGTCAGCGAGGACATCCGGCACATCTTCGATTACTTCTTGAGCTCGATTGGCGAGGAATCAATGCCAAGCAGCGTCAAACGGCTGCACGACTACATCGCCAGCCAGCTTGAGCAGCCAGCCGAGAGCCAGGCCCTGGCCCTGCTCGATCAGTACCTGAACTACAAAGCTGAACTGGTGCTGCTGGAGCGCGACATGCCGCAATTGAGCAGCCTGGACGCGATCCGTCAGCGCGAAGCCGTGGTACAGGCGCTACGGGCACGACTGTTCAGCCCCGAGGCGCATCAGGCGTTTTTCGCCCAGGAAGAGGCCTACAACCAGTTCAGCCTGCAACGCCTGGCCATCAGCCATGACCACAGCCTGAATGCCGCCGCCAAAGGCGCCGCGCTGGATCGCCTGCGCGCAAGCCTGCCAGCGAAGTTGCAGGACAGCCTGCTGCCACAACTGCAAAACGAACTGCACACGCAGAGCGCACAACTGCAAGCGCAAGGTGCCAGTGCCGAGCAGATCCGCACGCTGCGCCAGCAGTTGGTAGGCGCCGAGGCCACCGCTCGACTGGAAGCGTTGGATCAGCAGCGTGCGGGTTGGCATCGGCGTGTGGCCAACTACAGTGCCGCGAAAGCCAAGATCCAAGCCGAGCAAGGGCTGAGCCCTGTGGATAAGGATCAAGCCATCCGCCAACTGGCCGAGAAACAGTTCAACGAACAGGAACGCCTGCGCCTGGATGCCGCCGTACAGCTCGCCGCCGCCCGCAACCAGGGCAAACCCTAAAACGCCGAAAACCCGCACAAGGCGGGCTTTCGTTTGTCGCTGATGGTTCAGCTTCAGCCGACGATACGGCGATCCAGCGACAGCTTGCCAGCCCCTTCGATCAGCAGTACTGCACTGATCAACCCCAGGATCATCGCGTACTCAAAGCCATTCTCGGTGATAAAGAAGCCGTTGACCCAATGTACAGTCAACACCGCCACCAACATCGCCACGACCAGCGCCAGTGCCGCCGGGCGTACCAACAAACCGACCACCAGCGCCAGGCCACCGAAGAACTCCGCACTACCGGCCAACAACGCCATCTGGTAGCCGGGCGTAATACCGATGCTCTCCATCCACTGGCCGACGCCCACCAGGCCATAACCACCAAACCAGGCGAACAATTTCTGCGCGCCATGCGCGGCGAAGGTCAGGCCAGCGACCACGCGGAGAAGGGTGATGCCGTAACCCGCATGGCTAGAAAGCACGGATTTGATCAGGTTATTCATTGCTGCTGTCCTTTTGCTTGAGGGGGGTTGTTGGACGACAGTTTAGAAGATATTTTCGATATTAAAATCGCAAATTATCGTTAATCAGCATTGAATAATTTGATCACTTTCGCAAACTCGCTACCCGGCCCTGCGGCTCCAGTCGATAACGCTCACGGTCATAGGCCAGGTAGTACTTGTTCACCGCGTTGACGTAACTGGCGACGCCCATCCCCACCTGCTCCATGGCAATACGCTCGACCTGGAAGAACCACTGATTAGGGTTCAGACCGCGGCGGCGCGCCTCCGCCCGAAAACCTTGCACGCGCTGCGGGCCCAGGTTGTAAGCGGCGAGGACAAAGGCCATGCGCTCACGCTCGTTGATCTGGGCGCTGTTGAAAAAACTACGGCGCAGCTTTGCCAGGTACTTGGTACTAGCCTGCACATTGCCGTCCAGCACCTGCACATTACTGACCCCAACGCTGCGCGCCGCCGCCGGGGTGATTTGCATCAGCCCTGTTGCGCCACCGGCACCACGCGCCGCCGGGTTCATCGTCGACTCCTTGAAGGCCAGCGCGGCCAGCGTCAGCCAATCGAAGTCATGCTGCGCGGCATAGCGCTGCAACACCGGGCGGACTTTTTCCAAGCGCTGTCGATCGGCCCGTGCCAACGGATAATGCACCTTGTACAGGCGGCGATAGACACGCTGGAACACCGCGTCTTGATCCGTTGGGTGGCGATAGGTCTTGAGAAAACCGTTGATGCTGGCGAGCAACATGGGCGCATCACGGCGCACGAACCAGTTGATATCACCCGCGTTAGCCAGCACCAGATGACGCTCGATGCGCAACTTCGGCATGACCTTAAGCCATCGCTCGGCAATCGGCTGCTCCACCGCCGTCAGGCTGAAGATGCCGGCCTGCACCATCTCCAGCACATCCTCTACCGCCAGACTGGGGTCAACCCACTCGACCACTATGGGCGGCAGTTTGCGTTGCGCCAGCTTCTGGTTAACCGCACGCAGCGCCTCGGCGGCGGCACTGCCCGCCGGCAACGCCAGGCTGCGGCCCGCCAGTTGCTCCAGACGCTGGTAACGCCGATCGCCCTGACGGCCGACCAAGACCAGGGGCACATCAGTGCGAATCGCCACACTCGGGCTGACATCCTGGCCACTGCGAGCGCTGAGCAATTCGCCAGGGACAACCAGATCGCCTTCGCTACGCTGCAGAGCGCCAAGCAACTGGTCTTTGGCTTTCGGGATGATTTTCAGGGTCAGGCGGCGGCCATCACCAGCGTTGCGATTGAGGTATTGCTCGAAAGCTCGCAGGCGGTGATATTCGACGCCAATCGCCTGCCCCTTGACCTCGCCGGAGCTATTGCGGCTCTGGTTGACCAATACGCGCAATACCCCACTGCTGCGAATCTGCCCCAGGTCGTGGGCAGCACTCGGCTGCTGCCAGCCTTCCGGCGGCCCAGCCAGGCGCGCAGCCGCCGGTAACGGCAGCAGCGCCAGCAGGCAGAACAGAAGCAGCAGCGGTCGCGTCATCGAGTCTCCAGAAGAGGATCAGGCTCAGCCAACCTGACCGCCTGAGAGCACTGCACCCGGAAACAAGCTTCCCGGCGCGCGCGGGGCGCGGAGGTTCGCATAGCGCGCCTCTAGATGCCAGCCTCAGTATGTATTCGACATTAATAACAAACGCTAAGTTCATGTAACCATTGATTTTATAGATAAAAAAATAGCTCTGTTATGCTGCACCGCTCAGCACTGAGGTAGCACCATGCAACTCATCGACATCGGCGTCAATCTGACCCACGCCAGCTTCGCGCAGAAGCATGAAGCCGTCCTCGCTCGCGCCTACGCAGCAGGCGTTGCTCAGTTGGTGCTGACTGGCACCAGCCTGGAAGGCAGCGAACAGGCCCTTGCACTCTGCCGCCAAGGGGATGAAACCGGCACCCGGCTGTTCTGCACCGCCGGCATTCATCCGCATGACGCCAGCAGTTGGAACAGCGCTAGCGCGAGCCAGTTAAGCGCCTTGCTCCAGGAGCCAGAAGTGCGTGCCGTCGGCGAATGCGGGCTGGACTTCAATCGCGATTTCTCGCCACGCCCGCAACAGGAAAAGGCCCTGGAAGAGCAACTGGCGCTGGCCGTGGAACTGCAACTCCCGGTGTTCCTGCACGAACGCGAGGCCGACCAGCGCCTGCTCGAGATTCTGCGCGACTACCGTGATCGTCTACCGGCAGCGGTGGTGCATTGTTTTACCGGCGAGAAACGCGCGCTGTTCAACTATCTCGATTTGGATCTGCATATCGGCATCACGGGCTGGATCTGCGACGAGCGCCGTGGCACTCATCTGCATCCATTGATGCGGGAAATTCCCGCAGGGCGGCTGATGCTGGAAAGCGACGCACCCTTCCTGCTGCCCCGCAGCCTGCGGCCGAAACCGAAGAACGGGCGCAACGAGCCGGCCTTTCTGCTCGAGGTGCTGCACGAAATCGCCCGCCACCGCGGGGAAAGCCCAGGACAGTTGGCCGAGCACACGACCGCTTGCGCCCGCGCCTTCTTCGCCCTGCCCGAGATCGCCGACGCCTAGGCTGTAACCGCCCCCAGCGGACCCTTGAGCCGGCACGAAATTTAGCCCCCTGCCTGACCGGGCCAGCCATAGGCCAGGCACCCGCGCAAACCTCAACAGCCGCCTAGACTCTCTGCAAAGCTTCCGAGGATTGCATCATGGGCAGACACCGCCCCAACCTGCTGACCTGGCAATGGCGCGGCTACGCCGCCACCCACCGCAACCCGATCAACCTGATCGTGCACCTAATTGCCGTGCCGCTGTTTATCCTCGCCAGCCTGATGCTGCTGTCCGCCCTCTTCCAGCTCCGCGTGCTGCCGCTGATCCTGGGCGTGATCGGCCTGCTCGCCGCCCTCGCGCTGCAGGAGCATGGACACCGCCTGGAGGCCAAGGCCCAGGCGCCGTTCAGCGACACGACCGATGCCGTACAGCGGCTGTTGCTCGAGCAGTTCTTCACCTTCCCGCGCTTTGTCCTCAACGGCGGCTGGTGGCGGGCCTGGAAAACCCGCCAACGGCATTAAGTGCGGTAAGTGCGGTAAGTGCGGTGCAGTAAGATCCAGCTCAGCCGAACACCGTCACCGTCTGCCGACTGAGCGCGATCAGCTCGCCATCCGCTGTCCACAGCGCGGCGGCGATATGGCCATAGCCATCCCGGGCATGCTCGATCTGCGCGCGGTACAGGCACCAATCGAAGGTGCTCAACTTCGGCGTCGGCTGCATGAACTCGATGGTCCAGGTCAACGAACTGCCAGGCGCCGGGGCGCGCAGGTGCGGCAATACCGCAGGCGGCCAGGCATCGACCAGTGCAAGAAGATGAGCTTCCTCGACCACCTCGGCTTCGCTCTCACCGCGTAAGCGCACCCAGCCACCCATTTCCCGCGCCGGGTTATTGGTGAACGGCATGCCGCCAATACCCCAGCGCATCGCCAGGTAACGGGTGAACTCCGGGGTCACGCCCTTGATATAGGGCAGTTCCTGGCATTCTTCGACGGGTTTGATCAGCGGTGCGGGTTCGGCCGCGACGTCGATTGCCGAATCGCGGGAGGCGCCGAAACTGCCCTGCACCAAGGTCACGACTTGGCCGTTCTGCACGGCGCGACCGAGCACCTGACTGACCGCCTTGCCTTCGCGCAGCACCTCCACCTCAAGGCTCACCGGCGTATCGACGGCTAGTGGCCCGACAAAGGTGACCGCCAACGAACGGACCGGGCGCCCTGTCGGCACCTGCGCACGCATGGCTTCGTACACCAACATCGCCGCCACCCCACCAAAACTCGCGCGGCCCTGGCCCCACTGACTCGGCACCACGACGGACTGGGGATTGTCGCGAACGGCTCTAAGCAACTCGGAAAAGGTCATGCTTGCCTCAAAACAAAAATGCGTCCGCGATCTTAGGGGATAGGCCACACCCGGCGGTAGCCAGTTAAAGTGCCGGTTAGGCCAATTCAACGGGGGAAATGGGCAACCCGGTAAGCCGCGCTGTGTCAACGGCCGGGGAAGTACTTCTGCAACGGCAACAGCGCCCGATCCGCCAGTTGTTCGGCGGCGGCCAGCGCCTGGCGCCACTCTGCCACCCGCGGCGCCAGATCAGGCTCACGCTCGGCCCGCGCCAACCATTGCAGATGATCGTGCCAATCGCCCAGCGCCGTCTGCGCCGCCTTCAAGGCCAGGGCCGCCAGGGATGAGACGGCCGCCTGTTGCGGGTAAGCCTCGGCGCCATAACGCATGCGTTTGATCAGCAGGCGCGTGCGATGCAGGTCGTGGTCAGGTGCGCGCAACGCGGCGCCTAAACGGCGGCGTTGGCGGGCCAGATAGCGCTGCACACGCCTCGCTAAACCACGCAACGCAGCGTCCGCCTGGGCCTGACGAAAAAGCTCCGGCCAGACATCCAACGCCCGAAACAGCTGCTGCAACTCGGCGCTGGCCAACAATGCCGTGTAGCCGGCATCCAACGCCTGGCGGCGCGCGTCTAGCTGACTCGATACGGCATGCGCCTGTAGCTCGGCCAACAGCACCTCAGTATCCCGCAGCGGGCCGCTTAACTGCCCCAGTGCAGCGGCAGCCGGTTCCAGGGGGTCGTTCTCGAGCAGCCCGCGCAAGGGTCGTAGCAGGCTGCGTAACTTACGCAGGGCGATACGCAGATCGTGCAACACCTCGCCATCGGTGCGCGCGCCCAAGCGTGCACGGCAGGCCTGCAAGTTGATCGCCAACCGCAACACCTGGGCAATCAAGGCATCGACAAATCCGGCCATGGCACGCGTCCTTGAGTAAGAAGTTTTTAGCTTAATCGGTCACTCGCCACCGGCAAGTGACCGATAGTCGCAAGTTCAGCGTTCGGCGCGGGTCAGGCGCCAGGGCAAGGCGCGGCGCAGTTGCGCCAATCGTTGCCGCAGTTCGGCTGGCTCAGCGCTCCGACCGGCATAGCGCTGTGCCTCGAAAGCGGCGGCAAACGCCCGAATCTGCTCGGCCTGCGCCGGCATGACTTGCCCCGCGCGCTCGGCAAAGGCCCGCGCGCCCTCGCCCGTAGTGCGGTGCAAGCCATGCCGCGCGAGCAAGCGCTCGAAGTGCCGATACAGGCGCTGCTGCAGATCCTGCTCAGGACGCCAGGGTTTGAACAGCGCTAGCGCCAGCAAGCCCAGCAGCAGCCCGCCACCGCCCACCAGCGCAAGCACCAGATCGCGCGCATCCAAGCGGCCAAACCAGTGCTGCAACAGCTGCAGCTGCTGCTCGCCCTGATAGCCCAACACCCGGCGCTGCCAGCCGTAATTGAGGTTATCCCAGCCCATTCGTAGCTGGTTCAGCCAACTGATATTGCGATAACGCAGCAGCGACAACGGCGAGCCTTCGAGAAAACTCTGCTCCCCGGCAATGGCCTGCTCCAGCCCCTGCTCGATCCGCTCCGGCGCCACCTGAAAGGTCGGATCGACACTGACCCAGCCCTGTTCCGGCAACCAGTATTCGACCCAGGCATGGGCATCGAATTGCCGCACCTGCAGGTAATTGCCCGTAGCACTCAGCTCGCCACCCTGATAACCCGCCACCACCCGCGCCGGTATGCCGGCCGCGCGCAGGACGAAGGTCATGGCCCCGGCGTAATGCGCGCAGAAACCACTGCGGGTGCGAAACAGAAACTCGTCGATGCTGTCGGCCCCAACCGGCGGGGGCCGCAGGGTGTAAGCGTAGGGCTCGCGGTTGAAATGCCCCAGCAGCGCCTGCACCAACGCCTGCGGCTGCGGGTATTGGCGCTTCAGTTCCAGCGCCCAGGCCCGGCTGCGCGGGTCACCCTGCGCCGGTAACTGCAAGGCGCGGCGCAAAGCAGTGCTGGAGTCTGCGGGCTCGCGCAGGGCCTGCGGCCAGGAAGTCACCCGGTAGAGCAAGGTCTGCTCCACCGGCTGTTGCCGCTCCAGGCGGAAATCACTCATCTGCCGGGTCTGGGCTAAATCCGTGGTCGCCACATCGAGGCTGAACAACCAGGGCCGCGCGCTGGGCTGCATGATGATGCTGTAACTCAGCGGCTCGCCGCGTTGCTCCCAGGCCGGTGAAGCGGCTGACTGCGCGCCGGCGGCCTGCGACCAGCGCCGACCATCGAAGCGTTCCAGGGTCAGGGCGCGCCAGTACAGCTGGTTGCGCGGCGGCACTGGGCCATCGAAGCTGGCGCGAAAAGCCAACTCGGCGGAGCGGCTCAGCTCGGCAATATCGCTCGGCGCCATGCTGTCGGAAAGCCCGCTGACGCCCTGATCCCTCGGCCCCGGCAGCGACCACAGCGGCCCCAGTCGGGGGAAGAACACAAAGAGCAGCACCATCAACGGCAAGGCTTGCAGGAGTAAGCCAGCCGCCAGGCGCAAGGTCGGCCAAGGGTGCATGGCGAGCGCGCTTTGTTGCAGGCCGATCAGCGCCGCCAGCAGCGCAGTGACCGGCAATAGGCTGAACAGCGCGGCGAGCAGGCTGTCATCGAATAGGTAGGCGGTAACCACCGCGAAAAAGCCGAGCAGGATCAGCACCAGCGCATCGCGGCGCGTGCGCATTTCCACCAGCTTGAGGATGAAGGCGGCGATCAACAGCACCACCCCGGCCTCCAGGCCAAGCAGGCTGCCGCGCGAGAGTAACACCCCGCAGCCGGCGCCCAGCGCCAGCCCAGCCTTGGCCCAGCCGTTCGGGTAACCCGCACGCATGCGGAAGATCTGGATGCGCCAGGCCGCACAGCCCAGCCACAAGCCGATGATCCACAGCGGCAGATGCGCCAGATGCGGGATGATCACCAACGCCTGGGCCACCAGCAGCCAGGTCAGGCTGATCCGGGGAATCGGTTGGGCCGCGCTCATGGCTGCCCCAACCGCCGGTCGAAGACCCTGCCGACTTCCCCTCTCCGCCCGGCTGAGGGCAGCGTCAGGGGCGGCTCGCCGAATAGCGCCAAGGCGCGCAGGCAGGCTTCGCGATGGTTCTCACCGCTGTCCGGCGCCAGCACGCTGCCGGGCAGACTGAGCGCGAAGGGCTGCTGGCGCTCCGACAGGTGCAAGACCCAGTGGCACAGCAGCGACAGGCGCGCCTCCACGTCACCCTCCAGCGCGGCGAAGTCCAGCCACAGCTCGCGCCCGGCCAGCGCCGCAAAATCTTTGACCAGCAAACCCTGCCCGCGGGAATAGGCCTTCCAGTACAAACGCCGCTTGGAGTCGCCGGGCTGGTAGCTTTTCAAGCCTTGGAAGTCATCCGCGCCAAGCCCGAGGGTTCGCGCACCGTCATCCTCATCGTCCTCGCGGGCACCGGCGGCCAGTGGCAATTCACCCGCGAGCGGGCGTGGATAGACCAGCAGCGCCTGATCCAGATCGACCCAACTCCAGGCCACCAAGATGCTCAAGGGGAAGCGACTCTCCACCCGCAAGCGCCCCGGCCGCAGCCAGCCACGGCGCAGGGCCGGCAGGCTCAGTTCGCACTCGCTGACGCCCTCTGGCGCCACATCCAGCACCTGTAGCGCAGCCGGCGGCCAGCCCAGGGCGATCGCCTGGTGCGCGCGGCCGCGACTGGCCAGACGCACGCGAAAACGCGCCAGCTCACCGACAAACAGCGCAGCGCCACCCGCGGCGTGCAGCGTCAGCCCGGCCAGATTGCGGTAGGTATGCAGAATGGCGACGATAAAGACCGAGGCCAACAGAAAGGTCAGACCATAGGCCAGGCTGTTCTGGTAATTGATCGCGGCCAGCAGCATCAGGCCCAAGGCCAAACCGAACGCGGCACCGATGCGGGTCGGAATGATGAAGATCCGCCGCTGGGTCAATTGCACGCTGGCCGCCGGCGGAATCCGCCGCAGCAACCAGCGCTGCCAGCGGCTTTTCAGCCGTGCCCTCAAAGCGCCGGCACCTCGCGCAGCAGCCACTGGACTAACGCGCCGCCACCATGCCCCGCCGGGTCGGCCCGCTCACGCAGCCGATGGCTGACCACGGACGGCAGCACCGCTTGCACATCCTCTGGAATCACATACTCGCGCTCCGCCAGGAAGGCCCAGGCGCGGGCCGCCGCCAGCAAGGCCAAACTGGCGCGCGGCGATAAGCCCCAGGCGAACTGCGGCTGAGTGCGGGTGGCTTCCACCAAACGCAGCACGTAGTCCACCAGCGCATCGCTGGCGCGGACTTTCGGTACTTCGGCCTGCAGCGCCGCCAGTTCGACATGGCTGAGAATCGCCGCAAGGCGCGGCAACAGCTCGCGGCGCGCCTCCCCCAGCAACAGGGCTTTTTCTGCCGCCTTGGCGGGGTAACCGAGGGACAGGCGCATCAGAAAGCGATCGAGCTGCGACTCCGGCAAGGCGAAAGTGCCGCCCTGGCTGACCGGGTTCTGCGTGGCGATGACAAAGAAGGGTTCCGGCAACGGGCGGGTTGCGCCCTCGATGGTCACCTGCCCCTCCTCCATCGCCTCTAACAAAGCACTTTGGCTCTTCGGCGTGGCACGGTTGATCTCATCGGCCAGCACCAGCTCGGCGAAGATCGGGCCGGCATGGAAGACGAACTGCCCGGTGTCCTTGTCGAACACCGAGGTGCCGAGGATGTCGCCGGGCAACAGATCGGACGTGAACTGGATACGCTGGAAGCTCAAACCCAGCACCTTGGCCAGCGCATGACTGAGGGTGGTCTTGCCCATACCCGGCAGGTCTTCGATCAACAGATGCCCGCGCGCCAGCAGGCAAGCCAGCGCCAGCCGCACCTGGGGCTCCTTGCCCAGCAGCACCTGATTCACCGCGTGCAGACAGGCAGTCAGTTTCGTGTGCATGCGTCACTCCTTTTAAACAGACACACGATGCTACCGGTGCGCCGACCAGCGGCAAAGCGCCAGCAACCTTATAGAGTGACGAAACACTGAAACTAGTGGACTGAGCGGTTGATTCGTTAGCTCTCAGGGTATCCGTAGGCTGGGTAGAGCCGTTTTTGGCGAAACCCAGCCTACATGCTAGAGCCGCCCTCTCCCCCGCGCCTCGGTTTGGCCCGGCCTAGCCCGGGCGGGCCATATCGAAACGATCGCGGGTCGTGCAGTAACGGCTGCCACCCAGACGCCCGACCAGATCCAGCTTCTGCGGATCGATCCGGCCGTGACCATCCAGAACCCGATCATCGATATGCGCCAACAGCACACGGGCGAAGATCAGGTAACAGTTGGGGTTATCCCGTGGGTACGGTTGCACCTCGGCCAGCGCACACTCGAACGCCACCGCCGCGCCGGCCACCCGTGGTGGCTTGACCCGGCTGGCTGGCAGAGTGGCGATGCCACAGTGCTCGAACTCGCTGACGCCATGCGCCAGCTGTGCCGCCGAGGCATTCATCGCCGCCGCCTGCGCGGCCGAGACCAGCTGGATCACCAACTCGCCGGTGTCCTGCACGTTGCGCAGGGTGTCCTTGAGGCCGCCGTCGTCATGCGCACCGACATTGACCAGCAGGGTCGGCGGCTCATCGCTGATGACCTGGAAGAAGCTGAACGGTGCCAGATTGCTCACGCCGTCTTTCGCCAGGGTGGACACCCAGGCGATGGGCCGCGGCGTGACGGTCGAGGCCAGCCAACGGTAAACCTCCAACGGGGTCAAGGTTGCGAAATCGAGTTGCATCAACACCTCTCTTTATCTGCCAGCCGCATAGCTAAACGCCGAGCCGCCCGCTTTACCAGCGTAAATACCTACAACGCCCTGATCAGGCCCGCAGCAAGCCGATCAGGGCGGCTCCCGCCAGCACCCTCAGCGCCCGGCACGCGACTCACGGATGTAGAAGCGGGCCTTCTGCGCTTTAGCCGCGCAGCCTTCAAAGGCTTCGAACTGCTGCTGGGTCTTCGCCGCAGTGAGCAGCGAAAGGGCTTTGGAATAGCTCACGGTGCCGGCAAAACCCTCGGCCTTGGCCAGATCCAGTTCCCGCCAGGCGGTATCCAGTTGACTACCACAGCTATCACGGTAAGCCGTTTTACCGGCGCAACCGGCCAGTGCCAAGACCATCAGGGGTAAGCAGATCCAAGCTTTCATCAACAACGCTCCTCGAAAAGGGAAAACGGCAAGAGTCTAGTCTGTCAGTAGGACGACGCGGAACCGGAAAAGTGCAGTTCGTCACGCAACCGGCAAGCGTTGGTTAACCCGCGGCCAACGAATCGGCTGACGCAAGGGGGCGCTGTTGACTGACGACGGCTGACCGCCGTTTTTAACCTGGCCACCTTGGCGCAGCCGGAGGGCACGCGTATGGTCTAAGACACAGCATTACGGGGGATCAGCCATGAGCAAACGAGTAGCCCTAGTTCTGGGTTCTGGGGGCGCGCGCGGTTACGCGCATATCGGCGCGATCGAAGAGTTGGAGCGGCGCGGCTATGACATCGCCTGTATCGCCGGCTGTTCGATGGGGGCAGTGGTCGGCGGGATCTATGCCACCGGCAAGCTGAAAGAATACCGCGAGTGGATCGAGAGCCTGGACTACCTGGATGTGCTGCGCCTGCTCGACGTCAGCTTCCGCCTGGGTGCCATCCGCGGCGAGAAGGTGTTTGGCAAGATTCGCGAGATAGTCGGCGAGATCAATATCGAAGACCTGCGGATTCCCTACACCGCCGTCGCCACCGACCTGACCAACCAGCAGGAAATCTGGTTCCAGGAAGGCTGCCTGCATCAGGCCATGCGTGCCTCGGCGGCGATTCCAAGCTTGTTCACGCCAGTCATCCAAGGCAAGCGCATGCTGGTCGACGGCAGCCTGCTTAATCCCTTGCCGATCATCCCGGTCGTCTCCAGCCATTGCGACCTGATCATCGCGGTCAACCTCAACTCGACCAACCAGAAGCAATACCAACTGCCGGTCATCGAGCGGCCGCCGGCGATCAAGAGCCGCATAGACCTGCTGATGGGCTCGCTCGGCGCGCGCCTGCCCTTCCTGCGCAAAACCGAAGGCAATGGCGAGGAGCTTTTGCTGCCGCAAGAGCAGGCCCTACTCGCCAGTACGGCCAGCCATAACCCCTGGCTCGGCGAACGGCGCGCAGTGCAAGCCAGCGGCACGCCCAAGTCCGCCAGCGGTTCGCGGGTGGCCGACACCAACGGCCCGGCGTCGCTGCTGGAGCTGATCAACCAAAGTTTCGAGGTGATGCAGACCTCCTTGGCGCAATACAAGATCGCCGGCTACCCGCCGGATATCCTGATCAACGTGCCCAAGCGGGTCTGTAGTTTCTTCGAGTTCTACAAGGCGCCGGAGCTGATTCAGCTGGGCCGGCAGATCACCAGCGATACGCTGGATAAATACGAAGCGGATGACTGAGCAGAAACCCTAGGAGCTCATCGAACCGCCTTACGCCAAATCAAAAAATCGACCAGCCGATCCTGCCGGAGAGTTTCTCCAGCGCGGCCATCCCGGCCAGCGAGTTGCCGGACGGGTTGAGCTCCGGCGACCACACGCACACGGTGAAGCGCCCCGGCACCACCGCGACTATGCCGCCGCCCACCCCGCTCTTGCCCGGCAGGCCGACCCGGTAGGCGAAGTTGCCGGCCTCGTCGTACAGGCCGCTGGTGGCCATGATCGCGTTGACCTGCTTGACCTGGCGTGGGCTCAGCACTTGCTCGCCACTGTGCCGGCAGCGGCCCTGGTTGGCCAGGAAGCTGAAGGCCCGGGCCAGGTCGGCGCAGCTCATGCGCAGGGCGCAATGGTGGAAGTAGCTGCGCAGCACCTCCTCGACCTCGTTATGGAAGTTGCCGAAGGACTGCATCAGGTAGGCCATGGCCGCGTTGCGCGCGCGGTGCTGGTATTCCGAGCGGGCCACCAGCTCGTCGGAGACCACGTGCGGGTTGCCGCTCAGGCGCCGGGCGAGGTCACGCAGCGACTGCGCCGGGGCGGCGAAGCGCGACTGATTGATGTCGCAGATCACCAGGGCGCCGGCGTTGATAAAGGGGTTGCGCGGAATACCGCGCTCGAACTCCAGTTGCACCAGGGAGTTGAACGGCTGGCCGGAGGGCTCGTGGCCCAGGCGCTGCCAGATCTCCTCGTCGGAATGCTGAATCGCCTGGACCAGGCTGAAGACCTTGGAGATGCTCTGGATCGAGAACGGCACCAGGCCGTCGCCGGCGCAGTACAGCTCGCCCTCGTTGCTGTACACCGCGATACCCAGCTGCGCCGCCGGCACCTTGGCCAGCGCCGGGATGTAATCGGCCACCTTGCCCTGCCCGATCAAGGGTCTGACTTCGGCGAGAATCTCGTTCAACAGTTCCTGCATGATGTCCTTCGCTCAAGCCCGCGTGGAGGGTTTCCGCGCCACTAGTCGCTAGACGCCAACCAGGGGGAAGGAATCACAGCCGCTCAACTCTCGCGCAGACGATAACCAACCCCGGCCTCGGTGACGATAAAGCGCGGGTTAGCAGGATCATCCGCGAGTTTCTGCCGCAGATGACCGACCACCACGCGCAGGTAGTGGCTGTCCTCGACATGGGTTGGCCCCCAGATGTCTTTCAACAGCTGCTGCTGGGTCACCACCCGCCCGGCATGCCGCGCCAGCTGCGCCAGCACCGCGTACTCCTTACGCGTCAGGCTGACTTCGGCACCATCCAGGCTGACCTGACGGTAGGCGAAATCCACGCTCAGCGGGCCAATAGTCACCACCACTTGCGGGCTGTCGCCGGCTTGCGCCTGGCGCAGCAACGCCCGTACGCGGGCGAGAAACTCCTGAATACCGAAGGGTTTGGTCACGTAATCATTCGCGCCGCTGTCCAGCGCCTGGACTTTCTCGGCCTCCCCGGCGCGCACGGAAAGAATCAGCACCGGCACCGGCGACCACTCGCGCAGCTCCTTGAGCAGGCTATGGCCGTCCATATCCGGTAGACCGAGATCGAGCACCAGTAGATCCGGCTTGCCCAGCGCGGCTTGGGCCAGACCCTCGTTGCCATTGCCGGCTTCGATGACCTTGTAGCCCTGAGCGGCCAGGCTGATGCGCAGGAACTTGCGGATCTGCGGCTCATCGTCGACGACCAGAATGGTCGCTTGGTTGGTCGTCATAAACTCTCGAATCATAGGCGGCGGATACAGAGTGTAGGGCGCACAAGGCTGCGCCATGTCACCTTATAGGTCATCCTCCGAATCGGGTTGTGGAAGTAACGGCAGATGAAGGGTCAGACTTGCACCCCGGCCGTCCAACCCCTCGCCCACCGTCACGCGGCCACCATGGGCGCCGAGCATGCCCTGGCAGATGGCCAAGCCTAAACCCGTACCCTGCCCGCCGCGATCACCGCGGGCGGCGGTGTAGAACATGTCGAAGATTTTCTCCCGCTCGGCCTCGGGGATTCCTGGCCCCTGGTCACTGACGACGATGCGCAGCTCCCTCCCCTCGTACAAGGCCTCGCCATCAGCTTCAACCGCCATGCGCAAGCGACCACCGGCTGGCGAAAAGCGCGCGGCGTTTTCCAGCACATTGATCAGTGCCTGCTCGATCAATGCCGGATGCACGTAGAGCAACGGCAACTCGGCCGGCACCTCGGTTTCCACCACCAGTGGCGCCAGCAGCGGACGCAACCGTTGCAGAGCGCTGGCGACGATATCCACCGGCGCCACCCAGTCACGCGCGAGTTTCAGGCCGCCGTGACCAAGACGGGTCATGTCCAGCAGGTTCTGGATATATCGATCGAGCCGCTCGGCTTCATCGCGGGTGCTTTCCAGCAGCTCGCGACGGTCTTGCGGGCCAATCTGCTCATCCAACGTCAGCAAACTGTCGATGGCACCGCGCATGGACGTCAGCGGTGTGCGCAAGTCATGCGACACCGAGGCGAGCAAGGCACTGCGCAGTTGCTCGGTTTCACCATGCAAACGCGCCGCTTCCAGATCCTCCGCCAACTGCGCACGCGCCAAGGCCTGAGCCAACGGCTGGCCGAGCGCCGAGAGCAAACGCCGTCGATCGGCCGCTAATGGCTGCTGGTCTTTCGGGCTGACCCCGAGCAGTGCCAGCGGGCCATCTTCGCCAGACAACGGCCACCACCACCAGCGCCCGCTGGGCAAGGTGTCGGTGCCGAGACCGGCCGGTTGATCATGCTGCCAGGCCCATTCCGCCGCGACCCGCTCGGCGTCGCTGAGCAACCGCGAGACACCCGCCTCGACCTTCCAGCCGCCATCGCCGCTACGACCGAGCAGACAAATATCTAGGTCACTCCAACCGGCGAGCTGCTGGCCTGCGGCAGTCAGCACCGCCTGGCGATCGGTGGCAGCGGTGAGTTTGCGAGATAGATCGAGCAGCGCGCCGGTTTCGCTCTGGGTCTCACGCAGGGCCTCCAGTTGCCGACGCTGGAGGGCGGCCAGGTTACCGGTCAGGGCGGCCATCAGCAGGAAGAACAACAGGGTCAGCACATCCTCCTGACGGTGAATCGTCAGTGAGAAAACCGGCGGAATGAACAGGAAATCGTAAGCGAGAAACGACAGCACCGCGCAGGCCAATGCCGGGCCGAAACTGGTGCGTACCGCCACCAACAGCACGGCTGCGAGCAGCACCAGGGAAATATTCGGCAACTCGAGAACATGCGACACGCCCCAGGCCAAGGCAGTCGCCAGCAGCGTGGCGAAACACGCCAGGGCATAGTCGCCCAGGCGTGCTGGATAGCGTGGACGGGACGTCGCCGGCACTCGATCGGCCTCGGTATCCAACACGCTGACTTCCAAACCTTCGGCATGCCGCAGCAAACGCTCGGCAACGCCCAGGCCGAACCAGCGGCGGCGCCAGCGCTGCCGGCTACGACCGACCAGCACCAGACTGGCCTGGCGCTCATAGGCATGCTGGATCAAGGTTTTCGCCACTTCACCGGCACGCAAGCCAACCACCTCGCCGCCGAGGCGCTCAGCCAGTTGCTGGGCCGCTTGCAGGTGCGCGCGCGCGACCTCATTGCGTACCCCGCCGGTATCCACATGCACCAGACTCCAGGGCAGGTGGCGGCGTTCGGCGACCCGGTAGGCGTGGCGCACCAGGCGCTCGGCCTGCTCGTCCCCATCCACCGCCACCAGCAGGCGGCCGCGTACGGTCGGGGCTTCCTGACCCAACTGGCGATAACGCTGGTTGAGGTCGGCATCCACCCGCGCCGCGGCGGTCTGCATCGCCAATTCGCGCAGGGCGGTGAGATTGGTCTGGCTGAAGAAGGCGTCGATCGCCGCCCGCGCCTGCTCCGGGACATAGACCTTGCCCTCGCGCAGGCGCTCCAGCAGTTCGCGCGGCGGCAGGTCGATCAGCACCAGCTCGTAGGCCTCCTGCAGTACCCAGTCCGGCACAGTCTCGCGCACCTGCACGCTGGTGATATCGCGCACCTGGTCATTGAGGCTTTCGATGTGCTGCACGTTGACCGTGGTGTAGACGTCGATGCCGGCCGCCAGCAACTCCTGAATATCCTGCCAGCGCTTGGCGTGGCGGCTACCGGGGGCGTTGCTGTGGGCCAGTTCGTCCACCAGGGCCAGCTTGGGCGGCTTGGCCAGCAGGCCGTCGAGGTCCATCTCGACCAGCTTGATGCCTCGGTACAGGCTGCGTAGCGGCGGCTGTTGCGGCAGGCCGGCGAGCAGCGCTTCGGTCTCGGCGCGGCCGTGGGTCTCGACCACCCCGACGCGCAGGTCGACGCCCTGGCGCAGTTGCGCCTGCGCCGCCAGCAGCATGGCGTAGGTCTTGCCGACCCCCGGCGCGGCGCCGAGAAAGACCTTGAGCCGGCCACGGCCGCCACGGTTATCCAGATCGGGCGGCAGATCCGCCAGAAAAGCCTCGGCGCGGCCGGCATCACTCATCGATGAATTCCCTCGAGGGCTAGGTTAAGCGCCAGCACGTTGACCACCGCCGGCCCCACCAACGGACGTTCGGTATGGCTCTCGACCAGGCGCTCGAGCGATTCGCTCGACAGCTTGCGCGCGGCGGCGATGCGCGGGATCTGGTAGCTGGCGGCAGCCGGCGGCAGATGCGGGTCCAGGCCGCTGGCGGAGGTGGTGACCAGCGCCAAGGGTACCGGAGCACCGGTGCCATTGGCCAACGCCGCGGCGTCCTTGCCGATGCGTTCGGCCAGGGCCGGGTTGGATTGCGCCAGGTTACTCGCACCACTGGAGACGGTGGCGTAAGCGGCCGCCGAGGGGCGCACCTGGAACCAGCCGTCACCCTCGAAAGGCTGGGCGAGCAAGCTGGAGCCACGGATCTTGCCCTCGCTGTCGGTCACCAGGCTGCCACCCGCCTGCGCGGGGAAGGCGAGCTGGGCCACGCCGGTGACAGCCAGGGGATAGGCAACGCCGGTGATCAGGGTCATCAGGGCCAATAGGCTCAGGGCGGGACGCAGTTGGTTAAGCATAATGTTCTCCAAAATCTGTTGGAGTATCCCGGATTGCATCCGGGCTACGGACTTCAACTTGTAGGGTGGACAACGCTTTGCTTGTCCACCAGTGCAAGGCCTGGTCGGTGGAAAACGCTTCGCGGTTTTCCACCCTACCCCCAGGCCTAAGCCAGCCCCACCGCGACCAGCAGCAGGTCGATCAGCTTGATCCCGACGAAGGGCGCGACAAGCCCGCCCAGGCCATAGATCAGCAGGTTGCGCGCCAGAAGATGGGAGGCGCTCGCCGCCTTCACCTTGACCCCGCGCAAGGCCAGCGGGATCAGCGCGACTATGATCAGCGCGTTGAACACGATCGCCGAGAGGATCGCGCTCTGCGGGCTCGCCAGTTGCATGAGGTTGAGCACGCCCAGTTGTGGGTAGAGGCTGGCGAACAGCGCCGGCAGGATGGCGAAGTACTTGGCCACGTCGTTGGCGATCGAGAAGGTGGTCAGAGCGCCACGGGTGACCAGCAGCTCCTTGCCCACCTGCACCACGTCCAGCAGCTTGGTCGGGTCGGAGTCGAGGTCCACCAGGTTGGCCGCCTCGCGGGCGGCCTGGGTGCCGTCGTTCATCGCCATGCCGACGTCGGCCTGGGCCAGAGCCGGGGCGTCGTTGGCGCCGTCGCCGCACATGGCGACCATCTTGCCGTCGGCCTGTTCGGCACGGATGCGCTGGAGTTTCTTCTCCGGCGTGGCTTCGGCGATCACGTCATCGACACCCGCTTCGGCCGCAATCGCGGCAGCGGTCAGTGGGTTGTCGCCGGTCACCATGACGGTGCGAATACCCAACTGGCGCAACTCGGCGAAACGTTCGCGGATACCCGGTTTGACCACGTCCTTGAGGTGGATGACACCGCGCAGCTTGCCGTCGGCTGTTACCAGCAACGGCGTGCCGCCGCTCTTGGCGATCTTGTCGATTTCCCGCGACAAGGTCGCCGGCATCTCGTTACGCTCATGGCCAATAAAGGCCAGGGCCGCATCGACTGCACCTTTACGGTAGACATGGCCATTCCAGTCGACCCCGGACAGACGCGTTTCGGCACTGAACGGGATGGCGCTGATCTCGGTCCGCGCCGGCTCAGCCATCGGCTGCAGGCCACGCAGGTATTCGACGATGGACTTGCCTTCCGGCGTGTCATCGGCCAGCGAGGCCAGCAGCGCAGCCTCGGCCAGTTCCTTGGAGCTGACGCCGGGCGCGGTGTAGACCGCACTGCAGCGACGGTTGCCGAAGGTGATGGTGCCGGTCTTGTCCAGCAGCAGCACATGCACGTCACCGGCGGCTTCCACCGCACGGCCGGACTTGGCGATCACGTTGAGGTGCACCAGGCGATCCATGCCGGCGATGCCGATGGCCGACAGCAGGCCGCCGATGGTGGTCGGGATCAGGGTCACCAGCAGGGCCACCAGGAACACCAGCGGCAACTTACCGCCGGCGAAGATGGCGAATGGCTGCAGGGTCACCACCACCAGCAGGAAGATCAGGGTCAGGCCGATCAGCAGGATGTCCAGCGCCACCTCGTTAGGGGTCTTCTGCCGCTTGGCGCCCTCCACCAGGGCGATCATGCGATCCAGGGTCGACTCACCGGGGTTCACGCTGATTTTCACCAGCAACCAGTCGGACACCAGGCGGGTATTGCCGGTGACCGCCGAGCGGTCGCCGCCGGACTCGCGGATCACCGGTGCGGATTCGCCGGTGATGGCCGCCTCGTTGACCGCGGCGACGCCTTCGATCACCTCGCCGTCGCCGGGGATCAACTCGCCGGCCTGGACGCGCACCAGGTCACCCTTGCGCAGGGTGCTGGCGGCCACGGTTTCGAACTCACCGCTGGCCTTGCGGCGACGCGCGCCGAGGCCCTGGCTGCCAGAGCGCAGGCTATCGGCACGGGCCTTGCCACGCCCTTCGGCGAGCGCCTCGGCGAAGTTGGCGAAGAGCACGGTGAACCACAGCCAGAGGGCCAGCTGCACCGCCACTGCGGTATCCACGGCGGGGTTCGGCACTAAGCACAGAAGGGTGGTCAGCACGGCGGTCAGTTCGACCACCAACATCACCGGCGACCGTAGCAGTACCCGTGGGTCGAGCTTGACGAAGGCCTGCACCAGCGCCACGCGCCAGAGCGAACTGAGCGAACTGAGCGGGGCAGTCTGGATTTTCGCGTGATGTTTCAACACTTGAGTCTGAGCGTTCATCTCAATCATTCCTTAGAAGCCAATGCTCAGTTGTTCGGCCAGCGGGCCCAGGGCCAGGGCCGGCAGGAAGGTCAAGCCACCGACCAGCAAAATGGTCAGGGTGAGCAAGGTGACGAACAGCGGGCCATGGGTGGGGAAGCTGTTGGGGCCGACCGGTGCGGTCTTCTTCGCCGCCAGGCTACCGGCGATGGCCAGTACCGGCAGGATGTAACCGAAGCGCCCGATCAGCATGGCCAGGCCGATCATCAGGTTGTGGAACGGCGTGTTGGAACCGAAGCCACCGAAGGCCGAGCCATTGTTGGCGGCACCGGAGGTATAGGCATAGAGCAGTTGGCTGAAGCCGTGTGGGCCGGGATTGCTCACCGAGGCCAGCGGGCCGGGCAGAGTCGCGGCGAAGGAGCCAAGCACCAACACGCCGACCGGCATCACCAGCAAGGTGGCGACCAACAGGCGCACTTCCTTGGCCTCCAGCTTCTTGCCGAGGTATTCCGGGGTACGGCCGACCATCAAACCGGCAAGGAACACCGCGATCAGGACGAACAACAGCATGCCGTACAGACCCGCGCCGACGCCGCCGAAGATCACTTCGCCAAGCATCATGTTGATCATCGGGACCATGCCACCAATGGCGCTCAGGCTGTCGTGCATGGCGTTCACCGAACCGTTTGACGCAGCGGTGGTGGTCGCGGCCCAGAGCATCGAGGCGGTGACGCCGAAACGGCTCTCCTTGCCTTCCAGCGAGGCGCCCTGCTCAATCGGCAAACCGGCCAGGGCGGCGTTCGGCTGGTACTCGGCGACCAGTGCGGCGCCAAGGCCAAGCATAAATAGCACCAGCATGCAGGCCAGGATGGCGCGGCTCTGGCGCAGGTCCTTGACGTAGTGGCCGAAGGTGAACACCAGCGCGGCCGGGATCAGGATGATAGAGGCCAGCTCGAACAGGTTGCTCCAGGCCGTGGGGTTCTCGAACGGATGCGCGGAGTTGACACCGAAGAAGCCACCGCCGTTGGTGCCTAGCTGCTTGATGGCGATCTGGCTGGCTGCCGGGCCGAGCGGCACGACCTGATCGGCACCCTGCAGGGTGACGGCGTTGACGTACTCGGCGAAGGTCTGCGGTACGCCCTGCCAAACCAGGAACAGCGCCAGCAACAGGCACAACGGCAGCAAGCCGTAGAGGGTGCCGCGGGTCAGGTCGACCCAGAAGTTACCCAGGCTGTGGCTCGAGCGGCGAGTCAGGCCACGGCACAACGCAACCAGCACGGCCAGGCCGGTAGCGGCGCTGACGAAGTTCTGCACGCCAAGGCCGACCATCTGGCTGAAGTAGCTCAGCGCAGCTTCGCCGCTATAGGCCTGCCAGTTGGTGTTGGTGACGAAACTCACCGCGGTGTTGAACGCCAGGGTCCACTCCAGGCCCGACAGTTTCAGCGGGTTGAGCGGCAACATGCCCTGCAGCATGAGGATGGCGAACAACAGCAGGAAGCCCGCCAGGTTGAAGGCCAGCAGCGCCAGGCAGTAGGTCTTCCAGTCCTGCTCGGACTGCTCGTCGACGCCGGCTACGCGGTAGAAGAAGCGCTCCACCGGCCCCAGTACAGGTGACAGGAAGGTGCGTTTTCCCTCCATCACCCGGTAGTAGAAGCGCCCGAGGAAGGGCGCCGGCACCAGCACCAGCGCCAGGAAGGCCACAATCAGCAGAATATCTTGGCTGTTCATGACTACTCCTAGGAACGATCGGCGCGCAGCAGCGCCGTCAGTAGATAAATGAACAGTCCCGTGGCCATAGCCAGGGACAACCAATCCAGAACAGTCATGGAATTTCTCTCCTTTGCGCGGTTTTTCCGCTTGGGAGAAATTCTCCGCTGGGTGGCGTAAAGGAACGAGACGAAGAGGTCGGGAGCGGCGTAAAGAAGGCGTAAAGACCCAGCCTGTCGGGCGTTGTAGCGGGGCCGCCAGCAAGCGGCCGGGAGCATCACGGGTGCAGGAGCTAGAGCTGCGCGATGCGAATAGAGCGGGAGTGAAGCAAATCACAAAACCCAGGCTGGGTTTCGGCTAAAAAGCGCCTCTACACCAGCCTACAGACCAGGATCGGTGAACCCGTAAACCGAACGGACTAAGGCTTGGGCGGCGCCTCTTCCTTGCGCGGGTTGGCCACCCAGTCGGTCACCAGGCTGAATGCCACCGCCAGCAAGGTCGGGCCGAGGAACAGGCCCATAAAGCCGAACGCGAGCAAACCACCGAAGACCCCCAGCAGCACGACCACCAACGGCAGGTTGCCACCCCGGCTGATCAGGTAAGGCTTGAGCACGTTGTCCACGCCACTGACGATGAACATGCCCCAGATCCCCAGGAACACGGCATAACCGTAGTCGCCCTGCCACACCAACCAGGCGGTGGCCGGAATCCACACCAACGGCGGGCCCATGGGAATCAGGCTGAAGACGAACGTGAGAATACCCAACACCAACGCCCCCGGAATCCCGGCGATCCAAAAGCCGATTAGCGCCAGCACACCCTGTGCCGCAGCAGTACCTATCACCCCATTGACCACGCGCTGCACGGTGCCGGCCACCAGCTCGAGATAGTGCTCTGCCCGTTCGCCGATCAGTCGCTGCAGGCCACTCTGGACCAGCTCGGCCATCCGCGGGCCGTCGCGGTAGAAGAAAAACACCAGGACCAAACTCAGCGCCAGCTCCAGAACGCCACCGCCAATCTGCGCGCTACGCGCCAACAGCCAATTACCCACCTGGCCCATATAGGGTTTCAAGCTCGCGAAGAAGGCCGTGCCCTGCTGATCAATGGCCTGCCACAGGCCGACCAGACGCTCGCCCACCAGCGGCATAGTCGCCAGCCATTCGGGCGGCTGCGGCAGGCCCTGCACTTGCAGATCCTTGAACAGATTCAGCGCATCACGGACATGATCCGCCAGGTTAAAGCCCAGCCACACCAGCGGCACCGCCACCAAGACCATCCAGCCCAAGGTGAGCAAACCTGCGGCGGTGGCCGCACGCCCGCCCAGCCAGCGCGTCAACAGGGTCATCAGCGGCCAACTGGCGAATGCCAGTACGGCAGCCCAGAACAGCGCCGACCAAAACGGTGCCAGCACCCAGAGGCTGGCACCGAGCAACGCCAGCAGCAGAATCTGCACCAGTAAACGGTCGTTATTGGGCATCTAAGTGCTCCATGCAAAAGAGGAAGAAACAGCTCTAGCCTAGCCCTAAGCGGGCAATTGGCGGGCAGCATGCCTGGCTTGACGCGACAAGGACAAGCCGGTTCGCCCAGCAGTGAACCTGGTCACGCTGCTGGCGCGTGATGACAGCCATCGCGGCCAGTCACTGCGCCCTAACGCAATACCTTCAGAAGCAAGCCGTTCCCCGTCGCCGCATCCAACTCCAGCCGCGCCGCTCGCACCCTTTGCGCGACCAGGGCTTCGCGCCAGGCTTCCGCCTTGGCCCCGGAGAGGCTGACGCGCAAGGTGCTATCCAGGTTCAGACTGCGCGCAAGCAACTCGACCCAAGGCGCTAGCGGCTCTGCATTCAGCTTCGGCAGGGCCAGCTCGCCGGTACTTTTCAACTGGCGAAGCAAGGTGCTCGGGCTGGGTAACAACTCGCCGAGTGGCGCAGCGGCGTCCAACTGTTCGACATGCAGAAACGCCCGGCGGTTGCCGCGGGTGATGCTGTACAGCGCCACCAGGCTGTCCTGCCGTGGCTCGGCCAGGCGCAGCAACAGGTACGCCTGCTGATCGTCGGCGCCATACAGCTTGGCGTTGCCGAATACCGAGTTGGCCCACAGGCTGCTGGAGCCGCAGTCACGGCTCTCGCACCAGTACAACAACTCGGCGCCCTGCGCCTGCAAGGCTTCGCGGGCCGCGTTGAAGGCCTGCCCGGAAGTGTGTTCGCGGGGTAACTCGTAAGTCACCGAACGCAGTTGCCCTTGGGTCGGCACTTCCCGCTCGAAGCGTAACTGGCCGCTGATCCGGCGGATCGAGCCCAGCGGATAGATCCGCTCCTGGGCGCTGGCCTCGCGATAATCGACGATCTGCGCGCGCGGGAAACGCGGCAAGACCTCGAGGTCATGGCTACCGGGCAAGTCGGCGGCCAGCAGCGTGCCGCTGAGCATAAACAGGTTGAGAACGCTCAATAGGCGCATGCAGTTCCTCATCGAACCAGGATGCTTTGCGCGGACTTCACCAGTTTTTCGGCGTCCTCTTCCATGGGTTTCGGTACCAGCAAACCGCGCTGCACCGCCGGCCGCTCGGCGATGGCCGCGAGCCAGCGCTGCAGATGCTCCAGCCCCTCGACCGACACCCCGGCCCAGTCATACAGGCGCACCCAGGGGAAGGTGGCGATGTCGGCAATGCTGTACTCCCCGGCCAGGTACTCCACCTCACTCAGGCGGGTATTGAGCACTTCGTAGAGGCGGCGGGTTTCGTGCTGATAGCGGTCGATCGGGCCCTGGAGCTTCTCCGGGAAATAGCGGAAAAACACATTGGCCTGGCCCTGCATGGGGCCGACGCCGCCCATTTGGAACATCAACCACTGGATCACCCGCGAGCGGCCTTTGACATCCTGCGGCAGCAGTTGCCCGGTCAGTTCGGCCAGGTAGATGAGGATGGCGCCGGACTCGAACACCGCAAAATTGTCGTTGCCCCGATCGACGATGGCCGGAATCCGCCCGTTGGGATTGATCTTCAGAAACGCCGGGGTCTTCTGTTCTTGCTTGTCGAAGCTCAGCACCTGTACCCGATAAGGCAGGCCGAGTTCTTCAAGCGCGATGGAAACCTTGTGGCCATTGGGGGTAGCGGCGGTGTACAGGTCGATCATGCGTCTCTCCTCCCTCTCTGCTGCCCTGTGGCAATCCGCTCAGCCTCCCCAGTTGACCCGGGCAAGTCAAGGCGCAGCGAAGAACCGATTGAAACAGTCTGCTACGGCCTGGGCACCCGCCTCGTCGTCCAGATGCAGATGGTGCCCGCCAGCCAGTTGGTGCAGCTCGAACGGCAAGCCCTTGAGCATGTCGGTAAACCGCGGTTGTTCCAGCAGCATGCCCTGCTCGGCCAACACCAGGCTGACCGGGCAGCTCAAGCGCTGGATAAACGCCTGGGTGTGGGCGCGGGTCAGGCGCAGGGGCGATGGCAAGGTCAGGCGGCTGTCGGTGCGCCAAGTGTAGCCACCAGGCACCGGCATCAAGCCGCGCTGCGCTAAGAGTTCGGCGGCTTCGCGGGTCACCGCGCCGACGCCCTTCATGCGCGCCTCCACCGCTCGCTCAAACTTCTCGTACACCGGTTTGCGTTTGCCGGCCAAGGCCAGCTGCGCCTTGAGCGCTTCGCCGAGTTTTTCCGGCGCGGTCTCGGCTTCGCCGGTGTAGGGGATCAGCCCGTCGATCAGGGCCAGGCGCTCGACTCGCTCCGGCATCGCCCCCGCCAGCAACACCGCAACAATCGCGCCCATGGAGTGACCGAGCAGAGAAAAACGCTGCCAACCGAACTGTTCAGCGACCTGCAGCACATCGTGGGCGTAATCCCACAGCGCATAGCCGCCCCCCGCCGGGCGGTGATCGGAATGGCCATGCCCGGCAAAATCCAGCGCCACGATGCGCAGCCCTTCCAGCTTGGGCGCCAGGCGGGCGAAGCTCATGGCGTTATCCAGCCAACCGTGCAGGGCAAGCACCGGCTGACCGTCTAGCGGGCCAAACACATGGGCCGCCAGTTCGATGTGCGGCAGGCTCAGGCGGACTTCTTCGAAGGGTAGGTTCATGCGCACTCCTGCTCGGCCCTGCGGCCATCCCAGCGGCTGAAGAGTTGCTTCAGCAACTCGGCGGTGTCCTGCGGGCGCTCCAGTGGGAACATATGGCCGCCGGGCAATGTCAGGTATTCGCCCTGCGGCACCCGCCGAATCAGCCGAGTGTGGTGCGGCAGCACCACGCGGCTATGGCGTCCGCGAATCATCGCCAACGGCACCTTGAGCTGCTGCGGCCGCCCCGGGCTGGTATGCGGCACGCTGCGGTAGATGCTGATCTCGGTGGCCGGATCGAAACGCAAGCGCAGGCTCTCGCCAGTGCTGTGCAGCCCGTGCTGCACATAGGCATCCAGGCATTCCGGATCGAAACGGCGGAACAGCGCCTTGGCGGAAAAATAGCTACGCGCCTGCGCCAGGTCGGCGAACTCTTCGCGGCGACCCAGGGTGCGTCCGGCCGGGGTGATACGGTCGATAAAACCAAAGCGCTTGGCCGCGCGAATGACAAGGCGGTCGGCCAGGGTCAGCACCGGCGAGTCGAGCATCACCACGCCACGGTAAAGCTCTGGACGCAGCAGGGCGGCGTGATAATGCAGCACCCCGCCCAGCGAATGCCCGACGCCCCAGACCGGCTCGGGTTGCGCCTGTAGATGATGCAGCAACTCGTCGACCAGGTTGCCCCAGTTGTCGTTGACCGGGAAGCGCGGGTCATGGCCGTGCTGCTGCAAGTGCTGCACCTGATAGTCCGGCGCCAAGGCGGCAAATAACTTGCCGTAAGTGGCCGAGGGAAAGCCATTGGCATGGGCAAAAAACACCTGCTGCTGCATACACACACATCCGTCAGGAAAACCCGACCGATTGTCCGCAAGCCGCGCCCCTGCGGCAATGACCGTAACTGCCAGGAAGGGTGACAGTCCGGCCATCGGCACTCAAACCTTTGGCGATTGCTCAGCCAAGGGCACAACCGCCATGGTCAGCCGCGAGATGCAGCTGGGCTTACCGTCGTCACCGCTCAGGCGGATATCCCAGACATGCGTGGTGCGGCCCAGATGTATCGCCCGTGCGACCGCCGTCACCCGGCCGCTGCGCAGGCCGCGCAAATGGTTGGCGTTCACCTCAAGGCCCACGCAGTAAAACTTGGAACTGTCGATACACAGGTAGCTGGCCATGGAGCCGAGGGTTTCCGCCAGCACCACCGAAGCGCCGCCATGCAGCAGGCCATAGGGCTGATGAGTGCGCTTATCGACCACCATGCTGGCGCTGATGGACTCGTCATCGAAGGCTTCGAAGCGAATATCCAACAGCTCCCCAATGGTGTTCTTCTGAAAACTATTGAGCTGCTCCAAATCTGGAGTACTGCGCCATAAGCTCATACCGGCTCCTCGGATCAATCATGCCAAACCAGCGCCTCACGGCGTTCGGCCCACTCCTGGAAACGCCCGGCGTAGGCGCCTTCCACCACATTGCGCTTGATCTTCAGGGTTGGGGTCAGGAAGCCGTTATCGACCGCCCAGACCTCTTTGAGCAAAATCAGCCCGCCCAGCCGCTCATGCTTGTCGAGTGCGCCGTTCACCTCGTCGAGCAACGCCTTGAGGCTAGCTTCCAGCTCCACACGCGAGCCGTTCGCCGATTCCTGTCGCCCGGCTTCGGACAACACACAGAGCGCCAGCGGCTGCGGCATGCCGTCGCCGACCACGCAGACCTGCTCGATCCGCGAATGTACCGCCAAGCGGTTCTCGATCGGCGCCGGGGCCACATATTTGCCCTTGCTGGTCTTGAAGATTTCCTTGATCCGCCCGGTCAGGCGCAGATAGCTGTCGGCGTTCTGTTCGCCCTTGTCGCCGGTGCGTAAGAAGCCATCCTCGGTCAGCGCTTCCGCGGTTTTTTCCGGGTCCTTGTAATAGCCCTGCATAGTCGCGGCGCTGCGCACCAGCACTTCGCCCAGCTCGCTGATCCGCACTTCAACACCCGGGCTGGCCTGGCCAATCCAGCCGGCCTTGGCCTTACCTTTGCGGCAAATATGCGAGTAGCCGCAGTTCTCGGTCATGCCATACACCTCGAGCACGTCGAGCCCCAGGCGCTGGTACCAATCGAGCAGCGCCTCCGGCACCGGCGCCGCACCACACAGGGCATAGCGCACGGCATCCAGCCCCAGCCCAGCGAGCACCCTGCGCCCGATGAGCTTGCCGAGGATAGGTAGCTTGAGCAGGAAGTCGAGACGCGCGGCCGGCATCTTGGCGTACACCCCCATCTGGAACTTGGTCCAGATTCGCGGCACGCCAAACATCAGGGTCGGCCGCGCACGCTTCAGATCGTCCAGAAAGGTTTCCAGGCTTTCGGCGAAGAATACGGTTTGTCCGCCATAGATCGAGGCCAGTTCGACAAACATGCGTTCGGCGACATGGCAGAGCGGCAGGTAGGAGAGCAGCCGATCCTCTTCCGACGCCTCGAACAACTGCAGGCCATGGGCGGCGGCGAAGGCGAAGTTGCTGAAGTTGTGCATCACCCCTTTCGGCGTGCCGGTGGTGCCGGAGGTGTAGATGATGGTGGCGAGCTGATCGGCCGCCGGGCTTGGGTTGTCGCGGATCGGCGTGCAGGCCTGCAGCTCGCTCCAGTGCAGATCGAACTGCCCCTCTGGGTGCAGCGGCAAGGCCACGGTGCGGATGCCCTCGGGCACCCCCGCGGCCATCGCCGGCCAATCGTCCAGTTTGCCGACGAAGACCAGGGCCGACTCGGAGTGTTCCAGCACTTGCCGCGCCGAGTCGGCGGTCAGATTCGGGTAGAGCGGCACCGAGACGTAGCCGGCCATCCAGATCGCCAGATCGGCGATGATCCAGTGCGCACAGTTCTTCGAAACCAGCGCAATGCGGCTGCCTTGCGGCAGCTCCAGCCTGCGCAACCAGTTGGCCGCGCGGCGTGCTTGATCGCCCACATCGGACCAGCTCAGCTCTTGTAGCTGTCCGCCGGGAAGGGGCTGCACCAGGTAGTGTTTATGCGGGTGACGGGCTTCACGCTCGTAAAACACCTCGAGCGGCAAACGGACAGCATTAGCCACAGGGCCTCCTCCTTATTCTTCTTGTGGGGAAACAACCAAGCACTTGCTTGGCCGGACTATTCCACGCACACAGACGAGGCGCAAGTAGAGAAATGTTTCGGTCTGTAGTTGGCTTTTAGCCGTGCTGCGGATGCACCAGCGCCAGTAAATCCATCAGTCCGGCAGCCGGAAAATCACCCTCCAACTCGGCCAGACTAGCCGTGCGCATCGGTAGCGGCTCTTGGCGATGGCCGTGAATCAGCAGCCCTGCCAGATCGCCGAGCAGAGGCTGGTGGCTGACCAGCAACAGTTCCGCCTCGCCACGCTCATCCAGATAACGCAGCACCTCACGCGGGTCACTGTCGGGCGTCAACCAGGGTGCGGTGCCGATCGCCGCGGCAAAACCCACCGCCTCGCGGACCAGTTCGGCGGTCTGCTGCGCTCGCACGTACGGGCTGGCAAGAATCGCGCTAATCGGCCGCCCACTGAGTTGGGCGGCACTCTGCAGCACTTCCTTGCGGCCGCGCTTGGTCAAGGGCCGTTCGGCATCGCTACGCGCCTGTGGCTCTGCTTCACCGTGGCGTAATAACCAAAGCCTCATTAGAGCTTGGGCTCTTCATCGCGCACCGGGTGCGGCGCCGCGGGCACTTTGTGGGCAGCTTCACCTTGCGCGGCCTGGGCGGTCGGCCAATCGGCGAACGGCCAGGGCTTCTCGTCGCTATTGAAGGTGCCAAACCGACCGATTTGCGCCAGATACTGGCTCAGACTGTCGCCAAACGTCAGCAGGCCGGCGTTCGGCGCGCCGTAAAACAAGCGATAACCGAGCTGCAGCAACACAGTGCCAGCGAGCAGCAGTTCAGCCACTTGCCAGACCATGCTGAACAGCAGCATCCACAGGATGCGCAGCAAAATCGACTCGCGCTGCAACTCGTCAGTGGGTTCGCTCATGGGAATCTCCTTATTCGGCTGGATTGGTTTAGGTAGCCCGGCAAAACGCCGCAGCTTCCTTTGTGTGGAACCCGGGGCAAGTCCGATCACTTACCCGAAAAAGTTTAGCGGCTATCTGAAGCAGTCACTATCCGGCATTTCCGCGCAGGGCGAGCCCAGGCGCCACGGTGCAGCTGGATTACTCTCAGAAACCACTGGTAGGGATAAAGTCGACATCGGTCTTCGGCTCGGCACGCATCAGCAGTTCAATCACCTGGGCCAGCGTACGCCCCTCAAAAAGAATGGCATGCAGACCCGCGACCAGCGGCATGTAGATCTGCAGTTCTTCGGCCTTGGCCTTGAGCACCTTGAGGGTATTGACCCCTTCCGCGACTTCACCGAGGCGCGCAACCGCTTCCTCCAGGCTCAAGCCCTCGCCCAGAGCAAAGCCGACCTGATAATTGCGGCTTTTCGCCGACGAACAGGTGACGATCAAATCGCCGACCCCGGCCAGGCCCAGGAACGTCATCGGATTGGCACCCAGCTTGACGGCAAAGCGGGTCATCTCCGCCAGCGCGCGGGTGATCAGCATGCTCTTGGTGTTCTCGCCCATCCCCAGCGCCGCCGCCATGCCGGCAATGATCGCGTAGACGTTTTTCAGCGCACCACCCAGCTCGACCCCAAAGCGATCGCCACTGGCGTAAACCCGGAAAGTGCGGCCGTGCAAGGCGGCCTGCACACGCTGGCAGAGCGCATCGTCTTCGCTGGCGATCACGCTGGCGGTCAACGCATGCTCGGCAATTTCTCTCGCCAGGTTGGGCCCGGACAGCACGCCAATGCGGGCCTGCGGGGCAATATCCTCAAGAATCTGGCTCATCAACATGAAGCTCTGCGCCTCGATGCCCTTGGTCAGGCTCACCAACAGCTTGCCTGCCAGCTGCTCGGCAAACGGCTGCAGCGCAGTGCGCAAGGCGGTCGAGGGCAGCGCGACAAACACCAGCTCGCAGGCTGCCAGGCTGGCGGCCAGATCGATGACGGGCTCCACACCTGGGTGAATCTTCACGCCTTTGAGATAACGCGGATTCTCGCGATTGACGCGGATCGCTTCAGCCTGCTCGGAATCACGCATCCACTGCTGCACACGTTGGCCATTCTCGGCCAGAAGATTGGCAATCGCGGTGCCGAAGCTCCCGCCACCTAGCACCGCGATGGGTTGCTGTTCAGTCATAACGAGTCCGTATTGAGCCATTGCGCATGGCGGTCTGCCGGCATTATACGGCGCGGCCGGTCAGCAGCCAGTCCTGAGCGACGGCGTTGCCCCAGACAGGTTTAAATTAAGCAGAATTACCCGAGCTTGCTCAGCAGCCAACAGGCAAAACCGCTCGGCTCGGTTAACATGCCGCAATCCTCAGCCTGAACAAGGCTGCTTCATGCACATTGGCTCAGACAAGCACGCGCCGACCCGGCGTACAAAGCACTACGACGAAGGTCAACGACTGTATTCAGCCTGCGGTTAGAGCTCTAGGATGCGTTATAACTTCTCAAGGACGAACTCCCCACGAGGCCCACGGATGCGCCGTTTAGCCCTATTAAGTTGCTGCCTGCTCGGTGGCTGCCTGCCGCTCGCCGCACCACTATGGGCCGCCGCAGTAGTGCTCAGTGGCGCCGCCGACCGCTCGGCACTGCGCGCCCTCAGTCGCGCCTTGGGCAGCGAACTGGCCGACGACGCTGAACTGACGCGGCAATTGGCTGCAGGAGAGAAGATCCCATGAACCTGCGCCGAGGCTGGGACATCCACACCCGCACGCAGCTGATCAGCGTTGGCCCGGCCCTGTTGCTGACCCTGCTGCTGACCGGGTTCTTCACCTTTGTGCGCCTGCAGGATCTGCGTCAGGAGCTGAACCACAACGGCCAACTGATCGCCAATCAGCTTGCCCCAGCCACCGAGTACGGCGTCATCGCCGGTAACCTGCAGGTGCTGGACACCTTGCTGCAGGCCACCCTGAGCACCCCGCATGTGCGGTTCCTCGAGGTCCGCGACCGCGAAGACAAGATCCTGGTGTATATCGAGCAACCCAATAGCCAGAGCAGCCCGCAGGTCGAGGTGTTCCACGCGCCGATCCGCCTGCAACGCATCGCGCTGGGCAACGACTTTTTGCCTTCCGCCAACGAGCGCAGCAATCAGCTCGGCAACGATTATCTCGGCCGCGTCGTGGTCGGCATGTCTAACGATGCGTTCAGCAGCCGCCAGCAGGAGATTCTGTTGAAAGCCACGGTGCTGGCGGTGTTTGCCCTGCTGCTGACTTTTCTGCTGGCGCGCCGCTTGGCGCGTCGGCTGTCGCAGCCGATCAGCGCCATGGGCGAAGCCGTGGAAGCCATCCAGGCCGGCAACTACCGCACGGCGTTGCCGGCAGTCGACGACGGTGAGCTGGGCGACCTGGCACGGCACATCAATAATCTGGCCAGCGGGCTCGAACAGGCCAGCCACGAGCAGCAGCAAGCCATCGCCCAACTGATCAAGGCACGTGAAGAATCCGAACAGGCTAACCGCGCCAAGTCAGACTTCCTGGCGATGATGAGCCACGAACTGCGCACCCCGATGAATGGCGTGCTGGGCATGCTGCAACTGCTGGAAACCACCGAGATGACCGACGAGCAAGCGGAATACTCGGCGCTGGCGGCCGAGTCCACCGAGCATCTGCTGAAGGTGATCAACGACATTCTCGACTTCTCACGGATCGAACGCGGCGCGCTGGAGCTGGAACGCATCCCGTTCAGCCTGCTGGAACTGATCCAAGGCTCGGCGCAGGTATTCCAGCACAGCGCCCAACAACGTGGCCTGGAGCTGCAACTGGACACTCAGGCCGGCCTGGAACAGCTCGAGGTACGGGGCGACCCCACGCGTATCCGGCAGATTCTGGTCAACCTCTTGGGCAACGCGCTGAAATTCACCGAAGACGGCAGCATCCGCATCGAGACCCGCTGGCAAGCGCTCGACAACGAGGTGCTCTGGTTCAGCTGCGCGGTGCATGACAGCGGTATAGGTATTTCACCTGAACGTCTGGAGCACATGTTCGATGCGTTCCAGCAGGCCGACACCTCGATCTCCCGTCGCTATGGCGGCACCGGCCTCGGCCTGCCCATCGCCCGCACCCTGGCCGAGCGCATGGGTGGCACCCTGCGGGCCGAGAGCCATGAGGGTCGCGGGTCGATCTTCACCCTGGAAATCCCCCTACCCTTTTGCCAGCAAGCGCCCGCCCCCCTGCACCGGGCAGCGCAAGACAGCGTCAGCGGGAATGGCCAAGAAGTCCTGCTGGTCGAGGACAACCCGGTCAACCAAACGGTTATCGAGGCCATGTTGCGCAGCCTCGGTTATCGGGTCAGCCTGGTTGGCGACGGTGCCCAGGCGCTGCACAGTGTCGAGCGCCATAGCTTCGCCGCCATCCTGATGGATTGCCGACTACCGGTAATGGACGGTTACGAGGCAACACGGCAGATTCGTCAATTAGCGGGCCGCGCCGAGGTGCCGATTATTGCGCTGACCGCCAATGCCCTGCAGGGTGACCGCGAGGCTTGCCTGCTAGCCGGGATGAACGACTACCTGGCCAAACCGTTCAAACGAGCCGACCTGCAGCGGGTACTGCAACGCTGGTTGCCACCCCGACCTTCGGCGAGTGGCTAGAAGTCTGCCGAACTTAGTACTGTCCTACTACGAAAGCCTGGATATTGGCCCGTTTTCCCACTCAACCTCGTTAAAGAGAATGACTATTCGCCTCGGCTGAGTGAAAAAACGGCCTCAATCCCAGACTTTCTCGCTACGGACGCCTAAGCCCGACAGACTCCTAGAGTGTTAAAGTGCTCCAAGCTGGCCTAACGCAAAGTGCTAATGCCTAAAAGTGCTAGGGCCTAACTGTTGCGACGAGCGTCAGCGAAGCTGGTGCACAATTGCGCTCGCTACGCTGTGACTTTCACCACAACGCAACAGTCTACGACTAGGCTGCAAACGACGCCCTTCGCGCCGGGCCAGCTTAGATGATTCGCTTAGCCCTGCCGCACGGGGATTATTGAGGAGCTCGCATGTCCAAACAAAACGCTTTTACCCGGGAAGATCTGCTGCGCTGCAGTCGCGGCGAGCTATTCGGCCCGGGTAATGCGCAATTGCCCGCCCCCAACATGCTGATGGTCGATCGCATCACTCACATCAGTGAAACCGGCGGCAAATATGGCAAGGGTGAACTGGTTGCCGAGCTCGATATCAACCCAGATCTGTGGTTTTTTGCCTGCCACTTCGAAGGCGACCCGGTAATGCCGGGCTGCCTGGGCCTCGATGCCATGTGGCAACTGGTGGGTTTCTACCTGGGTTGGCAAGGTAACCCGGGGCGCGGTCGCGCGCTGGGCTCGGGTGAGGTGAAATTCTTCGGTCAGGTACTTCCGACGGCCAAGAAAATCACTTACAACATTCAAATCAAACGCACCATCAACCGCTCGCTGGTCCTGGCTATCGCCGATGGCACCGTTAGCGTCGATGGCCGCGAGATTTACAGTGCCGAAGGTTTGCGCGTCGGCCTGTTCACTTCCACTGACAATTTCTAAGGGTTATCCGCATGCGTCGCGTCGTGATCACCGGTCTGGGCATCGTTTCCTGCTTGGGCAATGATAAAGACACCGTCTCCGCCAACCTGCGCGCTGGCCGTGCCGGTATCCGCAACAACCCGTCCTATGCCGAAATGGGCCTGCGCAGCCAGGTTTCCGGTTCGGTCGACCTGAACCTCGAAGAGCTGATCGACCGCAAGGTTTACCGCTTCATGGGCGACGCCGCGGCATTCGCCTACCTGTCGATGGAACAGGCGATCAAGGATTCCGGCCTGACCCCGGAGCAGGTTTCCAACCCGCGCACGGGCCTGATCGCCGGCTCCGGCGGCGCCTCGACCGTCAACCAGATGGAAGCCATCGACACCCTGCGCGAGAAAGGCGTCAAGCGCATCGGCCCATACCGCGTGACCCGCACCATGGGCAGCACGGTATCCGCCTGCCTGGCCACGCCGTTCCAGATCAAGGGCGTGAATTTCTCCATCTCCTCCGCTTGCGCCACCAGTGCCCACTGCATTGGCCAGGCCATGGAGCAGATCCAGCTGGGCAAGCAGGACGTGGTCTTCGCCGGCGGCGGTGAGGAAGAGCATTGGAGCCAGAGCTGCCTGTTCGATGCCATGGGTGCCCTGTCCACCCAGTACAATGACACCCCGGAAAAAGCCTCGCGCGCTTACGATGCCAAGCGTGACGGCTTCGTCATCGCCGGCGGTGGCGGCATGGTGGTGGTCGAGGAACTGGAGCACGCGCTCAAGCGCGGCGCCAAGATCTATGCGGAGATCGTCGGCTACGGCGCCACTTCCGATGGCTACGACATGGTCGCCCCGAGCGGCGAAGGCGCGATCCGCTGCATGCAGCAGGCGCTTGCCACCGTCGAAGGCCCGATCGACTACCTGAATACCCACGGCACTTCCACCCCGGTCGGCGACGTTGCCGAGATCAAGGGCGTACGCGCTGTGTTCGGTGACAAGGCGCCGCCGATCAGCTCGACCAAGAGCCTGTCCGGCCACTCCCTGGGCGCCGCCGGCGTGCAAGAGGCGATCTACTGCATGCTGATGATGGAAGGTAACTTCATCGCCGGCTCGGCCAACATCGAAGAACTGGATCCGGAAGTGGCCGATCTGCCGATCGTCCGCAAGACCCAGGAAAACGTCACGCTGAACACCGTGATGAGCAACAGCTTCGGCTTCGGCGGCACCAACGCCACCCTGGTACTGAAACGCTGGACCGGGAAGTAAGCTAAGCACTCCGCATACGACAAGGGCGCCAAATAGGCGCCCTTGTCGTTTCTGGCCTGCGCACTCACGCACTCAGGCCTCAAGCCAGCTCACTGGCGTTCTCATCCTGCCGTGGCTGTTGGCCAAAGCGTGGCAGCAGCATCGGCACCTGCTGGCGATAACGGCGATACTCGGGATGCGCCGTCAGCAGGTCGCGCTCCTCCAGCCGGATAGCGATCAAGATATAGACCGTGGTCAGCAACGCGAACAGCAGGTGCGCCGCGCTCATGCTCGGGGTCGCCCAGAAGCACAGCAGCCAGCCGGCATAGAGCGGATGACGCACCAGCGCATAAGCGCCAGAAGCCTGCAACGGCAGCGGCTCATAGGCTTTACCCAGCAGTTGCAAGCTGACCTGACGCAGACCGAACAGCTCGAAGTGATTGAGCAGGACGCTACTGTAGAGCAACAGCGCCCAGCCGAAACCAAAGGTTGCGCCCAGCACCAGGCGCCCGGAATGGTTGTCCACCTGCCAGATCAGCCCGCCCAGCGGCTGCCAGAAGCTGAACAGCAGGATCAGCGCCAGGCTGGAGAACAGCACATAGGTGCTGCGCTCGGCGGTCTGCGGGATGACCCGGGTCAACCAGCGTTTGAAAGCCGGTCGCGCCATGCCACTGTGCTGCACGACAAAGATTCCCAGCAGCAGCACGTCCACCCCCAGAGCACTCCAGAACCCCAGCCCGGGCGTGCCGTCGATGCTGTTCGGCACCTGCGGCAGGTTGCCGACAAAGCCGATGGCATAGAGGAAGGTGACGAAGAAGATCGCATAACTGGCGACGCCATACAGGAAGATCGCTAAGCGTTTCATGGTGGTAGTCCTGCCTCGGTGATGAATATCTGCAAGGCTTTCTGCAGTTGAGGTCAGGTTGCACCGGCGCTGTATCAGCACGATGGCCGGCAAGGCATAGTTTGTATCGGCTTGGTTGCCGCGGGTTTCTGCCGGCTCAGGCCGGCGGCAGGTGGACGCGCAACAGGGCGTGCAGGCGCGCCTGATCCAGCGGCTTGTGCAGCAAGGCCTTGAGCCCTTGGGCGATCACCTCGGTCTCGGTCAGCTGGTCGCTGAAACCGCTGTAGAGCGCAATCGGCATATCGGCCCGCGCGGCCAGCAGGCGCCGCGCCAGTTGCAGGCCGGTGAGGCGTGGCATGCTCTGGTCGAGGATGACGAAATCCCAGGCATAGGGGTCGGCCAGCAACAGTGCCGAGGCCTCTTGCGCATCAGAAAAGACCCGCACCTCGGCGCCCCATTGCGCCAGGCGTTCGGCCATGAACTCGGCCACCAGCGGCTCATCGTCGACCACCACCACCCGCCCGCTCAGCGGCGGCAAGAGCGCATCTGGGTCCGTCAACCTGTGTGGTTCTGCACTGCAACTGCTGGTGTCGGCCATCGGTGGAAGCAGCACCTGAAACCCCGTGCCCTGCCCTGGCGCGCTCTGCAACAGGATGTGCCCGCCATATTCGTGGACGATGCCATGCACCATCGACAAGCCCATGCCGCTGCCTTGCCCCAACGCCTTGGTGGTGAAGAACGGTTCGAACATCCGCGTCTGCACCGCCGGGTCGATGCCGGGGCCGCTGTCCTGCACCGAGAGCAGCAGATAGTCACCGGCGAAGGCCTGCTGGCAGGAGGTACAGACCGCGGCCGGATAGGCGCGACGTTGCAGGCCGATATGCAGTTGGCCGACGCTGCCCATGGCATCACGGGCATTGATACACAGGTTCATCAGCACCTGTTCCAGCTGCACCGGGTCGACCAGCACCAGCGGCAGCCCCTCGCTCAGTTGGGTATCGATCTCCACCGTTGCTGGCAGGGTCGATTCGAGCAGGCGGATAAAGTCGCCGATCAGGCTATCCAGGGCCACCGGTTGCGGCTGGCCACGGCTGCCGCGGCTGAAGGTGAGCATCTGCTGGATCAGGTCGCGGGCCTTCTCCGCCGAGCGCTGCACCCGCCCCAGGTACTGCCCCAGGCGCTCGTCACCGAGGCGTTCGGCATGCTCCTCGGCCATCACCGTGTAACCGAGCATGCTGGTCAGCAGGTTATTGAAGTCATGGGCGATGCCCCCGGTCAGGTGGCCGATGGCCTCCATCCGCTGCGCTTGCCGCAGTTGCCGTTCCAGGCGCTCGCGTTGCTCCTCGGCCTCCTTGCGCTCGGTGATATCGCGCAGGTAACAGATAAAACTCGGCCCCTCGGCCCCCTGCACCACGGAAATCGCCAGTTCCGCGGGAAACTCCTCGGCATTGGCGCGCTGCGCGCTGAGCTCGATCCGGCGACCGAGTAACGGCCCGTCACCCTCCTGCAGGTGGCTGGCCAGCCACTTCTTATAGGTCTCACGCAAGCGCTCCGGGATCATCAACTCGGCCCAGGGCTGGCCCAGCGCCTGTTCCCTGCTGTAGCCGAAACACTGCTCGGCCGCGGGGTTGAAGGTCGTGATGCGCCCACGACTGTCCATGCCGATGATGCAGTCCAGCGCCGTACTGACGATGGTGCGGTACTGCTGTTCGCTGGCGCGCAGGGCCTGTTCGGCCTCCTTGCGCTGGGTGATCTCGCGGGTGAAGGCGAGAATCCGCTCGATCCCGCCGATGGTGGCCCGCTTGAGGAACACCTCGTCCCAGTGCAGACCGCCATCGCGGTTGCGCCGGTGCCATTCGAAACGCTGCGGTTCACCCTCCCGCGCCCGCGCCAGCCAGCCGGCCGCATCGACATCGGTGTAGGGCGGATAACCGGCGCTGAAGGTGTCCACCCCCAGGCTGAGCATTTCCTCATAGCTGTAACCGTAGGCCTGGCAAGCCCGCGGGTTGACGTCGACCAGCGCGCCGCTGTGCAAGTCGAGGACGAAGATGGCGTCTTCCGAAGCCTCGAAAATCGCCCGGTAGCTGGCCTCGGCATCCAGCCGCTGCAATTCGGCGGCGGCGCGCACCGAGAAGATCCGCAGCACCGACTCGACCCGACTGCGGTCCTCTTGCAAAGGGCTGCAACGTCCGGCGGCGATCAGGCCCAACGGCCGCCCATCACTGGCGAAGAGCGGATAGCCGGCATAGCTCTGCACCCCGAGCGACTTCGAGACGCTGTCATTCGGATAGAGCTTTTGCAGATCACTGCCGACAAAGTGGAAGGCCCGGTTGAACACTTGCTCGCAGGGAGTGCCCGCCAGCTCGTAGGTGGCGTTGGTGTGGAGTTTGCCGTTGTAATACAGGGCCAGGGTGGTCAAGCGCTGCGGCCCCTCATCGCTGACCCGGCTGACAAAGGCGAAATCGGCTTGCAGCGAGCGCGCCAGATAGCGGGCAATGGCCTCGAACACCTCAGTCCCGGTGGCCGCCGACACCCCCAGCGCGACATAACGCAGGGCATCCTCGACCTTTTCCCGATCGCTGATATCGGTCGAGATGCCACACACTGCGGTCACCCGGCCCTCGGCGTCGAACAGCGGGAATTTACTCGACAGGTAGGTCGAGGCCCGTTCGCCGACCTGCAACTGCTCCTCGAATTCGCGCGACTGGCCAAGATGCGCCACGTTCAGGTCGTTGGCCCGCAGGCTGGCGGCCATGCTTTCCGGGAACAGTTGGTGATCGGTCTGCCCCAGCACCTGCGCGGCGGACAGCTGGAAGAGATTTTCGAAGGCACGGTTGACCAGACGATAGCGACCCTGCAGATCCTTCACGTAGATCACCGCATTGCTGTTATCGATGATCTGCCGCAACTGGTGTTCCGCCGCGATGGCGCCGGCACCTGGGGCGGTGACAATCGGGCTTGGCAGTGGTTGGCTCATGCAATGGGCTCCGCTTCAGGGGCTTTCCTGCCGAGTATAGGGTTGGCCGCTGGCGCTCAAGCAGCCGAACAACCAGGCTGAAACAATTGAAACACTCGGCGCACCTAACGCTGAGGCCCGGGCACGCACATATAGCCCACCCCGCGCACGGTACGGATGATCTGCGGCTTGTCCGGGTCGGCTTCCAGCTTGCGCCGCAGGCGGGCGATGCGAATGTCGATGGAACGGTCAAACGGGTTCCAGTCGCGATTCTGGGTCAGATTGAGCAATTGATCGCGGGACAGCGGGCGGTTCGGCCGCTGGGCGAACGCCTGCAGCAGGTCGAATTCCATGACGGTCAAGGCGATCTCCGTGCCGTTTTCATCGAGTAACTGATGACTGTCCAGATCCAACTGGTAGCGCCCCAATTGCACACGATGGGCTGCCTTGCCGGCCTCCTGCTGCGCGGCCGGGGTGCGTTGATAGCGCCGCAGCACGGTCTTCAGCCGGGCCAATAGCTCGCGCGGATCGAAGGGCTTGGCCAGATAGTCGTCGGCCCCGACCTCCAGGCCGATGATGCGATCCAACGGGCTGCCCGCCCCCGAGATCATGATCACCGGCAGGTCATGCCGTTCACGCAGAAAGCGCGCCAGGCTGAGGCCATCCTCGCCCGGCAGGCCGACATCCAGCAGCACCACATCCGGCAGCTGGCTAGCCAGCTTTTCCCGCAGCTCGGCGCTGCTGCCCACGCTCTGCACGGCGTAGCCCTGGGCGCCGAGATAGTCTTCCAGCAATTGCCGCACCTCGGGCTCGTCATCCACCACCAGCACCTGAATGCTCTCGCTCATGCGCAAACCTCAAGCCGTCATCGGCAACGTCAACAGCATAGCCGCCCGCCCATCATGCGCCGTGCTGCTGGTCGCAGCCACAGCTCGGCTGAGGCCCAAAACTGCAACCTCAGGGTGCTAAATCCTGAGCTTTGCCCGCGCCACGGTCTTCCGTGAGGCCCATAAAAAAGCCCGAGCCGTATGCCGGCTCGGGCTGTGTTAAAGATCGGGGCTAATCAACGCACGTTAAAGCGTTGCTCCGCCAACAGACGGTCGCCCTGGAACACCATAAAGTGCCACTCGCCCGGCACGACTTCATGGTCCTCGGTGAACTCAAACGCCATCACGTCTTGCGGCGCGCCGACCACCAACTTTTGCACCAGTTCAAACTTGTCGTGCCGTTTGCCGTCCGGCGAAAGCATTCCGGGGGTGAAATACAGCAGGGTCAACGGCGTGTCGTCAGCCTGTTTGCCGCTCAGGCTGTAGCGCATGCCGAACTTGGTACCGAGCTTCGCGGGTATCACGTCGGTCTGTTTGATCTGCTGGTTGCTGCGCATCAGCACTCGCTCGCCGGGCTGCAGGTTCTGCGCGCTGCTCTCGAAAATGCCGTACTCGACCGGCCCTTCGACACGCACTTCGGCATTGGCCAAGCCGGCAAACAGCATCAGCGCAGCCAGCGCACTCAAACGGGTGTATTGCATATCACGCTCCTTGATTGGGATGCCGCGAGCCTATGACGCTGGCATGACAGGCTGATGACAGAGCCACTGCAACACTGGCGCCTGAGTACCACGAGCCAAGCTGCTGGCGATTATCTATAGATGCCCGCTGCACAAGCTGATGACCAGCATCGAAGTGAAAGTCGAGACCCGCTTGAATCAAAGTGCGCTGCCTCAATAAATCGACTTATCGCCTCAAGCGACTTATCCGGTACAGGGGTTATGCTCCTCGCAGAGCCCGTCGCGAGAGGCCACCATGCCCTGTCTTATGCTGATCCGCCCCCATATCGAGCGGACCTCCGGCCGAACTGTTTAAAAGCGGTTCGCGGCTGCATGGCTTGCAGATTTGGCTAGCGCTGCCGCGCGAACTGGAAGATTGAAACGACCTGCCCCTGACGGCCTGCGACCAGTCGTTGGCAAGCCTGCCCGACACGCGAGGTGATGTGGCAGGCCTGCCAAGCGGTACTCGCCACGGCTACTGCGCGGCAAACACCTCATCGAACAGATCGTTCATCGCCTTGAAGGCGCGGGCAGCCACCAACGGGTGGTACTGGTTGCGTCCCGGCACATTGGCCAGCGGGTTGCTGAAGGAATGCACCGCCCCACCATAGCTGACCAGTTGCCAGTCGGTTTTCGCCGCTTTCATCTCGGCGACAAAGCCATCGACCTGCGCCTGCGGTACCGCCGGATCGTTCGCACCATGCAACACCAGCACCGGCGCCTTGATGTTCTGCGCATCCGCCGGATTCGGCGTATCCAGGTTGCCATGGAAGGACACGAAGCCTTTTAACGGCGCGCCGGAGCGGGCCAACTCCAGCACCGAGCCACCACCGAAACAGAAGCCAATGGCCCCCAGCTTGCTAGTATCGACCTGCGTCGTCTGCGCTTTCAGCACCTCGACCGCGGCCTGGGCGCGCTTGCGCATCATGGCCCGATCCGCCTTTACCGCATCGGCCGCGGCTTTCGCTTCATCCGGGTTCGACGGACGCACCGCCTTGCCGTACATATCCGCCACAAACACCACGTACTTGTCCCCTGCGGCGCGAGCGGCCATCTTCGCCGAATCCTCGGTCACACCGAGCCAATCGGGCACCATCAACAACCCCGGACGTGGACCAGTCACGGCATTGTCATAGATCAACATGCCTTCGAAGGCTTTGCCGTCGATCTCGTAAGGCACCGCCTTGGTGACCACAGAGGCCTCGGCAAGGCCGACCAAGCCAACCAACGCCAGGGGTATAAGTGACTTTTTCATCGACCGTACTCCCGTTGAGTGAATAGCCATTCAACAATAGCCCCCAGGCATCGAACAGCCCAAAAAAAGCCCGCAGTTAGCGCAATGCTGTTCAGTTAAGAAAAAACGCCGCTTATTCCTTACCGGAAAGCGGCGTTTTTTCTAGGCTTCACCTTGTAGCTGGAGGCAAAAGTTGCCGGCCTACAGCTTAAGTGAACAGCATTGCCGCCATGTGCGGGCTTTTTCTTGACGTCGAGTGTCAGGCAGAGAGTTCCACCAGCAGCTTGTTCAGCCGGCGCACATAGGCCGCTGGGTCTTTCAGGCTATCGCCAGCCGCCAAGGCAGCCTGATCGAAGAGGATGTGCGACAAATCGCCAAAACGCTCTTCGCTCTGCTCGGCATCCAGCTTCTCGATCAGCGGATGCGCCGGGTTGAACTCGAAGATCGGCTTCGAGTCCGGCACCTTCTGCCCACTGGCTTCGAGGATCTGGCGCATCTGCAGGCCGAGATCCTGTTCGCCTATGGCCAGAATCGCCGGGGAGTCGGTCAGGCGATGGGAAACCCGCACCTCACTGACTTGGCTGCCCAATGCAGTTTTCAAGCGCTCGACCAGACCTTCTTTGGCCTTGGCGGCCTCTTCCTGGGTTTTCTTGTCTTCTTCCGAATCCAATTTACCCAGGTCCAGATCGCCACGGGCGACGTCGACGAAGTGCTTACCGTCGAACTCGGTGAGGTAGCTCATCAGCCACTCGTCGATACGGTCGGTGAGCAGCAACACTTCGATGCCTTTCTTGCGGAAGACTTCCAGGTGCGGGCTGTTCTTCACCTGGGCGTAGCTTTCGCCGGTCAGGTAGTAAATCTTGTCCTGACCCTCTTTGACGCGACCGAGGTAGTCGGCCAGGGCGACGCTTGGCTCGCCACTGTCATCGCTGGTGGAGGCGAAACGCAGCAGGCCGGCGATCTTCTCCTTGTTGGCGAAGTCTTCCGCCGGGCCTTCCTTGATCACCTGGCCGAAGTTCTTCCAGAAGCCTTTGTATTGCTCGGGCTCGTTCTTCGCCAGCTTCTCGAGCATGTCCAGCGCACGCTTGGTCAGCGCCGACTTCATCGAGTCGATCACCGGGTCCTTCTGCAGGATCTCGCGGGAAATGTTCAGCGACAGGTCGTTGGAATCGACCACGCCCTTGATGAAGCGCAGGTACAGCGGCAGGAATTCGTCGGCCTGATCCATGATGAAGACACGCTGCACATACAGCTTCAAGCCGTGCGGCGCTTCGCGCTGGTACAGATCGAAGGGCGCGCGCCCCGGCACATACAAGAGCGAGGTGTATTCCAGCTTGCCTTCGACCTTGTTGTGGCTCCAGCCCAGCGGGTTCTCGAAATCGTGGGCGACGTGCTTGTAGAACTCCTGGTATTCCTCGTCCTTCACCTCGCTGCGCGGGCGAGTCCACAGCGCGCTGGCGCGGTTGACGGTTTCCCACTCAAGCTCGGTCGGGGTCTCTTCGCCATGCTGCTCTTTCGGTAGCTCGATCGGCAGGGCGATATGGTCGGAGTACTTCTTGATGATATTGCGCAAGCGCCAGCCGTCGGCGAACTCTGTTTCACCACTCTTCAGGTGCAGCACGATGCGCGTACCGCGCTCGGGCTTGTCGATGCTGGCGACACTGAATTCACCCTCGCCATGGGACTCCCAATGCACGCCCTCGCTGGCCGGCAGGCCGGCGCGGCGCGTGAAGACATCCACCCGGTCGGCAACGATAAAGGCCGAGTAGAAACCCACGCCGAACTGGCCGATCAGGTGCGAATCCTTCTTCTGATCGCCCGACAGATGCTTCATGAAGTCGGCGGTGCCGGACTTGGCGATGGTGCCCAGATGCGTGACCGCATCCTCGCGGCTCATGCCGATGCCGTTGTCTTCGAGGGTGACGGTATTGGCGTCTTTATCGAAGCTGACCCGGATCTTCAGCGGATCACCGCCTTCCAGCAGGTCCGGCTTGGCCAGGGCCTCGAAGCGCAGCTTGTCGGCCGCATCGGAGGCGTTGGAGATCAATTCGCGAAGGAAGATTTCCTTGTTGGAATACAGCGAATGGATCATCAGGTGAAGCAGTTGCTTCACCTCGGTCTGGAAGCCCAGGGTTTCTTTTTGAGTTTCCACACTCATGGTCGTCTAACTCCACTCAGCTGGCATAAGCCGCAATAGCGGCGGATGTCATGCAGATGGGGGCAACGACAGCGATTTCAAGTGCTTAACCAATCAGGGTTCGAGCAGTTCAATCGTCTTGATCGCTTCCGGCCGCACGGCAAAGCTGGCCTCGCCCTGCCCACTCAGATTGCGCCGGATGGCGATGCGGCCGTCCGGGTTAATGCCGGTGAAACGACCTTCGGCCTGGCTGCCGCGCTCAGTCACGATCCGCATGTTCAAATTCTGATAACGACTCGGGCTGCTTTGCAGGCGCGGCAAGCTGAAACCCAAACGCCGATCGGGTGGACGACCGGCCTGCTCCGAGGCGGGCATTGGCTTCCCCGTCACGGCCTGGCGGCTGCCAACGCTAGCCGCCGATGCTGCTGGCAGGGGCGAAAAATGGTCCCCTTGCACCACCCAGCCCCGCGCTTGGCTTTTTTCCAGCCGCAAAGGCACATGTTGAGGCTGGCCATTGACCTGCGCATCGACTTCCAGCTCCACACTAGTGGCCGGCAAAGTCACCGCTGGCAAGCTGGCCAACTGCACCACTCGAGTCGCAAAGCGGCGTTTCAGGTAGTCCTCGATCACGTAGGCCAGGGTATCGCGCGAATCGAAACGGGTATCGACTTTAGCGTCCAGGTAACGCAGACGATCGCTGAACAACTCGACCTTACCGCTCAAGGTGGTCTTGAACTGCGGCGGTAAGACCAAGTGGAAGTCGCCCACCAGCTTGTTCGGCGCCAGGGGTTTGAGATTCAGATGCAGGGTGTAGCCGTGGGTCAGGCGGCGCGCCTCGGGTAGCTCCTGCTCGGGCAGCAACCAGCTGACCTGCACTTCCGGTAACGAGCCGCGATCCTGCGGTAGCACGTCCACCCGCACGGCACCGCTGGCTGGTTGCGGCAAACGGATGCTGATTTCGCGGCTGGCGAAAAAGTCTTGCCCCTCACGCAGGCTCAAGCTGCCGTCAATCAACTCGCCTTGCTGCGGGGCAAACGGCTGGCCATTCAGCTCGCCACGCAAGTGAATGGCCAACTCGGCCGGCACCGGTGCCTCAGGCTTAAGCCAATTCAGGCTGAGAATGGCTTCCAGCCGCTGCGCATCGTGATTGGCGAGCAAGGTCAAACCGACCACCAGGGGAATAAAGCCCAGCGCGCTCAGCACTACCGCTTTGCGCGCGATACGCCAGTAACGCAGCACATACACTAGGGTAAGCGGCGGCAGCAGACTGCCCAAGCCCCAGAGCAGGCTGGTACCAAAGGCCAGCATGACCAGCCAGACCAGACCGACCAGAATCAGCAGCAAGCCACCGAGGATCAGCAACGCATCCATCCAGAATTCCTTATTCTTGAACCGCACTCGGCCTGCGCTAACCGCGCAGCTTAAGGCTCGTCGACCTTGAAGTGGGCGCGGGCGGTGGCAATCGGCTCGGCTTGAGTAGTCTGCCAGGCCGTAATGGCGACGTTGGCGACGCGGCGGCCCTGGCGCCACACCTGGCATTGGGCATAAGTGTCACGATAATGGCCGGCACGCAGGTAATCTATCGAGAAGTCGATGATTTTCGGCAAATGTGGAATACCCATGAACATCAGCAGATGGAGCATGGCGCCATGCTCCATAAAGCCGGCGATCACCCCGCCATGCAGTGCGGGCAGCAGCGGGTTGCCGATGTTGTCCTTGTTCGCCGGCAACCGAAAGACCACGTCATCGCCTAGCCGTACACACTCGATACCGAGCAACTTGGCATAGGGAATCAGGCTGAGCAGCCCGTCGTAGTCATTCTTCTCATGCGCTTCGCGCACCAATTGGTTGAGGCTCAGGCTGCTCATGCGGCACCGCCTTGCATATCCCGATTGAACTCTTTTCCACCTTGGGCGCCCTTGCCCATGCGCATGAAGGTCCCGACCACATGGGCGATCGGCTGCTGCGGGTCGTCCTGATAAGCGAAACCACGGGTAAAGATGATGTTCGGCGTCACTCGGTAGCATTCGGCGACGCCATAGACATCCTTGTTCGGTTCGGCCGGGCGCATATAGTCGATACGCAGGTCGAGGGTCGGGCACACCTCGAATTCCGGCAGCACGCAGACAATAGAAATACCGCAGGTGGTGTCCATCAGCGTGGTGATGGCGCCACCATGGATCACGCCAGTTTCCGGATTGCCAATGATTTGCGTGCTGTAGGGCAGGCGCAGGGTCAAGCGCTGGCTGTCCGCAGCATGCACGCTCATTGCGAGCACCTGGCAATGGCGCAAGGCCGAGAGAAAGCGCTGGGCGCGCTCAAAAATGGGGTTTTCCGGCATGACAGCAACCTGGACGAGGAACATGGCAAAGAGCCGCATGATACCCTGCCCCCGTCTGAGCTTCAGCCTCGGACTACGCAGATATCCGTCGGCATGTGCATGTTCGTGCGATTCTTCTAGGCTCAGTGGAACTTAATGTAAAACCTGAAGTTCAAAGTGCTATCAACGAAGAAAGCCACAATGGAGGCTCAAAGATGAAAAACACCCTGTCCCTTGCCCTGCTCCTGGCCGCCAGCCTTGGTCTTGCTGCCTGCGATAAGAAGGAGGAAGACAAAGTCCAGGCCCCGGCAGCTCCGGCAACTGAAACCATGCCGAGCGCACCCGCCCCGGAAGCCACCACGCCGCAGCCGAGCACACCTGCTCCGGCCGCTCCAGCCACCGCACCGGAAGAACAACCGGCGGAAAGCCAGTAAGGATTAGCGCCTCCTGGAAAGCACAAGGCCCGCAGTTGCGGGCCTTGTGCTTTCTGCTCTCAGAGCGCCGGGCTGAGCATCAGCAGCAGGCAGCAGAGCAGGCCGACCACCCAGACCAGGCTGCGCAACTGGTGCTTGTCGTTCCAGTAGAGGAACAGGTACAGCACTCGCGAGACGACGAAGAGCACCGCCAGCAGGTCCACCAGATGGCCATGGGTCTGGGTGACATGGGCCATCAGCACGCCGGCGGCGAAAAGCGGGAATATCTCGATGCTGTTCTGATGCGCGGCCAGGGCCCGCGCGCCGAAGCCACTCAGTCGCGCCTGCTGGGCTCGCGGGTGACGGTTGTCATAGCCACCGCCCTCTTCCTTCATCGCCTTGGCGACCGGGATCTTGGCCACAAAGATCAGCACGGCACTGATAAACACACACCAAAACGGCAGACTCATTCGTTCCTCTCCTTGGCCGGTTCAACTACCGGGGTTGGAGTGTAAACCATCACTTCCAACACATCGGAATGAAACTCGCGGCGGTACAACACCAGCACCACACCAGTGGTGACCAACATGAAGAACCAGGGATTGATGAACCAGGCCAGGGTCGCCATGCCGAAATAATAGGCACGCAGGCCAAGGTTGAACTGGTTGGCGGCCATCGAGATCACCCGCGCAGCCCGCTCGGCGAACGCCTTGCGCTCCGGCTCGGTCACGTGCCGCTCGCCTATCATTGGCGCAGAGCCGATCAGCACCGCGGCAAAGTTGTACTGGCGCATGCACCAACTGAAGGTGAAGAACGCGTAGACGAACACCAGCGCCAGACAGAGCAGCTTGATCTCCGAGACCCCACGGCTGACCGGCTCGACCAGGGGCAGATCCGCCAACAGCGACACCGCACGATCGGATGAGCCCAGCACGGTGAGAATACCGGCCAGGATAATCAGGGTGCTGGAGGCGAAGAACGAGGCGTTGCGCTCGAGGTTACCGATCACACTGGCGTCGGCGATGCGATTGTCGCGCAGCAACAAGCGGCGCATCCAGTCTTCCCGATAAAGGTGCAGCACGCTGGCCAGACACGGGGTATCGCGGCCCTTCCAAATGGCGTAACGCGTGTAACCACCCCAGCAGATGACGAACCAGAGGACGGCAAGCACATGCGCTAGAGAACTCTCGGTGATGAACATGCAAACTCCTTGTGAATCCGCCGCGATTATAGCCAGCCGAAGCTTTCGCCAGGCCGCCCGAAGGCGGCCTTTTCACCAACACCAGGCTTAAACCAGCACCTCGCCGCGCCCGCCCAGCAAACGATCGAGCAACGTGGCCACGGCTAAGGTGAACAGCGCCGGTACCAACCAGGCCAAACCTTGCTCGGCGAGCGGCAAATGCGCCAACCACGCGGGCAGCCACTGATCCAAACCGGCGGCCTTGACGCCATCGACGATGCCTAACAGCAACGCGACCACCATCACCGGGGCGATGACACGACTCGAGGCGTGCCAAAACTCGCGACAGAAACTCAACGCCACCAAGACGATGCACGGCGGATAGATCGCCGTCAGCACGGGCACCGAAACCTGGATCAACAGGGTCAAGCCCAGATTCGATACCAGCAGCGAGAAACCCGCCAATAAAATCACCAGGGTGCGGTAGGACAGCGGCAACACCCCGCTGAAGTACTCGGCACAAGCACAGGTCAGACCGACCGCCGTCACCAAACATGCCAGCGAGATCAGCGCGGCCAGGAACACACTGCCCAACGAACCGAAGGTGTGTTGCACATAGGCGTGCAGCACCGCCGCACCGTTACTGGCGCCAGCCGCGATGGCATGACTGCCGGCACCGAGGCGGAACAAACTGATATACACCAACGCCAGACCCAACCCGGCAATCAGCCCGGCGATCACCGCGTAACGGGTAATCAGCCGCGGCGACTCCACCCCACGGGAGCGAATCGCATTGACGATGACGATGCCAAACACCAGCGCCCCCAGGGTATCCATGGTCAGATAACCATTGATAAAGCCTTGGGAGAACGGCGCCGCCACATAGGCCGGCTCAGGCGTACCTATGCTGCCCGCCGGTAGGGCAAAGGCCGCGATACCTAGCATGGCCAAGGCCATGATCTTCAGCGGCGCGAGGAAGCACCCTACCGTATCCAGCAGCCGCCCAGGGTAAAGCGCGACCCAGAACACGATGAGGAAATACACCAGGCTGTAAGCGAACAGCGCCAGCGGACTGTTGCCGGTCAGAGGCGCCAAACCGATTTCGAAGGACACCGTCGCGGTGCGCGGTGTCGCGAACAGCGGCCCGACCGCGAGATAACAGACCGCGGCCAGTATGCCACTGGCCAGCCGGCCAATCGGACTGCTGAGTTCATCCATGGCCCCACCGACCTTGGCCAGCGCCACAATGGTGATAACGGGCAGACCGACTGCGGTGACCAGAAAGCCCAATGCCGCCATCCACAGGTGCGGACCGGACTGCAAACCAACGATGGGCGGGAAGATGATGTTGCCGGCCCCGACAAACAGGGCAAACGTCATAAAACCAAGTGCCAGAATGTCCTGGCCTTTCAACACTTTCATTGAGGGAAGTACCACATTGCTAAATCTGAATTTGCACAGGGTTTCCCTGCGAGGGCGAGGGAAACGTGGCCTGTCCGGATAGGACAGAGCCCCTAAGCGCCGTACCCCTTATGGGGCCGAACACGAAAATATAGTTGCCAGCCTAACTAACTCATCTTCACCAAGCACTGACGCCGGTCGGACTGTCCGTCGCACGGAACGTGCTTGTCGCGTCCATGACGGATTCGCGTCCGCATAGAAAGCACAGAGGCCACCCGAAGGCAGCCTCTGTTTTACTCGCCAGTCAGCCGAAGCTTACTTAACGTTCCAGCCAGTCAGTTCGGCCAAGGCCTTACCGATGTCAGCCAGCGAACGCACGGTTTTTACACCCGCGTCCTGCAGCGCTGCGAATTTCTCGTCAGCGGTGCCTTTACCACCAGAGATGATGGCGCCAGCGTGGCCCATGCGCTTGCCCGGAGGAGCAGTCACACCGGCGATGTAGGACACCACCGGCTTGGTCACGTGGGCTTTGATGTAAGCCGCGGCTTCTTCCTCGGCGGAACCACCGATCTCACCGATCATCACGATCGCTTCGGTCTTCGGGTCTTCCTGGAACAGCTTGAGGATGTCGATGAAGTTGGAGCCCGGAATCGGGTCACCACCGATGCCCACGCAAGTGGACTGGCCGAAGCCGGCGTCAGTGGTCTGCTTCACGGCTTCGTAAGTCAGGGTGCCGGAACGCGAGACGATGCCGACTTTGCCTGGCAGGTGAATGTGACCAGGCATGATGCCAATCTTGCATTCGCCGGGAGTGATCACGCCTGGGCAGTTCGGCCCGATCAGGACTACGCCCAGCTCGTCGCACTTGACCTTGGCTTCCAGCATATCGATGGTCGCGATGCCTTCGGTGATGCAGACGATCAGCTTGATACCAGCGAACGCCGCCTCAAGGATGGAGTCCTTGCAGAACGGCGCCGGAACGTAGATCACGCTGGCAGTCGCGCCAGTTTGCTCTACCGCTTCCTTGACGGTGTTGAACACCGGCAGACCCAGGTGAGTGGTGCCGCCTTTGCCCGGAGTCACGCCGCCAACCATCTTGGTGCCGTAGGCGATGGCCTGTTCGGAGTGGAAAGTACCTTGCGAGCCGGTGAAGCCCTGGCAGATTACTTTGGTGTCTTTATTGATCAGGACGCTCATTACTTGCCCTCCGCAGCTTTAACGACTTGCTGAGCAGCGTCGGTCAGGCTGGTTGCCGCGATGATGTTCAAGCCACTTTCAGCCAGTACTTTGGCGCCCAGTTCGGCGTTGTTGCCTTCGAGGCGAACCACGACCGGAATCTTCACGCCGACTTCCTTCACTGCACCGATGATGCCTTCGGCAATCATGTCGCAACGAACGATGCCGCCGAAGATGTTCACCAGAACGGCCGCTACGTTGGTATCGGAGAGGATGATCTTGAACGCTTCGGTTACGCGCTCTTTGGTCGCACCGCCGCCAACGTCGAGGAAGTTGGCCGGCTTGCCGCCGTGCAGATTGACGATGTCCATGGTGCCCATGGCCAGGCCAGCACCGTTGACCATGCAACCGATGTTGCCTTCCAGCGCTACGTAGTTCAGTTCGAACTTGGCTGCGTGAGCTTCGCGCGGGTCGTCTTGCGACGGGTCGTGCATGGCGCGCAGTTTTGGCTGGCGATACATCGCGTTGCTGTCGATGTTGATCTTGGCGTCCAGGCAATGCAGGTTGCCGTCAGCCTTGATTACCAGCGGGTTCACTTCCAGCAGTGCCAGGTCGTAGTCCTGGAACAGCTTGGCCAGACCCACGAAAATGTGGGTGAACTGCTTGACTTGGTCGCCTTGCAGACCCAGTTGGAACGCCAGTTCGCGGCCTTGGAACGGCTGAGCGCCAACCAGCGGATCGATAGTGGCTTTGAGAATTTTCTCAGGGGTATCGTGAGCGATTTTCTCGATGTCCACACCACCTTCGGTGGAGGCCATGAACACGATGCGACGGCTCGAGCGGTCGACTACCGCGCCCAGATACAGTTCTTTGGCGATATCGGTGCAGGACTCAACCAGGATCTGGTTGACCGGCTGACCATTGGCATCAGTCTGGTAGGTCACCAGACGCTTGCCCAGCCACTGCTGAGCAAAAGCCTTGGCGTCTTCTTTGCTGCGAACCAGCTTCACACCACCGGCCTTACCGCGACCACCCGCGTGGACCTGGGCTTTAACCACCCATTCAGTACCACCGATCTTGTCGCAGGCTTCTGCAGCCGCTTCCGGGGTGTTTACTGCAAAGCCTTTGGATACGGGCAGGCCGTACTCAGCGAACAGTTGCTTACCCTGATACTCGTGAAGATTCATGCTTATCTACCGTCTTCGTTAGGTATTGCGCATCGGCGCTGCGTATTAGGTGCCGCGCCACCTGTGGCTGCCCCTCAGGGAACAGCCCGCCGGGCGTTCCGCGGTGAATCTTCCGAAGAAGACTCACGACGGGCAGCTCGGCGTGGTTCTTGTTGTCTTAGCGTTTCTTGCGGTTGGCGATGTGAATGGCGTGGCCATTCACGGCCAGGGCCGCTTCGTGCAGCGCTTCGGACATGGTCGGGTGGGAGAAAACCATCATCCCGAGGTCTTCGGCGCTGGTGCCGAACTCCATACCGATGGCACCCTGCTGAACCAGTTCGGCTGCGGCTGGGCCAATCACGTGTACGCCCAATACGCGGTCAGTCTTGGCATCGGCGATGACTTTGACAAAACCGGCGGTGTCATTGGCAGCCATGGCACGGCCACTGGCGGCGAACGGGAAGGTACCGACGTTGACCGCAACGCCTTCGGCCTTGAGCACCTGCTCGGTCTTACCGACCCAGGCGATTTCCGGGTGGGTATAGATCACGGACGGGATCAGGTCGTAGTTCATCTGCGCTTTGTGGCCGGCGATACGCTCGGCAACCATCACGCCCTCTTCCGAGGCCTTGTGCGCCAGCATCGCGCCGCGCACCACGTCACCGATGGCGTAGACGCCCGGCACGCTGGTGGCGCAATAGTCGTCGACGAAGATGAAACCACGCTCGTCCAGGTTGACACCGCTGTCGGCGGCCAACAGATCGGTGGTCACCGGGCGACGGCCGACCGACACGATCAGCTTGTCGAACACCATCTTCTGCTCGCCTTCGGCGTCGGTGAAGTTGACCGTGACCTGCTTCTTCTTCACTTCCGAACCGGTCACACGGGCGCCCAGACGGATGTTTAGACCTTGCTTGCTGAGAATCTTCAACGCCTCTTTGGCGACCTGATCGTCGGCAGCCGGGAGGAACTTGTCCAAGGCTTCCAACACTGTGACTTCGGCACCCAGACGAGCCCATACCGAGCCCAGTTCGAGGCCGATCACGCCGGCACCAATCACGCCCAACTTCTTCGGTACCGCCTGGAAATCCAGGGCGCCGGTAGAATCGACGATGGTGTCGTGATTCACCAAGGCCGGTGGAATGTCGATCGGCTTGGAGCCGGACGCCAGGATCACGTTGGTGGCTTCGACCACTTGAGTGGTGCCGTCGCCCGCAGTGACTTCCACTTGCTTGTTCGCCAGCAGCTTGCCGTGGCCTTCCAGCAGGGTCACGCCGTTAGCCTTGAACAGCGTGCTGACGCCGCCAGTCAGGTTCTTCACGATGCCGTTTTTACGCGCGACCATGGCCGGTACGTCGATAGTGACACCCTTGGCCTCGATCCCGTGAATCGCAAAGCCGGCATGGGCCTCGTGGTATTTATAGGAGCTGTCGAGCAGCGCCTTGGACGGAATGCAGCCGACGTTCAGGCAGGTACCACCGAGGGCGATCTTGCCCTCTTTGTCCTGGTACTTCTCGATACAGGCGGTCTTCAGACCAAGTTGAGCGGCTTTGATGGCGGCCACATAGCCCCCTGGGCCAGCACCAATCACTACCACGTCGAATTTCTGGGTCATAACTCATTCCTTCTCGGATGAAACCGGACGGCCCCGCGTGGGGACCGCCGTGATCAGACAACGGATCAAATATCCAGCAGCAGGCGTGCCGGATCTTCCAGCAGATCCTTGATGGCGACCAGGAAGGTTACCGCTTCCTTGCCGTCGATCAGACGGTGATCATAGGACAGGGCCAGATACATCATCGGCAGAATCACTACCTGACCATTCACCGCCATCGGCCGCTCCTGGATCTTGTGCATGCCCAGGATCGCGGTTTGCGGTGGGTTGACGATCGGCGTCGACAGCAGCGAACCGAACACACCACCGTTGGAGATGGTGAAGGTACCGCCAGTCATGTCTTCGATGGTCAGCTTGCCGTCTTTGGCCTTCTTGCCGTAGCCGGCGATAGTGCCTTCGATTTCGGCCAGGCTCATCAGTTCAGCGTTACGCAGAACCGGTACCACCAGACCGCGATCGCTGGACACCGCAACACCGACATCGGCGTAGCCGTGATAGACGATGTCGCCGCCGTCGATGGAAGCGTTCACGCCCGGGTAGCGTTTGAGCGCTTCGGTCGCGGCCTTAACGAAGAAGGACATGAAGCCCAGGCGTACGCCGTTGTGGGTCTTCTCGAACAGATCCTTGTACTTCGAGCGCAGGTCCATGACCGGCTTCATGTTGATTTCGTTGAAGGTGGTCAACATCGCCATGGACGATTGCGCTTCGACCAGACGCTCGGCGACCTTGGTACGCAGACGGGTCATAGGTACGCGCTTCTCGACCCGATCACCGACAGCAAAAACCGGGGCCGCTGCAGCCGGGGCAGCCGGTTTGGCCGCAGGAGCCGCAACCGCCGGAGCGGATTTCTTCGCCTCGATGGCCGCGACCACGTCTTCCTTGGTCACCCGACCGCCCTTGCCGCTGGCGGCGATGCGATTGACGTCGATGCCGTTCTCTTCGGCCAGCTTGCGCGCGGCCGGCGATAGGATCAGGTCTTCGCTGGCAGCGGCCGGAGCAGCAGCTTGGGCCGCAGGTGCCGAGACAGGCGCAGCAGCAACTGGAGCGGCAGCAGCGCCGCCTGCTTCGATAGTGCCCAGCAATTCATCGGAAAGAACTGTGTCACCTTCGTTCTTGACGATGCTGCCCAGAACGCCGTCGGCGGTAGCCAGAACTTCCAGGACGACCTTGTCGGTTTCGATGTCGACGATCAGGTCGTCACGCTTGACCGCGTCGCCCGGCTTCTTGTGCCAAGTTGCAACGGTGCCGTCGGCAACCGATTCCGGGAAAGTAGGGGCTTTGATCTCGATAGCCATTATGTACGGGTCCTTAAATTCGGTTTCTTCTACGAGGCGGCTGCACCGCTACTGCGCGTTGCAGCCGCCTCTTATATGAAGGCGTTAAACAGTAAAGGCGTCCTGCAGCAGTTTTTCCTGCTGCTCGGCGTGCATCGATGCGTAACCACAGGCCGGAGCAGCGGAGCCTTCGCGGCCGGCGTACTCGAGGAACAGGCCTTTCTTATGCGCCGTGGTGACACGCCGCATGTGGTGCTGGCTGCAATACCAGGCGCCCTGGTTCATCGGTTCTTCCTGACACCAGACGATGTGCTTGAGATTCTTGTACGGCGCCAGAACCTCGGTCAGATCCTCTTCAGGGAACGGATACAGCTGCTCGAGACGCACGATGGCGATATCTTCGCGGCCTTCGGCACGGCGTTTTTCCAGCAAGTCGTAGTAGACCTTGCCGCTGCACAGCACCAACCGGGTCACTTTCTTCGGATCGATTGCATCGGTCTCGGGGATCACGGTTTGGAACGAGCCTTCAGCCAGATCTTCCAAGGTCGAGATGGCCAATTTGTGGCGCAGCAAGGACTTCGGAGTCAATGCGACCAACGGCTTACGCAGCGGGCGGATCACCTGGCGACGGAGCATGTGGTAAACCTGCGCCGGGGTAGTCGGTACGCACACCTGGATGTTGTGCTCGGCGCACAGTTGCAGGTAACGCTCCAGACGCGCCGAGGAGTGCTCAGGCCCCTGCCCTTCATAACCGTGCGGCAGCAGCATGGTCAGACCGCAGAGACGGCCCCACTTGTGCTCGCCACTGGTGATGAACTGGTCGACGACCACCTGGGCGCCGTTGGCGAAGTCACCGAACTGAGCCTCCCAAATCACCAGCGCATCCGGCTTGGTGGTGGAGTAGCCGTACTCAAACGCCAGCACCGCTTCTTCCGACAACAGCGAATCGTACAGATCGAAACGCGGCTGCCCCTCGTACAGATGCTGTAACGGCAGGTAGGTGCCGGCATCCTTCTGGTTGTGCAACACCGCATGGCGGTGCGAGAAGGTACCGCGACCCACGTCCTGGCCGGTGATACGCACCGGATGGCCTTCGAACAACAGGGTGGCGTAGGCCATGGTTTCGGCGAAACCCCAGTTGATCGGCAGCGCACCAGCAGTCATCTTCTGGCGGTCTTCGAGGATCTTGGAAACCTGCCGCTGAACCACGAAGCCGTCCGGAGTTTCCAGCAGCTTGCCAGCCAGTTCCTGCAGGGTCTTCAGCTCGAAACGGGTGTCGTGACGAGCGGTCCAGGCGTGACCCAAGTAGGGACGCCAATCGACGAACAGCTCTTTGTTCGGCTCTTTGACCAGACTTTTCACCACATGCTGGCCGTTATCCAGCGCATTGCGATAGTCGTCGATCTTCGCCTGCACCCGCGCAGTATCGAGGCTACTGGACTGGGTCAGAGCATCGGCATACAACTCACGGGTGGTGCGCTGCTTGGCGATCTGCTGGTACATCAGCGGCTGGGTGCCATTCGGCTCGTCGGCCTCGTTGTGACCGCGACGGCGGTAGCAAACCAGATCGATCACCACGTCGCGCTTGTACTGCATGCGGTAGTCGATAGCCAACTGGGTGACGAACAGCACAGCTTCCGGGTCATCGCCGTTCACATGCAGGATCGGCGCCTGGATCATCTTGGCAACGTCGGTGCAGTACTCGGTAGAACGCGAGTCTTCCGGGTTGCTGATGGTGAAGCCGACCTGGTTGTTGATCACGATGTGGATGGTGCCGCCCGTCTTGAAGCCACGGGTTTGTGACATCTGGAAAGTTTCCATGACCACGCCCTGACCGGCGAATGCCGCGTCACCGTGCAGGGAAACCGGCAGCACCTTGTCACCGGCGATGTCATTGCGGCGATCCTGACGAGCGCGCACGGACCCCTCGACCACCGGAGAGACGATCTCCAGGTGCGACGGGTTGAATGCCAGCGCCAGGTGCACTTCGCCACCTGCGGTCATGACGTTGGAGGAGAAACCCTGGTGATACTTGACGTCACCGGAGCTGAGGCCCTCGACCTTCTTGCCTTCGAACTCGTCGAACAGGTCGCGCGGGTTCTTGCCGAAGGTGTTGACCAGGACGTTCAGACGGCCACGGTGGGCCATGCCGATGACGATTTCCTTGGTGCCGTAGGAACCGGAGCGTTGGATGATTTCGTCCAGCAGCGGGATCAGGCTCTCGCCGCCTTCCAGGCCGAAACGCTTGGTGCCCGGGTATTTGGTGCCCAGGTATTTTTCCAGACCTTCGGCAGCGGTCAGACGCTCAAGCAGATGGCTCTGAACTTCAGCCGACACAGTCGGACGACCACGCACGCTTTCCAGACGCTGCTGGAACCACTTACGTTGCTCGGAATCGACGATATGGGTAAATTCGGCGCCAATGGTGCGGCAATATGTCTGCTGTAAGGCTACGTAGATCTCGCGTAGAGTCGCTTCCTCTTTACCGATGTAAAGCTCACCGGTACGGAAGGTCGTGTCGAGATCGGCATCGGTCAGGCCGTAATGATTGATCGCCAAATCAGCGGGTGCCCGACGCTGCCACAGCCCCAGCGGATCGAGCTGAGCAGCCTGGTGGCCACGCATCCGATAAGCCTGGATCAGTCGCAAGACTTCGACCTGCTTCTTCTCGTGCTCACTGCTCACGCTACCGGCGGACACCGGTTGAGCACGACGCTGGTTTTTCGCCAACAGTACGAAGTGATCGCGGACCGTAGAATGGGAAACGTCGTTCGCAACGTTGCCGTCAGCGGGCAGCTTCTGGAAGTAAGTGCGCCACTCTTCTGGCACAGCGTTGGGATCGTGCAGGTAGAGCTCGTAGAGCTCTTCCACATAGGCAGCGTTACCACCGGATAGGTGGGCACTGTCCCACATGCGCTGCATCACGCTTTCTTGCATGCTTGGTCACCCTCGGTAAGGGGACACCACCGGCGTGGAAACCGCATGGGCTTTAAAAGTCCTAAGGCAGCGACTTCGGTAAAGCCACTTCGGATCCCGCAGATAGTCCGGGCACCAGCCCGGATGCCCCTGCTGGTCGTCAAATTTTCCAAATAAGAATCGCGGCTTTGTGAGCTGCGACTCGAGCTAAAACTACGGCGCCGAAATCTATTCCAGCGCCGCAGGTATTACCGGTGTAGCAAAGAACGAATCAGGTACCGCTTTGCAGCAACATGTTGCGCACGTGGCCGATGGCCTTGGTCGGGTTCAGACCCTTCGGGCAGACGCTCACGCAGTTCATGATGCCGCGGCAGCGGAATACGCTGAACGGATCATCCAGCGCAGCCAAACGCTCTTCGGTCTGGGTGTCACGGCTGTCAGCCAGGAAGCGATAGGCTTGCAGCAGCGCAGCTGGACCGAGGAACTTGTCCGGGTTCCACCAGAAGGACGGGCAGGACGTCGAACAGCAGGCGCACAGAATGCACTCGTACAAACCATCCAGCTTCTCACGCTCTTCCGGCGACTGCAGACGCTCGATTGCCGGGGCTGGCGAGTCGTTGAGCAGGAAGGGTTTCACCTTCTCGTACTGCTTGTAGAAGATGCTCATATCGACCACCAAGTCACGAATGACCGGCAGGCCCGGTAATGGACGAACGATCAGCTTGTTGCCTTTCACCACCGCCGACAGCGGAGTAACGCAGGCCAGACCGTTCTTGCCATTGATATTCATGCCATCGGAACCACAGACGCCCTCACGGCAGGAACGACGGTAAGAGAAACCTTCGTCCTGCTCTTTGATCAGCGCCAGTACGTCGAGGACCATGATGTCTTTACCATCGGTATTGACCTGGAACTCCTGCATGAACGGAGCAGCATCTTGATCCGGGTTGTAGCGATAAACGCTTACTTGCAACAGATTGGCTTGCGACATATCGGCCACCCTTAGTAAGTACGAATCTTGGGTTCAAACGCCGGAACGGTCTTCGGCGCGAAGTTGACGGCACGCTTGGCCACGCGCTTCTCTCCTGGGAAGTACAGGGAGTGGCACAGCCAGTTTTCGTCATCGCGATCTTCGAAGTCTTCACGAGCATGCGCGCCACGGGACTCTTTACGAACCTCGGCAGCAATCGCAGTGGCTTCAGCCACCTCAAGAAGGTTTTGCAGTTCCAGCGCTTCGATACGCGCGGTGTTGAACGCTTGGCTCTTGTCGGCGATCTTGACAGTGGCGATGCGCTCGCGCAGATCGGCCAACTGCGCGATACCCTTCTGCATGTATTCACCCGTACGGAATACACCGAAGTAGTTCTGCATGCAGCTTTGCAACTCTTTACGCAGCGGAGCCACGTCTTCACCAGCCTTGCGCTCGTTCAAGCCGCTCAAGCGAGCCAGGGCTACGTCGAGATCTGTATCACTAGCGTTACGGTATTCAACGCCTTCTTTCAGGGTTTTTTCCAAGTGGATACCGGCCGCACGGCCGAACACCACCAGGTCGAGCAACGAGTTGCCACCCAAACGGTTAGCACCGTGGACCGATACGCAAGCCACTTCACCGACGGCGAACAGGCCCGGGATGATGGTGTCGTTGCCGTTAGCATCCTGAGTGATCGCCTGGCCATGAATGTTGGTGGCTACGCCGCCCATCATGTAGTGGCAGGTCGGAACCACAGGAACCGGAGCAGTAACCGGATCGACGTGAGCAAAGGTCTTCGACAGCTCGCAGATACCTGGCAGGCGGCTGTGCAGCACTTCCTCACCCAGGTGATCGAGCTTGAGCATCACGTGATCGCCATCCGGACCACAACCGTTGCCGGCGATGATCTCTTTAACCATGGAGCGCGCAACTACGTCGCGGCCAGCCAGGTCTTTGGCGTTCGGAGCATAACGCTCCATGAAACGCTCGCCATGCTTGTTGATCAGATAACCACCCTCACCACGACAACCCTCGGTGACCAGTACACCTGCACCGGCGATGCCAGTCGGGTGGAACTGCCACATTTCGATGTCCTGCACCGGTACACCGGCACGCAGGGCCATGCCCACGCCATCACCGGTGTTGATCAGGGCATTGGTAGTCGACGAATAGATACGCCCTGCACCGCCGGTAGCCAGCACTGTGGCCTTGGAGCGAATGAAGGAGGTTTCGCCGGTTTCAATGCAGATAGCGATGATGCCGACGATGACGCCGTCCTGGTTCTTCACCAGATCGACCGCGTACCACTCATTGAGGAATACGGTGTTGGCCTTGAGGTTGGCCTGATACAGGGTATGCAGCAGCGCGTGACCGGTACGGTCGGCAGCGGCGCAGGTGCGAGCGGCCTGGCCGCCCTTGCCGAAGTCTTTCGACTGACCGCCGAAAGGACGCTGATAAATGCGGCCTTGTTCGGTACGGGAGAATGGCAAGCCCATGTGTTCCAGCTCGAACACGGCTTCCGGGCCGACAGAGCACATATATTCGATAGCGTCTTGGTCACCGATATAGTCGGAACCCTTGACGGTGTCGTACATGTGCCAGCGCCAATCGTCGTTCGGGTCGGCCGAAGCGATAGCGCAGGTGATGCCACCCTGAGCGGATACAGTGTGGGAACGGGTCGGGAAGACCTTGGTCACTACAGCAGTCTTATGGCCGCCCTGGGCCAGCTGCAGCGCGGCGCGCATGCCGGCACCGCCGCCACCAACAATGATGGCGTCGAAGGAAAGCGTACTAATGTTAGCCATGAATCAGATACCCCAAAGAATCTGCACACCCCAGACGAAGAACGCGAACATGGCAATGCCACACGCTGCCTGGAACAGAAAACGCACGCCGGTCGCCCACTTGCCCAACGCCATCGGGGTCAGGTAGTCAGTGGAGATTGTCCACATGCCGACCCAGGCGTGAACGCCAAGGGCAACCAGGGCCAGAAGGCTGAAAATGCGCATCCAGCCCTGCGAGAGCAGACCGTGCCAGACGCTGTAGTCCAGGCCTGGGTGAGCAACGAGATATCCAATAAGGAAGAGGAAATAAGCCGCGAGAACAACCGCAGAAACGCGCTGCGCCATCCAATCGTAGAGGCCCGAACGCGAAAAATTCGTGACGTTGGTTACCATATCCACACTCCCGCCAGCACGATCAACACCACCGAAAGGGCGAGAACGATTTGCGAGCCCAGTTTGCCGCCTTCCAGCGTCTCACCGATGCCCATGTCCATGATCAGATGGCGCACACCGGCCACCAAGTGATACAGCAACGCGGACAGCAGGCCCCAGATCACAAATTTGGCCAGAGGGCTGGCCAGACACGCTTTCACCTGCTCGAAGCCTTCCTCGGACGCCAGGGACTTGTCGAGTGCGAACAGCAGCACGCCGAGACCCAGGAAGAGGATGACACCGGAAATCCGGTGCAGGATGGACGTGTAAGCAGTGACTGGGAGTTTGATCGTCCTTAAGTCTAGGTTTACAGGTCTTTGGCTATTCACGGCTTTTTTCACACTGAAGGGCCCCTAACAATCAGGGCAAAGTTGTCGGGAAGTGCACTGGTCAGGTACCCACCACCCAGGGAGTGACAACCTCCAGAATACGGGCCCTAAAGCCCCTGGCGGTCGGACGCAGAGTATAGACAGTTAGGTTACTAATGACAACGCAAAGGCCTCCCCCAAAAAGCGCATTGCGCACCTTATATAAAAGGCGTAAATAGCGCCGAATTTCGCCAAAAAATCGCCCTGCAACCCTTCTGCCGTCTGGGTTCAGGCAAATTGACTTTAGGATTTATCTCTCTATAGTGTGGCGGGCCCTGCGTGGGGGGCAGTCTGGTGATTTCAAGCATAAATAGGAGGCCACACATGGCTGACAAAAAAGCGCAGTTGATCATCGAGGGCGCAGCCCCCGTCGAGCTGCCCGTTTTATCCGGCACCGTTGGTCCCGATGTAGTAGACGTGCGGGGCTTAACCGCCACGGGCCATTTCACTTTTGATCCTGGCTTTATGTCGACCGCCTCTTGCGAGTCGAGGATCACCTATATCGATGGTGACAACGGTATTCTTCTGCACCGTGGCTATCCGATTGAGCAGCTCGCTGAGCAATCTGACTACCTGGAAACCTGCTATCTGCTCCTGAATGGCGAACTGCCGACCGTTGAGCAGAAAGCCAAGTTCGTCAGCACCATCAAGAACCACACCATGGTTCATGAACAACTGAAGAGCTTCTTCAACGGTTTCCGCCGCGACGCCCATCCGATGGCAGTCATGTGCGGCGTGGTTGGCGCCCTTTCGGCCTTCTACCACGACTCACTGGACATCCAGAACCCACAGCATCGCGAAATCTCGGCCATGCGCCTGGTTGCCAAGATGCCGACCCTGGCCGCCATGGCGTACAAGTACTCCATGGGTCAGCCGATGATGTACCCGCGCAACGACCTGACTTATGCAGAAAACTTCCTGCACATGATGTTCAACACCCCGTGTGAGATCAAACCGATCAACCCGGTGTTGGCCAAGGCGATGGATCGTATCTTTATCCTGCATGCCGACCATGAGCAGAACGCTTCGACCTCGACCGTACGCCTGGCTGGCTCTTCGGGCGCCAACCCGTTTGCCTGTATCGCCGCCGGTATTGCCGCACTCTGGGGCCCTGCTCACGGCGGCGCCAACGAAGCGGTACTGAGCATGCTGGACGAAATCGGCGATGTGTCGAACATCGACACCTTCATCGCCAAGGCCAAGGACAAGAACGATCCGTTCAAGTTGATGGGCTTCGGTCACCGCGTCTACAAGAACCGTGACCCGCGCGCCACTGTGATGAAGCAGACCTGCGACGAAGTACTGAAAGAGCTGGGCATCACCAACGATCCGCAACTGGAACTGGCCATGCGCCTGGAAGAGATCGCCCTCACCGATCCGTACTTCATCGAGCGCTCACTGTACCCGAACGTCGACTTCTATTCGGGGATCATCCTCAAAGCGATCGGCATTCCAACCAGCATGTTCACCGTGATTTTCGCCCTGGCGCGTACCGTCGGCTGGATCTCGCACTGGAAAGAAATGCTCTCCAGCCCGTACAAGATTGGCCGCCCGCGCCAGCTGTACACCGGCTACCCGCAGCGTAATATCGCACCGCTGCAAGAGCGTAAATAAGCCCTTCGACTAGAAGAGCAAAGAAAAAGGCTGCCTCTGGGCAGCCTTTTTCGTTATAGACCATCGTTTAGCGCTTCTCGGCCCGCTTACGCAGGGCTTCCAGCGTGTTGTACGGCGCATCCACCACGAAGCTGTTGGCCAACCACGACGGCACACTGCCACCCGGCTCGGTTTGCACCTGATAAACAACTTCGACCTGCCCGGCACCTTTCGGCGTCAGCTTCCATAGGCCCTCGACCTTGGCCACGCGGACAAACCCCTTCTCCGGTGGCAGATAGTCCGCCACACCTTCAAGAATGCGGATGACACTGCCGTCTGCATCTTCTTTGGTCGTCACATGCAGCACCGAATCACGCGGTGTCACCGGCCAAGGGGTATTGAAACGCGTGTAAGTCCAGCTTTCTGCACCCTCATGCTTGAGCAACTTTTGCTCACGGCACTCATGAATCCAGGCACAGGAACCACTGACATCCTCTTGCAAACCACGCAGGGTCGGCATATCCGATTTGATAGTGGTAATGCCCCGGTACGCCTTGTACCGGGAACCCGGTACCTCGCTGAGATAGACCTTGATGCCATCCTCATCCTTGGCCAACTTCCAGTCTTCGGCCTGCGCGGTAGCGACCACCAACAGGCTCAAACCGCACGCCCCAGCCATTCGACGTAGCGAACTCATCACTTACTCCTTACTGATGATGCCCAATCGGCCGCAAGCCGAACGGGGTACTAGATAGAGGAACTGACACTCACCGCCGTCGCCTGCTCCAACCAGCCGAGCAGGCGGATCGCATCGTCACGGCTATCGCCACACACTTCTCGATCGGCCACAAAGGCCGCGCAGACCGCCGGTCGCTCAAGTCTGCCGAACAACGCACACAAGTAATCGGCCGACAGGTGCAGGCAACGTTCGCCCGCAGCCTTGCCCTGCGGCATACCGGGAATCGGAGAACTGATGGAGGGAGCAATACAACAGGCGCCGCAGCCCATACGACAGTTCATGACAGCGTTACCTCGCAACCTTTGGCCCTGGCCTGACAGGGTTGCGATTTTACCCGGCCGTCAATCGAATTGGGATAAGCCCCAGCAAGGATTCGGGCCAGCGGCAGACGCAGGCTGTCGATTCGCAGAGGAACTCAATCATGCCAAGGCAGACCGTGTCGCGCCTGAGGCGCCGAAACCCAACCGGGTGTAGCCCCGATGGCCCGCCTGGCCAATGCTGTGCCCTTTTACTTCAGCCGCGCAATCAAACTCGAGGTGTCCCAACGGCCACCGCCCATGGCCTGCACCTCGGCATAAAACTGATCGACCAGCGCGGTGACCGGCAATTGCGCGCCGTTACGGCTGGCCTCATCCAGGACGATAGAGAAGTCCTTGCGCATCCAGTCCACCGCGAAGCCGAAATCGAACTTGCCCTCGAGCATGGTCTGATGGCGGTGCTCCAGTTGCCAGGACTGCGCCGCCCCCTGACTGATCACCTCCATGGCGCCCTGCGCATCCAGGCCTGCGCACTGGGCGAAATGCAGTGCCTCAGCCAGCGCCTGCAGCAGCCCGCCGACACAGATCTGGTTGACCATCTTGGTCAACTGACCACTGCCTATCGGGCCCATCAGCTTGACCATCTTCGCGTAGCTTTCGATCACCGGCGCGGCGCGATCATAGAAGACCTGCTCACCACCGACCATCACCGTCAGCATGCCGCTCTCGGCACCCGCCTGACCACCCGACAGCGGTGCATCGAGAAAGCCCAGTTCGCGCTCTGCTGCTAACACCCCCAGTTCGCGGGCAACGCTGGCGGAGGCCGTGGTGTGATCGACCAGGACGCTGCCCGCGCTCATACCGGCAAAGGCACCGTCGGCGCCCAGCAGCACACTGCGCAAATCGTCATCATTGCCGACACAGGTCATCACCAGCTCGGCACCCTGCGCCGCTTCACGCGGGGTGGCCGCACTATCGCCGGCAAATTCGTCACACCAGAGCTCGACCTTGGCCGGCGAGCGGTTATACACGCAGACCTGATGCCCCTCACACGCCAAGTGTCCGGCCATGTGAAAACCCATCGCGCCCAACCCGATAAATGCCACCTTAGCCATAGCTCACCTCCATCGTTCGACCAAACCAGAGCCTAGCATGCAGTTTGCCGACTCAGAAAAGCCCTTCCATACTGCCGAAAGCACAACGGAGGGGCTATGGGATATTGGTTAGTCATCGATCTGGAAGCCACCACGGAAGAAGGTGGCTGGCCAATCGCCGAGATGGAAATCATCGAGATTGGCGCCAGCCTGGTCTCCGCCGACGGCCGTGAGCTGGATCACTTCCAGCGCTTCGTCCGGCCATTGCGCAGGCCCTGCCTGACCGACTTCTGCCGCGAGCTCACGCATATCAGCCAGGCGAATGTGGATGCCGCCGCGCCACTGGCTGCGGTCTGGCCCTTATTCGAGCGCTGGCTGACCGCGCATCATCCACGCCTGGCCGGCTGGGCCAGTTGGGGTGAGTATGACCGCCGCCAGCTGGAACAGGACTGGCGCCAGCAGCGGCTCAACAGCAGGCTAAACAGGGTGCCACACCTCAACCTCAAACAGCGCTTCGCCGAAGCCCGCCAACTGCAGCGACCGGTGAGCCTGAACACCGCACTGCAACTGGCCGGCCTGCACTTCAACGGCCAGCAGCACCGCGCCTTGGAAGACGCGCGCAACACCGCGCGCCTGCTGCCCCTAGTGCTTCCCGCCTAAAGCCATGCAAAGCGGGTGACGCACTGAAACGTGTTGGGCATACTGACCGGCCTTTTTAGCCCCCTTCGAGGAATTCCACATGTTCAAGGTCAACGAGTACTTCGACGGCACCGTCAAATCCATCGCCTTCGGCATGGCAGACGGCCCAGCCACCATCGGCGTGATGGCCGTAGGCGAATACGAATTCGGCACCAGCCAACTGGAAGTGATGCACGTCATCGCCGGCGCCCTGACCGTCAAGCTGCCGGGCAGCGACGCCTGGGAAACCTTCGCCGCTGGCAGCAAATTCACGGTGCCGGCCAACAGCAAATTCCAGCTGAAAGTCGCCGTCGATATCGCCTACCTCTGCGAATATCGCTGAGTAACAGGCCATGCAAGAACCGGCCTCGATGGTCGGTTTTTTTTTGCCCATGTGCCAGCCTAGGGTTTCCTGCGAGATTGCACGCTGGCAACCTGCTTTCAGCAACGGACACGAACATGCCTGGGTCTAAACACGCACAGTCAATCCTCCTGCCGATCGGCCTGCTGCTTATCGCCATGTGCTCGATTCAGGGCGGCGCAGCCCTGGCCAAAGGACTGTTCCCGATCATCGGCGCGCAAGGCACCTCGGCACTGCGTCTCGGCCTGGGCGCGATCATCTTGTGCCTGGTCATGCGCCCCTGGCGCGCCCGAGTAACTGTCCGCTCGTGTCGGTCGTTGCTTGCCTATGGCGCGGCCCTGGGTGGCATGAACCTGATGTTCTACATGGCACTGAACACCGTGCCGCTGGGCATCGCCGTGGCCCTGGAGTTCACCGGCCCATTGGTGCTGGCGCTGCTGTCGTCGCGGCGGATTATCGATTTTGTCTGGATTGCGCTGGCGGTGCTCGGCCTGGTGCTGCTGTTGCCAACCGACCAGTCGGCCACGCAGCTCGATCCGCTGGGCATGGGCTTGGCCCTCGGCGCGGGTGTGTGCTGGGCGCTGTACATCGTCTTCGGCCAAAAAGCCGGCGCCGAGCATGGCGCCCATACCGTCGCGCTGGGGACTATTGTTGCCGCGGTGATCGTCTTTCCGATCGGGCTGATGCAGGTCGGTAGCAGCCTCTTCAGCTGGTCGCTGCTGCCCGTCGCGACTGCTGTCGCCATACTCTCGACAGCCCTGCCCTACAGCCTGGAAATGGCCGCGCTCACCCGCCTGCCCGCGCGCACCTTCAGCACGTTGATGAGCATCGAACCGGCGGTTGCCGCGCTCGCAGGCCTGCTATTCCTGCACGAACAACTGAACCTGACGCAATGGCTGGCCATCGGAGCGATTATTATCGCGTCGGTAGGCACCGCCACGACGGTCAAGCCCAAACCTAAAAAGCTGAGCCTGAACTGAGCAGACTCAGCTTCATCAAACAGAGTAAAGCGACAGCCTACCCGCGAGGCGCCCACGCGGATTAAAGCAGCCGGCTCAGGCCACGGAGTCCGCAGTAGTGAACTGCAGCTCGGCCAGCCGCCGATACAGCTCGTTAGTCGCCACCAGCTCTTGATGACTGCCGACGGCAATCAACTTGCCGTGCTCGATCACCGCGATGCGGTCGGCGTTCTGTACCGTCGCCAGCCGATGCGCAATCACCAGCGTGGTGCGCCCCCGCATCAGCCTTGGCAGCGCTTGCTGGATCAGATGCTCGCTTTCCGCATCCAAGGCACTGGTGGCCTCATCCAGCAGCAGAATCGGTGCATCGACCAACAAGGCGCGGGCGATGGCCAGGCGTTGTCGCTGCCCACCAGAGAGCCCCAGACCGCTGTCGCCCAGATGAGTCTGGTAGCCGTTGGGCATTTTCATGATGAAGTCGTGGGCATGGGCGGCGCGCGCCGCGGCCTCGACTTCGGCGTGCGAGGCCGCGGCCTTGCCGTAACGGATATTGTCTTCGACGCTGCCGAAGAACAACGCCGGACTCTGCGAAACCAGGGCAAAACAGCGGCGCAGAGCCTGCGGGTCCAGTTGAGCGATAGGCAGCCCTTCGATCAGGATGCGACCCTCTTGCGGGTCGAAAAAGCGCAACAGCAAATCAAACAGCGTGGATTTACCCGCTCCGGATGGCCCCACCAAGGCCAGCGTTTCACCGGGCTCGACCACCAGGCTGATGCCATCGACGGCATAACTTTCGCGGCGCGTCGGATATGAGAAGCGCACCGACTCCAGCACGATCCGCCCGCTCACCAGTTGCGGCAACTGCGCTTGCTGGCCGGCCGGCGGGTTGATTTCACTGCGCGCCTGCAACAACTCGGCAATCCGCTCGGCCGCCCCCGCCGCGCGCTGCAACTCACCAATCACTTCGCTCAGCGTGCCAAACGCGGTACCGACAATCAGGCTGTAGAAGACAAACGCCGCCAACTCACCACCGGAAATACGTCCGGCGATCACATCCATACCGCCGACCCAGAGCATCACCCCGATGGCGCCCAACACCAGCAAAATCACCACGCTAATCAGCCAGGCGCGCTGGGCGATGCGTTTGCGCGCGGTGTTGAAGGCCTCTTCCACCGTACCACCGAAACGGCTCTTGTCCTCCTCCTGGTGGTTGTAGGCCTGCACCGTCTTGATCTGCCCCAGCGTTTCGCCGACATAGCTGCCAACATCGGCGACCCGATCCTGACTCAAGCGGGACAGGCTGCGCACCCGGCGACCGAAGATCAGGATCGGCGCGATCACCAAAGGCAGGGCCGCGATCACGATCGCCGAGAGCTTGGGGTTGGTAATGAACAGCAGAATGATCCCGCCAATCAGCATCAGTGCATTGCGCAACGCCATCGACAGCGATGAGCCAATCACCGACTGCAACAGCGTGGTATCCGCAGTCAGCCGCGACTGAATCTCGGAGCTGCGATTGGTCTCGTAAAAACCCGGGTGCAGGTTGATCAAGTGGTTGAACACGCGCTTGCGAATATCCGCGACAAAGCGCTCACCAATCCAGGACACCAGATAAAAGCGGGTAAAGGTGCCGACCGCCAACGCCACCACCAGGATCATGAACAGCGCAATCGACTGATTGAGCATGGCCGGCGATTGCGTGGCGAAGCCCTTATCCACCAACAGCTTGACGCCCTGGCCCATGGACAAGGTAATGCCCGCGGTGAACAGCAACGCCAGCAAGGCACCGATCACCTGCCAGCGATACGGCGCGACAAAGCGGCGAGTCATGCGCAGCGCATTGCGCTGACGGGATGAGAGAAGTGCAGCCATAGGTAAGTAAGACTCGATTAGGTGAAACGAAAGCCCGCGCCCGAGCGATCCGTGCCATTCAGGCTGTCCAACGGGCTGGGCACGCGCTGCACTTATTCTATGAATTCAGGCATCGGCATGCAGAAAGCGTCGAGCATGCTCGGGGCTGGGTAAAAGACAAGCGTCATATTTGCCAAATAGGCGATAGCGATTCAACGCAATGCGATCGTACAGCCAATTGCGCAGCGGCCTCGGGATAAGCCGCAGCACTAGCAAACCACGCCAAGGCCAGTGCAGTTGGCCAACTATCCGCAGGATCGCCTCGGAACGCACGAACAACTCACGCCCCTCGATATAGGCCATGGTTTCAAAGGTCTCGGTCGGCAACCCATACCAACGCAGAATCGCTTGCCCTTCCGCCGATTGCACCGGGGCCAGCTTGAACAGCTGCTCACGGTCATAACGAAGCAAAAACCGCACCCAGCCATTGCACAGCTTGCAGACCCCGTCGAACAGCACCACGCGGGCGCCGGGTTGAATCAAGGGCGGGTAATCGTCAGCATTCATAAAGCTGTCCTTCGTCGCATTCGGTTTCGCGGATCGCGCCTGTGCCTCAAGCCCCGTAGCCCAGCGGGTAAAGCAGCTCTTCCTTATATCCCGCCCACACCCGAATCGCATCCGGGAAGGCTTCATCCAAAGCCGGATCGCCGCTATCCACCAGCAGCGGGCGGCCGCCAAGGGTTTCCAGTTTGCGTTTGGTCGCCACCACTCGCAGTTGCTCCAAGCCCACCGCGCGCAGCACCCGCGGGCTGATCTGCTGGTTACCGCGGCCGAGTATATGCCCCTGGCCACCGATGGCCGTGACCAGCAGAAACGCCGGATAACCGTCGATTAACTCGAACAGCTGCGCCTCGGTGACATCCTGCGCTATGACTTGGCCATTCTCGATCACATCGACGCCGAGCAAGCTGGTCTGCAGGCCAAGGTTATGCGCCAAGCCATGCAGGGTCGAACCGGGGCCGAGGATGTAACGCACATCGCGCTGCCAGGTGTCCTCCAGCCAGGCGGCCAACTCGCTCAGCACCAGCTCTTCGGACTCCATCCCGGCTTGTTTGACCTGCTGCATATAACCGCCCTCCTGCGGCACGCACAGCTCGCCGTACCAACGGGCGGCCACCCGGCCCTCGCGCAACGCCGCTTCGTCGAGGTCACGCACCTCGCCGCTGGCCAGGCGAACCAGGCCACCCTCGATCAGGCGACGGGTCAACTCACCGGCCGCACGCGGGCTGATGGCGTAGACCCCGGAATGAATCTTCACCCCGGCCGGAATACCCAGCACCGGCTGCTCTGGCCTGGCTACAGCGCACACATCCCGCGCCGTGCCGTCGCCGCCGGCAAATAGCATCAGCGCGACCCCGGCAGTTTGCAGCGCTGCGACGGCCTGCCGGGTATCGTCCGCGCTAGTCATGCCCTCACTTGACTCACCCAGCAGGCGATGAGCGAAGCCCATCTCGCGCAACAGGTCGCCCCCCATGGGGCCGGGAAAGCTGAGGAACTCGATACGTTCGGCCAGCGGCCGCAGACACTCCAGCGCGATCCGCGTACGCAGCGCCGCGCGCGGTTCTGAACCGCGCGCCAGAGCCTCGGCGGCAACCCCATCACTGCCTTTGAGCGCCGCCGGGCCACCCAGACCGGCCAGTGGATTGATGATCAGGCCCAAATGAAAGCGCGACATGCCTACCTCGTTGAACTCGTCCTACTGCGGGAATGGTTAGTTATAAGATCGAAAATCGGCGGTTAGAACCCGCCCAAAGCTGTCACCGAGCGTTCATCTAGGCCACCTAAACTGGGCGAACCACCTGATGAGGAGACAGGCCATGAGCTTGCAAAACAGCACGTCTGAGCGCCGCGTAATTTCGCTGAAACCGCAGCAGCCAATCGCTGGGGCGATCATCGACGCCCAAGGGCGAGAAATTCCCATCACCGAACAGATGATTCAACGCGCGTGCAGCGAACTGGATAAAGCTTGGGTGTCGGCCCCTAAGCAAGCCTGAGCACTGCCGCTCATTTGAACCCGGGCACCCGCCCGGGTTTTTCATTTTAACCAGCGCAGCGGCTCACGGGATTATGCCAGCCTGGCCCCGAGTGCCCTGACCAGCCGCACCAGTCCAGGTGCCTCACCACTCAAACGGACCCGCAGGCCATCGACTTCGCGACGCGCTGGATAGTGCTTGCGCAAGGCATCGAAGCCGGCGCGGCGAGCCGCGGCAGAACCCACCAGGCTGCGGCGAAACTCGGCATCGTCACGGCGCGGGTCATACACCGCGCGGCACAACAGGGCCAGCGCCCAGCTTGGATCAGTCGCGGCATCCAGGCCCACTTCAGTCAACCAAGGCTGCGGCAGCAACTCGTCCAGCTCCACACTGGGCGCCAGGCCCAAGTGCGTGCAAAAAGCCTGGTAGATCTGCGCGGTGCCCCGCAGTTTGCCGTCCAGGCTATAGCCGGCGATATGTGGGGTAGCGATCAGGCACAGCTCCGCCAGCTCCACATCCACTTCCGGCTCACCCTCCCAGACGTCCAACACCGCTTCCAGGTCCGTGCGTTGGGCGAGCAACTGGCACAGCGCCGCGTTATCCACCACCGCACCGCGGCTGGCATTGATCAGCCAGGCACCGGGCTTGAGCCGTGCCAGGCGCTCGGCATCGAGTAGGCGATGCGTCGGCTGCGCAGAAGTACGGGTAAGCGGCGTGTGCAGGCTGAGCACATCGCACTCGGCGAGAATTTCATCGAGGCTGGCGTAATCGCCGCCCTCAGCGGCCTGGCGCGGCGGGTCGCAGACCAATACACGCCAGCCCAAAGCGCGCAGCACTTCGACCAAGCGCCCGCCAACCTGGCCGGCGCCGACTACGCCGTAAGTCCGCTCGGCCAACTCGGCACCCCGCACTTCGGCCAGGCTCAGCAGGCTGCCGAGTACGTAATCGACCACCCCGCGGGCATTGCAACCGGGGGCACTGGCCCAGCCAATGCCGGCCTCGGCGAAGTAATCGAGGTCGAGATGGTCGGTGCCGATGGTGCAGGTGCCGACAAAGCGCACCTGGCTGCCGTGCAGCAGCGCGCGATTGACCTCGGTCACCGAACGCACCAGCAAGACATCGGCATCCGCCACTGCCGCGCGATCGAAGGCGCGGCCCGGCAAACGCCGAATCTCGCCGAATCCGGCAAAGAACTCATCGAGCAGGGGAATATTTTCGTCGGCAAGAATTCGCATGGCAGGCTCCGCAGATCAGGCTGCCATTCTAGGGCAGCCCGGTACAGCTCGTCGCCCTTGGCATACAGCGCTCTGGCATCGGATGCGCCGCACTTTCCTGACCAATGCGTCAGGGCGTAGACTCTGCAGTCCCCAGCAAGTCCTGCCCCATGGCGCCTCCAGCGCTCGCCGCAACACTCCGGCAGGACGAGTGCCCGGCCACCACTGCCGATACAGTGCGCACTTGATCTACCAATGGAATTCCCGTGACTGCCAGCGAATCACGCTTGACCCGCACGCGCCGCGAACTGCGCGCCCTGCTCACCCTCGCCCTACCGATCATGATTGCCCAACTGTCCCACTCCGCCATGGGTTTCGTCGATGCGGTGATGGCCGGCCGTGTCAGCCCGCGCGACCTGGCCGCCGTAGCCTTGGGTAACTCGATCTGGGTGCCGGTGTTCCTACTGATGACCGGCATTCTCCTGGCGACCACGCCCAAGGTCGCGCAACGTTTTGGCGCCGGCCAGGAAACCGAGATCGGCCCGTTGGTACGCCAGGCCCTGTGGCTGGCGCTGGCCGTGGGCTTGAGCGCGGCCGTCCTGCTCTGGTGCGCCGAGCCGGTATTGCAGCTGATGGGCGTCGATCCGCAGCTGATCGGCCCGAGCATGACGTACCTCTATGGCATCGGCTGCGGTATCCCGGCAGTCGCGCTCTACCATGTGCTGCGCTGCTTCAGTGACGGTCTCGGCCGTACCCGCCCGAGCATGGTGTTGGGCATCTGCGGGTTGCTGCTGAATATTCCGCTGAACTACGTGTTCATCTACGGCCACCTCGGCCTGCCGGCGATGGGCGGTCCCGGCTGTGGCTGGGCCACCGCGCTGGTGATGTGGTTCATGTTTTTCGGCATGCTCGCCTGGGTACATTGGGCGCCGGTGTACAAAGCCAGTCAGTTGTTCAGTCATTTCGAGTGGCCGCGCTGGCAGGTGATCCAACGCCTGCTGAGCATCGGTGTGCCCATCGGCATCGCAGTATTTGCCGAGTCGAGCATCTTCGCGGTGATCGCCCTGCTGATCGGCGGCCTGGGCGCCCACGTCGTCGCCGGCCATCAAATCGCGCTGAACTTCAGCTCACTGGTGTTCATGATTCCCTATGCGCTGGGCATGGCGGTCACCGTGCGCGTCGGCCAAGCCCTGGGCCGTGGCGAGCCGCGTGAGGCGCGCTTTGTCGCGGGGCTGGGCATCGCCACCGCGCTGGCCTATGCGTGCGTCTCGGCCAGCCTGATGCTGTGGCTGCGCGCCAGCATCGCGCAGATCTATACCCCGGATGCCACGGTCATCGCCGTGGCCTCGACGCTGATCATCTTCTCCGCACTGTTCCAGTTCTCCGACGCCATTCAGGTGACCGCCGCCGGCGCCCTGCGCGGCTATCAAGACACCCGCGCGACCATGATCATGACCCTGTTCGCCTATTGGGGCATCGGCCTGCCGGTGGGTTATGCGCTGGGGCTGTCGGATTGGTTCGGCGAGCCCAGCGGGCCACGCGGTCTGTGGCAGGGATTGATTGTCGGCCTGACGTGCGCGGCGCTGATGCTGACGATTCGCCTGGCCCGTAGCGCGCGCCAGCGCATCCGCAGCAGCGCCGCGGTTTACTCATCGACATGAGCCGACACGGCGGCTAGGGCGTCCCAATAGATCGCGATAGGTAAGCGGAAGCAACCGCCTATGAACTCTTCTTGCGAATCCAGTACAGGTAGGTCCCTGCCTCTTCCTGCTGCTCCAGCAACTCATGGCCGAGGAACATGCAAAACTTGGGGATATCGCGGCGCGTCGAGGGATCGGTCGCGATCACCTTGAGCAAACCACCGGCTGGCAGGTCGCGCACCTTGTTGTGCAGCAGCATGACCGGCTCGGGGCAATACAGGCCCGTGGCGTCCAGAATGGCGTCAGCCAGCGTGGTATCGAGTTCAGACATTGAGGCGCTCCAAAAACTGGTGGCCATTGTCGCGCAAAGCTGACCCTGAGGTCACCTTCATCCGTCCGAATGGCGGCTTCCGACCGACACAACCTTGGATGGGCAGCCACTGACCCCGCGTTGCGGCAAGCTACAGCTCAATTTGCCATAAGAATAAGAGCCCGCCATGCGTCTGAGTTTGCTCCTGCTTGCCGCCCTGTTACTGAGTGGCTGCGCCGCTCGCGATCAATTGCCGGATTTCGCCGCCACGGCCGATCAGGACTTACCGGCCACGCACTTTGACGCGGTCATCCTCGGTCGCGACGGCACCAAACTCTCCGCCACTGTCTTCCAGCCCGCCCTGAAAGCCGGCGCCAGCGCCCCGGTGATAGTGCAGACCCACGGCTGGGGCGGCTGGCGCGTGACCGGGCCGGAGAGTTTCTACGGCACCCAGATGATGTCCGGGCGCGCGGCCCTGAAAGCCTGGCAAGCCGGCTTCTGGGTGATCAGTTACGACCAGCGCGGCTGGGGTGGCAGCGATGGCAATATCGAGATGATGGACCCGCGCTACGAGGTGCAGGACGCCCTCGCCGTGATCGACTGGGCGGCGCAACACCTACCGCGCCTGCGCATGGACGGGCCGAACGATCCGCGGGTCGGCATGCTCGGTGAAAGCTACGGCGGCGCCGTGCAGTTGCTGGCTTCGGCCGAGGACCCGCGCATCGACGCCCTGGTGCCCATCGCCACCTGGTACGACCTCGCCGAAGCCCTGGCACCGGGCGGCCACATGAAGGTCGGCTGGACCGGCGTATTGCTCGGCCTCGGCATAACCACCGGTTATGACCTCGGCAAGTTCGCCCAGCCGCCCTACCTGAAAAGCGCTGGCGGCGAGATGACCACGCAAGCGCAAGCCGAACTCAAAGCCCATAGCCTGACCAGCTACTGCGCCCGCGGCCAGCGCCCCCACGCCGACACCCTGTTGATCCAGGGCATGCGCGATACCTTGTTCCCGCTCAACCAGGGCCTAGCGATTCGCGACTGCCTGCAACAGGGCGCTGCCGACATACGCCTGCTGGGCATGCAGGGCGGGCACATCTTGCCGCCGCCCATGCAGAGCTGGAGCGGCCTGCCGCCCTTCAACAACGAGCCCGTGCTGCACTGCGGCGACCGCGCGATCAATCTGTATCAGGCGATAGTCGCCTGGTACCAAGACAAGCTGGACGGCCGCACCGGTGTGGCCGCCAGCGTGCCGGAGCTCTGCCTGAGCCTGAACCTGGAGCAGGGCCTGGCGCTGCAACAGCTGCCCGCAGCCCAGCAACGACTCACTCTACCGGTAACCCAGGTTCGCCCACTGAGCAGCGGCCTGCTGGAGCCGGCACGCTTTATGCCGCTGCACAGGGTGCAAGAAACCAGCGCCCTGGTCGGCGTACCGCGCATTTATCTGGCTGAAGATGCGCAAGCACCCACCCTGTTCGCCTCCTTAGTGGTGCAGCGCGCCGACGGTCGTCACGAGGTGTTGAGCGAACAGGTCACCCCCCTCACGGGCCTGGCGAAAACCGAGCTGGCGGCAGTCGGTGCAGTGCTGCAACCCGGTGATGTGCTGGGGTTGCGGATCAGCGGTTTTAGCGATCAGTACCTGTTCAACAGTTCCTGGCAGCCGTCATCTGTAACCCTGCGCGGAGAAATCGAGCTGCCCAGGCTACTGCCCTTGCAGCCGCGCCTGGCTAACAGCCAATTGCCGTGATCGCCAAACCCTAGGAGATCGGTTGCACTACTTGCCCAAGCGCCGCAGGTGGCAGGTGACTTCTTCGCGGTCGTGATAGAGCTGCTTGCAGCCGATGGCGACCTTGATGCCGCGCGCGACGAAGCCGTCCTCGATGCGCTCGAGCAGGCGCCGCACCTCGGCGTAACGCTGCTTCATCGGTAACTTGAGGTTGACCACCGCCTCGCGGCACAGCCCTTCACCTATCCAGGTTTCCAGCAGCGCGGCGTTGCGCGCGGGCTTCTCGACTATGTCGCAGACCATCCAGTCCACTGGCTTGCGCGGCTTGAACAGGAAGCCGTCGGCCTTGAGATGCTCGACCAAGCCGGAATCCATCAGGCTTTGCGCCATGGGTCCGTTGTCCACCGCGGTCACCTTCATGTGCCGGTTGACCAGCTGCCAGGTCCAGCCACCAGGCGCAGCACCCAGATCGACCGAGGTCATGGCCGGAGCCAGGCGCACGTCCCACTCGTCCCGCGGGATGAACTGGTGCCAAGCCTCTTCCAGCTTGAGGGTCGAACGGCTCGGCGCCTCACGGGGGAACTTCAGGCGCGGGATGCCCATCGGCCACAGGGCGGAGTTGTTCGCCTCGGCCAGGCCGAAAAACACTTCGCGGCCGCTTTTGAAGGTCAGCAGCAGGCGCGGCTTGGTCACATCCTCGACCAGCTTGCCGGCCTTGCTCAGCGCCTTGCGCAGCGGCGCCTCGAACTTCTTGCAGAAATTCGACAGCTCCTTGCCATCGTTGGTATCCAGCACTTCCAGCCAGAGGCTGCCGCAAGTCGGAAAATCCGCCAGATGCTTGAGCAGCACGCTGATCCGGTCGGTTTCCGGCAGCTCGATAAACACCCCGCGCGCCCACTGCCGCGGAAAAATCAGCTGGGCGAAACGCTGCCCGCGCATCAGCCGCTCGGCGCCATCGGCCTCGGTGCAGATGAATTCGGCGCAGGCGCTGTTCGGCTTGGCCTTGGCGTAACCCGCCACCTCCAGGCGCGCGGCGTGCTCGGCGATCTCCGCACAGACCTCATTTTCAAAACCGGGGCGGCAGTGCAACAACAAACAGTTCATTAGGGATTCTCCTCAAGCGGCGCATGATAGCGGAGTTGGGAACCCAGGCGCCGCCCGGCAGTCCAGTTAGATGGCGAGACCGCCCACGCAGGGCTAGCTTGAAGACCTAGCGTCAAACACCAGCTCCGTTCAGCCAGGCCCGCCCCTGGGGGCCTCAAGGAGATGCGCAATGCCGTCCCTGAATAGCTTGAACAGCCGCCGCAGCCTCGAAGTCGGCGGCCAGACCTACTACTATTACAGCCTGCCGGAAGCCGCGAAAACGCTCGGCAATCTCGACAAACTGCCGATGTCGCTGAAAATCCTGCTGGAAAACCTGCTGCGCTGGGAGGACAACCAAACCGTCAGCGCCGTCGACTTCCAGGCCCTGGCAGACTGGCTGAAGACCCGCAGCTCGGAGCGCGAAATCCAGTACCGGCCGGCCCGCGTGCTGATGCAGGACTTCACCGGCGTGCCGGCCGTGGTCGATCTGGCTGCCATGCGTGCCGCCATGGCCAAGGCCGGTGGCGATCCGCAGAAGATCAACCCGCTCTCCCCCGTCGACTTGGTCATCGACCACTCGGTGATGGTCGACAAATTCGCCAGCGCCTCGGCCTTCGCGCAGAACGTCGAGATCGAGATGCAGCGCAACGGCGAGCGCTACGCCTTCCTGCGCTGGGGCCAGCATGCCTTCGACAACTTCAGCGTGGTGCCGCCGGGCACCGGCATTTGCCACCAGGTCAACCTGGAGTACCTCGGCCGCACGGTCTGGACCAAGGAGGAAGACGGCAAGACCTACGCCTTCCCCGACACCCTGGTCGGCACCGACTCGCACACCACCATGATCAACGGCCTCGGCATTCTCGGCTGGGGGGTCGGCGGCATCGAAGCGGAAGCCGCGATGCTCGGCCAGCCAGTGTCGATGCTGATTCCCGAAGTGGTCGGCTTCAAACTCAGCGGCCAGCTGAAAGAAGGTATCACCGCCACCGACCTGGTACTCACAGTCACCCAGATGCTGCGCAAGAAGGGGGTGGTCGGCAAATTCGTCGAATTCTATGGCGACGGCTTGGCCACACTGCCGCTGGCCGACCGCGCCACCCTCGCCAACATGGCGCCGGAATACGGCGCGACCTGTGGTTTCTTCCCGGTGGACGAGATCACCCTCGGCTATCTGCGTCTGTCCGGCCGCCCGGAGCAGACCGTGGCCCTGGTCGAGGCCTACAGCAAGGCCCAGGGCCTGTGGCGCCTGCCAGGCCAGGAACCAGCGTTCACTGACGCCCTGGAGCTGGACATGAGCAGCGTCGAGGCCAGCCTGGCCGGACCGAAGCGCCCGCAGGATCGCGTGGCGCTGCCGAACGTCGGCAAAGCCTTCGACGAGTTCATCGGCTTGCAGCTCAAACCCGCCGGCAGCAGGGATGTCGGTAACGGCATCGACTACCAGGACGACGGCCAGACCCACCGGCTGCAGAACGGCGCGGTGGTGATCGCCGCCATCACCTCCTGCACCAACACCTCCAACCCCAGCGTGATGATGGCCGCCGGCCTGCTGGCGAAAAAAGCCGTAGAGAAAGGCCTGCAACGCAAACCCTGGGTGAAAAGCTCACTGGCGCCGGGCTCCAAGGTGGTCACCGATTACTACAAGGCCGCCGGGTTGACCCAGTATCTGGATGAACTCGGCTTCGATCTGGTCGGCTACGGCTGCACCACCTGTATCGGCAACTCGGGGCCGCTGCTCGAACCCATAGAGAAAGTCATCCAGCAATCCGACCTGACCGTCGCCTCGGTGCTCTCCGGCAACCGTAACTTCGAAGGCCGCGTGCATCCGCTGGTGAAAACCAACTGGCTGGCCTCGCCGCCGCTGGTGGTCGCCTACGCCCTTGCCGGTACGGTGCGGATCAACCTCAGCGAAGATTCGCTCGGTCAAGGCAAAGACGGCAAGCCGGTGTACCTGCGCGATATCTGGCCCAGCCAGCAGGAGATCGCCGAGGCCATCCTCAAGGTCGACACCCGCATGTTCCACAAGGAATACGCCGAGGTCTTCGCCGGTGACGAGCAATGGCAGGCGATCCAGGTGCCCGCAGCGGCTACCTACGCCTGGCAGGCCGAATCCACCTATATCCAGCACCCACCGTTCTTCGAGGATATCGCCGACGCGCCACCGCACATCGGCGACATCCACCAGGCGCGGATCCTCGCCCTGCTCGGCGATTCGGTGACCACCGACCACATCTCGCCGGCCGGCACTATCAAGGCGGACAGCCCGGCCGGGCGCTACCTGCGTGAGCACGGCGTGCAAGCGCAGGACTTCAACTCTTACGGCTCACGGCGCGGCAACCATGAGGTGATGATGCGCGGCACCTTCGCCAATATCCGTATCCGCAATGAAATGCTCGGCGGCGAGGAAGGCGGCAACACCCTGCACGTGCCGAGCGGCGAGAAGCTGGCGATCTACGACGCCTCCATGCGTTACCAGGAAGAAGGCACCCCGCTGGTGGTGGTCGCCGGCAAGGAATACGGCACCGGCTCCTCCCGCGACTGGGCGGCCAAGGGCACCAATCTGCTTGGCGTGAAGGCGGTGATCGCCGAAAGTTTCGAGCGTATCCACCGCTCCAATCTGGTGGGCATGGGCGTGTTGCCGTTGCAGTTCAAGGCGGGCCAGGAGCGCAAGACCCTGCAACTGACCGGCAAGGAAAAGCTCGGCATCTACGGTCTGGATGGCGTCGAGCTGCACCCGCTGATGAACCTCATGGTGGAAGTCAACCGTGAGGATGGCAGGCGCGAAAGCTTCGAGGTGCTGTGCCGCATCGACACCCTCAACGAGGTCGAGTACTTCAAGGCCGGCGGCATTCTGCACTATGTGCTGCGGCAGTTGCTGGCAGGTTAAGCACAGAAACAGACCCGTAGGGTGGGCTTCAGCCCACCAGCCAGGCACAGTGGTGGGCTAAAGCCCACCCTACGGGCCCCGACTAGCCCGCCACCTTGTCCGTCCTGCCGTAGACATCCTCGAGCCGCTCGATGTCGTCTTCGCCGAGGTAGCTGCCGGACTGCACCTCGATGATCTCCAGCGGGATCTTGCCGGGATTCGCCAGCCGATGCACCGAGGCGATGGGGATGTAGGTGGACTGGTTTTCGGTGAGCAGGAAGCTCTTGTCGTCGCAGGTGACCCTGGCCGTACCGGAGACCACGATCCAGTGCTCGGCACGGTGGTGGTGCATCTGCAGCGACAGCTGCGCGCCCGGCTTCACTATGATGCGTTTGACCTGGTGGCGGCTGCCGTTGTCCACCGAGTCATAGCAGCCCCAGGGGCGGTACACCGCGCAATGACCCTGGGTCTCCTGGCGGCCTTTGGCATCCAGGCTGTTGACCAGCTTCTTCACGTCCTGCACCGAATCCTTGTGGGCAATCATCACCGCATCCTTGGTTTCCACCACCACCAGATCGTTCACGCCGACCAGGGTCACCAGCTTGCTGCTGCTGTGCACGAAGCTGTGGTAGCTGTTGTGGGTCTCCACATCGCCCTTGAGCACGTTGCCATCGCTGTTCTTCTCGTGCACGTCCCATAGCGAGGACCAACTGCCGACATCATTCCAGCCCGCGTCCAAGGGCACCACGCAGGCGCTGGCAGTCTTCTCCATCACCGCGTAGTCGATGGAGTTGTCCGGGCAGCACTCGAAGGTATCGGCATCGATGCTCAGCACATTGCCAGCAGGCTTGCTGCGCTCCAGGGTCAGCACGCAGGTGTCATAGATGTCCGGCTCATGGGCACGCAGTTCGTCGAGGAAGCGGCTGGCACGGAACAGGAACATGCCGCTGTTCCAGTAATAGCCACCGCTGCGGACAAACTCTCTGGCACGCTCGTGATTGGGTTTCTCGATGAACTGCTTGACCCGGTAAGCGCCAGGCACCAGATCACCTGCACCATCGTCGCTACGCCCGGCCTTGATATAACCGAAGCCGGTTTCCGGGCGCTCGGCCGGAATCCCGAACAGCACCATCTCACCCTCTTCGGCGGCCGCACGCGCCACTCCGAGCGCCTGGCGTAGCGCCGGCTCGTCACCGATCACATGGTCGGCGGGCAGCACCAGCATGAGTTCATCGCGTCCTTCGGCCAACAGCTTGAGCGCCACCATCGCCACCGCCGGCGCGGTGTTGCGGCCAAAGGGTTCGAGCAGCATCGACTGCGCGTCGATGCCGACTTGAGCGAGTTGCTCGTTGACGATGAAGCGGTGTTCCTGATTGCACACCACCAGCGGCGGCTGCATACCCTCGAAGGACAAACGGTGCAGAGTCTGCTGGAACAGCGACTTGTCGCCGGTGAGGGCGAGGAACTGCTTCGGATAGAGCTTGCGCGACAACGGCCACAGGCGTGAACCACTACCACCAGAAAGAATTACCGGGATCATGAGGACGTCTCCATTTAAGTTCCATTTCAAATTGACACCCCTCCCCGCTAGGACCGCAGTCCTGACAACTGGAGAGCATGCAAACATCAAGGCAGTCGAGCGTTGAACAGCTGGGTGACATCGCCACCCAATCGATAGGTGCTCAGCGGCTCCAAAGAGCGACGCCAGGCATTGGTCCGGGCCGAACAGCGGTACAGCACGCAGTAAGGTTCCAGCCAGGCGAAGCGGCCGTTTTCCTGCAAGTCCTCCAACTCTTGCCGGTAGCCGGTCTTGTCTGCGAACAGCTGCGGATCGTGCAGGCCTTGTTCGACCCGCTGCGCGAGCCGCTGCAAGGCGCCGTTGTTGTCGGTACGCAGATCCAGGCCATTGGCCTGGGCGAATGCCGCAATCATCATCAGCGGCCCCAGGCTGTAGTTGTGATAGGCCAGCGCACGGGTTTGCCGGGACAGCTCCAGCGGCAGGTAACCCTCGGCATCGACCTGTGCCATGCCCTGGCGATACTGCTCGACGGACCAGTCGAACAGGTCGCGCCGATCGAGCACCACCGCGCTCGCCATGACCGCCCAGGCAGCCCAGTACTGGTGGTTGTTACGCCGCTCCATGGGCTGCATGTTCCAGTCGAGCACCACCTGGTCGGCCAGCTTGCCGAGCCAGCGCTCGATGCTCCGGGCCTCGGTTTCATGACCTTGCAGCGGTTGCGAGCGGGAGAATTTCAGGCGCAGGTAGGCAGCGGAGATACTGCCCAGGGCCCATTTGCGTACCGACTTGCCGGTGTGGTTGTACTTCTTGCTGAGCAACGCATCGTCGTCAGCCCATTCCACCAGCCACTCGAGAGCACACTCGGCATACTCCGGATCACCGTCCTCCAGGTACTTGCCAACCCACTTGTTGACACCGTTCTCCAGATTCCGCACATCCGCCGTCAACTTGCGGTACTTGGCCGCAGCCGTCTTGTTGAGTTTGTCCCGCGCGGAATCGGAACCTGCATATTTGCTCGGGAACAGCAGCTCGCCGGTATAGGGCTCGGGCGTGCTTGGGCAGTCGCGTGCGGCCCCCTTGGCAACCGGTGCGGCCAGGTAGAAGCCCCCGGGCGGCAGCAAAGCATGACTGGATAGCGCCCCTTGCTCATGCTCATTCGAGCAGCCCTGCCCCAGCAGCATGGCCAAGGCCAGGGCACTGGCGTAAAGAGCCTGCGAAGTTCCGCTCAAGCACTTCATCGGAGTTCCTCAGTCAGCCGCGACAGGTCGCTTGACCCAGACCGGCGACAGCCTGTCGGCAGTACCGGTGACATACAACGAGACCAGCTCCCCGCGCTCGAGTACCAGCGGGTTGAGGTCGCTGATCTTGCGATCGCCAGCGAACAGCGCCAAACGCACCTTGACCGGGTTGATCTCGCGCTCGCCGCGGGACTTGGCAGACACCGGCTTGATCACCTCGGTCTTGCCGTCTGCGGTTTTCAGGGTCAGCGGGCTGTCGGAAAGGTTCTGCAGGCGCAGCATGGCTTTTTGCCGGTTCTTGAACACCGGCTCGTCCACCAGACTCAGTGCGCCGCCCGGCAGTTGCACCAGGGTGTAGTACTGATCGGCCTTGAGCTGCACCGGCAGGCTTTGCCCGCCGGCCGTTGCCGTATAGCTGCCAGCCGGCAGGAACTCGAAATCACTGCAGGCCTGGGGCTCGATATCGCTGAGCCGAACGCTGCCCAGACTGAGATCGAAAGCAGCGCTGCCGGCGTTATAGCCGCGAATGAAGGTCGAACCGTCCGGCGCCACCGGGCCGTACAGAGCCGCCTCGTCGGCCTGGGCCGGAGTCAGTGCCAGACTGCCCAGCAGGGCAGCCGCAGTGAGTAGGCGAGCGGTCTTGGGAAGCAAAGGCATGGGTATTCTCCTTAACAGTGATGGGGGCGGCGAACTAGTCGCGGGCCAGCGGGATGAAGGGCTGGCTGACTGCCAGGCGTTCGCTGTCGATGACCGCGGACGTCAGGCGCTGCAACCAGGCCGGATCGAAGCCCGAGAGATCGTTGGGCTGCATCAGGTAGCGTTCGGGAAACTCCCAGATGACCAGTTTCAGCGCTGCGGTTTCCGCCTCGCCGCGCTGCAACAGCTTGAGCATTGGCAACACCGGGCCATGGCCGTCCTCGGCGTAGTTGACGAGCTCACTGTGCAGGGCCTGCTTCAGCGCGCCGGCGAAGTTCCACTTCGGGTTGGCGCTGTAGCTGGTACCCACCAGCGCCACCTCGGGCAGAGCCTCAGCGAACAGCGCATCACCCTCGAGCGCCTCGCCAACCGGCTGGGTGCGGCGCGGCACGAAGGTCTCTGCCGGCGGCTGCAAGGTCGAGAAGTACGGGTCCATGGGCAGGAAGCTGAGCAGATCGCCCTTGTGCAGCTCGCGGCCCCGGTCCTCGGTGACGAATGCCGCGGCACCCGGCTGCCACTGCCCCCTGGCCTCGAGGTAACGTGCCAGGCTATTGGCCACGGCCTCGGCGCCGAAAGGCGTCCAGTGGGTATCGGTACGCAGGAACACGCTGCCCTGGGCCTTGGCCTGCAACAACTCGCGAAACAGATCCGGGCCAAGCACCTTGCGCTCCTGCATGCGGCCGAAGGCCTCGCTGTACAACTGCTGCTGGGCGGCCACCGGCTGTACGTCGCCGATATGCTCCCGATACAGCCGGGCCTTGGCCGGTAACAGCGCCAGCACCAGCGTCACGCCCCGGCGGTTGAGCTCGGCGCGTACCGCTTCGATCAGTTGCCAGTTGGTCTGCAGCACATCGCCCTGCGACGCCGGCTTGAACTCTTCATCGGTGAAAAGCCAGTCCTGCCGGCCGACCACTACCCCCGGCCGGCCCTCGCCGAACAGCACGAAATCGAGGGCGGCCCAGATATTGGTGCCGAGCTTCTTCAGCACGAACTGGTCGTCGTAGTGCTTCTCGAAGGCATGCGTCAGCTTGCCGTCGAGCACCGGCGTGTCATCCGCGCTGGAGAAGCTGAGGATGCCGCGGATCGACCACAGACTGAGCCCCAGCAACAGACCGAGAAACAGGCAAATGTAGCTGAGTTGGAGGGATCGTTTCATGGCCCAGGCCCCTCAGAATTGGAAATACAGGAAGGGGGAGAAACTCTGCGCGGAGAGTTTCAGGATCGAGGCGGCAAACAGCAGCAACACCCCGACATGCAAGGCCAGCCACTGCAACCGCAGGCGCAGGGATGGCAGCGCAACCGCCGCCTGGGCAGTGCCTGGCAGCAGGTTGGCGGGGTCGATGAAATGCGCCTGGGCACCACCGCTCTGCCCGACTGCCACCTCGGCTCTGGCCTTGGCAGCAGCACTCAGCGGCTGGCTATGGAACTGGCGGATACCGAACCAAGCCATGGCCAGATAGGCCAGCAGCAGCGTGGCGATCTGCAGACTGGTCAGCTGCGCACTGTTCAGCTCGGACAGGCGCCAGTCGGCGAAGCTGAACATAGCGGCGTACATGCGCCAGGCGACATCGAGGTTCTCGGCGCGGAAGATCACCCAACCGAGCACCACCAGCAGGAAGGTGCAGGCCCAACGCAACGGCTGGATGCGCTGCGGCGCGGCGTCCACGCCGAGGGCGCGCTCGATGGCCAGCCAGATGCCGTGCCAGGCGCCCCAGATCACGTAGGTGAAGTTGGCGCCGTGCCACAGGCCGCCGAGCAGCATGGTCAGGAACAGGTTGCGGTAGGTCTGCAAGGTGCTGCCGCGATTGCCGCCCAGGCTGATGTACAGGTAGTCGCGCAGCCAGGTGGACAGGCTGATGTGCCAACGCCGCCAGAACTCGGTGATCGACTGGCTGATATAGGGCTGCTTGAAGTTCTCCATAAAGCGGAAGCCCATCATCAGGCCGAGGCCGATGGCCATGTCGCTGTAGCCGGAGAAGTCGAAGTACAGCTGCGCGGTGTAGGCCAGGGCGCCGAGCCAGGCATCGCCGGTGCTCGGGTCGGCCAGTGCGAAACAGTGATCGGCGATCGGTGCCAGCGAGTCGGCGATGAAGACCTTCTTGATGAAGCCCTGCATGAAGCGCGTGCAGCCCTCGGCGAACTTGTCGACCGTGTGGCTGCGGTGCTTGAACTGCTCGGCGAGGTCGCGAAAGCGCAGCACCGGGCCGGCAATCAGGTGCGGGAAGATCGCCACGAAGGCGGCGAAGTCGATCAGGTTGTGGGTCGCCGGGGTGTCGCCGCGGTACACATCGATGATGTAGCTGATCGACTCGAAGATGTAGAACGAGATGCCGATCGGCAACAGGATATGGGTGAGCACGAACGGCTGCACGCCGAACGAGGCGATGATGGCGTTGAGGCTGTCGACGCCGAAGTTGGCGTACTTGAAGTAGCCGAGCACGCCAAGATCCACGACTACGCCGAGAACCAGCCAGCGCTGCGCGGCTGTGCTTCTCACCCCGGCGGCGCCGACACGCAGACCTATCCAGTAGTTGAACAGCGTGACTGCCGCAAACAGTGCCAGGAAGTCGATGCGCCACCAGGCATAGAAGAGGTAGCTGGCCAGCAACAGCAGCAAATTGCGATAGCGGTTTCCGCTCAGGTAATACAAGCCGAGGAAAACCGGCAGGAACAGAAACAGAAACACGTTTGACGAAAAAACCATGCACTCAAACTCCCATTGAATGACTAACCCGGCCCCGATCCCTCAGGGGCTCATGCGCCTGCTCTAGCCAGGCGCACAGCACGAACGAACTAGTCGGCCCTCGCCTGCAGCTCGCTTTTTGATGTATTCGCTCTAGGGCAGACTTTCGCTTCGACCTGCAACCCTGCCGGTATGTCTTGCGGCATCTCGATTTCCAGAGACAGCAGGGTCTGGCCAGACCATTCCGCGTCATCACGCAAGTCAAAGACAAAGCGGCCATCCGGCTCGACCTCGCGGCCACGAGAAATGAGCAGGCTGTCCTTGGAGCCACTCATGTACCAGAGCGAGCTGCGCAGCTCCTTGATCTCGGGGTCGCTGAACTGGATATCCGCCACATAGTTTTCGCTGCGGACCGGCCTGACATCGCTATTGACCAGCACTTCGTTCTTGCCTGGATGCAGTGCCACCTTCTGACTGATGGTCGCGGCCGTATCGCGACAGCCGTCGTCGAGCATCGGCATGATCTGGCGATAGAACAGCGGCATCGAGAGGTCGTAATAGCTGGTGATTTCCCAGATCAGCACCTTCGGCGGGTTGTTCTGGAAGTCCTGGCTACCAAGGTATTGCAGCATGGCGCCGTGGAAACCGCCGCCGCTCACCGAACGGTTGTCGATATCGACATTGGCGTGCTGCTTGAGAAAGCCGCCGAAGTTGTACTGCGGCGAGCTAAAGCTGGTGCCGGCGAGCACTATCTCCGGTGTTTCCGCATCACCGAAAAGATCGGCACTTTCGTCCTTCGGCTCGGTGATAAAACGGGGCATATATTGGCTGGCATAGCTGTAGCCACAGATCTTGTCGAACGCGCTGTTGAGCGTGCCAATCTTTGGCATCAGCCTATCGGGGCTACTGACGAACTCCTTGGGCGGAACAGTCTTGAACAGCTCGGACTTGCGCAGCTCTTCTGCCACCAGTCTTGCGGTGAACTCGGCCCCATAGGGTGTCCAGTGGTGGTCGCGCTTGAAGAAGAACGGTTTCTCCGCGTCACCATGCTCATACAGCAGCGGGGTGAGGTCGGGCACTCGAATCCCCAGGCTGCGCATCTTCTCGACCACGGCGTGGTAGTTGCTCTTGGCCAGCTCATAATCGAAGCCCTGGCGCACAGCCGGATCGAGCATTTCAGCATTGGTCATGCCCCGCGGCGGTATGTACACCACCATCAACTCGACACCTTTCTTCTTCAGGGCATCGCGCAGCTGCTGTAGGCGTACATAGCCTTCCGCGGTAGTACCCATCTGCGTCATCAGGTCGGTCTTGGTCCGAAACAGCCAGTCTTTCTGGCCCTGCACCAGCTTGCTGAACTCACTGAGGTCGCCGCTGTAAGTACTATCGAGCATGGCTTGCGGGCAGATTTCACAGCACCGCTCGATCTGGTACTGCGGCGCTTCCGTCGCAAAGGCAAGCTGACCGAAGGCGAGCTCGAGCCCCGCCCCCAAGAGTGACCAGAGGCTTGCGGGCTTTACTACTGAACTCCATCTCATCGCTTGCTCCTCATTGCTCAAATTGCGCCAGCTTGTCGACCGGAAGGACCAGCACGGCCTTCTTCTGTCGAACCAGCAGGTCGATGATCTGGTTCTTGCCATCCGCCAGAGCGCCGAACATGCCGATACCTGTGGGTTGGATGGGCATCAGCATCTCGACTTGATAAAGCTTCACGCTCTGCGGTGAGACCACCGAGATCGCCCCCGACTCATTGCCAATCAGCCGCCCGCCGACCAGGGTCAGCGACATGTTCATGTCGAAGGGGTCGAGCTGCAGATCGCGGTCGGTACCCTTGAGGTCCTTGACATGGCCATAGATGCCCAGCAGGCCATTGGCCGCGGCGAGGTTTTCGTACAGCCCGACATTCATGCTGTTGCGCACGCGAATGCCATGGCGGCCGTTGTTGAAAGCCCTGTTTCCCCACAGCAGGTTGTTACCGCTCTCGTAGAGGGTGATGCCATCGGACTGGTTGCGGTAAACCTCGTTGTGGGCGATCAGGTTATTCACACTGCTGCGGTCAACCACTATCCCTGAAAGGTGGTTCTCGTAAGAGCGGTTGTTGAAGATCCAGCTGTCGTTGACCTCGCGGGAAACAATGATCCCGTGCTTCTGCACCGTGCCGTAGGCGGTGTTCTCGGCAATGATCAGGCGGCGCGAGCGATCATGCGGATCGATGCCGTAGACCAGGTTGTTGCGATAGGTGTTGCCCCTGAGCACGACGTCATAGGCTTCGTAGCAGTAGAAGCCGTACCACATGTCATCGAATGTGGAGTTGAGTAGCCAGCCCATGGGATGGCCGCGCTGCATGATCGGGTGCATCGCCGGACTGTACTGCGAGATGGACACGCCGTAGGACTTGCTGGCGGTGTAGCCGAGGCTGGATACCACAGTGTTGACTATATAGGTCTCGGTACCGCCCCAAGAGTTGAGGAAGGGCCGGAACTTGCCCTTCTTCTTGAACCAGTCCTGCTGATTGTCTGCCTCGCGCCAAGCCGTCAGACGGGTGTCGGTGATAAACAGCTTGCCGTCGTTGATCAGGAAGGCTCCGCGCTCGCTGGAGAGGCGAAAATCCTTGGTTTCCTTGCCTATATGCAGGGTCGCCCCTTGGCTGACCACGATCGGCAAACGCGCCAGATACACCCCGGGCTCGGTTTCGCGGAAATACTTCGGCGGCAGACTGCGCGCCAGATCGGCCGGGGTGACGTAACCGCCCTCGATGAAGATCACCTGCGGCATTTCCCCCTGCCGCTTCACCCACTCGCGCAGCCGCTCGTCCCCGCCGGTGAATTCCACCAGCGGGTTCTGCTCGAGCATGCGCCGAAGCACGATGTTGCCCGCCGGTTTAGCCACGATCTTGGCGTAGACCGCCTCCGCGCTGTAAGGCGAAAGATCCGGCAGTGTCGGCGCGGGCAGCAATAGCGAATCTGCCGGGATACTGCTCACCCGATAGGCCGGTTGCTTGGCTGGTGCAAACACAGCCGCAGCAGCAGTCTCACCCGCCTGCCCGGCCGTGGCCCAGAACAGCCCGGCTACCAGCGCCAGGCCGGCTCCACTCCTGTGCCAGAACGCTCTGTGTAAATCCATTCCGTCTACCTCCATGGTCTGCTCGGTACGCTGTTCACGCCCGCTCAGTAACGCCAGACAAAATCAATGACGGCGCGATGCATGCGCGAATCGGTGCCGCTGACGAAGGCGCCGCCGGGCAAGAACACCCCGCCCCGCAAGCGCACCAGTGCCGCAGAAGCATCCAACCAACCGAGTTCGGCCGGCATCTGCCCTTCATTGAAATAACGGGTCAGCACCAGGTCGTACTCCTGCCCCAGGTCCTTGTCGCCCGGCTCAAGCGCGGCCTGCAGGCCACTGGCGCTGTCTTGCTGGTCATCCACACGCCAGAAACGCTGGTAGATCAGGCTGGCGTCGTAGTCCTTGTCCAGGTTCCAGCCGGCAAACAGGCTGGCCGCCTGCAGGTTGTTCAACTCGCCGCGGTAAGCCTCACCGAAGCGGTAAATGCCCGAGTTGGTGCCGGTGAAATTGGCGCGGTTACTCTGCAGATCGGTCTGCACGAACTGCTCGGAGTCGTCACCATCGACACCACCGCTAGCTCGCGTATAGGTAGTGCCAAGGCGCCAGCTCTCGTCGATGTTCCAGCGCAGGCCGAGGTCGACCGCCCAGGCATCGACGTCCTGGTGTTCCTCCGCGCCGGCTTGCCGTACTCCAGACACCGTACGAGGACGCTGAGTGTCGCCCTCACCCGTCAGCCAGGTGGCGCTGGCCCAGTAGTTGACTGGCAGCGTGCTGCGCTCGTTGTAGAAATCCCCATTGAGCTCCGCGCCAACCCAGGTCAGCTTGCCGGTCTCGGTCTTGCTCAGCTCATCTACTGGGCTGCCAGGCGCCGGCAGATCGCCACTATCATCGCTGTGGTGCAGCTTCAGGCCAGCCCAGTGTCCGGGCCGCCATTGCCTGGAGATGTCGGCGAGCAGGTGCAGCCGGTCCTCATCCTGGGGAGCCAGCTCATTCAGATCGGTGCGGTAGTCGCTGAAGCGTTCGGCGATACCGATGTGGGCATCCAGCAACGTGGTCTCGAAGCTCCAGCGCAGGGCTTCGATATTGCTGTCCCACCACAGGCCATCGGCGCTGCGGACCTTTTGCCGGCCGAGCCGGAGCGACTCGCCCGGATAGGCGGTCAGACCGCCGTAATCGACCCAGAACTCGTGCAGGGCGAGGAAGTGATCATCCCGCTCGCGGGCATCATTCGGATCGAAGGTATCCGTCTCGCTGGTGTCCGACTCGATGACATCGGTGGCGACAAAGGCCTCACCCAACAGGTAGCCGGCCCAATCGCCCTGTTGTTGGTAGATCCACGGCCGCAGGCTCAAGCCGGCGCCATTGAAGTCCCCGCCATCGCGAGTCCCCAGGTCCTGATCATCCGTCGACTGGGCGGTAATCTTGAGGTTGGCGCCGTACGACAAGCCAGGTTGCGGCTGCGCCGCCAGAACGGCGGGGCTAGCCAGCAGGCCGGCGCTGCACAGCAGCATTGCCACTGAAGATTTACTCGAGGTCATAGCATTCCCTGCGCTTGATCGGCTTGGTTCCTGAGGGTGACCTGTGCACCGCTGCGGGCCTGGATCTCCCGGGCGAGCAGGCTTTCCACCTGTTGCTGATCCTGCGGTTGCAGCCTGGGAGCCAGGCGTTCCATCAGCAGTTGCCCCTGCGGCAACCCCTGGTTCTTCGCCAGTACGGCAAAGGTGTAGGCATAGACCGGATTGATGCGGATGCCCTTGCCTTCGCCGAACAGCTGGGCCAGCGCCATATCCGCACTCGGATTACCACCGCGGGCAGCGATCAGTAGATGCTCCAGCGCCTTGTCCGGGTCGATGTCGGCAAGCTGACCTTCGCGGTACAGCTTGCCGAGGAGCAGGTGTGCCCTTGGTTGACCCGGCAGCGCCAGCAACAGGTACTTCTCCGCCGCATGGGGATCGGCCGGCAGTATCTGGCCCTTCAGGTACAACTGCCCCAGCAGCAGCGCGGCCCGTGAAGAACCGGCATCGATGCCCTGCTGCAGGTAGCCGGTCAGCGCCTCGGTGTCCCCTTGCTCGGGGTAGCGCAGGACCAGCTCGGCGAGACCGCACCAGGCCTCCGCATAGACCGGGGTGATGCGCGTATAGAGCGCCTTGGCGGTCTCCGGGGCGGGCTCACCGACACTGCTGTCGGCCAGCACCTTGGCCACCGCCTGCAGGCGCTCGGGCGGCAGCAGGCCGGACTGGTAGCCCGCCTCCAGCCTTTCCAGCAGCTGTTGCTGCTTGGCCTTGTCGCCGCGCCCTTGATAGATCCCGGCCAGTTCGACATAGCACTCGCTGACCTGGGCCAGCCAGCTCTCGCAGGTCCGTTCGATCTCGCCGGCATGCTGGCTATAGTCGCCACGCGCACGGTACAGCAGGATCTTGCCGAGCTGCGCTTCGCCAATGCCCTGCTCCTGCCACTGCGCCAGTTGCCGCTCCAGCTCGCCGCCATTGACCCTCTGCGGGTCCTGCAGTTGCACCTGCAGCAGCGGCAGCAGCGCACTGTTGTCGCCCTCACTCAGGCCCTGACGCAGCAGTTGCTCGGCCTCGACGCGCTCGGCAGGGCTGGGCAGCGGCTTGCTCGCCAGCCACTTGCCCAGTCGCACCGGCGCCACCGCGGAGCGACCGATGGCCTGGCGGTAAAGCGCCTCAGCCCGCGCCTGCTGCTCCACAGAAGGGCTGCGTACCAGCAGGTCGGCCAGGCCGATCTGGGCCTCGACATAGCCTTGCTCGGCCAGGACACGGTAGTTCCGCTCAGCCGTGGCGAGGTCCCCGCTGGATTTGGCCTGCTTGGCCAGCTGCAGGTCAGGCAGCGTCATGCACCCTGACAACAGGCTGAGGCTGATCGAGCCCAACAGCCCGCAAGCAAAGCCGGACCTGCTCATTTGCCGGCCGCCACGGAGTGACTGGCCCAGATACCACTCAGCGGACGAATCCGCACGTCGACCGGGCGCTTGGCCAGGTCACTGCTGAGCGGCTCGTCCGGCTGGATCTCCACGCGGATATCGGAGGCCAGGCCGCCATCCTGCAGCGACATGCTGCTGATCTTGCCGCTACGCGGAGTCGCCTCACCGCCAACCAGGAAGCTCACCTTGGTGCCCGGCTGCAACTCGCCAAACGCACGATAAGGGAAACGCGCCTCGACAGTGGCAACGCTGTCCACCGGCGCCAGCAGGAACACCGGCGCGCCTTTGCTGGCCACCTGGCCATCGCCCACCAGTTGACTCACCACCCGGCAGTCACAAGGGCTGGTCAGGGTGCCCTGGAAGGTCTTACTGAACAGACGCTCCAGGTTGTCCGGGGTCATCTCCGCTTCCGGCAGCACACCCTTCAGCGCATCCAGCATGCTCGCGGAGAAGGTCGCCAGCGGTGCCCCCTTGCTCACTGTGCTGCCCACTGCGACCAGGCTTTGCACCGCGCCTTCGCGCGGCATCGACACCTGCTGGCCGGGCACGCTGACCTGCGCGGAGTCGGCATGGGTGACGAAATAGATGTCATACAGCTGATACAGCACGTAGCTGCAGGCACTGACCCCGACCAGGAAGATCGCCAGGCTGAAACCCACCGCGCGCAAACGGCCAAGGAAACTGCTATCGCTCTCGCCCTTGTTGTTGCGTGCCTTGGTGAAGTTCTCGCGCTGCAGGGTGTTGATCAGATCGCCGACATTGACCAGCTCGCCGCTGAGGAAGGAGCTGATCAGGTAGCGCAGCGCCGAAATCTCGCGCGGCCGCAGGCTGTGGAACTCGCAGCCGGCGCGCTTGCCGCCGATGATCGAACGCACCTGAAACTCGATATCCATGGCAAAGCCGATGCCGTCGACCTCGAACATCAACTTGCCGCGATAGTGCCGGCCCTCGGTCACCAGCTCGTTGTTCAGCTCGAAGCTGAAGCCACCGGCGGACAGGTCGAGCAGCTGCGCTTCCAGCTCCTGACCCTGTGGGCTGTAGTATCTGATCTTCGCCGGCAACTTCAGGCGTGCATACTGGCGCTGGGCTTCCGACTCATGCACGACATTGCTATTGCTGACTGGACTCATCACTGCGCTCATAATTTTTCCCTTTAAATTAATAAGTTAAACCCAGCTTCAAGCGGCCATCGGCCATCCCTATGCCGATCACACCACGTACATCAGCACTGCAACGAAGATGCTGCCCGCCGAGAACGTCATGGCTCGTGATGACCAGGTGTTAAACCAGCGCTGGAAGCTGGCCAGGTCGCGATTGAGTTTGGTTTTCTGACGGGTCCAGGACTGCTGGTCGAGGCGGAAAAAGACGTAGACCTTCACCAGCGCACCAAGGACCTGGTTGTAATACAGGATCAGCGGATAGGCAGGCCCCACCTGGTGCCCCGAAGCCAATAGCAGCAGGGTCAGGACCAGGCGGGTCATGCCGATCCACAGCAGGTAGATCATCAGGTAGGCAAAGCCGTATTTGATGCTGGCGATGATCGCCACCGACGGCCCGAGCAGGCTGGTCCACATCGAGACGCGCTGGTCGCACAACACCAGGCAGGTGAACCAGCCCAGGCGCCGCGGCCCCAGTCCCAGGGCACGGGAGTTCTGCCGCAGGTTGTTGCCATACCAGCGGAACATCAGCTTGCGGCTGGCCTTGATGAAGCTCTTTTCCGGCGGATGCTCGACCGTATTGATCGCCGCATCGGGCACGTAGAAGGTGTCATAGCCCAGGCGCATCAGGCTGTACCAACTGGACTTGTCGTCGCCGGTGAGGAACTTGAAGCGGCCCAGCCGCCAGTGTTCGAGGTGATCGCTCTCGACGTCGGCGATAAAGCCGGGATCGGTGATTACCCGAGCCTTGAACACCGACATCCGTCCGGTCAGCGTCAGCACGCGTTTGGACAGCGCCATCGAGCACATGTTGATATGGCGCTGGGCGAAGCGCAGCTTGTGCCACTCGCTCATGATGTAACTGCCGCGCACCTCGCAGAACTCATTGGTGGTCAGGCCACCGACGTTCTCGAACAGCTTGAAGTACGGCACTGTCTTGCGCACCACGCCCGGGCTGAGCACGGTGTCGCCGTCGATCACGGCCACCACCGCATCGTCATCCGGCAGGTGCCGGGAAATTGCCCGGAAACCATGGGCCAGGCCGTCGCGCTTGCCGGTCCCGGCGATCCGGACGAAATCCAGCTTGACCCGATCCGGCGGATTCATCCGCGCCCACAGATTCTTGATCAGCAACTCATCGGACAACTCGACGATCGAACAGACCAGCGTGGCCGGGTAGCCGCAATCGATTGCCTCCTGGATCACCGAGCGATACACCTGCGCAGTGGTGAGGGCATCGATGCGGAAGCTGGTGACCATCAGGAACACCTGCGAAGGATCGGCCGCCGCCCCGAGCTTGCGCGCCTTGCGCCGATAGTGCGGAAACACCAAGTAGAGGAAGATCAGCCCCCGCACGTAGTGAATCGCGCCCACGGAATAGCGCCAGATGCCAACGGCACCGAGTATTAAAAGGAAGTCTGTGGACTCCGGGTCGAAGATGCTGCGCGGCAGCAGCAACGCAATCCCCATGAGTAACGTGAGGTAAAACAACCACCCTGCGCCATTGCGCAGGCGACTCTGCAAACCATCCATGTCCCTGTGACCCGTCTGAGTTATCAGAACTGCAACGGGGCGTTGTTGTTATTCTTGTAACGCCCTTGCGAGTATTGATTGCGCTGGACTTACCAGCAGATACCTTCCAGTTCGGCACCCGTGGTTTGCCGCATGAACCCAACCAGATCGATCACTTTCTTGCCGGCAGGCACCTGATTCACCAGCGTCTCGAACATCTCATCACCATTGCCGAGCACAATGATGTCGGCATCCGCGACCACCTGATTGAAGTCGGCACGCAGCAGCGAGGAGACATGCGGAATCTTCGCTTCGATGTATTCGCGGTTGGCACCGTGGACACGTGCATATTCGACGTTGCGGTCGAAGATCTTCAGGTCATAGCCCTTGCCGATCAGCATTTCCGCCAATTCCACCAGCGGACTTTCGCGCAGGTCGTCGGTACCCGCCTTGAAGCTCAGCCCCATCAACGCGACCTTGCGCTTGTCGTAACTGGCGATGATGTCGAAAGCTTTCTTGACCTGGGCCGCATTGCTCGGCATAAGCGAGCCGATCAGTGGCGACTCGACATCCAACTGGCTGGCGCGGTAGCTGAGCGCACGCACGTCCTTCGGCAGGCAGGAGCCACCGAAGGCGAAGCCCGGACGCATGTAGTACTTGGAGAGGTTGAGCTTGTGATCCTGGCAGATCACCTCCATCACCTCGCGACCATCGACACCCAGCGCCTTGGAGATGTTGCCGATCTCGTTGGCAAAGGTGACCTTGGCCGCATGCCAGACGTTGCAGGTGTACTTGATCATTTCCGCGACTTCGATGCTCTTGCGGATGATCGGCGCATCCAACTCGCTGTAGATCTCTTCAAGCAGGTCGCCCGAGGTCTTATCCAGCTCGCCGATCACGGTCATCGCCGGGAAGTCGTAGTCATTGATGGCTGTACTCTCACGCAGGAACTCGGGGTTCACCGCGACACCGAAATCCACCCCAGCCTTCATCCCCGAGACCTTTTCCAAGGTCGGGATCACCACATTCTTCAGGGTGCCGGGAAGTACGGTGCTGCGTACCACCACGGTGTGACGGCTGGCTTTCTCTGGCAGCACTTTGCCGATCTGCTCACAGACTTCGACGATATAGGACACATCGAGATCGCCATTGCGCTTGCTCGGTGTCGGAGGAGCGAGGAACGAGATATCCGTCTCGAGGATAGCCTCACGGACATTCAGGGTACCGCGCAGATTGCCGTTACTGACCCCCTTCTGCAGCAGGACTTCCAGCCCTGGCTCGACAATCGGCGACTTGCCGCTGTTGATCAGATCGATCTTGAGCGCCGAGATATCCACCCCGACTATCTGATGCCCCCTTGCCGACAAGCATCCTGCACACACCGCACCGACATAGCCCAGACCAAAAATGCTGATTCGCATGTAACGAACCCTCCTTGCAATTACCGTCCATGGAATGTCCGATAACACTCCATATCCCTTGATAGACCGGCAGGTACTTCAAACTCCTTGGGCCCACTTATCAGTCAGGCCGCTCTTAGCAACAGCAGCCCGACATAAATCTTTGTGAGTCATTCCTACAATTTCGAAAAGGCAAAATAGATGCCAAAGCAACGCACGCCATTAAAAACCGAAAAGGCAGTCGTACTTCAAGCAAAACAAATAGTTAACAGAACGAGATATCAGACCGATGACTAATTCGAACTAACGCACCAACACCAAAATGACGCAACCCGTCTAGCTCAGGCCCCAGGGGAGCGCAATTAGATGACAACTAACAAGTCGAGTGCAATAAGCGCGGCACATTATTAAAGAATGATCACTCAACAAAACAGCGCCAAAATCATGACGACATAATTACATCGCTACCGAATACCGCACAGTTTCTGACTCCCAACCAAACACCCCTCTTCAAAGTAAGCGGTCGCACAATCAATCATTAATAATTTTTTCAAGCTCGATAAGTTAAGTTATTATTCTGGCGTCAAATTTTAAAACCCCTACAAGAGCGACAACCATTACCGGGTCAACGCCTATGCCACCCCACTGCTGGAAAACAGCCAGGTGCTAGTGTGCTGTCTCAGAATTATTGTTTCGATGACACCGGCTCGTAGGGTGCGCCGTGCGCACCAGGCACCCGGTGTCAGTGGTGCGCACGGCGCACCCTACACAGGCCAGCCGCAGCCGCTTGAGCAATGATTATTGCGAGACAGCACACTAGGTTCTGAATCGGCGCGACCAAACCGACGACCGAGCAAGTACGTCACGCCGAGGCACTGCATCAACGCACCAACTCGGACAAGTCGGCCATTCCGGGCAGCGCCCCCTGGCTACCGGTTTCGCAGAACTGATAGCCGTTCATTCTGGTCAGCCCGGTCAGTTTCCTGATTGGCGCCTGCCCGCCTCGTCGGTGAAACCGGCGGAACCGTGACTCGCCGAGCCCAAGACCGCGACGAAATTGGCGGCGTAGTCGATGTGATCGAAGGCATTGCCGACCAGATTGCCTCCGCCGATGAAGCCCAGAGCACGGTCCTACTCAGCAAAGAACTGACGGCGACCGCGTAAAGCCAGCCCCCGCTAGTCGAGCGCTTTAACCGCTAACGCGACAAAAACGCCGCCACAGCATCCGCCGCACTGTCCAGATGCTGTTCATGAGTAAAACCTGAAGCCTTTAACGGCTTCAGGTCATGATCGGCCGCCGTCAGCCATAACAACTCGATCATCACTGACAACTTGTATCCCGCCACAGTCAGGCGATCGCCCATGGCGTCGCGCTCGCCCTGCACCATCAGCGTGGGCGTCTGCAGATCGGCCAGATGCGCCACCCGTGGCTTGTCCACCTTGCCGATGGCGTGAAACGGGTAGCCGAGGCACACCAGCGCAGCCGACCCCAGCTCGTCGGCCAGCAGGCTCGCCATCCGCCCCCCCATCGACTTGCCGCCGATCGCCACAGGCCCGCTGAACTCCTGGCGCACCTGCGCATAGACCTGGCGCCAGGCCTCCAGCAGTTGCGCCTGCGGGTTGGGCGGCCGCTTGCGCCCATCCACCCGCCGCGCGGCCATATAGGCGAACTCAAAGCGCAGCACCGCCACCCCACGCGTCGCCAGGCGCTCCGCCATACCCTGCATAAACGGGCTATCCATCGCCGCGCCAGCCCCATGGGCGAGAATCAGGCAGACCTCGGCCCCGCCTTGCGGCCGGCTCCATAACCACTCGCCCACCTGCGCACTAGTGTGTGGAAGTTGATCCCGATCAATACCCTGCATTTGCCCTTTCACCATGCTTGCCTCGCTTTTGCAGAATCCGCCTTTCGCCGTGACTGGAGGCTTTTACCTGAACCGCGCAACCAGTAACGCCTATTGCGACCATCTATAGGCCATCGCCCGCGCAAAATCTTGCAGCTCCTCAAGGGTGCCGCAGAAGCCGGGGCAATGGCTGGCGGTGTGCCCCAGACGCCGCAAATCAACCCGGCGCCGACGACAAGAGCGCGGGCAAAAGCAAGAAAATCCGCTTACCACCGAGGACTCAGCAGGATGCACCCACCTTTATCCAGCGCGCCGTTTCGAGCTGCGACCCAGTGTCGCACCTCGCCGACAGGCAACCGTCACAGCTGTGTGACTTGGACTAATCTTCGCGCATTAGCCGCCGGCCATAACCTCAAGGCAGCGCCCCTCTTTGCGCAACATCCGTTATCGAGTCGAGCACCTGAGAAACGTCCTCATTTAGAGGCTGAAATAACTTGTTTCAGATGCCTGAAACCCCGATAGCTGCTGCTTGCGGCGTTGCAATGGCTACCTGGTTTCTCCATACTTGCCGCCGATTTTTACCCCTAAAAAACACCCTAAACCGTGGAACCTTAGAATGAGCACAGCAATCAGTCCGACTGCTTATAACTATAAGGTGGTCCGCCAGTTCGCCATCATGACGGTGGTCTGGGGGATCCTTGGCATGGGCATGGGCGTTTTCATTGCCTCGCAACTGGTCTTTCCGGAGCTGAACTTCGGTCTGCCATGGACGAGCTTTGGACGCCTGCGCCCTCTACACACCAACTTGGTGATTTTCGCCTTCGGCGGCTGTGCTCTGTTCGCCACGTCCTACTACGTGGTGCAACGTACCTGTCAGGCCCGACTGATCTCTGACAGCCTCGCCTCCTTCACCTTCTGGGGCTGGCAAGCGGTGATCCTCGGCGCCGGCGTCACCCTGCCGCTGGGCTACACCAGTTCCAAGGAATACGCCGAGCTGGAATGGCCGATCGACATCCTCCTCGGGATCGTCTGGATCACCTACGCCGTGGTGTTCTTCGGCACCATCATGAAGCGCAAGGCCAAGCACATCTATGTCGGTAACTGGTTCTTCGGCGCCTTCATCCTGGTGACCGCGCTGCTGCACATAGTCAACAGCATGGAAATGCCGGTTTCCGCGTTCAAGTCCTACTCGCTGTACTCCGGCGCGACCGACGCGATGATTCAGTGGTGGTACGGCCACAACGCCGTGGGTTTCTTCCTGACCACCGGCTTCCTCGGCATGATGTACTACTTCGTACCGAAGCAGGCCGAGCGTCCGATCTACTCCTATCGCCTGTCGATCGTGCACTTCTGGGCGCTGATCACCCTATACATCTGGGCCGGTCCGCACCACCTGCACTACACCGCGCTGCCGGATTGGGCGCAGTCCCTCGGCATGGCGATGTCGATCATCCTCCTTGCTCCGAGCTGGGGCGGCATGATCAACGGCATGATGACCCTGTCCGGCGCCTGGCATAAGCTGCGCACCGACCCAATCCTGCGCTTTTTGGTGGTCTCCCTGGCGTTCTACGGCATGTCGACCTTCGAAGGCCCGATGATGGCCATCAAGACCGTCAACGCCCTGTCCCACTACACCGACTGGACCATCGGCCACGTACATGCTGGCGCCCTCGGCTGGGTGGCGATGATCTCCATCGGCGCGCTGTACCACATGATTCCGAAGCTCTGGGGTCGCCCACAAATGCACAGCATTGGCTTGATCAACGCGCATTTCTGGCTCGCCACCATCGGTACCGTGCTGTACATCGCCTCCATGTGGGTCAACGGCATCACCCAGGGCCTGATGTGGCGCGCCATCAACGAAGACGGCACCCTCACCTACTCCTTCGTTGAAGCGCTGGTAGCCAGCAAGCCAGGTTTCATCGTGCGGGCAATCGGTGGTGCGTTCTTCGCCTCCGGCATGCTGCTGATGGCCTACAACACCTTCCGCACCGTGCGCGCCTCCAAGCCAGCTGAAGCTGAAGCCGCCGCTCAGATCGCTGTAGGAGCTCATTGATGAACCCCCAAGTACACGAAGTAGTCGAGAAGAATATCGGCCTGCTGGCCTTCTTCATGGTCATCGCCGTCAGCATCGGCGGCCTGACCCAGATCGTCCCGCTGTTCTTCCAGGACGTCACCAACCAGCCGGTGGAAGGCATGAAGCCGCGCACCGCCTTGGAACTGGAAGGCCGTGACGTTTACATCGCCAACGGCTGTGTCGGCTGCCACTCGCAGATGATCCGCCCGTTCCGCGCCGAGACCGAACGCTATGGCCACTACTCGGTAGCCGGCGAAAGCGTCTGGGATCATCCGTTCCTCTGGGGTTCCAAGCGTACCGGCCCGGACCTGGCCCGGGTTGGCGGCCGCTACTCCGATGAGTGGCAGCGTGCGCATTTGTACAACCCGCGCAACGTGGTGCCCGAGTCGATCATGCCGGCCTACCCCTTCCTGGTCGAGAACAAGCTGGACGGCAAAGACACTGCCAAGAAGATGGAAGTGCTGCGCTCCATGGGCGTGCCTTACACCGACGAAGACATTGCCGGCGCCCGCGCTGCGGTTAAAGGCAAGACCGAAATGGATGCCGTGGTGGCCTACCTGCAAGGCCTGGGCACCATCATCAAAAGCAAACGGTGACTGTGATGGACATCGGGATGATTCGTGGTCTTGGCACCGTTGTAGTGATGGTGGCCTTTATCGGTCTGGCGCTTTGGGTGTTTAGCGGAAGACGTAAAAAGGACTTTGACGAGGCCACACTGCTGCCTTTCGCAGATGATCCCGAAGCCATTAAGCACGTCGAGCAAGAGCAAGCTTCTAGGAGTAACAAAGAATGACCCTCTTCTGGAGTCTGTACGTCACAGCACTCACCCTGGGCACCATCGCCACGCTGACCGGGATCCTGTTATCCACGCGTAAAGGCCAGCGCAAAGAAGCCACCGACCAGACGGTCGGCCACTCCTTCGACGGCATCGAGGAGTACGACAACCCACTGCCGAAATGGTGGTTCATGTTGTTCGTCGCCACCATCATCTTCGCCCTCGGCTACCTGGCGCTCTACCCTGGCCTGGGTAACTGGAAAGGCCTGCTGCCGGGTTACGGCCACCTGAACAACGAGACCCAGCAAGCCTTCTCGAATGGTCAGCCCGGCTGGACCGGCGTGCACGAGTGGGAAAAGGAAATGGCCAAGGCTGACGCGAAGTTCGCGCCGATCTTCGCCAAGTTCGCCGCCATGCCCATCGAAGAAGTCGCCAAAGACCCGCAAGCCCTGAAGATGGGCGGCCGCCTGTTCGCCTCCAACTGCTCGGTTTGCCACGGTTCCGACGCCAAAGGCTCTTATGGCTTTCCCAACCTAACCGACGCCGACTGGCGCTGGGGCGGCGAGGCGGCAACCATCAAGACCACCATCCTGGGCGGTCGCCAGGGTGTGATGCCGGCCTGGGGCGAGGTGATCGGCGAACAAGGCGTACGCGATGTGGCCGCCTTCGTGCTGACCGAACTGGACGGCCGCAAGCTGCCGGAAGACGCGAAAGCCGACCCCGCCGCCGGCCAGAAGATCTTCACCGCCAACTGTCAGGCTTGCCACGGCCCAGCAGGTAAAGGCACCCCAGCGATGGGCGCACCAGACCTGACTCACCCGGCTGCGTTCATCTACGGCTCGAGCTTCGCTCAACTGCAGCAGACCATCCGCTACGGTCGCCAAGGCGTGATGCCAGCCCAGGAGCAACTCCAGGGCAACGACAAGGTTCACCTGTTGGCGGCTTACGTCTACAGCTTGTCGCATGGCAACGATGCCGCTGCCGATACGGCCGAGTAAGTTCTGTTTTCGGAGTCATGCCCGCTCTGGCGGGCTGGCTCTGAAGCAGCACCAAGATAACGCCCCACCTCCACGCGACTTCGGGTCGCAGCGTTAAAGCCGCACTCCCAGCGTATAATTCAGAGCGCGCAAGTCGCTTTGACCTCTGTCGGCAGGTACTGGCCGAGGCTCTCTTCCACAGCCGTGGTACGCACTGATGAGCAAGCAGATCCCCGTTCAAGACATTACCCCGCAGGCCAAGCCGGCGGCTAACGGCGTCGACCTCTACGCCTCACGTGAAAAGATCTACACCCGCGCCTTCACCGGTTTCTTCCGCAATCTGCGCAGGTTCGGTGGCGCCGCGCTGTTTCTGCTGTACTTCGGCACCGTCTGGCTCAACTGGGCGGGGCATCAGGCGGTCTGGTGGAACCTGCCGGAGCGCAAGTTCTACATCTTCGGCGCCACCTTCTGGCCGCAGGACTTTATCCTGCTCTCCGGGCTATTGATCATCAGCGCCTTTGGCCTGTTCTTCATCACCGTGTTCGCCGGCCGCGTCTGGTGCGGCTACACCTGCCCGCAGAGCGTCTGGACCTGGATTTTCATGTGGTGCGAGAAGGTCACCGAAGGCGACCGTAATCAGCGCATCAAGCTCGACAAAGCGCCCATGAACGCCAACAAGTTCCTGCGCAAGCTGGCCAAACACAGCCTCTGGCTGGTGATCGGCTTCGTCACCGGGCTGACCTTCGTCGGCTACTTCTCGCCCATTCGCGAGCTGAGCCTCGACTTCTTTATCGGCCAGGCCGATGGCTGGTCGTACTTCTGGGCCGGCTTCTTTACCCTCGCCACCTACGGCAACGCCGGCTACTTGCGCGAGCAGGTGTGCATCTACATGTGCCCCTACGCGCGCTTCCAGAGCGTGATGTTCGACAAGGACACCCTGGTCGTCTCCTACGACCCGCGCAAAGGCGAGCACCGCGGCCCGCGTAAAAAGGGCGCCGACTACAAGGCCGAAGGCCTCGGCGACTGCATCGACTGCACCATGTGCGTACAGGTCTGCCCGACTGGCATCGACATCCGCGACGGCCTGCAGATCGAATGTATCGGCTGCGCCGCCTGCATCGACGCCTGCGACTCGATCATGGACAAGATGGACTACCCGCGCGGGTTGATCAGCTACACCACCGAACACAACCTCGCCGGACAGAAGACCCATCTGCTACGGCCACGCCTGATCGGCTATGCCATCGCCCTGCTCGCCATGATCGGCCTGCTCGCCGCGGCCTTCGTCATGCGTCCGCTGGTGGGCTTCGACGTCAGCAAGGATCGCGTGCTCTACCGCGAAAACGCCGAAGGGCGAATCGAGAACGTCTACAGCCTGAAGATCATGAACAAGGATCAGCGCGAGCACACCTACCTGCTCGATGCCAAGGGCCTGGACGACCTGCAACTGGCAGGCCAGCGCGAGCTCAAGGTCGCCGCCGGCGAGATCCTGAGCCTGCCGGTAGAACTGTCCATCGCGCCAGAGAAGTTGCCGTCGAGTGCCAACGAGGTGATCTTCACCCTCGATGACGTCGACGAACCCGACACGCATGTTGAAGCCAAGAGCCGCTTCATCGGCCCGCACATTCGTTAAGAGAGCGACAAGATGCCCGCTACACCCGCTAGTCCTTGGTACAAACACCTCTGGCCCTGGATCATCATCGCCATGCTGGCCACCTCGGTGCTCCTCACCATCCATATGGTGATAATTGCCGCGGACACCGAAGACACACTGGTCAGCGACAATTATTACGAGGCCGGCAAGGGCATCAGCCGTTCGCTGGAGCGCGAACAACTGGCCAAAGAGCTGAAGCTACAGGCCAAGGCCCACCTCGACGAATTGACCGGCGAAGTCAGCCTGCGCCTGTCCGGCAACAGCCGCCCGGACACGCTCGAACTCAACCTGATCTCCCCGACCCAGGCGGGAAAAGACCGGCACATCGCACTGACGCGCAGCACCACGGAAGCAGACCGCTACATCGGCCAGCTGCCTGAAGCCATCAGCGGTCGCCGCTTCATCGAATTGCTCGGCCAGCAAGGCGAGCAGACCTGGCGCCTGTTCGAGGAAGAAATGCTCAGCCCCGGCGCTGACATGCTGCTCGGTGACGAACCCATCCCCGGGGCGGAAGACCTGCGTCCATGAGCGCGCCGGTAACCTCCCGCCCGCTCAAGCTCGAGCGCTGAAGGCTTCTCCATGAGCGCACCTTTGCCCTGCTATCACTGCGGCTTGCCGGTTCCCGCCGGCAGTCGCTTTTGCGCGGCCGTGCTCAGTGAATCCCGTGAGTTCTGCTGCCCCGGCTGCCAGGCGGTGGCCGAAGCGATAGTCGCCGGCGGCCTGGACAGTTATTACCGCCACCGCAGCGAAGTCTCGGCCAACCCGCAGGCTCTGCCCCAGCAACTCAGCGATGAGCTGGCGCTGTACGACCGCCCCGATGTGCAGCAACCCTTCGTGCGGCACGACGGCGAGCTGGCCGAGGCCACCTTGCTGATGGAAGGCATCAGTTGCGCCGCCTGTGGCTGGCTGATCGAGCATCATCTGCGCCATCTGCCGGGGGTGGCCGAAGCCCGCCTGAACCTGTCCAACCACCGCTTGCAGGTTCGCTGGGCGGACAGCCAACTGCCCCTCAGCCAACTGCTCGGCGAACTGCGCAGCATTGGCTATGCCGCCCACCCCTACCAGGCGGATCGCGCGGCCGAGCAATTGGCTGCGGAAAATCGTCTGGCCCTGCGCCAACTGGGGGTCGCCGGGCTGCTGTGGTTCCAGGCGATGATGGCGACCATGGCCACTTGGCCGGAATTCAATATCGACCTGAGTCCGGAGCTGCATCAGATTCTGCGCTGGGTGGCGATGTTTCTGACCACTCCAATAGTGTTCTACAGCTGCGCACCGTTCTTTCGCGGCGCCCTGCGCGATTTGCGTACCCGTCATCTGACCATGGACGTTTCGGTCTCGCTGGCGATTGGCGGCGCCTACCTCGCCGGGATCTGGACGGCGATCAGCGGCCAGGGTGAGCTGTATTTCGATGCGGTCGGCATGTTCGCCTTGTTCCTCCTCAGCGGCCGCTACCTGGAACGCCGCGCCCGTGAGCGCACCGTCGCAGCGACCGCGCAGTTGGTCAATCTGCTACCGGCCTCCTGTCTACGCCTGGACGCCCAGGGCCAGAGTGAGCGCATCCTGCTCAGCGAGTTGCGGCTCGGTGATAGTGTATTGGTGCAACCCGGCGCGGTAGTGCCGGCCGATGGACGCATCCGGCAAGGTCAATCGAGCGTCGATGAATCGCTGCTGACCGGCGAATACCTGCCGCAAGCGCGCAGCGAAGGCGATGCGGTGACCGCCGGCACGCTCAACGTCGAAGGCCCCTTGACCGTCGAAGTCCTGGCGCTGGGGCACGACACCCGGCTCTCGGCCATCGTCCGCCTGCTCGAACGCGCGCAAGCCGACAAGCCACGCCTGGCCGAACTGGCCGACCGCGCGGCGCAATGGTTCCTGCTCGCCACCCTGCTGCTCGCCGCCGTTATCGGCCTGATCTGGTGGCAACTGGAGCCGTCCCGCGCGTTCTGGGTCGTGCTGGCCATGCTGGTCGCCACCTGCCCGTGCGCGCTGTCCCTGGCGACGCCCACGGCACTCACGGCAGCCACCGGCACCTTGCACAAGCTGGGTCTGCTGCTGACCCGCGGGCATGTGTTGGAAGGCCTGAACCAGATCGATACGGTGATTTTCGACAAGACCGGCACCCTCACCGAAGGCCGCTTGACGCTACGGGCTATCCGCCCGCTGGGCGCCGAGAACGCCGACAGCTGCCTGGCCCTGGCCGCGGCCCTGGAAGATCGCTCGGAACACCCCATAGCCCGGGCGTTCGGCCGAGCCCCGCAGGCCGCAGAAGAGGTCACCAGCAGCCCCGGCCTCGGCCTCGAAGGCCTGGTTGCCGGCCGGCGTCTGCGCATCGGCCAGCCACTTTTCGTCTGCGCGCTGAGTGGTTGCGCAGTGCCAGGCATGCCTGAGGAGCCCGGCCAATGGCTGCTGCTCGGCGACAACCAGGGCCCTCTGGCCTGGTTCGTCCTGGATGATCGCCTGCGGGCCGACGCGCCTGCCCTGCTCGCCGCCTGCAAGGCCCGCGGCTGGCAGACGTTGCTGCTGTCCGGCGACAGCTCACCGATGGTCGCCAGCGTCGCCGCCGAGCTGGGGATTGACCAAGCCCGCGGCGGCTTGCACCCCGCTGACAAGCTGGCGCTCCTCCAGCAGTTGCACCAGCAAGGGCGCAAGGTGCTGATGCTCGGTGACGGGGTCAACGATGTGCCGGTGCTGGCCGCCGCCGATATCAGCGTGGCCATGGGTTCGGCCACCGATCTGGCGAAAACCAGTGCCGATGCGGTACTCCTGTCCAATCGCCTGGAGGCGCTGATTCAGGCCTTCGGTCTGGCCCGCCGCACCCGCCGTGTAATCATCGAGAACCTGCTCTGGGCGGGGCTGTACAATGGCCTGATGTTGCCGTTCGCCGCCCTCGGCTGGATCACCCCCGCCTGGGCCGCGCTCGGCATGTCGCTCAGCTCGCTGACCGTGGTGCTCAATGCCTTGCGCCTGACCCGTCTGCCGGCGATAAAGGCCGTGCCCGCCAGTGCCCACACGACCAGCGCCCGTCACGCCCCCGCCTGAGCGGGGCGTGAGGTTTCCCGCTCACCTGGAGGCTGTATGCCCGCGCTCTACGTGATGATTCCAGTAGCCCTGCTGATCGTCGCCATCGCCATCTATATCTTCTTCTGGGCGGTCGACAGCGGTCAGTACGACGACCTGGATGGCCCGGCCCACAGCATCCTGTTCGACGACCAGGACCCGCAGCATCAGGCCGGCATCGACGAAGCCAGCGGCAACACAACCTCAGGCAAGCAGCCCAAAGACCAGGCCCCCCCGCGTGTTTGAACTCGCTCCACTGCTGGTTTCCGCACTGATCCTCGGCCTGCTCGGTGGTGGCCACTGCCTGGGGATGTGTGGCGGTTTGATGGGTGCGCTGACCCTGGCCATCCCGCCCGAGCAACGCAGGCGGCGTTTGCGTCTGCTGCTCGCCTACAATCTCGGCCGGATTCTCAGCTATGCCAGCGCCGGCCTGTTGATCGGCCTGGCCGGCTGGGCCGTCGCCAGCAGCCCGGCGGCGCTGGCACTGCGCGTGGTGGCGGCCTTGCTGCTGATCGCCATGGGCCTCTATCTGGCCGGCTGGTGGAGTGGCCTGACCCGCATCGAGGCCCTGGGTCGCGGACTCTGGCGGCATATCCAACCCTTCGCCAGCCGCTTGCTGCCGATCTCCAGCCTGCCCCGCGCCCTGCTGCTCGGCGCACTCTGGGGCTGGCTGCCCTGCGGTTTGGTCTACAGCACCCTGCTGTGGGCCGCCAGCCAAGGCGATGCGCTCGACAGTGCGCTGCTGATGCTGGCGTTCGGTCTCGGCACCTGGCCGGTACTGCTAGCCACCGGCATGGCCGCCGAACGGCTGACCGCGGTGCTGCGCAAGCGCAGGGTGCGCATGGCCGGCGGCCTATTGGTGATCCTCTTTGGGCTGTGGACGCTACCCGGCCCCCATCAGGCCTGGCTGATGGGGCATGGCTCCAGCCACAGCAGCGCGCCAGCCGGGCAGCACCAGCACTGAGCCACTTGATACAGATCAAGATGGCCTCTGCGCCCGCTCTTTAGACTCCCCGGCACAGCCTGAAAACCGGGGATCGCTCGCATGCTCGATACCATCAATTGGGACACCGACCTGATCCACCGCTACGATCAGGCCGGCCCGCGCTACACCTCCTACCCGACGGCCCTGCAGTTCCATCCCGGCGTCGGCCCGGCCGAGCTGCTTGACGCCCTGCACGGCAGCCGTCGGGCCCTGCGCCCGTTGTCGCTGTACCTGCACATCCCGTTCTGCGCCAACATTTGCTACTACTGCGCCTGCAACAAGGTCATCACCAAGGATCGCAGCCGTAGCGAGCCCTATCTGGATCGGCTAACCCACGAGATCGCCCTCCTTGGCGGTCATCTGGATCGCCGCCAGCGCGTCGAACAACTGCACTTTGGGGGTGGCACTCCCACCTTTCTCAACCATGCCCAATTACGCCGCCTGATGGGCACGCTGCGGCAGAATTTCAGCCTGCTGGAGGACGATTCCGGCGACTACGGCATCGAGCTCGACCCGCGCGAGGCCGACTGGTCGAGCATGGGTCTGCTGCGCGAGCTGGGCTTCAACCGCGTCAGTGTCGGCGTACAGGACTTCGATCCAGCGGTGCAGCGTGCCATCAATCGCCTGCAAAGCCTGGAGCAAACCCGCGCCATCATCGAAGCCGCGCACACCCTGCAGTTCCGTTCGGTGAATATCGACCTGATCTATGGCCTGCCCAAACAGACCCCGGCGAGCTTCGCCCGTACCGTCGCCGAGGTGATCGCCCTGCAGCCCGATCGGCTCTCGGTGTTCAACTACGCCCACCTGCCGCAGCGCTTTCTGCCGCAACGGCGCATCAACACCAGCGAGCTACCGAGCGCCACCGACAAGCTGGCGATGCTGCAACAAAGCATCGCGCAACTGACCGCTGCCGGTTACCGCTATATCGGCATGGATCATTTCGCCCTGGCTGACGACGAGTTGAGCAGCGCCCAGGAAGAGGGCCGCCTGCAGCGTAATTTCCAGGGCTACACCACCCATGGCCATTGCGACCTGCTGGGGCTTGGGGTCTCGGCGATCAGCCAGATTGGCGAGCTGTACAGCCAGAACAGCAGCGACCTGGCGCAGTACCAGAACGACCTGGAAAAAGGCCAGTTGGCCACCCGGCGCGGCCTGCATTGCAACGCCGATGACCGGATCCGGCGCGCCGTGATACAGCACCTGATCTGCCGGTTCGAACTGGAGTTCAGCGTGATCGAAAACCAGTTCAACATCGACTTTCGCGCCTACTTCGGCGCGATCTGGCCGCAACTCCAGCACATGGCCGCAGACGGCTTGCTCGATCTGAGCGACCGCGCCATCCACATCCGCCCCGCCGGGCGTCTACTGGTACGCTCGGTGTGCATGCTGTTCGACCACTACCTGGCCGAGCAAAACCGCCAGCGCTTTTCACGGGTGATCTGATCGCGCCCGGACTCAACGGACGCCCGGTCAGCCTTGAAGAAGGCTACCCGCAACCTGTGCGCGCCTTGCCTACCGATAGGCTCTTTCGGCCATTAACGGGGAAACTTGAGCAAATGGTCAGGCGCCGACCTAGCTGTTACCCTTACAGCTCATGTGTGCTTTAGCGTAAGGACTTTTCTCGATGGCCGAGAACATCAAGGCCCGCAGCCTGCCCCAAGTGCATTGCAAGGATTGCAGCCTGGCCGGCCTGTGCCTGCCGCTGTCCATGGATCTGGAAGATATGGATGCCTTGGATGAAATCGTTAAACGCAGCCGCCCGCTGAGCAAAGGCGACTTCCTGTTCCGCCAGGGCGATGCCTTCGGCTCGGTCTTCGCCGTGCGCTCAGGCGCCCTGCGCACCTTCAGCGTCTCGGATGCGGGCGATGAGCAGATCACCGGCTTCCACTTACCCAGCGAACTGGTCGGCATGTCCGGCATGGACGGCGAGACTTACCCCATGTCGGCGCAAGCGCTGGAAACCACCTCGGTCTGTGAAATCCCCTTCGAGAGACTCGACGAACTGTCCGTACAGCTGCCCCAACTGCGCCGCCAGTTGATGCGGATAATGAGTCGGGAAATCCGCGACGATCAACAGATGATGCTGCTGCTCTCGAAGAAAACCGCCGACGAGCGCATCGCCACCTTCCTGGTCAACCTCTCCGCTCGTTTCCGCGCCCGTGGCTTCTCGGCCCATCAGTTCCGTCTGGCCATGTCGCGCAGCGAAATCGGCAACTACCTGGGCTTGGCGGTGGAAACCGTGTCACGGGTATTCACCCGCTTCCAGCAGAACGGCCTGATCGCCGCCGAAGGCAAGGAAATCCAAATCCTCGACCCTATCGGGCTGTGCGCCCTGGCCGGCGGCAACCTCGAAGGCTGAACACTGTCCCGACTGTCGAGACTGTCCCGGCTGCCGAACCGTTAAACCTGATCACGCCAGGCTTGCTAGAATTTCCGCACGCCCGCCAGCCGTAGGACTCCGTGCCGATGATCTTCGACGAATTCAGTATCAAATCCCTGATCCGCCCCGTGCCCGACTTCCCCAAACCCGGGGTGATCTTTCGTGACATCACCCCGTTATTCCAGTCCCCTCGCGCCCTGCGCATGGTCGCCGACAGCTTTATCCAGCGCTATGTCGAGACCGAGTTCAGCCATGTCGGGGCCATGGACGCACGTGGCTTTCTGATCGGTTCGATCATCGCCTACGCCCTCAACAAGCCGCTGATTCTGTTTCGCAAGCAAGGCAAGCTGCCGGGTGACGTGCTGGCCGAGGGCTACCAGACCGAGTACGGCGAAGCCTTCCTCGAAGTGCATGCCGACAGCCTGTGTGAGGGTGACTCGGTGTTGATGTTCGATGACCTGATTGCCACCGGCGGCACCCTGCTGGCCGCGGCCAATCTGGTGCGGCGCCTGGGCGCGAGCATCTTCGAGGCGGCCGCGATCATCGACCTGCCGGAACTCGGCGGCTCGCAACGATTGCAAGACATCGGCATCCCAACGTTCTGCCTGACGACCTTTGCACTCAGCGATCGCTGATCCGCAGCCCTACAGTTGTTACCGTGCAGCGGCCCGGCCGGAGCACTCCCGCCGGGCCGCTGCACTTTGGATGGGTGTCCTTGCCCACGGCTTCGCCTAATCATTGACAGTGATTAATGACACAATCATCACTGTCATCGCGAGCCGTACAACAACAAGGGTCGCCAATCAGGCTGTGTGAAAACGTAGCGAGCGAAGGTTAGACAAGGCAAAAACAGGCGAGAAAGCGCAGTTTACCGGTTGTAAATGAGCATTTTGAGCCTGTTTTTAACGCCGGATAACCGAGCGCAGTAGTTTTCCCACAGCCTGCAGCCGCGACCCGAGAGCCGAGGAGCCGCCCATGACTACCAGTGCCAAACTGCCCAGCGCCAGTTTCCCCGTGCGCCGGATGGATTTCAGCTTCGCCCAGACCGAGAAATACTGGTGGAGTGGCGACCCGTTCATGAGCCACTTCATGAACAACCTCTCGTCGCTGTTTCCCTACGGCGAGATGTTCTTCGTCGACAGCGTGCGCGCGGTGCGCGAGCGGATCACCGGGCCGCAGTTGAAGAAAGACATCGGCGCCTTCATCGGCCAGGAGGCCATGCACTCCAAGGAGCACGCGGCCTACAACGAATACGCGGCCAAACACGCTATCGACCTGGAGCGCCTGGAGCTGCGGATCAAGGTACTGCTGGAGTGGGTGACCAAGATCACCACCAAGAAACAGCGCCTGGCCGCCACCTGCGCGCTGGAACACTTCACCGCCACCATGGCCCAGCAACTGCTGCAGCGTGAAGACCTGACCACCCAGATCGACGACCCGAAGCTGTACCAGCTGTGGATGTGGCACGCCATCGAGGAAAACGAGCACAAGGCGGTGTGCTATGACGCCTACCAGGCGATAGGCGGCGGCTATTTCACCCGTGTCGCCATGATGGCCATCTCCACCCTGATCTTCTTCGGCGTGATCGGCTGGTTCCAGCTACACCTGCTGCGCAAGGATCGCCAACTGTTCAACTGGGCGAGCTGGCGGAATGGCCTGCGCGCCCTGTTCAGCCCGCGCGATGGCTTCCTCACCAAGCTGATCCGGCCTTACCTGGACTACTACCGACCTGGCTTCCACCCCCTCGACCACGACACCAAGACGCTGGAACAGTGCTGGAAAGAACGCCTCGGTTTTAGCGGTTAAAAAACACCGCACGAAGCGGACTGGCTGAGTTTTCAGCCCTCCGCTTCGCCGCTCAGATTCAATACGCCCAGGCTTTGCAACAAGGTCGCGCCGGCGAACATCATCAGGATCTGCGCCTGGGCCTGGGCACAGATGGCCGTGCGCCGTTCCGGTTGTTCGATATAGTCCAGTGATTGCTGGAATAGCTGGCGGCTGATCAGCGAGGAGACCTGGCGAATCGCGGCCTTATCCAGACTCGGCAGCAACTGCAACTCGCCGATGTCCTCCGCCATATCATCGGCAAACTCATCCATCACCCGCCGCAAAGCCTCACGCAGCACCGGCGAAGCGCCATGCAGCTCGCGCATGCCGACGATAAAGGCTTGCGGGTTGTCGGCGACGAAGGCGAAAAACAGCTCGACCGTCTCGCAGCAGACCCGCCGCCCACGGCCCAGGTCGATGCCCAGCGGCAGGGCTTTGGCCGCCACTTCGCGCAGCGAGTCATCGGCCCGCTGCGCCGCCTGCCGGCGTAGATCACGCAGCGGCTGACGGATCTGCGCCGCCATTTCGCCAATCAGCGCCAAGCCCAGATCATCGACCGTCTTGAAGTGCCTATAAAAGGTGTTCGGGTTCAACCCCGCGGCGCGCGCCAACTCGCGCAGGCCTAAGCGGCTCAGGCTGCGGGACTCGGCAGCCAGGCGCAGCGCGGCATTCATCAACAAGCGCTTGCCCTGCGCCTCGACCACTTTGGGTGGGCTGACCTCTACCGCTACTTTCATCGTGCTCGACCCACTCTTCGGAAGATTGGCTCTACGGAAAATTGACCCTACGGAAGATCGGCTTGACCCTTCGGTATACGGGTGTATACATACCCTCCAGGTAGACAAGCGTATACACCGAAAACAAGCATAACAGGAGCTTGGTCATGAGCGCACAACCTGCCGTCCCACCTACCACTGCCAGACACACCAAGATCGCCATCATCGGCACCGGCTTCTCCGGCCTGGGCATGGCGATCCGCCTGAAGCAGCAAGGCGAAAATGACTTCCTGCTGTTCGAGAAGGCAGGCGGCGTCGGCGGCACCTGGCGGGTCAACAATTACCCCGGCTGTGGCTGCGATGTGCAATCGCACCTGTATTCCTTTTCCTTCGAGCAGAACCCCGAGTGGACGCGCATGTTCGCCCCCCAGCCGGAGATCAAGAGCTATCTGGAAGGCTGCTGGGAAAAATACCGCCTGCAGCACAACACCCTGCTGCAGACCGAAGTGGCGGGCCTGCGCTGGGATGACGAGTTGCAGCTGTGGCACCTCCATGATGCGGCCGGCAACCACTACAGCGCGCAGTTCGTGGTGTCCGGTATGGGCGCCCTGTCGACCCCATCGATCCCCCAACTGCACGGCCTGGAGCGTTTTGCCGGCAAGCTGTTCCACTCGCAGCAGTGGGATCACGCCTATGACCTCACAGGCAAACGCGTTGCGGTGATCGGCACGGGCGCTTCGGCTATCCAGTTCGTCCCGCAGATCCAGCAACAGGTCGGCCAGCTTGACCTCTACCAGCGCACCGCGCCCTGGATCATGCCGAAACCGGACCGCGCCATCCGCGAGGCCGAGCGTGAGCGCTTCAAGCGGTTCCCGCTGGCGCAGAAGCTCTGGCGCGGCTTGATCTACACGCTGCTGGAAAGCCGCGTGATTGGCTTCGCCTGGGCGCCGCGCATGATGAAACTGGCGCAATGGGCCGGTAAGGCGTTTATCCACAAGCAGATCAAGGATCCCGTGCTGCGCGCCAAGGTCACCCCGGACTACCGCATGGGCTGCAAGCGCGTGCTGATCTCCAACGACTACTTCCCGGCCCTGACCCAGCCGAATGTCGAGGTGATCACCGACGGCATCCAGGAAATCCGCGCGCACAGCATCCTCAGCGCCGACGGCCGAGAGCGGCAGATCGACGCGATCATCTTCGGCACCGGCTTCACCCCGAGCGACCCCATGCCGCGCGGGGTGATCTTCGGCCGTAACGGTGTCGACCTGCTCGACACCTGGCCAGACGGCCCGCAGGCCTACAAGGGCACCCTGACGGCGGGCTTCCCCAACCTGTTCTTCCTGATGGGGCCGAACACCGGGCTGGGGCACAACTCGATGGTTTATATGATCGAGTCGCAGATTCACTACGTGCTCGGCGCCCTCAACCTGCTGAGCGAACGCAAGCTGCGGAGCCTGGAGGTCAAACGCGCGGTTCAAGACAGCTTCAACGCCAAGCTTCAAGGCCAGCTCGGCAACAGCGTGTGGAACGCCGGCGGCTGCAAGAGCTGGTATCTGCACCCGGTCAGCGGCCGTAACTGCACGGTCTGGCCCGGCTTCACCTGGCGCTTCCGCCTGCTCACGCGCAACTTCGACCCGGCGGCCTATCACTTCAACCGCGCCCAACCCGCTCACCCGGCCCAGGGCTTTATGCCGGCCGTAGCCCGTCAGACTGAAGAGGTCAGCGCATGAAATCCTTCGAGAACAAAGTCGCCGCCATCACCGGCGCCGGCTCCGGTATCGGCCGCGCGCTGGCCTACGGTCTAGCGCGCCAGGGCTGCCATCTGGCGCTCGCCGACCTGAACGGCGAAGCCCTGGCGGAAACCGCCGCCCAGGCGCGCCTTCTCGGCGTACAGGTGACGGAGAGCCAGGTCAACGTCGCCGACCGCGACGCCGTACACGCCTGGGCCGAGCAGGTGGTACTGGATCACGGCCGGGTCAACCTGATCTTCAACAACGCCGGCGTGGCCCAGGGCGGCACCGTGGAAGGCAACGATTACGCCGACTACGAGTGGATCATGAACATCAACTTCTGGGGCGTGGTGCACGGCAGCAAGGCCTTCCTGCCGCACCTGCAGGCAGCGGGCGAAGGCCATATCGTCAACGTCTCCAGCGTGTTCGGGCTGTTTGCCCAACCGGGCATGAGCGCCTACAACGCCAGCAAGTTCGCCGTGCGCGGCTTCACCGAGTCGCTGCGTCAGGAACTGGACATGGAAGGCCGCGGCGTGTCGGCCAGCTGCGTGCACCCGGGCGGGATCAAGACCAACATCGCCAAGACCGCGCGGATGAACGACAGCCTGAGCAAGGTCACCGGGCAAGGCGCCGATCAGGCGCGCCAGCAGTTCAACGACCAACTGCTGCGCACCACCCCGGACAAGGCGGCCCAAGTGATCATGCGCGGCGTGCTACGCAACAACCGGCGCATCCTGATCGGCGCCGACGCCCGGGCGCTGGACGCCCTGCAGCGCCTGCTGCCGGCCCTCTACCAGCGTCTGCTGGTCGGCTCCATGCGCCTGGCCGCCCGTTTTGCGCCCAAGCCGAAATACTCGGGCAACAGCCAGGAAGTGGCTGAATAAAGGGCGCTACCGGTAGAACCCAGTAAAAACAGAGGGCGGCGGTTCAACGAACCGCCGCCCTTGGTGCGTCAGCCAGCCGAACAGCAATTTCTGCAACGGAAAACCCGCCAACTCGTTCGGAAAACCGAATGCGCATCACCCCTCTATTCGGAAGACCGGACACAACGCATTTCTCCCCGCGCACAAATACTAAAAATAATCTTTTAAATTCAAATACTTAAAAAACTAAATCAAACCCAAAAAAGCTGGCATATATCCTGCTCTTAGACATGGGAGGAATGCGAACCGACATCTGAACTCGTTCAGCGCCCCTGTCGTAGTCCCAACATAACAACAAGCCGAGGAAAAGACTCATGCGTATCGTTCCCCACCTGTTGGGCGCAGCCATCGCTGCCGCTCTGCTGACCACCCAGGCCCACGCCAACGAACTCACCGGCACCCTGAAGAAGATCAAGGATTCCGGCACCATCACCCTCGGCCACCGCGACGCCTCCATCCCCTTCTCCTACCTGGGCAACGATCCGCGCCAGCCGGTCGGCTACTCCCATGACCTGCAGCTGAAAGTGGTCGAGGCGATCAAGCAGGAACTCGGCCTGCCGGAGCTGAAGGTGCGCTACAACCTGGTCACCTCGCAGACCCGTATCCCGCTGGTGCAGAACGGCACAGTCGACCTGGAGTGCGGCTCCACCACCAACAACATCGAGCGCCAGCAACAGGTCGACTTCTCGGTCGGCATCTTCGAGGTGGGCACCCGCCTGCTGACCAAGAAGACCTCCGGCGTCAGCGACTTCGCCGACCTCAAGGGCAAGAACGTGGTGACCACCGCCGGCACCACCTCCGAGCGCCTGATCAAGACGATGAACGCCGAGAAGCAGATGGGCATGAACATCATCTCGGCCAAGGACCATGGCGAATCCTTCCTGATGCTCGAGTCGAGCCGCGCCGTGGCCTTCATGATGGACGACGCGCTGCTCTACGGCGAAATGGCCAAGGCCAAGAAGCCGGACGACTGGGTCGTGGTCGGCGCGCCGCAATCCTTCGAGATCTACGGCTGCATGCTGCGCAAGGGTGACCAAGGCTTTAAGCAGGTGGTCGACACCGCCATCAGCGCCACCTTCAAGTCCGGCGAAGTCAACGCCATCTACAACAAGTGGTTCCTCCAGCCGGTGCCGCCGAAGAACCTGAACCTGAATTTCCCCATGAGCGATGAGCTGAAGAAGCTGATCGCCAACCCCACCGACAAGTCTGCAGAACAGATCTGAAGGTGATGCCCCCTCCTCTCCCACAAGGCGAGGAGGGGGCGGGGAACCGGGAGAGGCACTCGCCCTCTCCCACTCTCCAACTGAATGGACAAGGGGCCATCCGCTACCCGCGGATGGGGCGCGCTCGCGCGTGCCCGGCCCCCGACTCCGCGCCATTGCTTTCGCGACACCCGAGGGGAAACCCGCATGAATTACAACTGGGACTGGGGCGTGTTCTTCAAGTCCACCGGCATCGGCAGCGAAATCTACCTGGACTGGTTCGTCACCGGCCTGGGCTGGACCATCGCCGTCGCCCTGGTGGGCTGGATCATCGCCCTGCTGCTGGGCTCGCTGCTCGGCGTGCTGCGCACCGTGCCGAACCGCTGGGTCTCCGGCCTCGCCACCACCTACGTGGAAATCTTCCGCAACGTGCCGCTGCTGGTGCAGCTGTTTCTCTGGTATTTCCTGGTGCCGGACCTGCTGCCCGAGCCGCTGGAGCTGTGGTTCAAGCAGGACTTGAACCCGGCCACTTCGGCCTACCTGAGCGTGGTGGTGTGCCTCGGCCTGTTCACCGCCGCACGGGTCTGCGAGCAGGTGCGCACCGGTATCCAGGCGCTGCCCAAGGGCCAGACCGCCGCGGCCTATGCCATGGGCTTCAAGTTGCCGCAGATCTACCTCAACGTGCTGCTGCCGCAGGCCTATCGCATCATCATTCCGCCGCTCACCTCGGAGTTCCTCAACATCTTCAAGAACTCCTCGGTGGCGTCCTTGATCGGCCTGATGGAGCTGCTGGCGCAGACCAAACAGACCGCCGAGTTCTCCGCCAACCTGTTCGAAGCCTTCACCCTGGCCACGCTGATCTACTTCACGCTGAACATGGGCCTGATGCTGTTCATGCGCATGATCGAGCAGAGAGTCGCGGTGCCGGGCCTGATCTCCGTGGGAGGTAAATGATGGATTTCAGCGCGATAGTCCCCGCCCTGCCGGGCCTGTGGGAAGGCATGCTGATGACCCTGCAGCTGATGGTGCTCGGCGTGCTCGGCGGCGTGGTCCTCGGCACCCTGCTGGCGCTGCTGCGGCTGTCGCCCAGCAAGCTGCTGTCCAACCTGGCCGGCGCCTACGTCAACTACTTCCGCTCGATCCCGCTGCTGCTGGTGATCACCTGGTTCTACTTCGCGGTGCCCTTCCTGCTGCGCTGGATCACCGGCGAGGACACCCCGATCGGCGCGTTCAGCTCCTGCCTGGTGGCCTTCATGATGTTCGAGGCGGCGTATTTCTGCGAGATCGTCCGCGCCGGCATCCAGGCCATTCCCAAGGGCCAGATGGGCGCCGCCCAGGCACTGGGGATGAGTTACGGGCAGATGATGCGCCTGATCATCCTGCCCCAGGCCTTCCGCAAGATGACCCCGCTGCTGCTGCAGCAGAGCATCATCCTGTTCCAGGACACCTCCCTGGTTTACACCGTCGGCCTGATGGACTTCCTCAACGCCTCGCGCTCGCGCGGCGACATCATCGGCCAGCCCCATGAGTTCCTGATCTTCGCCGGTCTGGTGTATTTCACGATCAGCTTCGCCGCCTCGCTGCTGGTGAAGCATCTGCACAGAAGGTTAGCCGTATGATTTCGATCGATAGCGTCAACAAGTGGTACGGGGATTTCCAGGTACTGACCAACTGCACCACGCAAGTGAAGAAAGGCGAAGTGGTGGTGGTCTGCGGCCCGTCCGGCTCCGGCAAGTCCACCCTGATCAAGTGCGTCAACGCGCTGGAGCCCTTCCAGAAGGGCGACATCCGGGTCGACGGCACCTCCATCGCCAACCCGAAGACCGATCTGCCCGAGCTGCGCTCCCGGGTCGGCATGGTGTTTCAGCACTTCGAGCTGTTCCCGCACCTGTCGATCACCGAGAACCTGACCATCGCGCAGATCAAGGTCCTCGGCCGCAGCAAGGACGAGGCCACCGAGAAAGGCCTCAAGCTGCTCGACCGCGTCGGCCTGCTGGCCCACGCCCACAAGCACCCCGGGCAACTTTCCGGCGGCCAACAGCAGCGCGTGGCGATCGCCCGTGCGCTGGCCATGGACCCGGTGGTGATGCTGTTCGACGAACCGACCTCGGCCCTCGACCCGGAGATGGTCAACGAGGTGCTCGACGTCATGGTGCAACTGGCCAACGAAGGCATGACCATGATGTGCGTGACCCACGAGATGGGCTTCGCGCGCAAGGTCGCCAACCGCGTCATCTTCATGGACCAAGGGCAGATAGTCGAAGACTGCGCCAAGGAAGAATTCTTCGGTGACGTCTCGGCCCGCTCCGACCGCGCCCAACAGTTCCTCGCCAAGATCCTCCAGCACTGATGCCGCGATCCGCCCCTCAGAACCTGTTCTAGGTCGTCGCGAGCGCAGGTCAGGCAAGGCGAAAACAGGCGAAAAAGCGCAGTTTACGCGTGGTAAATGAGCATTTTGAGCCTGTTTTCAACGCAGCATGACCAAGCGCAGTAGACCTTGAACAGGTTCTCCCGGCGAGAGCGGCGGAGATCGCTGCACGTTCTCTAACCAATAACAACAACCCACCAGAAGAGAAGCACGCATGAAGAACGTTTTGCATTCATTCGCTCCGAGCGCACTGGCCCTGATGTTCCTGCTGCCGCAAGGGCTGCAGGCCAAAGAGGTCGAGTCGCAGCAGAAGCTCGCCAACGTGGTGATCCTCGCCACCGGCGGCACCATCGCCGGCGCCGGCGCCAGCGCCGCCAACAGCGCCACCTACCAGGCGGCGAAAGTACCGGTCGAGCAGCTCATCGCCGGCGTGCCGGAGCTGAAGAACCTCGCCAACGTGCGCGGCGAACAGGTGTTCCAGATCGCCTCGGAAAGCATCTCCAACGACAACCTGCTGCAACTGGGCAAGCACGTCGCCAAGCTGGCCGAGAGCGACGAGGTCGACGGCATCGTCATCACCCACGGCACCGACACCCTGGAAGAGACCGCCTACTTCCTCAACCTGGTGGAGCACACCGACAAGCCCATAGTGGTAGTCGGCTCGATGCGCCCGGGCACCGCCATGTCCGCCGACGGCATGCTCAACCTGTACAACGCCGTCGCCGTGGCCAGCAACAAGGCAGCGCGCGGCAAGGGCGTGCTGGTGACCATGAACGACGAGATCCACTCCGGGCGCGACGTCAGCAAGTCGGTGAACATCAAGACCGAAGCCTTCAAGAGCCCCTGGGGTCCGCTGGGCATGGTGGTGGAAGGCAAGAGCTACTGGTTCCGCCTGCCGGCCAAGCGCCACACCAGCGGCTCCGAGTTCGACATTCAGAAGATCTCCAGCCTGCCACGCGTAGACATCGCCTACGGCTACGGCAACGTCGACGACACCGCCTACAAGGCCTTCGCCCAGGCCGGCGCCAAGGCCATCATCCAGGCCGGCACCGGCAACGGTTCGGTGGCCTCGCGCGTCGTGCCGAGCCTGCAGGAGCTGCGCAAGGATGGCCTGCAGATCATCCGTTCCTCCCACGTCAACCAGGGCGGTTTCGTTCTGCGCAACGCCGAACAGCCGGACGACAAGAACGACTGGGTGGTCGCCCATGACCTCAACCCGCAGAAAGCCCGCATCCTCGCCTCGGTCGCCCTGACCAAGACCCAGGACAGCAAGGAGATGCAACGGATCTTCTGGGAATACTGACAGCGTGCGGCGGCGGGCCTGGCTCGCCGCCATCCTGATGCGAACAGAATTGAGCGGATATCGCCGATGCCCCCTACAGCCGATACCGCCAAGCAGACCTGGCCGCAGTGCCGCTCAAGGCTGCGCAGCCTAGACGCGGCGCACGACGCCGGACTGGCCGCCCGGCCATGATTGTGCTGCAATCGCCTTTCCCCAACCCTCGCGCGCTGCCGCCCTTGCTGACCGTGAAGCCTCGTCTGATCCGTCGCCTGCTCCTGCCCTTGCCGATCATCCTGCTGATGCTCGCCTGCGGTTATAGCGCCTATTACCTCAGCACCCAGATCGGTATCCGCGCCCTGGCCGAGAGCGGCGAACGCCAGCTCGAGCTGCACGCCCGCGCGGTGGAAAGCGAGATCAGCACCCACACCTACCTGCCCAGCCTGCTGGAGCTGGAGTCCAGCGTCAGCCGCCTGCTGCTCGACCTCAGCGAGCCCCGGCGCGAACGGGTCAACACTTACCTCGAGGGCCTGAACAAACGCAGCGGCAGCCTGGCCATCTTCATCCTCGACACCAGCGGCCGCGTGCTGGCCACCAGCAACTGGCGCGACGCCGACAGCTTCCAGGGCGAGGACCTGGCCTACCGCGCCTATTTCCAGGATGCCATCCAGGGCAAGCCGGGGCGCTTCTACGGCATCGACAGCACCGGCGAAGCCGGCTATTACCTGGCCCACGGCCTGCGCCATCGCGGCACCATCATCGGCGTGGCGGTGGTGAAGATCCGCCTCGACCCCCTGGAGAAACGCTGGGAACGGGCACGCCTGGAAGCCTACGTCAGCGACGAAAACGGCATCATCATCCTCTCCAGCGACCCGGCGCGCCGGCTCAAGGCCGTACACCCCCTCAGCGCCGAGACCAAGGCGCAACTGGCCGGCAGCCTGCAATACCACTGGACCACGTTCAAGGAGCTGCAACTCCTGGCGCGCCAGCGCATCGCCGCCGATACCGAGCTGCTGACGCTGCCCGCCAGCGGCGAAAACGCCAGCGCAGCGCAGCCGATCAGCTACCTGGCGCAGACTCGTCCGCTGAACGACACCCTCTGGCACCTGACCCTGCTCTCCCCCTTGCAGGACCTGCGCCGCGCGGCCATCAGCCACGGCATGCTGGCCGCGGTGGCCTGCGCCCTGCTGGCCTTTCTGCTGATCGCCTGGAACGAGCGGCGCAAGGTGATCGCCACCCGCCTGGCCGCCCGCGAGGCCCTGCAGCAGGCGAACAACGAGCTGGAGCGCAAGATCGCCGAACGCACCGCCGACCTGCGCGCCAGCAACGAACGCCTGAAGGCGCAAATCCGCGAACGTCGGCAGGCCGAGGAAACCCTGCGCAAGGCCCAGGACGACCTGGTGCAAGCCGGCAAGCTGGCGGTGATCGGGCAGATGTCCACCAGCATCGCCCACGAACTCAACCAGCCGCTGGCCGCCCTGCGCACCCTCTCCGGCAACACCGTGCGCTTCCTGCAACGTGGCGCCCTGGATACCGCCAGCAGCAACCTCGCCACCATCAACGAACTGGTCGACCGCATGGGCCGTATCACCGCCAGCCTGCGCGCCTTCGCCCGGCGCGCCGACGACAGCGGCGAAGCCCGCCTGGGCAAGGCCATGGACGCGGCCCTGTTCCTCCTGCAGCCACGCCTGGAGCGCACGCCACTGCGTATTCACCGGACCTACGGCGACGCTCGCCTGGCCATCGACCAGACGCGCCTGGAACAGATTCTGGTCAACCTGGTCGTCAACGCCATCGACGCCATGCACGGGCAGAGCGACCGCCAGCTCTGGCTCGAAGGCCACGCGGAGGACGACCACTATCGGCTCCAGGTCCGCGACAACGGCCCGGGCATTCCGCCCTCGGTGCGCGTGCATCTGTTCGAGCCGTTCTTCACCACCAAACCGGGCGAACAAGGGCTGGGCCTGGGTCTGACCCTGTCGGCCAGCCTGGCCGCCGCGGCTGGCGGCAACCTCAGCGTGCAACACCCGGAAAGCGGCGGTACCGCCTTCGAGCTGAACCTGCCCCTGCTGCCCCAATCCCCTGCCGAGTCCCGCCGCGATGAATGACCACTTGACCGTCCTGATCGTCGAAGACGACCCGCATGTCCTGCTCGGCTGCCAGCAAGCCCTGAGCCTGGAGGACATTCCCAGCATCGGGGTCGGCAGCGCCGAGGAAGCCCTGCAGCGGGTCGGCGAGAACTTCGCCGGCATCGTCATCAGCGACATTCGCCTACCCGGCATCGACGGCCTGGAACTGCTCGCCCGCCTCAAGGCCCGTGATCGCAGCCTGCCGGTGGTACTGATCACCGGCCACGGCGACATCTCCATGGCCGTCGGCGCCATGCGCGACGGCGCCTACGACTTCATGGAGAAACCCTTCTCCCCCGAGCACCTGGTGGATGTGACCCGCCGCGCCCTGGAGCAACGCGGGCTGGCCCGCGAGGTCTCGGCGCTGCGCCGCCAGTTGGCCGGCCACCAGGCCCTGGAGGAGCGCCTGCTGGGCCGCTCACCGGCCATGCAGCAATTGCGCGAGCTGATCGCCAACGTCGCCGACACCTCGGCCAACGTCTTGATCGAGGGCGAAACCGGCACCGGCAAGGAACTGGTCGCCCGCTGCCTGCACGACTTCAGCCGGCGCAAGGATCACCAGTTCGTCGCCCTGAACTGCGGCGGTCTGCCGGAGAACCTGTTCGAGAGCGAGATCTTCGGCCACGAGGCGCATGCCTTCACCGGCGCCGGCAAGCGCCGCATCGGCAAGATCGAGCACGCCAACGGCGGCAGCCTGTTCCTCGACGAGATCGAGAGCATGCCGATCAACCTGCAGATCAAACTGCTGCGGGTGCTGCAGGAACACAGCCTGGAGCGCCTCGGCTCGAACCAGAGCGTGGCCGTGGACTGCCGGGTGATCGCCGCGACCAAGGCCGACCTGGATGAACTGGGCAAGGCCGGGCAATTTCGCAGCGACCTGTACTACCGCCTCAACGTGGTCACCCTGGAGTTGCCGCCGCTACGCGAACGCCGTGAGGACATCCCGCTGCTGTTCGAACACTTCCTCCAGCATTCCTCGCTGCGCTTCGACCGCGCCGCGCCGGAACTGGATCGGCACACCCTGTCGAGCCTGATGGCCCACGACTGGCCGGGCAACGTGCGCGAGTTGCGCAACGTCGCCGAACGCTTTGCCCTCGGCCTGCCGGTGTTCAAGAAAAGCGGGCTAGCGGCGGAAAGCAGCGGCCCGTCCTTCGCCGAGGCGGTGGACGCCTTCGAGAAGAGCCTGCTCAGCGGCGCCCTGGAACGCCACAGCGGCAACCTCAGCCAGGCCAGCCAGGCCCTGGGCATGGCCAAGACCACACTGTTCGACAAGGTGAAGAAACACGGGCTGCAGTAACCCCCGCCCCAGCGGCTTGCCCTGACCGACCCGCCGGGCAAAAGACTGAACACACTCCAGCTCGCTGCCGCGGCCCTGCCCAATCCAGAGGCAAAGGGCGCTATGCAACCCGCGGCGATTTAGGCATGGTGCTGCCACCGCGCAACGGTCAGCACCTTGCAGCCCGCACGGCGCACTTATTCAATGCATGCAGGCCTGCACTGAGCTGGCCACGGAGAACCCCATGAGCGCAAAAGACCAGGAACGCAGCACCGACGAAGTCTGGGTGCAGCTATGCGAGGCCGGCGAGCTTGACCCGGCAAAGCGCCTTGCTGCCCGGCTGGCGATCCTCGGCAACCCGGACGCCCAGGACTGCAGCCTCTACCGCCCGGACGAAAATGACCCGGACGCCGAGGAAGAAGACCTTGGCGATGCCAAAATCCTCTTCACGGGTGTGTTCCAGGCACCCGAAACCTGGGATGAAGCAACCCGCGCCGAGTTTTTTGACGACGCCGACCCCGAACTATTCATGACCGCCTTCATCGAGTGTGAAGCCAGGCCGGCGTCTGCCAAATTCTTCACCCCCGAAGTCGGCGACTATGTGGCGACCATGCCCGGGCTGGGGGCCGTCGTGATGTTCTATGTGCACGACTACCTCGAGGATGAGAACGGCAGAAAGTGCATCCTCATCCGCGACAACGAGGCGATGGACTAAGGCCGCCAGAGACTGGACGCATAATTCCTCTGGCGAAATGGGTACTGAATTATCGGTAGTTGGTGGGCAGTGCTTAACGTCCGTTCCTGGGGTTAAAAGCTGCCCGGCGGCGGCAATCGGCCAATTGCAGCCCTTCGGCCCCCTTCAAAACGCGCTCACAGCGGACAGCGCGATTCCGAGCTGGCGCCTGAGTACTCAGAACTGACTATCATGAAAATGTTTGCTGACGATCCCGCAGCCAAGAGCTGCGCCTTGGTGCGCTGCTGGACAAGCCACGGTCGTTCACCTCCAGCCATGGGGAAGAAGCTCACCTGAGCATCGAAGAAGTCGCGGCGCACCTCGCCCCGACTGCGGACAGGGCGGTCGACAAAACCATGTCGAAAAGGAGAAAACTCGTATGAAAACGGTCAAGCTGGTCGTTGCCATAGTGATTTCAAGTGTCGCCTTTGCTTTCTATTCCACATGCAGCATCGCACAGCAAGGAACCGCTGAGTTGGGTTCGCCCAGCGCCACCACCACTATCAGCGGAAATCAGCTTCCAGCGCCCGATCCGAAGTTCGGCGGGGTGATCAAGGAAAAGGCCTCGGAGTCGACAGCCTGGTGGGCGCCGCGCATCGTGCCGCCGAAGGGCGCGCCCAACGTGCTGCTGATCATGACCGACGATAGCGGGTTTGGCGCGCCGGGAACCTTCGGCGGCGGCGTCCCGACCCCGGCACTGGATCGCATCGCGAAAAGCGGGCTGCGCTTCACGAACTTTCACTCCACATCGCTCTGCTCGCCGACGCGTGCGGCATTGATCACCGGCAGCAACCATCACGTGGCCGGCTTCGGGGTGGTGGGCGAAGCCGCGACGGGGTTCCCGGGTTATGACTCGGTCATCAGGAAGGAGAACGGCACCATCGGCGCCATCCTGAAGAACAACGGGTACGCGACCTCGTGGTTCGGCAAGAATCACAACACGCCCTTCTATCAGGCGACCCAGGCCGGGCCCTTCGAGCAGTGGCCGAACGGTTTGGGCTTCGAGTACTTCTATGGCTTCGTCGGTGGCGACGCCAGCCAGTGGCAACCGAACCTGTACCGCAATACGACGGCCATCTACCCCTTCGAGGGCAATCCGGGCTGGAACCTGACCACGGCCATGGCCGACGAGGCGATCCAGTACATGAAGGGGCTCAAGGAGATCGCGCCCGACAAACCGTTCCTTGTCTATTACGTACCGGGGGGCACCCACGCCCCGCATCATCCGACGCCTGAGTGGATCAAGACAATCGGCGACCTGCACCTCTTCGACGAGGGCTGGAACAAGCTGCGCGAGACCATCTTCGCCAACCAGAAGCGGCTGGGCATCATGCCCGAGAACGCGAAGCTGACACCGTGGCCGAAGGAACTGCCGGAGTGGGATTCCCTCAGTTGGGAGGAGAAGAAGCTGTTTATCAAACAGGCGGACGTCTACGGGGCCTACCTCGCCTACACCGACCACGAGATCGGCCGGGTCATCCAGGCAGTCGAAGACCTGGGCGAACTCGACAACACCCTGATCATATACATCGCCGGCGACAACGGCGCGAGCGCGGAAGGGATGCTCCACGGCACGCCGAACGAATTCACCTACTTCAATGGCGTTCAAGTGCCGGTCAAGGACCAGTTGCTCTGGTACCCGTTCTGGGGGTCCGACCGGACCTTCCCGCACTTCGCGGCACCCTGGGCCTGGGCGATGAGCACTCCGTTCAAGTGGGTGAAGCAGGTGGCGTCGCATTTCGGCGGTACCGCCCAGGGCGTAGCCATGTCCTGGCCCGGCCATATCAACGACATGGGCGGCATCCGCCGCCAGTTCCACCATGTCATTGACATCGCTCCGACCATCCTCGAAGCGACCGGCGTCCCGGCGCCGGATACGCTCAACGGCATCAGGCAGCGGCCCATGGACGGCATGAGCATGGCCTACACATGGGACAAGGCAAACGCCAACGCGCCCACCCAGCACACCACGCAATACTTCGAGATGCTCGGCAACCGCGCCATCTATCACGGAGGGTGGGTGGCGGCCACGACCCCGGCGACGCTCCCGTGGGCGCCGAGCACCGCCACGCCGCCCGACGTGATCACCGGGTATAAGTGGGAGCTCTACAACGTCGAGGAGGACCCCACCCAGTCCAACGACCTGGCGGCCAAGATGCCGGAGAAGCTCAAACAGATGCAGTCCATCTTCTATCTGGAGGCGGAGAAGTATGACGTGCTACCGCTCGACAACTCGACACTCGCGCGCTTTTATACGCCGCGTCCGAGCCTGACGGCGGGACGAACGGTCTTCACCTATACGGGAGGACTGATCGGCGTCCCCAACAGCGGCGCTCCGAACATCCTGAACAAGTCGTACACCATTACCGCCGAGGTCACGATCCCCAAAGGGGGCGCGGAAGGCATGATCGTCACCGACGGCGGGCGCTTCGGAGGCTATGGACTTTTCCTGAGTAAGGGCGAGTTGGGAGTTGGTCGGGGCAAGCCAGTGTTCCTTTACAACCTGCTCGACCTCAAGCGCACGACGTGGGAAGGGCCCGAGCTGGATGCCGGCAAACACGGCATCGTCTTCGACTTCAAGTCCGATGGTCCAGGCTTGGGCAAGGGAGGAACGGGCGTGCTCTACGTGGACGGTCAGGAAGTGGCCAGAAATTCCATGGAACACGCCACCCCGATCACGTTCCCGGAGGATGAAACCTTCGACATCGGCCAGGACACGCGCAGTGGCGTCGCGATGCTGGAGTATCGCTACGATGTTCCGTTCAAGTTCACCGGCAAGATCGACAAGCTGACCTTCAAGCTCGAACCGGAGCCTAAGGCAGCACCCTAACGCTAGTGGCCTGTACGGCTAGTTGGTTAACTCAAGTTCGGATGCCTGGAGTCCTGAGACAAGGCGCCGCGACGAGTCATAGCAGGGCTATGGCGAAGAGCGGCAACGCAGTATCGGGGCTTCAGGCGCCGAAATTGACTAATTGAACTAGCCACACAGGCCACTAGCAGCTTCAAGCCATTGTGAAGCAGATCCAGAGCGCGAGAGGACTGGAAGTAGACGCGATGAAAAAGGTGCTTGTTCTCGCTGCTGTCATTGAAGCCGCGACCGGCGTGGCGTTGCTGATTGCCCCGTCGCTGGTCGGGCAATTGCTGTTCGGCACAGAATTGACCGGCATTGCCATGACAGTGGCGCGCGTGACCGGCCTCGCCCTGATCGCATTAGGGGTCGCCTGCTGGCCGGGCACGCCGCTGCTCGGCATGTTGACCTACAGCGCGGCCGTCACCCTGTATCTCGCCTACCTCGGCTTCGCGGGCGGTTTGGCCGGCATACTGCTGTGGCCGGCGGTCATCCTGCACATGATCCTGACGGCACTATTGGCTCAGGCATCAACAAGCGGCAAGGAGACGAAAACATAGAGGCATAGACCCTGCCCGCCTGGTCTTATCTGACACGGCTCACACTTTAGACCATAGCGGGGCGCGGGCGTCGCCCACTGGTCCTGCGTGACAAGCGTGACGTTCGAGACACGCCGAAGGAGCGACAGAGCTGACCCGAACAACCGCATGAACTGGGACGCTCACTACGCTCGCGCCCGTTATGCGGCGTTAAACGTCCGCTTCTAGGCAATCACTTCACGTCTGCTTCGAAGCGCCGACGACTTCTGCTTTGAGTCGTTTTCTGCCACTCGCCAACCGGCTTATTGCGCCGGCGAATACCCCCACCTACAAACCCATCTGCTTGCTAATGATCTCGTTCATCACTTCCCGCGTGCCGCCGCCGATGGAAAGGATGCGGTTATCCCGGTACAGGCGTTCCACCAGGCTTTCACGCATATAACCCATGCCCCCGGCGATCTGCACCGCGTCGTAGACGATGCGGTCGGCGATATCGGTGGCGAAGTTCTTGGCCATGGAGATTTCCTTGATCACCGATTTACCCGCAGCCATCTTCGCCGCCTGGCGGTAGGTGAACTCGCGGGAAACCTCCAGCTGCGTCGCCATCTCCGCCAGCCGGTGTTTGAGCACCTGGAATTTGCCGATCGGCTTACCGAACGCCTCGCGCTGGCTAGCCCACTTGAGGCTTTCTTCCAGCGCCAGTTGCGCCGTCATATTGGCCATCAGCGCCAACGACAGCCGCTCGGACTGGAAGTTGGCCATGATCCCGGCAAAGCCCATGTTTTCCACACCAATCAGGTTTTCCACCGGCACCCGGCAATCATCGAAGAACAGCTCGGCGGTGTCCGACGCCCACCAGCCCATCTTCTTCAGCTTGCGGCCGACGCTGAAGCCCGGCGTGCCCTTCTCGATCAGCAACAGGCTGACGCCGCCAAAGCCCTCGCCGCCGCTGCGCACGGCCACGGTGTAGTAGTCGGCGCGCACGCCGCTGGTGATAAAGGTCTTGCTGCCGGTCACCCGGTAACAGTCGCCATCGCGCACCGCACGGGTCTTCAGGCTGGCCACATCCGAGCCGCCAGACGGCTCGGTCACCGCCAGCGCCATGATCTTCTCGCCGCAAAGCACCTGCGGCACCACGCGATCACGAATCGCCGGCTTGGCCCACTTCACTATCGGTGGCAGGCCGATATCCAAGGAGCCAAGCCCGGCCACCAAGCCGCCGGAGCCGGAACGCATCAGCTCTTCACTGGCCGCCACCTTGGCGAACAGATCGCCCTCATGGCTGCCGCCAAACCGTTCCGGATAACCGATCCCGAGAATCCCGGCGGCGCCGGCCTTCAGGTACAGCTCGCGGGGAAATTCCTCGGCCTCCTCCCAGTCGGCGATAGATGGCAGGATTTCCCGCTCGACGAAACGCCGCACGGAGTCACGCACCAGTTGATGGGATTCGTCGAAGTAGTCCTGAAAAGCGGGCATGGCCAAGCTCCGGATAGGGGTTTCCCGACCATACCGAGCGCTTGCTTGGTTTTCAAGGTGAAGCATTGGCCAACACGCAGGGCGATAGCGCCTAGCCATCAGAGGATAGACAGGCTTCAGGATTGGATTAAAGCCGAGCGGTTGACCAAGGCCGCGCTATGCCTACCGGCGAGAATCAGAGGCTGATCGGTCTACGTCCGGCTAGCGCATGCGCCAGGGTGCCGCCATCGACCAGCTCCAACTCGCCACCCAGCGGCATGCCGTGGGCGATGCGTGAGGTGATCAGGCCTTTGTTGGCCAGCAGTTGGGCGATGTAATGAGCCGTCGCCTCACCTTCAACCGTTGGGTTGGTGGCGAGTATCACTTCGCTGAAGGCGGCCTGCTGGATACGTGCCAGCAGCTCGGGAATGCCGATGGCCTCAGGGCCGAGGCCATCCAACGGTGATAGGTGCCCCTTGAGCACGAAGTAACGCCCGCGATAGCCGGTCTGCTCGACCGCATACACATCCATAGGCCCCTCCACGACGCAGAGCACACTGTCATCGCGGCGCGGGTCCGCACACTGCGGGCACAGGTCGTCTTCGCTCAGGGTCCGGCATTGCTTGCAGTGGCCAACGCCCTCCATCGCCTGCGTCAGCGCCTGCGCAAGCCGCAGAGCGCCACTGCGATCACGTTCGAGCAGCTGCAGGGCCATGCGTTGCGCAGTCTTCTGCCCTACTCCCGGCAGAATGCGCAGGGAGTCGATCAGTTGGCGAATCAGCGGGCTGAAGCTCATGACAGGCACTCACAAAATGCGGGGGTACGGAGCGGGCCGCTCAGGCAGTGTGCAGGGCAAGGCGCCGACGGGCGAGGAACCGCAGTGTGCCAGTGCACATGAGGATTCCGAACCCGGCGGCAACGCCGCCATGCGCGCTGCATGGGCGGCACGAGCAATCTAGAAGGGCATTTTGAAGCCGGGGGGCAACTGCATCCCAGAGGTCATGCCCGACATCTTGTCCTGGCTGTTCTGCTCGATTTTACGCACGGCATCATTCACCGCTGCGGCGATCAGGTCTTCGAGGACTTCTTTGTCTTCCTGCATCAGGCTGTCATCCAGGCTGATGCGTTTGACGTCATGCCGACCGGTCATCACCACGCTCACCAGGCCCGCGCCGGATTGGCCGGTCACTTCGGCGTTCGCCAGCTCTTCCTGCATCTTCTGCATTTTTTCTTGCATCTGCTGCGCCTGCTTCATCAGGCCGGCCATGCCACCTTTCATCATGGGAATCACCTCAAAAGTTGTCTTGAAAACTACTGCGCGGCGCATCTGCTGCGTTGCGCGGTGCTCACTTCCTCGCCGTACTACCTGTACTGTCTCGTCGTTGCGCTCCGGGCGCCTTGCATATACGCCTGCTCGCTACGTTTCCAAGACAACTTTCAGGTATTCAGGGGTTCGATAGTGCCGTCGCGAATCACCGCGGCGAACTGTTGAATCATTTGCTGCACCAGCGGATCGCCATGGATCGACGCCTCCGCCGCGCGCTGGCGATCTGCGCGGTTACGCGAAGCGGCCTGCGCCGGAGTTTCCTGCTCGGGCTTACGCAGCTCGATTTCCAGCGTTAGCGGACGCTCATGGTACTGATTCAACGCATCGTTCAAGCGGCGCTGCTGGGTCGCATTGAACAGCGCACTCTGCGCAGGGTCCAGGTGCAGGCGCCAGGTATCACCTTCGATGGCGACCAGCGTGCAGTTGGCGGCGATGCTGGCGGTCAGGCCGGTTATGCCCAGACGCGGGAACAGGTCCAACCATTCAGCCGCCAGGCCAGTGGCCGGCTGCGCCGCCGGTTGCGGTTCGGCTTCGACGGCTGGCGCAGCAACACCGACAGACTCCAGAGCATCGAGGTAGGCATCCGCCTCGCCATCGGCCTCGTAATAATCCTCATCCGGGAGCGGCGGTTCATCATCGCGCTCAAGGTCATTCGGCATGGCGACCAGCTCAGCCCGCATTGGAGTGGGGGCTATGTCAGACGCCTCTGGCTCGACTGCTGGCTCGGCTTCGACCACCAGCGCAGGAGCGCTGACGCTCGGCTCATTCCACGGCAGGTCAACGACCTCGACCGCCTGCGCTGCGGGCGCTACAACTGCGGGCAGCGGAGTGACGAGTTGCGCGGCGACGGGGGCTGGCTCGACTGGCGGCGCCACAACTACGGGCTCGGCCGCTGCAACAGCAAGCGGCTCGACGACAGGCGCCGCAGTTGCAACAGGCGCGAGTACAGGCGCAGGTTCAACAACTGGCGCTGCCGGTGGAACCGGAGCAGGAGTTACGGCCATAGCCGGCGCCGCCATAGCAGCCCCGGCCACTGGGTTGGGTCTGGGATCAGCAGTGGCCTGGCTAATCCCTAGCGGCTTTAGCGCCACCCTCGGCGCGTCATCCGTATCCGCCGGGCGGAAGGCCAGCATCCGCAACAGCACCATTTCGAAGCCACTACGCGGATCCGGCGCCAGCGGCAAATCACGCCGACCGATCAGGCCCATCTGGTAATAAAACTGCACATCTTCGGACGGCAATGCCTGCGCCAATGCCAACACGCGATCACGGTCACCCTGGCCATTATCGACCGCCTCAGGCAGCGCCTGGGCGATGGCTACGCGGTGCAACACATTGAGAATTTCCGCCAGCACGCCGCTCCAATCCGGGCCTTGTTCGGCCAGGTGACGCACCGCTTCGATCAAGCCACGGGCATCGCCTTCCAGCAGCGCCTGCAACACGCCGTAGACCTGGCCGTGATCGAGGGTACCGAGCATGGCACGCACATCCGCGGCCAGCACTTTGCCCTCGCCAAAGGCGATGGCCTGGTCGGTGAGGCTCATGGCGTCGCGCATCGAACCGTCAGCCGCGCGGCCCAGCAACCAGAGCGCATCCTCCTCGAAGGGCACGTTCTCGACGCCAAGCACATGGGTCAGGTGCTCGACCACCCGCTCCGGCGGCATGTTCTTCAGGGAGAACTGCAGGCAACGCGACAGGATGGTGACCGGCAGTTTCTGCGGGTCGGTGGTCGCCAACAGGAATTTGACGTGCGGCGGCGGCTCCTCAAGGGTCTTCAACAGGGCGTTAAAACTGTGGGTCGAGAGCATGTGCACTTCGTCGATGAGGTACACCTTGAAACGCCCACGGCTCGGCGCGTACTGCACGTTATCGAGCAGTTCGCGAGTATCTTCGACCTTGGTACGGCTGGCGGCATCGACTTCGATCAGGTCGATAAAGCGCCCCTCGTCGATCTCCTTACAGACAGAACAGACACCACAGGGCGTTGAGCTGATACCGGTTTCGCAGTTCAGGCACTTGGCAATGATCCGCGCGATGGTGGTCTTGCCCACCCCGCGGGTGCCGGTGAACAGATAGGCATGGTGCAGGCGCTGACTGTCGAGGGCATTGATCAGGGCCCTCAGCACATGAGTCTGGCCGACCATTTCGCGGAACGAGCGCGGACGCCATTTACGTGCAAGAACCTGATAACTCATCGAAAACCGTCGCAGCTGGGGAGCAAGAAGTCGGCTAATCCTAGCGGAGCCCGGGGCAAATTGCATCCGATGCGCTCGCCTATCCATGCACTGGGGCGAATGAGGAAGTCAGGGGATATCGAGAGATCGTGGCGCGCTGAAGCTGAATGGCCACTTGAAACTGGAGGCAACCCCACCAGCCACACCCCGGCACACAATTTCACCGCTGCGGCTGCTCCCTTCCAGGCCTGACCGGGTTCACGGCTGATCGTTGCGGGGGGACCGATGGGGTCACCATAACGAAGCCCTCCAGATGGAGGGCCGCGCCATTGTACCGGCTTGTTGGCAACTTACAACTGCCAGCTGCGGATTAAAAAGATATCCACGACAAGCACTTGCACCTTCCTATAGGCGGAAACTTGCGACCAGTTGCGCCAGCCCGGAAGACCGCTCGGACAAGCGGCGATGAGCCTGTATTTCTCCCTAGCCAATGCTTGCTTGGAGCCCGCCACGGGAAGAGGCCGAAACACAAAGACCCAGCATTTGCGCCATGTTCCTCGAGTATTGGGGCTTTTGTGCTAGCGTGCGGGCCTTTCCAGGTCGGGAAGGAGTTGGCCGTCTGAGCCTCTCACCTTCTGGCGCGCAGCCGGAACGCCGGCCTGGAGCCCGACTATCCACGCAACGGAGCAACACCATGGCAATGACTAAAGACCAACTGATCAGCGATATCGCCGAAGCCACCGACGCGTCGAAAGCGACCGTGCGCGCAGTGCTGGAACAGCTGAGCGAGATCGTCAGCGACGCACTGGAGAACTATGACGAAATCACCTTGCCAGGCATTGGCAAATTGAAGGTGACTGATCGCCCAGCGCGCACCGGCCGTAACCCGCAGACCGGTAAGGCGATCGAGATCGCCGCGAAGAAAGTCGTGAAGTATGTGCCAGCCAAGGCTCTGACTGACGCGATCAACTAAGCCTCAGCAGATATGAGCCACACCAGATAGTAGGGTGGAATCCCCGAAGGGGCTTCCACCACCACGAACCGATCGATCGGCATGATTCGGTCTTGAATGAACGCCTCGCCTTGTGCGGAGCGTTTGTTTCTGCGGGATGGTGGATTACGCCGCTGTCCGTCAAGGTACCGCTACCGTGGTCACTTCAACGCCCGGGACGGACGCAACGGATTCGACCACTGGCTGACTGCCCCCCAACTGCCGGATCTGCCTGATCTGCTGAACCCTGTTCAGGTTTTCCCAGGCTGTGGCGTAATGCGCTGGCGACTGTTCGATCGCGCTGCGGAAGAACTGCTCCGCCACGTCCAGCTTGCCTTCCACCAGGCATACGTAACCGACATCATTGCTGGCTTCGGCACGCGTCTCGATCTGCTCGAAGGCGGAGACGGCCTCCTCATAACGCTCCATGCGTGCCAGTAACAACCCATAGTTGCGCCAGAGCGGCTGGTAGGTCGCGTCGTAGCTCATGCCACGCTGGTACATGCGCTCGGCTTCGGGCCATAGCCCGGCCATGTAATAGGAGTATCCCAGGCTGTTCTGCACCAGCGCGGAATGCGGCTCGATAAGCATGGCCAGCCGGTAATAGGCCTCGGCCTGCGGGAAGTCGTTGCGTAGATCCGCGAGCACGCCGAGGCCGTTGTAGACCTTGAGCGGCGACTGGCTGTCCACCTTGAGCTCGGCCACGCCAGGCAGGCTGTCGCCCTTGCCGTTACCAAGCCGCCTCTGGTCCACAGCGACCGCCTTGAACAGCAGCTCCTGCGCACGCTCGTGGTTGCGCTTGGCCAGGTTCAGCAGGCCCATCTCCGTCAGGGCCTCGAGGTTGTCCGGATCATTCTTCAGCACATCAGCGAAAGCCATCTCGGCGAGCTGGGTATTGCCCCGTTCGCGGTGGATGCGGCCCACCCAGACCAGGGCTGCATAGCGCTCAGGGTCCAGTTCGATGGCTCGCAGATACTGGAACAGGGCCTGATCCAGAGCGCCTGCCTGGTAAGCCATCGCGGCCATCTGCATGGCCTGCTCGGGCGAACTGATCTGTTTCTGCACCTGATAGAGCACCGAATTGTCGCCGGTGTAAATCGAGCGGCTCCCGCTCGCCTGCTCCGGCCCCATGGTCTGACATCCCGACAGCACGGCCATCATGGCCAATAGCAGACTGTTCCTGTTCATGTCATAGCTTCCCGAAAACTTTTAACACCCCAATGATTGCAGGACCGATGGCCACCAGGAAAAAGCTCGGCCACAGACAGAAGATTAGTGGGAATACCAGTTTGGTGCCGATTTTCGCCGCCTGCTCCTCGGCAAGCTGGGTACGCCGGTCGCGAAACTCTTCGGCATAAATACGCAGGGTGGCGGCGACACTGGTGCCGAAGCGGATGCTCTGCGCCAGCAAGCTGACCAGCCCGCGAATGTCCTCCAATCCGGTGCGCTCGGCCAGGTGTTTGAGCGCCTCGGTACTGGGAATGCCGGCGCGGATTTCCGCATTGACCAGGGCCAACTCCAAGGCTAGCTCCGGTTGGCTGACCGCCATCTCGTCGGCCACCCGCTCGATGGCCTGGGGCAAGGCCAGGCCCGACTCCACGCAGACCACCATCAGGTCCAAGGCATCGGGGAAGGCAACGAGTAGCCGAGTCATCCGTGCCTGCTTGCGCTTGTCGACATAGATTGCCGGCGCCAGCCAGCCGACACCGAATGCCGCAACCACCAGCACAATGCCCATGGTCAGGGACAACTTCGGGATAAGCGGTAAAGCCAGCAGCGTAAGGCCCAGCAGTATTAGCGGCGACAGCAGGCGAACCGCCCAGTACATCTGCACCGCCGCGGGCGAGCGATAACCCGCGTGCGTCAGCAGGGTGCGGGTGGTCGAGGCTTGTCCCTGCTCAGCGGAGGTAAAGCGCTGGCCCACCTGCTCCAGCATTAGTTGCAGGTTGCTTGGCGTCTCCTGCCCATACCCGCCCCCAGCATGGCCGCGTTTAATCAGGCTAAGCCGCCGCTGCACCGGGTCCTGCAACCCCAGCACCAATAGCACCAGGGTAACCACCGCAAGCACGGCGCTCAGGCCGATGGCACCGACGAACAACAAGCGCGCCAACTCCTCGTTGCCCACCGCACGATTGAGCAGACTTAGCAGATAGTCCATGGCACTTCTCCTCCCCCGGCTACCAGCGCTTAAACCTGAATCCGGATGATTTTACGTATCCAGAAAATCCCGATCAGCATGGCAACAAAAGCCGCCATGACCAGCTTCTGGCCCAAGGGTTCTTTGATCAGCAAGGGCAAATAGGTTGGACTCGAGAGCACAATCGCCGCCGCCAGCACAAAGGGCACAGACACCAGTATCCAGCCCGACATGCGCCCCTCGGCCGACAACGTCTTGACCTTGCGCTGAAAGCGGAAGCGCCCACGAATCAGGCTGCTCAAGCGCTCCAGCACCTCAGTCAGGTTGCCGCCGCTCTCACGGTGGATCAGCACCGAGGTCACCAGCATCATCACCGTCATGCTCGGCATCCGTTCCAGCAGGCCGAGCATGGCCCGGCGCACATCATTGCCGTAGTTGATATCGGCGAAAGTCAGGCCGAACTCATGGGCCACCGGCCCCTTATGCTCCTCGGCCACCAACTGCAGGGTCTCGTTGAACGGGTGCCCGGCACGCAGGGCACGGCACATGGCATCCAAGGCATCCGGCAGCCCCTCCTCGAACTGGGCGAAGCGCTTGCCGCGGTCGCTGGAGATCTTCAATAGCGGCAACCAGAACATCGCCAAGGCCACCGGAATCGCCACCCACCAGAGTTGCGTGAACAACCAAAGCAAGATGCCCGCCGCCGCTCCCAAAATCAGGCCGAGCAAAAACACCCGATAGGCGCGGTAGTCATGCCCGGCCTGCTCGATCATCTGCGCCAGGGCCTCCATAACGGGTAACTGCTCCAGCCTCGCCTCCAGTGGCGACAAACGCCTGAGGTACTTTTGCCGCAACACCGTCTGCATGTTCGGCAGGTTGCTGGCCCGCTCCAGCACGTGCAGGCGACCGCGGATACGCTTGCGTACCCTGCCCGCCTCGCCAAACACCGGCACCACCAGCCCCTGGCTGAGGAGGAACACTGCGGTGAACACCATGCCGAGGAACGCCAGGATGAATTCACTGGGGAGCTGACTCATGACTGCCCCTCCATCCATTCCGGGCGGAACAGGTTAAGCGGCAGCTCGATACCGCGCTTGGCCATCACATCGCGGAAGGCCGGCACCATGCCAGTTGGGCGGAACTCGCCGAGTACTTCGCCGTGTTCGCCCATGCCGCGCCGGACGAAAGCGAAGATCTCGGTCATGGTGATCATCTCGCCCTCCATGCCGTGGATCTCCTGCACGCTGACCAGCCGCCGCTTGCCATCCTCCTGGCGCTCCAACTGGAGCACCACATCGATGGCCGAGGCGATCTGCTGACGCATGGCCTTGATCGGGAAGGTCGCGCCGGTCATGGACACCATGTTCTCGATCCGCCCCAGGGCATCCCGCGCGGTATTCGCATGGATGGTGGTCAACGAACCGTCGTGGCCGGTGTTCATCGCCGTCAGCATGTCCAGCGCCTCGGCGCCGCGCACCTCACCGATGACGATGCGATCCGGGCGCATGCGCAGGCTGTTGCGCACCAATTCGCGTTGGCTCACCTCACCACGGCCTTCGATGTTCGACGGGCGGGTTTCCAGACGCACCACATGGGGCTGCTGCAGTTGCAGTTCGGCTGAGTCCTCGATGGTCACGATGCGCTCATTAGGCGGAATAAAACTAGACAGCACATTGAGCATGGTGGTCTTGCCGCTGCCGGTGCCGCCGGAAATCAACACGTTCAACCGCCCGCGGACGATGGCCTTGAGTACCAGGGCGATGGCCGGAGTCAGGGTGCCCATCTGCACCAGGCTTTCGGTATTGAGCAGATCCACCGCGAAGCGGCGGATCGACATGCTCGGCCCATCGATGGCCAGGGGCGGGATGATCGCATTGACCCGCGAGCCGTCCTTCAGGCGCGCGTCCACTAGCGGCGAGGACTCGTCGATGCGCCGCCCCAGGCTGGAAACGATGCGGTCGATGATATTCAGCAGATGCTGATCATCGCGAAAATGCACGTCAGTTCGCTGTAGCTTGCCAAAACGCTCGACGTACACCGAGGCATGCCCATTGACCAGGATGTCGGACACGCTGCGGTCGGCCAGCAGCGGCTCCAACGGCCCAAGGCCGAGCACCTCGTCGGTGATCTGTTTGATGATCAGTTGACGGCTGGCGGCACTCACCGGGGCGGAATGGTCATCCAGCAGGCGCAGGCAGATATCGCGAATTTGCCGCACGGCGTCGGCTTGTTCCAAGGTATCCAGCAGAGACAGGTCCATGACCTTGAGCAACTGCTGGTAGATCTTTTCCCGCCACTCGGTCTCCACCGGTGTGAGATGGGTCTTGGTTTCATAGAGCGTTTCCGGCTCGGAGTGCTCCCAGGCCAGCATTGCCTCAGCCGGGGCTCCATTGGCATTCTGCTCGGACGGCGCCGCGGCGTCAGGCTTGGCGGACTGCTGACGCAGGCGATTACGGAATTCGCTAAGCATGGTTCACTCCCCCGAGAAAACGGCTGAGGGCGCGTTTGAACAAGCCCTGGCCACTGTCCGTCTGGTTACCGATCAGCTCCTGGCTCAGCTCACGTAGAGCGAGCGTGATCGGTGCGCGTGGCGCCTGCAGCTCCAGGGGTATCCCGGTGTTCTGGCTCTGGCTGACCACCGCGAAATCGTTGGGCAGCTTCTGCAGCTCCGTGCAGCGCAGCGAGGCGCCGATATCTCGCAAACTGATGGGGGCGGCCTTGTTGTAGCGGTTGACCACCACCTGCAAATGCTCGCCCCGCACCCCCAGCTCATCGCGCAGAATGCGCGCCAGCCGGCTGGCATCCTTGAGGTGACTGAGGCTCTGCTGCACCACGATGTACACCCGGTCCGCCTGTTCCAGCACAGTGCCAGTGAGGTGGTCGATCTGCCGCGGCAGGTCCACCACCACCCAGTCGTAGGTGCTGCGCGCCAGTTGCAGCAAGGCCTCGAGTTGTTCGAGGCGCACATCCAACGGCAGACACAGCTCGTTCTCCCGCCCGCCCAATACGTGCAGCGTCGGGCTGAAGTGGGTGCAGAAACCGCGCAGCGCCACGCTGTCCATTTCGTCGATCTGCTGCAGCACCTCGACGTGGCTGTGGGTGGGCAGCACATCGAGGTAATGGGCCACGCTGCCGAATTGCAAATCGAGGTCCAGCAGCAGGGTGTTACCGCCCCTGGCACTGAGTTGGTGGGCCAGGTTGCAGGCCAGCAGGGTCGCGCCGGAACCGCCCTTGGCGTTCATCACCGCTACCAGCTTGCCGCCAGAGCTGCTGCTGGAGCGAGTCTCCATGACCATGCGGCCCAAGGCGGCCAGCAGCTCCTCGGCCACCACCGGCTCCGGCAGGAAATCGCGAGCTCCAGCCTGCATCGCCAGGCGCATACCCTCGCGCTCGTCCAGCGGGCCGCACACCAACAGCGGCGGGCGATCCTGTACCGGGTGTTGCAACAGCGCCGCCAACTCCTCGCGCCACAAGTGGCTGACCCGTAGCAACAGGAAGTCGGGCATCTGTTCCAGCCCATAAAGTGGATCGGTATGCCCGTTGCTCACCAGGCGGGTATTTACCTGCAAGCTGGGGATACGCTGGCTGATGCTTTGTAGATGCTGCAAAGCCCCAGCATCGCGGCTGCTGATCAAGAGACGCAATCCCTGTTTACTGGGCGCGCTGGATGGCATTGGGGTTTCCCTGGACTTCAACATGGCGTGACCCCCGGTTCAGCTGGTTTATCAAAGGGTTGAAGCCCCTCGGCATGGCGACCTAGGCTTTCGCGGGGTAAGGTCGCCCTGAACGCCGGCAAGGTGATGCCCCCACCAAATCCAGGGATCAATAGCGTGAAGGGGAAATTGACGATACTGAGCTGGACGTAACGGATAGAGGAAAAGCCGGCACCGCCATCATCGGGGCTGGCCACCACGACGCCATTCTCATCCAGATAGGTCAGGCTCAGGTCCGCCGTCGCCAGGTTGCCGATTAAGCTGCTCGCGCCGCTGTCGGTCGCCGCGTTGAAGATCGCCCGACGCAATGCCACCGGCTCGCTGATATCGCACACTGCCGCCAGTCGCGCGCCGCGTCGGACCACCTCGTTAAGCGTGCCAACGGTGAAGTACAGGCGGCCCATTTCCAGCACGCCGAACAACAGGGTGAACAACAGCAGGCCAATGATGGCGAACTCCACCACGTAAACCCCCTGCATGCGTTTTCTGTCCATCACAGCACCCTCATCACCGTGGTGGCGGTCAGCGGGATGTTCAGCGCTATCGCATTAGCGAAGAAGCCCGGAAGGCTCCCCCCGCAATTGCCATTGCCGATCACCGGGCAGAAGGTGTAGGTGATGCTCACCTGCACATGCTCGGCGCCCACCGAGGAAACCTGCACATTCGCGGTGGTCAGCCCCAACACCACCGGGGGGAAACCGGCCTGACTGGAAGGCACGCCATAGACAGCGACGTTTTTCGTCTGGGTCTGTAGGTCGCTGCTCAACTCGATCTGCCCAAGGGTAGAGTTCCAGGCCTTGCCGGCGACGAAACGCCCGGCATCGCGGCTGGCCTGCAGCAGGCTGTTGTACTGATAGAGCATCCGGCCGAACTCGCCGATGGCCAACAGCAGGAGTAGCAACAGCGGTAGCGCGATAGCAAACTCCACCATCGCTACCCCGCGCTGGGCGCCGGGCCGTTTGAACGCATGACGTCCCATAAGGCCTCCTACGAATCGGTGCTCGGCGTCTGGATGTTGTCGATATAGGTCTTGTACAGCTGGATGATCTGCGGCCCGGCGTCATCCACCGGGGTGGGGCCGGGAACGGCATCCCCTTCGCACTCCTCGACGAACTGGCCGAAGATCTGCGCCTGGTTACCTTGCTGAGATACCGTCTGCAGCACGAAGAAGCAGCCGAAGCCCAGCACCGGTAACGTGCTTTGCCCGCCGTCTTCGCCCGTGCACTCACCGATGACTATCTTCAACATACGTCGCTCGAAGACCCCATTTGCTTCGCAGCCACCGGGGCAATTGGCGACGCTCTGCTTCCAGTCGTTGTAATCGAGCAGCGCCGTGGTCGCGGTAGACAGGTCGCCGTTATTGGCAGTGACCTCCTGGCCCTGATACTGAATCTGCGGCGGCGAAGTGCTGTCGTTATAGGTCATCTTCGGCGTACTGAAGCTGGTCACCAGGTCCGGGGGACAGGTGTTCGCGCTGTTGTTCATCGGTCCGCTGTACACGCCAAAGCGGGTATTCAATCCCTGGGAAACCGGACCCACAGCATTGCCCGGCTCGGTATCCACGGTGTCGCCCACTCCATTGCACTGCTCGATGCCTCCGCACAAGGCGGCGCGCACATCCGCCGCGCCGTTGTTGCCCGGCAAGCGGATCAACTGGAAGTTGCCCGGCCCGATTGACGGAGCGTTGCCGGCCGCGCTTTTCAATACCTCCAGGTCGCCAAATTGATAGCCCCAGAACACCCCGTTGTCCGGGTCGTACTGGTTGGGGTCGCCGCAGACCATCAAGGGCGCGATATCGCAGGGGGCCGTCGGGCTGGGCCCGGCGGTGGCGATAGCCGCCACGGCCTTGGCGCCCAGGCCGCCATTGCCGAACGACTGGGCGAAGTTCCAGAAAAACCCGGCCAAGGGATACGTCGGCACCGACACCCGTACATAGCGGGCATCTGCCGGCCCTGGGAAGGAGAAAGGCCCGTAGACACTGTTGGCCAGCTCCACCACCGCGAAGCCGGCGACATTACCGCCGATGGCCGCCGCCAGCTCGCTGTTGCCAGTGGCGTTGGCATTTTGCGTCAGCGTATTGCGCGCGGCATCCCGCGCCAGGGTGGATGCATTGGCAGTGCCCAGCACCTGCTGGAGAGTCTTGGCACCACTGAGGGCAGCGGCATCCACGGTGTTTTGCAGGCGCGTCTTGTTTACCAGCATATGGCCGCCGTCCAGCGCCAGCGCCCCCATCAGCAGCATGGCCGCCAAGGCGATCACAACCAGCACTATCACCGCCCCCCGCTGGCGCCCCGGCGTCGCGGTGAACGGCCGTTGAAGACGGGGGTTCATAGTCGTAGTCCTCAGTTACCGATATTGATCTGGATCGGCTGGCCGACCTCAGCCGCATCGCCGGTGACGCCACGGAAACCGTCCATGACCCTCTCGGTCAGCGGACCATCGGTGCCGGTTGGCGAAACTTCCGTACCCGGGTTGGCGGCCCGCTCCTTGTCGGCGATCTGCTGATAACTGGTCTGGTAGACGCTGTAGCCCAACGTACCGACCCGCCCTTCCTCGTAAGTCATGCAGCCGGACAGCGCAGATACCAGCAGACAAAGGGGAATCATGGTTTTCATGGTCGTTGCCTCCACCTTGTTGCACCTAGTTGAGATCATGGCCAAAGCTGCCCTCGCTAACCCCGAGACTGACGGGAACCGGGCGGTCAGGCCCAGGGCCCTTGGTCTTGCCGAGCAGGTAGAAGTCCAGGTCGCTCGGCTCGACGAATTTCTCGGTGGGCAGGCGCACGGTCCTGGCGTCCACCGGCTTGGCCAGGTGGGGTGTCACCAGGATCACCAGCTCGGTTTCGCCATTGATGAACGACTGGCTGCGGAACAGATGCCCCAGCACGGGGATATCACCCAGCCCCGGGAAACGGCTGACGAAATCGCGGGTGTTCTCGCTGATCAAACCGGCGATGGCGATGGTCTGGCCATTGCCCAGCTCGACGGTGGACTCGGCGCTGCGCTTGGTCAGCGAGGGGATGACCTGGGTTACCCCCTCACCCAGAATGCTGTCCAGGCCGGTATCCAGCACCAGCGAGTTGACATTGGAAAGCTCGCTCACCGAGACATTCAGGTTGAGGTTGATGCGCCCGGAATCGAGCACCACCGGGAGGAACTTCACCCCGACACCGAACTCCTTGAACTCGATGGTGATGCCATCATCCTCGGTGATAGGAACCGGGAACTCGCCACCGGAAATGAACTCCGCCTGCTGCCCGGTGAGGGTGGTCAGGGTCGGTTCCGCCAATACCTTGGCCGAGCCATTGTCCTTGGACGCCTCCAGCACCACGTTAAAGAGGAATTCGTCCGAGAGGAACTGGGCAAATAAGCCCGTACCACCGCCGATAAGCGAAGCGGGTGGAAGAACCGCGCCACCTCCGGGGGTCAGGCCCAGCCCCTGACCATTGTTGAAACCGCCCCCGCTCCAGCGGCTGGAAGAGCCGAAGTCCAGGGCGTTGAAGCGCACGTTGAGATTCTTGACCAGGCTGCGCTGCATCTCCGCCACCTTGACCTCCAGCATCACCTGCTGGCTGCCGCCGACGGTCAGCAGGTTGATCACATCCAGCGTCTGGGTCGGCGCCGCCACGGCGGCCTCGCCCTCACCCTGGACCACGCTCGAAGTTTGCGCGGTATAGGTCTTGGCCAGCTTGACCGCGGTATCCATGGCCGCCGCGCTGCTGACCTGGCCACGCAGCACCAGGGCGCCCTGGGCGCTGAACACCTCGATGCGCTCGTTGGGCAGCAACTGGTGCAGCTTGCTCTTCAACCCGTCGAGGTCATGCACCACTTCGAGGTCGAGGGTTTCGATCAGACGGTTGCCGCTGTCCCACAGCAGCACGTTGGTGCTGCCCAGGGAGCGGCCCAGCAGATAGAGCTGGGTCGGGCTGGTGACCAGGATATCGGCGATTGCCGGGTTGCCGACCGAGATCCGCTTGACCGGCGAGCGCGTACTGAGCACCCGCGACTTGTAGATCGGCACCTGGATATGGCCGGTATTCGCCGCCGGCATGGCTCTCACCGCCGGCAGCGGCTCGGCCGCCTGCACTGCAGCCAGCAACAGCAGCCATGCGCCCAGGGTGTGCAACGCGTATGTCCCGAGTCTCTGGATGGTGTCCATGTACTACTCCTTGCTTGTTATGCCGCTTGCCTGCTTACAGCCCGTAGGGTGCATTCGCCTGCCAGGGCAACACCGCCTACCCCGAACCCTCCGATGCTCAGCGGGACCGCCCCCGGCGCAATGCCTACGGCGATTGCGCCCTACCACTTATAGCTGGGCTTTCGCCACATTGACTTCGGTACCGCGAATCACGGTGATACTGCCGCCACCACCGCCGCTACGGCGCACCACCGGTTTGGGCGCGGCCGGAGCCGGTGCCGGTGCCGGCTGTTGCGCCACTGGCAGCAGCGGCGGCTTTTTTTGGTTGTCCAGCGGGTTGCGCAGGGCCAGTTGCAGCTTCCCTTCGGTCATCGCCTTGACCAGGATTTCCGCCTGTTCTGGGGCCATCTCCAGGGTCACCGCGCGCACCACCACCGGCTGGGTCTTGTCGGTGCTCGCGGTCTGGTCCACTGCCAGCACGCGCAGGTCCTCGAGGATGGTTTCCGACTGGGCATTGCTGTTGTTACCAACCTTTTTTGTCGCCAGCACATCGACCCGATTGCCCGGCAGCAGGAAGCCTCCGACGCCGACCACATCGTCCACTCGCACCGAGATGGCGCGCTTGTCCCGCTCGATCAGCGAGGCCAGGGTGCTGCCCCCGAGGTGCTCGGCCAGGCGCGCGCCGCGCAGGATGTCGCCGCGCAGCATGGCGAAGGTGGCGATCTTGCCCACCACCTTGTCGGTGGTCTCGAAGGCATCGTCCGGCACCGTGTCCTTGGGCATGCGCACCAAGGTGACCTGCTGGGCCTCGACCATCTGCCCGAAGGGAATCTCCACCGTGGCGACCACCACGTTCTGCAAGTTGTCGTCCGGGCTGGCATTGAGCCGTGCGCTCAGCCAGTTGTTGGCCATCCAGGCGGCGCCCAGACCCAGGATCAGGGAAAGGGCAACCAGGGTGAGAGTACGAGAACTCATGTCTGTATCTCCTTATCCGAGAAAGTCGAGCTGGACGAAGTAGTTGCGCCAGGCCCACTCCAGCTCACTGGGAGACAACGGCCCGGAACCATCCAGGTAACGCTGGCGGTCCCGCGCCATGCCGAGCAGGTCACGCGGATGGCAGGGCACCAACGGCATGCCCTCGGCCTCATACAAGCCTTGCAGCACGTAGCGCAGCAGGAGCGGGTCAAAGGCGATACCCAGACGCTCGGTTTCCTGGCGCCAGATGCGCTCGTACTCTTCCGGCTTGAGGTAGTTGAAATGCAGCTTGTAGCCAATCCGCCGGAGGAAGGCCTCATCGGCCAGCTCCAGCGGGTTGAGGTTGGTGGAGAACACCAGGATCAGATCGAACGGCAGCTCGCAGTGGCGCCCACCGCCGAGGTTGAGGAAGTCGCGCTTCTCCTCCATCGGCACTATCCAGCGATTCAGCAGCTCGGCCGGGGCCATGCGCTGGCGGCCCATGTCATCGATGATGAACAGGCCATTGCTGGCCTTGAGCTGCAAGGGAGCCTGGTACTGGCGGGTGAAGGGGTCATAGCGAACATCCAGCTGTTCCATGCTCAATTCACCACCGGTGATGACGATCGGGCGTTTGCAGCAGAGTAGTCGACGATCGATCCCTTCATTGAGCAGCAGGTTATTCTGCTGTTCGTCATCATCCAGGCGCTGGTGTACCTGGGGGTCATAGATCTCGATCACCGCTTCGTTGATCGCGATGGCATGGGGCACCCAGATGGCCTCGGCGAACAGGCGGATCAACCGGCTACTGATATAGGTCTTGCCGGTGCCCGCAGGGCCGTAAATCATGATGGCGCGCCCGGAGTTCAGCGCCACGCCCAGTTGATCGAGCATACCCTCCGTGAGCACTACGCCACCGAAGGCGGAACGCATGTCGCGTGCGGTGATACGGCCATGGTGGATGGTCTGCACCTTCAGCAGGGAACGGTAGGCACTCACCGGATAGGGCGCCGCGCCGATATAGCCGCTGCGCGCCAGGGCATCGCGGGCGGCGCTGCGGCCACGCTCGGTCAGGCCGTAGCGCAGCGATTGGCCACCGGTCTGGCCGCCAGCCTGACCGAGAACCTCGACGCGGCCATCCTTGCGCAGGAAGGCGAGGATCTCTTCCAGTACCGCGCCGGGCAGCGCCAGACGCTCCACCAGTCGCGGCATGTCCAACACGCCGGCATCGTGCAGGTGCTTGCACACCAGATCACCGAGGAAGTTGTCTGCCAGGCCGGTCTCGCGGATGGTGCGCGGCTGCGGAGCCAGCCGCTGCACCGCTTCCCGCTCGCTGGGGTAGGCACCGCTGTCGCTGATGGCGTACATAATTAGCCTCCCGAGCTACTGCCCGAAGGGTAGCCAGAAGATGCTGGTCAGGGTGCCGAGTAGGATTGCAACCGAATAGGGGAAAGGCTTGCCGGCCACCTCATCCGCTGCCGGCACCAGATAAGCACGAGCCCTTAGCATCAACCCGTAGCGCGCTAAGGTCTGCAGCAATTGGCCGCGAAAAAGGACAATCAAGAAACCACAAAAACCACCGGCAATCAGGCTGAAGAGCGCAGCCCAGAGAGCGCCATTCGGGGTAAGAAAGACGCCGACCATGGCCATCAGCTTGACGTCTCCGGCAGCCATCCCTCCCAGGACGTACATCGGGAGAAATATGGCAAAGCTGATCAGCAGACCCAGCAATCCATTACCCAACCCGCTTACTCCTGAGGAATAAGCCTGACCGGCCAAGCCCAAACCCAGCCCCAACAGAACCAGCAGGTTGGGAATACGGTGGTGGCGAAGATCGCTCACCACCGCAATGCCCAGCAACCCTGACAGCCCTAGCAGCAAAATAGTGATATCCATCTGCTCCATGGGCATAGCTGCATCTCCGCCGGGAATTACCGCTATCAGCACGCAACGTTATTATTAACGGCTTGGCACAGAGCCGTAATATTGTTCCCTACCTCTGTTCCCAGAAGTATGAACGCAGCGGCAACTGCTACCGTTACCAGCCCACCTGCCACCGCGTACTCCACGATGGTCAGGCCATCCTCATCCTTGACGAACTTCAGCACCGAAGTCTTGATCGCTTGCAGAATCATTTTGCTCACCTCACTCGAGTGTGGTTCATCCAAGGCAGTGCTTCGTGCACCGCCTACCTGCACCCTAGTTGCCGGCCATAAGAGGGGGTAGGAGTTTTTTGCGAATAGCTAGGACTTTTTTGCTGTCATGATCAGGACAGCAAAAGCAATGCGCTCGGCTTCCGCAAAAGCTGCGAAAAACGTAAGAGAAGGAATGACTTACGGATGGTTCTGCAACTAATTCGCAAGCGACCAACGGTCGATCCTGAGCGCGTCGATAAAAAACGAACAGTCCGCGTGGCTCCACGCGCTCAGCGAAACTTAGAACACAACGAACTAAGTTAATTTTTCATTATCGGGATTTGATCTTTTCGGTAATGGCACAGTGACAATACTGCTGGATGGGGGACTACACAGGGCGCAGAGCTAAGCAGATGAAGTCTAACTCGGCCAGAAAACCATTCCTGTTATGGCTCGATCTGACCCACGATCGATCCACGGAGGAACTCATCGCGCAATTCAATGCCACCTGCGACTGCAGGCTGGCGAAAGAACCCGTGCTTGCCAGCAGGGAGCCAGGCCCGCAGGCGGACATGATCTGCATGCATTTCGATCGCCCCGACGTGCTGGGCCTCAACCTGTTGCTGGAGCTCAAACGCAGCGTACCCTCCATCCCGATCACCATGTTCACCGTGCAGCACTCGGAAGAGCTAGCCGTCTGGGCCATGCGTTCGCGGGTCTGGGAATATCTGGTGCTGCCCCTCTCGGCCGCCGAGAAGAATCGCTACTTGCACGCCCTGGAGCAGCTCTGCGAGCTGCGCCGTAACGCTAATGGCCCCGGCAAGAAGCCGCTGATCGAGCACTACCCGTCCCTGCCGGACAGCATCCGGCTGACCGCAGAACACCAGAAGCACCAGGCTCTCAACAAGGTGCTGCAGTACATCGACCAGCATTTCCGCGAGAGCATCGACCAGAAGGAGCTGGCGCAGCGCTGCGGCATGACCGCATTCCGCTTCAGCCGCCTGTTCAAGGAAGTGATCGGCCTTGGCTTCATGGACTACGTCCTGAACAAGCGCATGGAGTTCGCCAAGGAGCGGCTCGACAACAGCCAGATGCCCATCACCAGCATCGGCTATGAGGCCGGCTTCAAGGACCCCTCCTACTTTGCCCGCGCCTTCAGGCAGTTCGCCGGCTGCACGCCCAGCGAATACCGCCAGGCGCACCGCCCTGGAGTGCCTGTAGCGGCAGAGCCGGCAGTGGATGATGCACTGCTAGAGGTGGTCGACAGCCTGGTGCTGGGTGTCGGGGCCTGACGCGCCTAGCCCAGGCTGCCCAGCACAGCCAGAAACTCCGCCTCATCCAGCACCTTCACCCCCAGCTCGCTGGCCTTGGCCAGCTTCGACCCCGCCCCGGGCCCAGCCACCACGCAATGGGTCTTGGCCGACACCGAACCAGACACCTTGGCGCCCAAGGCCTCCAGCTTCTCCTTGGCCAGCTCCCGACTCATCACCTCCAGCGTGCCGGTCAGCACCCAGGTCTGCCCTGCCAGCGGTAAGCCCTCGACGGTCTTCTTCGCACTTGCCCAGTGCATGCCAAACTCGCGTAGCTGCGCCTCGATGGCTCGCGCACGCTCGACATTGGCCGGGTTATCGAAGAACTCACGCAGCGACTTGGCGGCCTTCTCGTTCAGCCGCTCGACCTGGCGCAGATCCAGCCAGTCGGCGTTGATGATGGCCTCCAGCGAACCGAACCTGGCGGCGAGTTTTTCCGCGCCGGTAGCCGCGATGAAGGGGATATTCAGCTTGTCGATAAAGCCCGCCAGGCTGGCGCAGGCGGCGAACTCCGGATGCAGGTCGCCCTCCTCCTGCAATTCCAAGCCGCGCTCCAGCAGTTGCGCGATCACCGAGCGGTTGTGCTCGTCCTCGAAGAAACTGTGGATCTCATGGGCGACCTCCGCCCCGACATCCGGCAGATACGTCAGCACTTGCGGCAGCGCCTGCTGGATGCGCGTGAGCGAGGCCAAGGCGCGGGCCAATACCTTGGCCGTTTCTTCGCCAACATCGGGAATCCCGAGCGCGTAGATAAACCGCGCCAGGGTCGGCCTCTTGCTCTCGGCAATCGCCGCCAGCAAGTTCTGGGTGGACAGCTCGGCGAAGCCTTCCAGGTCGACGAGCTGCTCGAAGCGCAGAGTGAACAGATCGGCGGGCGACTGCACCAGCCCCTCGTCCACCAACTGCTCGATGCTCTTCTCGCCAAGCCCTTCGATGTCCATGGCACGCCGGGACACGAAGTGAATGATCGCCTGTTTGAGTTGCGCGCCACAGGCCAGGCGACCGACGCAGCGATACGCCGCGCCTTCACTGACGGTTTCGCGGCCCTTACTGCGTTTGATCAGCTGGGTGCGCTCGACTGCCGAGCCACAGATCGGACACTCGCTCGGCACCTTGACTGTTCGTGCTGCAAGTTCATCCGCAGACCAGTCAGGGCGCCGCTCCAGTACCACCTGCACCACTTGCGGGATCACATCGCCCGCGCGGCGAATGATCACGCTGTCACCGACCACAAGCCCCAGCCGCTCGACTTCATCCATGTTGTGCAAGGTGGCATTGGACACGGTGACGCCAGCCACCTTCACCGGTTTCAGGCGCGCCACCGGGGTGACGGCGCCAGTACGACCGACCTGGAACTCCACCGCCAACAACTCGGTCAGCTCTTCGCTCGCCGGGAACTTGTGGGCAATCGCCCAACGCGGCTCACGGGCGCGGAAACCCAGCTCGCGCTGCCAGGCCAGGTTATTCACCTTGAACACCACGCCATCGATTTCATAGGGCAGCGCGTCGCGCTTCTCGCCGATGGCACGGTAGTAGTCCAGGCACTCTTCGGCGCCCTGGGCCAACTTCAACTCGTGACTGATCGGCATGCCCCAGCCCTTGAGAGCTGCGAGGATGCCGATATGGGTGTCCGGCAGCTCGCCCTGCACCTGGCCGATGCCGTAGCTGCAGAACTCCAGCGGGCGGCTGGCGGTGATTTTCGGGTCCAGTTGGCGCAAGCTGCCGGCCGCGGCATTCCGCGGATTGGCGAAGGTCTTGCTACCGCTCTCCAGCGCGCGGGCGTTCAACGCATCAAAGCCGGCGCGGGACATATACACCTCGCCGCGCACTTCCAGCACGGCCGGCCAGCCGCTGCCTTGCAGCTTGAGCGGGATATTGCGCACGGTACGCACGTTGACGCTGATGTCCTCACCCGTCGCGCCGTCGCCACGGGTGGCGCCGCGCACGAGCTGGCCATCGCGGTACAACAGGCTGACCGCCAAGCCGTCGAGTTTCGGTTCACAGCTGTATTCCACCGCCGCGCCCGCGCCGAACAGGTCGCCGGCAGGCAACTCATCGGCCAAGCCTTCGCGCACGCGGCGGTCGAAGTCCCGCAGGTCGTCTTCGGCAAAGGCGTTGCCGAGACTGAGCATTGGCACTTCGTGCTTGACCTCGCCAAAGGCCGACAGCGCCAGGTTGCCGACGCGCTGGGTCGGCGAGTCGGCAGTCACCAGCTCGGGATGCTCGGCCTCCAGCGCTTTCAGCTCGTGGTACAGGCGGTCGTACTCGGCATCCGGAATGCTCGGCGCGTCGAGGACGTGATAGCGGTAGTTGTGCTGATCCAGCTCGGCGCGCAGCTCTAGGATGCGCTCGGCGGCGGTTTTGGCATCGGTCATGGGCAGAACTCTCGAAACGAAAAGAGCAGCCGAAGCTGCTCGATTGAACTGTAGGGTGCGCCGTGCGCACCACTGGGGCTCGGTGCGCATAGCGCACCCTACGATAAGGATCGTAGTGAGACGTCGGCCCTAGCGTTTGTGGGTCAGCAGCTTGCGTTCGAACTCGACGATGCGCTGGCGGTAATGCTCGATGGTCTGCGCCGTCATGACGCTGCGCTGGTCATCTTTCAGCTCGCCATTCAGTTCGTGCGCCAGTTTGCGTGCGGCGGCAACCATCACATCGAAGGCTTGCTTGGGATGACGCGGGCCCGGCAGGCCGAGGAAGAAGCTCACCGCGCGGGTGCTGAAATGGTCGATATCGTCCAGGTCGAAGGTTCCCGGCTTGACCCCGTTAGCCATGGAGAACAGCACTTCGCCATTGCCGGCCATGCTTTCGTGGCGATGGAAAATATCCATCTCACCGAAACGCAGACCACTTTCCAGAATATTCTGCAGCAGCGCCGGGCCATTGAAGCCTTCACCTTCGCGGGCGACGACGTTGATCACCAGCACTTCCTCGACCGGTGGCAGGTCTTTGCTGTCTTCCTGGGCGCTGATTTTGCGTTTCTTCGGTTCGGCGTCATCGACCGGATTGAGCAGCGTCGGCACCGGCTCGTCGAGACCGAGATTGAGGTCGCCCTGATGCGGCTCGACCGGCGTGCCCCGGCGGCGATTGAGCTCGCGCGCACTCATGGCCGGCAGGTCTTCTTCCTCCAGCCCGGGCTCCTGATGACGCCCCAAAACCCGTGACGGCCCGAGCAACTCCGGGGCGCCATCATCATCCGGCAGGTTGGAGAAACTCCGATCGAGCCTGAACTTCAACTTGCCCTTACCACCGCTCATACGCCGCCAGCCATCGAAAAGAATGCCAGCGATAACAATGATGCCGATGACGATCAGCCACTCGCGCAGACCGATTTCCATGTAACTCCTTAACCCCTAAAAATGATGATGAAGAAAGGGCGTCCTCGCCCCCTGAAACGCGGACAACTGTATGTTCTTACAGCTGTTTTCCGCGCGTAACAAAAGTGTGGCTTAAGCTAGCACGACAAACGGCATTTTTGCACCGTCGGCTAGCCAATCGGCCAGGCGGACTCAAGCCTCGACCATGGCCAGGGCTTCCTCCACATCCACCGCCACCAACCGCGAGCAGCCTGGCTCATGCATGGTCACCCCCATCAACTGATCGGCCATTTCCATGGCGATCTTGTTGTGGGTGATATAGATGAACTGCACCTTCTCCGACATCTCTTTCACCAGCCGCGCATAGCGACCGACGTTAGCGTCATCCAGCGGCGCATCGACCTCGTCGAGCATACAGAAGGGTGCCGGATTGAGCTGGAAGATGGCGAAGACCAGCGCCAGCGCGGTCAACGCCTTCTCACCACCGGAGAGCAGGTGGATGGTGCTGTTCTTCTTGCCCGGCGGGCGCGCCATGATAGTCACGCCCGTATCGAGCAGATCTTCGCCCGTCAGTTCCAGATAGGCGTTGCCGCCGCCGAAGACCTTCGGGAACAGCGCCTGCAGGCCGCCGTTGATCTGGTCGAAGGTTTCCTTGAAGCGGTTACGGGTTTCCTTGTCGATCTTGCGAATCACGTTTTCCAGGGTATCCAGCGCCTCGACCAAGTCGGCGTTCTGCGCATCCAGGTAGCGTTTACGCTCGCCCTGCTGCTGGTATTCGTCGATGGCGGCCAGGTTGATCGGGCCCAGGCGTTGAATCCGCGCGGCCAGCCGCTCCAACTCTTCTTCCCAGGCCCGCTCGTTGGCCTCGGCCGGCAAGGTGGCGAGCACGCCATGCAGGTCGTAATGGTCTTCCAGCAACTGATCCTGGATGGCCTTGCGGCGCACGCTCAGCGCTTGCCACTCCATGCGCTGCTGTTCGAGTTGGCCACGCAGCAGTTGTGACTGCTGCTCGGCCTGAGTCCGGCGCTTTTCCGCGTCGCGCAGTTCGCGGTCGGCATCTTCCAGCGCCAAACGGGCCAGCTTGAGTTCGTCTTCCACGCCCATGCGCTTGTCGAGCAGCTCTTCGAGCTTCATGCGCAACTCTTCCAGCGGCGCGGCGCCCTCGTCCAGGTTGAGATTGAGCTGCTCGCGCTTTTCGCTCAGGCGCTCGGCTTGCAGCTCGAGCCGCTCGAGGGCCTGACGCGTCGAGTCATGCTGCGCCTTGAGCGAGCCAAGCCGCACGGCCAACTGATGGGCATGGTCCTTGTGCTGACGGGCCTCCTGGCGCACCCGATCGAGACGTTCGCGCAACTGATCGCGCCGGGCCAGTAGCTGTTCGCGCTGCTCGGTGTCGATGGCCATGGCGTCCAGTGCATCTTGCAGTTGCAGGCGCGCTTCGCCCAACTGTTCGTGCTCGATGGCGCGCTGTTCGCCGAGCTCGCTGAGCTCGGCGTCGAGACGCCGACGCCGCAGGGTCAACTGCTCGACCTTGGCCTGCCCGGCGGATAGCTGCGCCTTCAACTCGCCCTGCCGCCGAACTTCCTCCTGCAGGCGGCGACGTTGCTGCTCGCGCGCCTCTTCCTGTTGCTGTTGGGACTCGCGCAACGCCAGTAAACGCTCGTCGAGGCTGGCCAACCCGGCTTCACGCTCTTCACGCTCCAAGCCCAGGCGTTCCAGTTCCTGAGCACGGGCCAGTACGCCGCTTTGCGCTTCACTGGCGCGCCGCACGCGGAGGAAATGCCGGCCGACCCAGTAACCGTCACGACTGATCAGGCTTTCGCCCTCGGCCAACTGGCCGCGCCGGGCCAAGGCGTCATCGAGGGACTCCACCGGCTTGACCTTGGCCAACCAGGGCGCCAGATCGACGCTGACCTCAACCTTATCCAACAGGCTGCCAGCAACCCGGGCGCCACCTTTGGCCGGGCTGACCAGGCGCAAATCGCCTTGAGCGAAACCCGCTAGATCCAAACCGCTGAAGTCGTCCAACAGCACGGCGTGCAGATCGGCGCCGAGCACGGTTTCCACCGCCAACTCCCAGCCCGGCTCGACCCGCAGACCTTCAGCCAGGCGCGGACGCTCGCTCAGCTGCTGCTCGCGCAACCACTCGGCGACGCCTGTGCCGGGATCGAGCGCGGCTTGTTGCAAGGCTTCCAGCGAGGCCAGCCGGCCGCTCAGCCGCTGCAACTCGCCTTGCGCCTGCTGCTGCGCCTGACCGGCTTGCTGCAATTCACCACGCAGTTGCTGCAGACGCTCCGCCTGTTGTGCATCCGCGGCATGCAGCTGTTCCAGGCACAGCTCGCTGCTGGCGACTTGTTCACTCAGCTCGAGGATCGCCGCATCTTCCGGGTCGGCCGACAGCTGCACGCGCTCGTCACCCAGACGCCGCTGGCGCTCGGCCAGACGCTCGAGGCTCTGCTCCAGTTGCTGGATGCGCGACTGTTGCACCTCGGCCTGACGCCGCGGTTCGGCGGAACGCTGGTTGAAGCCATCCCACTGCTCCTGCCAGCCGTGCATGGCAGTTTCAGACTCTTCGAGCGTTGCCGCCGCCTCTTCCGCGGCGGCGCTGGTCATTTCCTGCTCGGGTGCGAGCAGCGCCAGCTCCTCACCGAGGGTAGCCAGCAGCGTACGGTCGTGGCCGAGGTGGGATTCGGTTTCCAGGCGCGAACGCTCGGCCTCGTTCAGATCATCCTGCAGCTGGCGCAGGCGTTGCTGGCCGTGCTGGATGCTCTGCTCGACGCGGGCGATATCCCCACCGACGGAATAGAAGCGCCCCTGCACCAGATTGAAACGCTCGGACAGCTCATGATGGCCATCACGTAGCCGCTCGATGCTGGCATCGGCATTGCGCTGTTCGGCGACCAAGGCTTCGAAACTGATTTCCTGATGGCCGATCACCACCTCGCGCTGGCCGACCTGCTCGTTCAGCGCCTGCCAGCGCAGGGCCGACAGCTGGGCCTTGAGCTGGCGCTCTTCGGCCTTGTATTCCTGGTACTTCTCCGCCGACTGGGCCTGACGGTGCAGGCGGTCGAGCTGGCGCTCCAGCTCTTCGCGCAAGTCGGTCAGGCGCGCGAGGTTTTCATGGGTGCGGCGGATGCGGTTTTCCGTCTCGCGGCGGCGCTCCTTGTACTTGGAGATGCCGGCGGCTTCCTCGATGAAATTCCGCAGATCCTCGGGCTTGGCTTCGATCAGCTTGGAGATCATGCCCTGCTCGATGATCGAGTAGCTGCGCGGGCCCAGGCCGGTGCCGAGGAAGATGTCGGTAATGTCGCGGCGCCGGCATTTAGTGCCGTTGAGGAAATAGCTGTTCTGGCTGTCGCGGGTGACGCGGCGGCGGATGGAAATTTCCGCGTAGCCGGCATATTCGCCGACCAAGGTGCCATCGGAGTTATCGAAGATCAGCTCGATGGAGGCCTGGGTCACCGGCTTGCGGGTGTTCGAGCCGTTGAAGATGACGTCGGTCATCGACTCGCCACGGAGGTTCTTCGCCGAACTCTCGCCCATCACCCAGCGCACGGCGTCGATGATGTTGGATTTGCCGCAGCCGTTAGGCCCGACCACCGCCGCCATATTGCTCGGGAAGCTGACCGTGGTCGGATCGACGAAGGACTTGAAGCCCGCCAGCTTGATGCACTTTAGCCGCATAGATCGCCTTCCCTAGCCCAAGCCCCAAGCACTTAGCGTTCGGCCAGCGCGGCGAGAACCATCTGGCAATTGTGCTTGCCGTAGGCACTCAGCACTTCGCGGATCTGCTGCTGGTCACGGGCAATCACCGCCTGTAGCAAGGCGGCGAAGGCATTGAGGAACTGGCTCATCTCGGTTTTGCGCCGCTCCAGCGCCAAATGGTAGGTGCGGCTGATGGCCGGCAACAGGTTCTCCAGCGTCTCCTGCAAATAGGGGTTATTAGCGAAGGGAAAGGCGGCGCGCATGACGTCGAAGCTGTCTTCGACAAAGGCGTTGATGTCCTGGCGCTGGGCACTGTCAACCAGGCGCTGCTGAATCACCAGGAGTGGCGCCAGGTCTTCCTGAACCCGCCAGCGCTCGGCCACGGCATAACCCAGCAAGATGTACAGCTCCATCACCAAGGCATAGAGGCTCTGCACGTTGTGCGGAGTCAGCTCGGTTACCTGGGCGCCACGGCGCGGCAGGATGGCGATCAGATGGCGGCGCTCGAGGATCAGCAGCGCTTCACGCACGGAGCCGCGGCTGACATTGAGGGATTGGGTGACTTTCAGCTCTTGAATGCGCTCACGTTCTTTCAGCTCACCCCGGATGATGCGCTCCGCAAGGTGGTGAGCAATCTGCTCGGCGAGGCTGTCCGGTGCCTTGAACGTCATGGTTTTCCTTCGAAATCGTGGCTAACGCGCAGGCCGCGAAGTGTAACACAGGGTGTTACCCGGCCAACCCGGATGAAATCGAAGACGTCCCACAGATGAACAAGCAAGGCTATTACCGTCCGCTTAGAGCCTGTTCACGATCTCGCGAGCTAAGGTCAGGCAAGGCCGCGCCCGCTCCATGCGGGCTAGCGGCATTCACCACATCCCTGTGGATCGCGAAATCGGGCGAGAAAGCGCAGTTTACACGTAGTAAATGGGCATTTTGAGCCCGATTTCAACGCGGCATGGCCGACGCGCAGCAGATCATGATCAGGTTCTTAGCCTAGCCACCGTGCCGTTTTGCTCGGCGTGCGGATATGGGAGGGCGCGGCTTATTCGACCGCCAAGGCCTGACGCACAGGCGCGCCCCGACAGGCGGCGAACATATCCAGCGCCGGGTTATAGGCTTTGCTCCGGACTTCCAGCAGACCGAGCATGGAGTGGAACAGGTTGTCCTGACTCAGGGGCTGGTCGCGCTCGGCACGCAGGCAATCAGCATCCAGCGCAAAGGCCTGCTGATAGGAGTCGGAAAACCACGCCAGCATCGCCACATGCTTTTGTTGATCCGGCGCCATCAGATAGGGGGTGCCGTGCAGGTACAGGTTGTATTCACCCAACGACTCGCCATGGTCGGCCAGGTAGAGCATGGCACTGTCCAACTTGCCCTGATTGCTACGCAGCAGGTCGATCAGGCTGGCCAACACATGATCGGTGTAGGCCAGGGTGTTGTCGTAGCCATTGACGATGCTTGCGCGGGAGCAATCATTCAGCGCATTGCTGTTGCAGACCGGGGTGAACCGCTCGAACTCTTTCGGGTAGCGCTTGAAATAGTCCGGGCCGTGACTGCCCATCTGGTGCAGCACCAGCACCGTGTCCTGCTCCAGCTTATCGATGAAGCCCTGTAGATCCTGCAGCAAAATCTCGTCATGGCACTCGCCACTGGCGCAGAACTGCGAGTCGTGGCGATGGCTTAAGTCCTCGAACGCCACCCGCTCACAGGTGCCCTTGCAACCGGCCTGATTGTCGCGCCAGAGCACATGAAAACCGGCGCGCTGCAAGACATCGAGCAAGCCTTCCTGCGACTTCGCCTTGGCCGCGCTGTAATCGCCACGGCCGAGGTTCGAGAACATGCACGGCACCGAGACCGCGGTCTCGGTGCCGCAGGAGCGCACATTGCTGTAGGCAATCAAGCCGCTTTCCGCTTGCAGTTGCGGCGTGGTGTTGCGTGGGTAGCCAAGCACTCCAAAATTCTCCGCCCGCGCGCTTTCCCCGACCACCAACACCGTCAGCGACTTGCGCCGGTGGGTCTGCCAGATCGGCGCTTTTACGGCGTCGACGCCCACCTGCCGGAACGGCTGCTGGCTCGAACTAATCTGCTCGCGCAGATAGCTCAGCGAGGCGCCCACATAGTTACTCGGAACCACCATCAAGCGCAGTTCATGGTGATTACGGAACAGCGAGGAAAGCCCCTGATAGTTAACCAGCGCAACCCCGCCGAGCACCGCCACACAGGCCGCGCCGACGAGCACTTTGCTCAACAGTTCGCGCGGCCAAACCCGGTAATTGACCGGTGTGCGCCAGACCAAGCAAACCGGTAACACGCCTAGCAACAGGACATAGACCGCCAATTCGCTCGACAACAGGTCGCGCACTTCCGCCACATCGGTTTCCGCCGCGTTGCGCAACATGCCAGCGTCGATCAGCACGCCGTACTGGCTCATGAAATACGCCACGCAGGCACTGATCAGCAGCAAGAGCGTCAGTATCGGCTTCAACACCCAGCGAAAAGCCAGCAGCGTGAGCACCAGATTGAAAATCGCCAGCACGATCAGCCCGAATGCCAGCCGCATGAGCAGCCCCTGCCAATCGCCCGAGGTGATCGAGAACAGGTGTTGCCACAGCACAAAGTTGCAGCACAGCAACAGGAACGCACTGCTCAACAGGGTCAATACTTCAGGGCGCACGGCCTTTATTTTCAACATGGAGTTCTGCTCGATCCCACTCAGGACAACGTCAGTCACTGGGTATGGCGAGCCATACCTCTTATGGGGGCGCAGCCTAGGGACGTCGCTATCAAGTTTTCGTGAAAAAAAGCTCAACAAAAGGTTGCCGGCGGGCCAGTGCAGCAGCCAGCCGCAGCTCAAGAACGCAAAGGCCGCAGGCCACCCCACTGGCCGTGGCCGGCTCATAACTGAAAGGCATGACGATTGCCTGACTGCCAGGTCAAATATTTATTGACCCAAAAGTCAGAAAACTCTAAATTCACTTCCATACGAGCCCTCGTAAAAACAATAAAGTGCCTGGAGGTCGTCCTTGATCCAGTTTTTACTCAATCGTGAGCTGCGTACCGAGCAGCGTCTCGACCCGAATGTCACCGTGCTGAACTACTTGCGTGAGCACGTGGGCAAGCCCGGAACCAAAGAAGGCTGCGCCTCTGGCGATTGCGGTGCCTGCACCGTGGTGGTTGGCGAGTTGGATGGCGACTCGATTCGCTACCGCACCCTGAACTCCTGCCTGACCTTTGTGTCCTCCCTGCACGGCAAACAGCTGATCAGCGTTGAAGACCTCAAGCACGACGGCAAACTGCACAGCGTGCAGCAGGCCATGGTCGACTGCCACGGCTCACAGTGCGGCTTCTGCACCCCCGGCTTCGTCATGTCGCTGTTCGCCCTGCAGAAAAACAGTGACGGCCACGACGAGGCCCCCCATCGCAAAGCTAAGGCCCAGGAAGCACTGGCCGGCAACCTCTGCCGTTGCACCGGCTACCGGCCAATCCTGGATGCCGCCGAACAGTCCTGCTGCCAAGCCAAACCTGACCAGTTCGATGCCCGCCAGGCCGAGACCATCGCCCAGTTGCGCGCTATAGCACCTAAGGACATCGCCGAACTGAACAGTGGCGACAAGCGTTGCCTGGTGCCGCTGACCGTCGCCGACCTGGCCGACCTCTACAGCTCGCATCCGGAAGCCCGCCTGCTCGCCGGCGGCACCGACCTGGCGCTGGAAGTCACCCAATTCCAGCGTGCCCTGCCGGTGATGATCTATGTCGGCAACGTCGCCGAAATGAAGCGTATCGAACGCTTCGACGACCGCCTGGAGATCGGCGCAGCCACCGCGCTGACCGACTGCGCCGAAGCCCTCAGCGCGGAATACCCGGACTTCGGCGAGCTGCTGCACCGCTTCGCCTCCTTGCAGATCCGCAACCAAGGCACCCTCGGCGGCAACATCGGCAACGCCTCACCCATCGGTGACACCCCACCGCTGCTGATCGCCCTCGGCGCCCAGATCGTCCTGCGCAAAGGCGAGAACACCCGCACCCTGGCGCTGGAAGACTACTTCCTCGACTACCGGGTGACGGCTCGCCAGGAAGGCGAGTTCATCGAGAAGATCATCGTGCCGCGCGCAAGCAGCCGCCAGGCCTTCCGCGCTTACAAGGTGTCCAAGCGCCTGGATGACGATATCTCCGCCGTCTGCGCGGCCTTCAATCTGCGCATCGAGGGTGGCGTGGTCACGGACGCCCGCGTCGCCTTCGGCGGCATGGCGGCCACCCCGAAACGCGCGGCGGCCTGTGAGCAAGCCCTGTTGGGCGCCACCTGGTCACAGACTGTCATTGAGCGCGCCTGCGCGGCCTTGGCGGAGGACTTCACCCCGCTGTCGGACTTCCGCGCCAGCAAGGAATACCGCCTGCTCACCGCGCAGAACCTGCTGCGCAAATACTTCCTCGAACTGCAAGCCCCTGAAGTCGAAACACGGGTGACCGCTTATGTCTAATCACAGCGTTAAAAAGACCCAGGAAGAGCTGACCGCGCTGTTCCACCAGGACCTCCGCACCGGCGTCGGCCGTAGCGTCAAACATGACAGTGCGGACAAGCATGTGTCCGGTGAAGCGACCTATGTCGACGACCGCCTGGAGTTCCCCAACCAGTTGCACGTCTATGCCCGCATGAGCGACCGCGCTCACGCCCGCATCACCAAGATCGACACCGCACCCTGCTATGCCATCGAGGGCGTGACCCTGGTCATCACCAGCAAGGACGTGCCTGGCCAACTGGATATCGGCGCAGTAGTGCCGGGCGACCCGCTGCTGGCGGACGGCATCGTCGAATATGTCGGCCAGCCGATCATCGCCGTCGCGGCGAAGGATCTAGACACCGCGCGCAAGGCGGCGATGGCGGCGATCATCGAGTTCGAAGACCTCGAGCCGATCCTCGACGTCGAAGAAGCGCTGCGTAAAAAGCACTTCGTCCTCGACAGCCACCAGCACAAACGCGGCGATTCCGCCAGCGCCCTGGCCAGCGCGCCCCATCGCCTGCAAGGCAAGCTGCATATCGGCGGCCAGGAACACTTCTACCTGGAAACCCAGGTGTCCTCGGTGATGCCGACCGAAGACGGCGGCATGCTCGTCTACTGCTCGACGCAAAACCCCACCGAGGTACAGAAGCTGGTCGCCGAAGTGCTCGGCGTGCCGATGAACAAGATCGTCATCGACATGCGCCGCATGGGCGGAGGCTTCGGCGGCAAGGAAACCCAGGCCGCCGGCCCAGCCTGCCTGTGCGCGGTGATCGCGCACCTCACCGGCCGGCCGACCAAGATGCGCCTACCGCGCGTCGAAGACATGCAGATGACCGGCAAACGCCATCCGTTCTTCGTCCAGTACGACGTCGGCTTCGATGACAGCGGCCGCCTGCACGGCATCCAGATGGAGCTGGCGGGCAACTGCGGGTACTCGCCGGACCTGTCCGGTTCGATAGTCGACCGCGCGATGTTCCACTCGGACAACGCCTACTACCTCGGCGATGCCACCATCAATGGCCACCGCTGCAAGACCAACACCGCCTCCAACACCGCCTACCGCGGCTTCGGCGGCCCACAAGGGATGGTCGCCATCGAAGAAGTGATGGACGCCATCGCCCGCTCCCTCGGCAAAGACCCGCTGGAGGTGCGCAAGGCCAACTACTACGGCAAGACCGAGCGCAACGTCACCCACTACTACCAGACAGTGGAAGACAACCTGCTCGAAGAGATGACCGCCGACCTCGAGGCCAGCAGCGACTATGCCAAGCGTCGCGAGGAAATCCGCGCGTTCAACGCCAAGAGCCCGGTGTTGAAGAAAGGTCTGGCGCTGACGCCGGTCAAGTTCGGCATCTCCTTCACCGCCACCTTCCTCAACCAGGCCGGCGCGCTGATCCACATCTACACCGACGGCAGCATCCACCTGAACCACGGCGGCACCGAAATGGGCCAGGGCCTGAACACCAAGGTGGCGCAAGTGGTCGCCGAAGTGTTCCAGGTCGATATCGAGCGGATTCAGATCACCGCGACCAACACCGACAAGGTGCCGAACACCTCGCCGACCGCCGCCTCGAGCGGTGCCGACCTGAACGGCAAGGCTGCGCAGAACGCCGCCGAAATCATCAAGAAGCGCCTGGTCGAGTTCGCCGCGCGGCACTACAAGGTCACCGAGGAAGACGTCGAATTCCGCAATGGCCACGTACGGGTGCGCGACCAGATACTGACGTTCGAGGAGTTGATCCAGCAGGCCTATTTCGGCCAGGTGTCGCTGTCCAGCACCGGCTTCTATCGCACCCCGAAAATCTTCTACGACCGCAGCCAGGCGCGCGGTCGGCCGTTCTACTACTACGCCTACGGTGCCGCGTGCGCCGAGGTGCTGGTGGATACCCTGACCGGCGAATACAAGATGCTGCGTACCGACATCCTGCACGACGTCGGCGCCTCGCTGAACCCGGCCATCGACATGGGCCAGGTCGAGGGTGCCTTCATCCAGGGCATGGGCTGGCTGACCATGGAAGAGCTGGTGTGGAACGCCAAAGGCAAGCTGATGACCAACGGCCCGGCCAGCTACAAGATTCCGGCGGTGGCCGATATGCCGCTGGACCTGCGCGTCAAGCTGGTGGAAAACCGCAAGAACCCGGAAGACACCGTATTCCACTCCAAGGCCGTCGGTGAGCCGCCATTCATGCTCGGCATCGCCGCCTGGTGTGCGATCAAGGATGCCGTCGCCAGCCTGGCCGACTATCGCGCGCAACCGGCGATCGATGCCCCGGCCACGCCGGAGCGCGTGCTCTGGGGTGTGGAGCAGATGAAGCAACTGCAGCAGTCGGCCAAATCCGCTGCCGCAGTCGAGGTCGAACCCGCCTGAGCCACGTAGGAGCGGGCCTTGCCCGCTCCTACAAAAATAAACGGTGCACAACAATGACAACACACACCGAACATTCACCAGAAGCACCGGCGCAACAGGCTCGCGAAGCACTGCCGCCGCTACTCCTACTGGAGCCGCTGGGCACGCCGACGCGTCCGCACAAAGACGACGACTGGCGCCTGTCGCGCTCCGCTCGCCCACTACGCACCTGGAGGCTGAGCAAATGAGCTGGATCAGCGCCCTCGCCGACCTGCAGCAACAAGGGCAACCTTGTGTGCTGGTGACCATCATCGAAGAGCGCGGTTCGACGCCGCGCAACGCCGGCTCGAAAATGGTGGTCACCGCCGAGCGGATCTTCGAAACCATCGGCGGCGGCCACCTGGAATACAAGGCGATGAAAATCGCCCGCGAGATGCTCGAAAGCCGCAGCCAGGACACCCGCCTGGAACGCTTCAGCCTCGGTGCCAGCCTCGGTCAATGCTGTGGCGGCGCCACCGTGCTGCTGTTCGAGCCGATGGGCCAGCCACAGGCACAGATCGCCGTGTTCGGCGCCGGGCATGTCGGTCGCGCCCTGGTGCCACTGCTGGCCAGCTTGCCGTGCAAGGTGCGCTGGATCGATTCGCGGGAAAGCGAATTCCCCGCGCAACTGCCGGCCGGGGTGGAAAAAGTCATCAACGAAGAACCGGTCGATGAAGTAGAGAACATGCCAGCCGGCAGCTACTACATCGTCATGACCCACAACCATCAGCTCGACCTGGAGCTGACCGCGGAAATTCTCAAGCGCAACGATTTCGCCTACTACGGCCTGATCGGCTCGCGAACCAAGCGGGTCAAATTCGAACACCGCCTGCGAGAGCGCGGTTTCCAACCCGAAGTCGTGCAACGTATGCGCTGCCCCATGGGCCTGCCCGAGGTGAAGGGCAAGTTGCCGATTGAGATTGCCGTGTCCATCGCCGGCGAGGTGATAGCGACCTACAACGCCACGTTTGGTGAACAAAAGAGCAGCCAGGACGGCAAGCAAAGCGAATCCGTCGCCAAGCTGCTCCCCAGCTCACGCCGCGTCCATTCGTAGGGTGCGCCGCGCGCACCGATAACAACGTACTGCCGATGGTGCGCACAGCGCACCCTACATCGAAGCCAGCCTTCTAGGCTCACGGCGTTAACAACAAGATTGAGACGAGAGTTACATGACCAGCCACATAAAAGCCTACCGTGCCGCCATCCTGCACAGCATCGCCGACCCCGCCGAAGTGGGTATCGAGCAGTCTTACCAGTATTTCGAAGACGGTCTGTTGCTGGTCGAAAACGGCCAGATCTCTGCTGTCGGCCACGCCAAAGACCTACTCCCAGCTCTGGCCAACACTGTCGAAGTGACCGAATACCGCGATGCGCTGATTACCCCGGGCTTTATCGACACGCACATCCACTACCCGCAGACCGGCATGATCGCCGCGTATGGCGAGCAACTGCTGGACTGGCTGAACACCTACACCTTCCCCACCGAAAAGCAGTTCGCCGACAAGCCGCATGCCGCCGATGTGGCGAGCATTTTCCTCAAGGAACTGCTGCGTAACGGCACCACCACCGCGCTGGTGTTTGGCACTGTACACAAGCAATCGGTCGATGCCTTCTTCGAGGCGGCCGAGGCACTGAACCTGCGGATGATCGCCGGCAAGGTGATGATGGACCGCAACGCCCCGGACTACCTGACCGACACCGCGCAATCCAGCTATGTCGACAGCAAAGAGCTGATCGAGCGCTGGCACGGCAAGGCCCGTCTGCACTATGCCGTGACCCCGCGCTTCGCGCCGACCAGCACGCCCGAACAGCTGACCTACGCCGGCAAGCTGCTGCAGGAATATCCGGGCCTGTACATGCACACCCACCTCTCGGAAAACCTCGACGAGATCGCCTGGGTGAAAGCGCTGTTCCCAGAGCAGAAAGGCTATCTGGACGTTTACGACCACTTCCAGCTACTCAGCGAGCGCTCGATGTTCGCCCACGGCGTGCATCTCTGTGATGAAGAGTGTCAGCGTCTGGCGCAAACCGGCTCGGCCATCGCCCACTGCCCGACCTCCAACCTGTTCCTCGGCAGCGGCCTGTTCAACCTCAAGCAAGCCGAGCAGTTCAAGGTCAATGTCGGCCTGGGCACCGATGTCGGCGCCGGCACCAGCTTCTCCATGCTGCAAACCCTGAACGAGGCCTACAAGGTCCAGCAGTTGCAGCGCAACAAACTCAGCCCGTTCAAGTCGCTGTACCTGGCCACCCTCGGCGGCGCTCGGGCGCTGCGGCTGGAGGACAAGATCGGCAGCTTCGCCAGCGGCAACGATGCGGACTTCATCGTGCTCGATTACCACGCCACACCGCTGTTGTCCTACCGCTTGCAACAGGCCAAGGATGTCGAAGAAAAACTCTTCGTGCTGATGACCATCGGCGATGACCGTGCGATTAAAGAAACCTTCGCCGCCGGCCGTTCGGTGCACCAGCGCTGAAATGCCAAGGCCCCGCTGCTTGCGCGGCGGGGCCTTGGATTTACCGTAGGAGCGGGCCATGCCCGCGAAGCTTTTGCGTTGCTTGTTTCGCGGGCATGGCCCGCTCCTACAACAGCCTTAGCGCGGCGTCGCCGCGCGCGTGGACTTCTTCTTGGTCTGCAGCAGGTGCGAGAACACCGCATGCAGATCGTCGGAAGCGCTTTCTTCGTCCAGATTCAGTTTGCTGTCGATATGATCCATGTGGTGCATCATCAGGCTCACGGCCTTGGCCGTGTCCCGCGCCTCGATGGCGTCGATCAGTTGATTGTGTTCATCGTATGAACAGTGCGAACGGCTGCCGCTCTCGTACTGGGCGATGATCAACGAGGTCTGCGACACCAGGCTGCGCTGGAAGCTGATCAAGGGTGCGTTCTTCGCCGCCTCCGCCAACTTCAAGTGGAACTCGCCGGAGAGGCGGATACCGGCACCGCGATCGCCGCGGGAGAAGCTGGTCTGCTCGTCGCTGACCATCTGCCGCAACTCAGCCAACTGCTCAGCCGTCGCATGCTCGACCGCCAGTTCGGTGATCGCGCGCTCGACCATCCGCCGGGCGTAGAAAATCTGCCGCGCTTCCTCCACGCTCGGGCTCGCCACCACCGCACCGCGGTTGGGGCGCAGCAGCACCACACCTTCATGGGCCAAGCGCGATAAGGCCCGGCGGATGATGGTGCGGCTAACGCCGAAGATCTCGCCCAAGGCCTCTTCGCTCAGCTTGGTACCCGGCGCCAGGCGCTGTTCGAGGATGGCATCGAAGATATGCGCGTAAACGATATCGTCCTGGGTCCCGCTGCGGCTGCTTTTGCCGGTACGCGGTTGCTTCTTGAGGGGCTGTAATTGTTCGTTCATTCGGGCTCGCGTCAAAGAGGTCGGCGGTCATGCGAGACTCTACTGCCTTTCCCCGGGCTGCTGGCAAGCAGCAATAGCGGAAAGTCAGAGGATAAAAGTACTGACATATTGTACACAATCAAACCTGCCTGCACACTTTGCGCCCCACCGCATTTGCCTGCGCGCTAGTGGCCTGTACGGCTAGTTGGTTAACTCAAGTTCGGATGCCTGGAGCCCTGAGACAAGGCGCGGCGACGAGTCATAGCAGGGCTATGGCGAGGAGCGGCAACGCCGTATCGGGGTTTCAGGCGCCGAAATTGACTAATTGAACTAGCCACACAGGCCACGAGGCCCTCGTCCATTCCGTAAAGGTTCCTGGCTGGCTGCCTATTGCTCTGCTCAGCCGAGCGCGCCTAGAAAAAATCTCTCTACGCATGGCGTTTTCCCGCTATGGCTTCGCGATTTATGCCGCTTAAACCCGCCACAAGCAGTCCACAACGCGCCTTAAAGTCCTCACGAAAAATTCTATCTATATGTTTTTAAAGGAATTTATATAAATAGTGAGGCTCGATTGTCGCGCACAATCCATCTCTCCATATATCCACAATCCAGCGGTGCGATTTACGCAACAGTGAAAACATTATTTGCTTTTTTTGTATACAAACGCATAATCCGGCTCGTGTGACTTCCTGACTAGAGAGTCAACAAACCGAACCAGCAAGCGCACCATCCATACCACCTGCCTCAGAGAGCCGCTGCAGCAACACCACCGGCTCTCGGTGAACAAATACAAGAGATGAGGAGTACCCGCTGTGGAAAGCACTAAACAAGAACAAATATATGCCGCGAACCCCGCTAGCCCTGGCCTGCTTGAACGTCTGTTCAAACTGAGCCTGCATGGCACCACAGTCAAAACCGAGCTAGCCGCCGGCCTGACTACCTTCATCACCATGGCCTACATCATTTTCGTTAACCCCAACATCATGGCCGATGCCGGCATCGACCACGGTGCGGCGTTCGTCGCCACCTGTATCGCCGCTGCCTTCGGTTGCTTCCTGATGGGCCTCTACGCCAACTGGCCGGTTGGCCTGGCACCGGGCATGGGCCTCAACGCGTTCTTCACCTACACCGTGGTCGGCACCATGGGTTACAGCTGGCAGATCGCCCTCGGCGCGGTGTTCCTCTCCGGCATCCTGTTCATGATCCTGACCTTCACGAATATTCGTGAATGGCTGCTCAATAGCATCCCCAGCAGCCTGCGCTTTGCGATGGGCGCCGGGGTCGGGTTGTTCCTCGGTCTGATCGGTCTGAAAACCGCCGGCATCGTGGTCGCCAGCCCGGCCACGCTGATCAAGCTGGGTGACCTGACCTCCGCCGGCCCACTGCTGGCGGCGATCTGCTTCCTGATGATCGCCGTGCTCGAGCACCACCGCGTGTTCGGTGGCATCCTGATCAGCATCCTCACCGTCACGCTGGCGGGCTGGGGTCTGGGGCTGGTCGAGTTCGGCGGGTTCTTCTCCATGCCGCCGAGCATCGCGCCGACCTGGCTGGCGATGGATATTTCCGGTGCCCTCAACGTCGGCATGATCAGCGTTATCCTGGCCTTCCTCTTCGTGCATATGTTCGACACCGCCGGCACCCTGATGGGCGTGGCGCAACGCGCCAAGCTGGTCGATAAAAACGGTCACATCGAGAACCTGAGCAAGGCGATGAAGGCCGACAGCACCTCTAGCGCACTCGGCGCCCTGGTCGGCTGCCCGCCGGTCACCAGCTATGTGGAAAGTGCCGCAGGCGTCGCTGCCGGTGGTCGTACCGGCCTGACCGCGGTCACTGTCGGCGTGCTGTTCATCGCCGCGATGTTCTTCGCCCCGCTGGCCGGGATGATTCCGGCCTACGCCACCGCTGGCGCGCTGATCTATGTGGCGATGCTGATGATGAGCGGCATGGCGCACATCGACTGGGAAGACCACACCAACACCATCCCGGCCATTATCACCGTGGTGATGATGCCGCTGACTTTCTCGGTCACCGATGGTCTGGCCCTGGGCTTCATCACCTTCGTGGCACTGAAGTTGTTTACTGGCAAGCGCCAGGAAATTTCCGTCAGCCTCTATGCACTGGCAGCCATCTGTATTGCCAAGTTCATCTTCCTGTAAGGTTTAACTCGGCGACAGCAAGCCTCAGCGCTCCGGCGCTGGGGCTTTTCTGCATCTGGAGAGAAGCAACAGCTGGAGAAAAGTAAAATGAGCCTGGAAACCTGGCTGCTGTTCAGCAGCGCCGCGCTGATCGTGATTCTGATCCCCGGTCCACTGTCCTTGCTGATGGTCAGCAACAGCCTGAACTATGGGCTGCGCCGCTCCTTGCCGGCCTTTCTCGGCGGCGTCAGCGCCTCGATCTGCCTGCTCAGCGCCTCCGCCCTCGGGCTCGGTGCCTTGCTGCTCGCCTCGGAAAGACTCTTCAGCGGGTTGAAAATCGTCGGTGCGCTCTATCTGTTCTATCTCGCCTGGCAAAGTTGGGGCGAATCGCGCCAGGCGGCCAAACCGGCGAACGCCGAAGAGCAGCCAGTCAACCCAAGTTGGCGCAGCATGTTCTGGAAGGCCTTTGGTCTGGGCGCCAGCAACCCGAAGGACATCCTGTTTTTCGCCGCCTTCTTGCCGCAATTCATCAGCTCCGAGCGCCCGCTACTGACGCAACTGCTGATGATGATCGCCACCTGGACAGTGCTCGACCTGGCCAGCAAGCTGTTCTACGGCCTGAGCGCACGCGGCGCCGCGCGCTTTCTGCGCTCAGGCAAGGGGCAGGTGTGGTTCAACCGGATCAGCGCGGGGCTGTTCGCCGGGGCGGGTACGGCTTCATTGCTGAGTCGTTAAGCCGCTTGGAGCCAGGAGCTGGCCCTGGTCGGGCGCGCCCCCCCAACAAAGCCCCGGCCATGCACGACTGACTAGCGGGCATTCGCGCATGCCTGGCACTCGAGCGTTAACCTGAACTCGCCGGGCGGCACAAAGAAACGGGGCGCTGAGCGCCCCGTTTTGCATCGCGCTGACCAGCGCTCCCTTTCTTGTCCAAAGCCGCTTCAGCTACTTGTCCAAAGCCGCTTCAGCGGCGGCGATCTCCGCCTGACGCTTGGCGATCATATCGCCCACGGGTGGGCCCTGGAAGCGTCGCGCTTCGAAGGCGAACCAGACGATTGCCGTCAGGATCAGAAAGCCGATGGTGATGTACAACGCCCAATCGTTCGGCGGCTGAATGCCGATGACGAAGATCAGCACCATCGAGAGGATCGAGAGGATCGCGAACAACGAGTACAGCCCGCGCCCCAGGTTCCACGGCCCCATGGTTGGCCACTTCGAGGTGCCGAAGGTGAACAGGCCGAGCACTATGGGAATGATGAAGGAGAAGAACAGGAAGATCACCGTACAGGACACGACTATCGTGTAGACCGGCGTCTCGCCGATAGATACCAGGGACGACCCCCAGACGAACAGCACCGCCAGAATCGCCCCGGTCCAGATTGCCGCCACCGGGCTGCGATGGGTGGCTGAGACCTTGGCCAGTGCTTTCGAGCAGGGTAGGCCGCCGTCGCGCGAGAACGCGAAGATCATGCGCGAGACCGAGGTCACGGTGGCCAACCCGCAGAGAAACTGCGAGATGAAAATCGCGAGGTAAAGCACCATCTTGATGGTCGGATTCACCTGAGTATCCATCCCCCAGAAGAACACGTTCCAGCCCTGCTTCGCCGCCTCATCCATGCTCGGCAGCATGAGTACGAAGGAGCAGAGCATGACCCAGCCGAATAGCAACGACCAGACCACCGACATCACCATGCCACGCGGCACCGAATGGGCTGCCTGGTGGGTCTCCTCGGAGGTATGCGCGGAGGCGTCATAACCGGTGATGGTGTAGATCGGCAAGAGCAGGCCGAGCATGAAGATCCAACTGTTCGAGACTTGGGGCCAGACGTTGCCGCCGGCCTCGCCGGAATAGTTGCCGAAGGTCACCAGCCGGACGAATTCATAGCTGGGCGCCGCTATCAGGCAGACGAGGGTCAGCGCGATCGCCGTGGCGAAGATCAGATAGCCCGAAAAGTCGGTGAGTTTCGCGGTCAAGCCGATGCCGAAGTGGTTACACAACGCCTGGATGCCGGTCAGGATCGCCAGGAAAATGATCCGTGTGGTGATGGTGTCTTCCATTCCCAGGGCCGGTCCGAAGGCGCCGAAAAAGAAGTAATAGGTGCCGACGTTGATCGCGCCGAGCACGGTCACCAGCCCCAGCAGGTTGAACCAGGCTGTCAGCCAGCCGGTGAAGCGGTTACCGAGGATCGAGCCCCAGTGATAGAGGCCGCCTGCGGTTGGATAGGCCGAGGATATCTGCGCCATGGCCATGGCGAAAACGCCGGAGATCATGCAGCCGAGCGGCCAGCCGATGCCGATAGCCGCGCCGCCCGCACCTGAGGTGCCCTGCGCCAGCGAATTGATGCCGCCCGAGAGGATGCAGATGATCGAAAAGGAAATGGCAAAGTTGGAGAAAACGCCCATTCGTCGCGAGAGTTCCTGGGCATAGCCCATGCTGTGCAACAACTTGACGTCGTCGTCTTGTGGCGCGGTGGCGCCGGGTTGGCTTACTGGACTCATAATGTGTGCCCCTTAGTAGGTTTTGATGCACATCTATCCGCGTTGTGCGTTGCCGAATGGGCTGGCTTCGCTTCTGCCTGCTACTCGACCCCTTGTCGTACTGCTCCTGCTAAAACCCATCCATGCTGCGTGCTCGAACCAAGGCCATGGACAGACGACTGCTCTAAATCCGGCCGTGGAAAGCCGCGGCGAAAATCTCGGCGGCACCTTCCCGCGTCAAGGGGCGTGGGTTGCCGGCGGCGGAAGGGTCGACAATCGCCATGTCGGCGATCAGATCGGCCTGCCGGTCATCCACCCCCAGCTCAGGCAGCGTATGGGGCACGCCGATGTCCTTGCGCAGCTTGAGCACGAAGGCCAGGAAACTGTCGAAGCCCGGGGCCGGCAGGCGCAGGTAAGCCGCCAGGCGCGTGATACGTTCCTCGATGGCGGCACGATTGAACTGCAACACATAGGGCATGAAGGTGGCATTGGTCATGCCGTGATGGGTGTCGTACAGGGCGCCCACCGGATGCGCGAGCGCGTGCATGCCGCCCAGGCCTTTCTGGAATGCGGTGGCACCCATCGCCGCGGCGGCCAGCATTTGCGCCCGCGCGTCGAGGTCGGAGGGGGTGCGTACCGCCCGCACCAGGGCATTGGCCACCAGGCGTATGCCTTCCACCGCGATGCCGTCGGCCATGGGATGGAAACCCGGCGCGCAGTAGGCCTCCAGGCAATGGGCAAAGGCATCCATGCCGGTGCCGGCGGTGATCTTCGCTGGCATGCCGACGCTCAGGGCCGGGTCGCTGATGACCACGCGCGGCATCATCTTCGGATGGAAGATGATGCGCTTGGTGTGCGTGCGCTCGTCGATGATCACCGCCGCACGGCCCACTTCGGAACCGGTACCGGCGGTGGTCGGCACAGCTATGACTGGGGCAATGCCGCCTTCGTCGGCGCGCGTCCAGTAATCGCCTATGTCTTCGAAATCCCACACCGGCCGGGTCTGGCCGCTCATGAAGGCGATGAGCTTGCCCATATCCAGGCCGCTGCCGCCGCCGAAGGCGACCACACCATCGTGCTTGCCGGCACGGTAGGCATCGAGCCCCCCAGCCAGGTTGGCTTCGATCGGATTGGGTTTGAGGTCGGAAAACAGCGCCACCGCGAGGCCGCCGGCGCGCAAAGACTCCAGCGTCGCCGTGGTGATCGGCGCGCGCGCCAGGCCACTGTCGGTGACTAGCAGCGGTCGTTGGATACCTTGACTGCGACAGGTCTCGACCAGCTCGGCGATACGGCCGACGCCGAAGCGGATGCTCGTGGGGTAGTTCCAGTTGGCGGTCAGGCTCATGCTCAGAACCTCTTCAATATCTGCTGCGCTCGCGACGATCTTGAACATGTTCTTAGATCTCGTGGCGCAGATGGAAAGATTTCGGCCGGGTCAGGGTTTCGTAGCCGAGGCGCGACAGCGTGGCGCCGCGGCCGCTGTTCTTCACCCCGGTCCAGGCCAGGGCCGGGTCCAGGTAGTCGCAGCGATTCATGAAGACGGTGCCGGTGGCGATCTCGTCGCCGATACGTTCGGCCGCCTCGAGATCCTGAGTCCAGATGGACGCGCTGAGGCCGAACTCGCTGTCGTTCATCAAGGCGATGGCTTCTTCGTCGCTGGCCACCGGCATGATGCCGACCACCGGGCCGAAGCTCTCATCGCGCATCACCGACATCCGATGGGTGACGTCCACCAGCACCTGCGGCGCGAGGTAGGCGCTGCCCGGTGCATCGGCGGGAAAGGTCTTTGCATCGATCAGCGCCTTGGCCCCCAACGCCAGCGCTTCGGCGATCTGCCCACGGACGAATTCGGCGGCACCCGGATTGATCAGCGGGCCGAGGGTAGTGGCCTCGTCCAACGGATTGCCGAGCACGTATTGGCGGGTCAAGGCGACGAAGCGCTCGACGAAGGCCGGGTAAATTTTCTCATCGACATAGATACGCTCGATGGCGCAGCAGCTCTGCCCGGAGTTGAAGAAGCTGCCGTCCACCAGGTTTTCCACCGCCTGTTCGAGGTTGGCGTCGGCCCGCACGTAGGCCGGATCTTTGCCGCCGAGCTCCAGCCCCAGGCCGAGGAAGCGACCCGCAGCGGCTAGCTCCATCGCCTTGCCGGCGCCGACCGAGCCGGTGAAGTTCACCTGCTGCACCCGCCCGGAGGCGATGATCGCGGCGGTCTGCCCATGCTCGAGCAGCAGGTTGTGGAACAACCCCGCTGGCAGATTGGCGCGGCGCAACGCCTCGGCGAAACGCTCGCCGACCAGCAGCGTTTGCGAGGCGTGCTTGAGGATCACGCTGTTGCCGGCCATCAGCGCCGGGATGATTGAGTTCACCGCCGTCAGGTAGGGGTAATTCCAGGGTGCGATGACCAGCACGGTGCCCAGCGGTTCGCGCTTGATATGGCGACGAAAACCCGCGATTGGGGAGGGTTCGACTGTAGCCAGGGCTTCAGGCGCGATGGCGATCATATGGCGGGCGCGCTCTTCGAAGCCGCGTAGCTCGCCCGCGCCAAAACACACCGGGCGGCCCATCTGCCAGGCCAATTCCGGCACGATCTCATCGCGCATCGCCAGCATCGCGTCCACCGCGGCGCTGCAATAGGCGGCACGCTCGGCGAGTGGCCGGCGCTGCCATTGCGCCTGGGCGGCTGAGGCAGCCGCCAGCGCGAGCTCGATCTGCGCCGCATCGGCACAGCGGCGTTCGGCGTAGACCCGGCCATCGACCGGTGAGATGAGTTGCATCATCGCCGTCATAGGTTTCTCAATAGCGCTCGAAGCCGCGCCGCAGTTCCCAGTCGGTTATCCGCCGGTCATATTCCTTCTGCTCCCAGTCGGCGGTGTGCGCATAGTGGTCGATCACTTCGTCGCCGAACGCCTGCCGCAACATGGCCGATGCCCTGAGCGCAGCGGTGGCATCGCGCAGGGTCTTCGACACTTCCGGCAACTGCTCGTCGAGGTAGGCATCGCCCTCGTAGGGCGCCGCCAGGCTGAGCTGTTCGTCGATGCCGGCCAGGCCCGCGGCGATCAAGGCGGCGAAGGCCAGATAGGGATTGAGGTCGGCGCCGCCGATGCGGCACTCCATGCGGATGGCCTTGCTGCCTTCGGCGCACAAACGGAAGCCGGCGGTGCGATTGTCCCGGCTCCACACCGCCCGCGTCGGCGCGAAGGTGCCGGCCTGGAAGCGCTTGTACGAGTTGATATAGGGCGCGAGAAAATAGGTGATGTCGTTGGCGTATTTGAGCTGTCCGGCAACCCAGGAGCGCATCAGCTTCGACATGCCGAATTCGGCCTTGGGGTCGAAGAACAGCGGCTTCTTGGCACTCTTGTCCCACAGCGAACCGTGGATATGGCCGCTGGAGCCGGCCAGGTCGTAGCGCCACTTGGCCATGAAGGTGATCGCCTTGCCCTGCAGCTGCGCGATCTCTTTGCAGGCATGTTTGATGATGACGTGGCGGTCGGCCATGGTCAGGGCGTCGGCATAACGGACGTTGATCTCCTCCTGGCCCGGCCCCCATTCGCCCTTGGAGTTTTCCACCGGAACGCCGGATGCCTGCAGATGCTTGCGGATCGCCCGCAGCACCGGCTCCTCGCGGGTGGTCTGCAGGATGTTGTAATCCTCGATGTAGTGGCCGGCCGTCTTCGGGTTCTGGTAGTTCTTGTTGTGAACCGCCTCGTAGCTCTCGTCGAACAGGTAGAACTCCAGTTCAGAGGCAAACATGCCGGTGTAGCCACGCTCGCGCAGGCGCTCTACCTGCTTTTTCAGGATTGCCCGCGGGCTGTGGGGCAAGTCCCGCCTATGGTGGTGATCGAGCACATCGCAGAGCACCAGCGCCGTGCACTCCAGCCAAGGCACGCGGCGCAAGGTGGCCATGTCGGGCTTCAGCACGAAATCGCCATAGCCCTTAGACCAACTGGCGGCGGCGTAACCCGGCACCGGCTCCATGTCGATGTCGTCGGCCAGCAGGTAATTACAGCAGTGGGTTTCTTCATGGCCGCTGTCGAGGAAAAACTCGACCTGGAAGCGCTTGCCGACCAGGCGCCCCTGCATATCGACCATGCAGGCCAATACCGTGTCGATCTCGCCGCTAGCGGCAGCACGCTTGAGTTCATCGAAGCTGAGCAGAGGCTCGGTCATGAAGTTAGTCCTGATCTGTTCGAGTTGCCGGTTTGCTGGAGATTCAGGGATTACTGACATGCACTGCTGAGTCCTTGCCACTACTGGCACTATGACTCGATGAAAAAAGCTTAGACCACTCCGGCCGTTCGTCAGGCTCGGCGCTTAAATGCTGGTGCGGGTCGTGCTCGCCGGGGATGCCGGTCAGTGCGCACAGCGCCACCGACCAGCAGGGACTGGCGGCGGGCTCGCGTCAACAGAACCTAGCGGGAATGACGGGGATACTTGGGGATAGCAGAGTTTTCGTGGCGCCTGGTAAAAAAGCAGTAGCGGACGGAGCGGCGTCCGCCTCCAAACCAGGAGTCGGCCAGTACCCAATTCGCTGCCAAGCCAACGGGATAGGACTGGCCCTAAGCCCGCCTAGCCGCCGACAAATAGAGAACGAAAAAAAGCCCGCAGTGTGAGCGGGCTAAAAACTCTTCCAAAGGAGTCGAGGGTAACCGTGCTCGCGGCCTAATGGCCTGTACGGCTAGTTGGTTAACTCAAGTTCGGATGCCTGGAGCCCTGAGACAAGGCGCGGCGACGAGCCATAGCAGGGCTATGGCGAGGAGCGGCAACGCCGTATCGGGGTTTCAGGCGCCGAAATTGACTAATTGAACTAGCCACACAGGCCACTAACTACCGCGGTAGGTGGAATAGCTGTAAGGCGAAATCAGCAGCGGTACGTGGTAGTGATCCTGTTCGGCGCTGATGCCGAAGCGCAGCACTACAACATCCAAGAAGGCTGGGTTGGGCAACTCGACTCCACGGGCACGGTAGTAGTCACCGGCGTGGAACTGCAGCTGGTAGACCCCGCTGACGTAGTCAGCGCCCTGCAGGATCGGCGCATCGCAGCGGCCATCGTGGTTGGTCAGCACGGTTGCAATCAGCTCCAGCCGTTCGGCCTCGACCCGATACAACTCGACCTTGATCGCGCTGCCAGGGCAGCCGTGCGCGGCATCCAATACATGCGTCGTTAAACGTCCCATTGGTTCAGGGCATCTGCGCGCACTCTACGCTCGCCGAGCGAACACACAGACACCACGCCTCCTTTACTCAGTTGAATTCGGTACGCCGCACAGGCCACAGCCCCGGCGCGAGCCCAGCATAACATGTCGCCTGTAAAATATAGGACACTTTAATTTAAAATTGTACACAATAATTTTACCTGTAGCCGGCATGAATCCGAGCCTCGCCTTTACCATAGGGTCTAGCGCTCTCAGCCCCTTCCCGCTTAAAGCGGCAACGCCTGAGCACCCAGCTATTCTGTCCGCGAGCACATTGCAGCGAGAAACAGTGAAATTTTAGATTTACAAAACCCCATTCACTTTGTATACAATCATCCCATCACGATCGCCCACGCCCGAACCCCTCAGGCACCCACAGCGATCGCAACATCTATAAGAAGGAAGACTGCAGTGAGCGCTGACTACCCTCGCGACCTGATCGGTTACGGCAACAACCCTCCCCATCCGCACTGGCCGGGCGACGCGCGCCTGGCGATCTCCTTCGTGCTGAATTACGAGGAAGGCGGCGAGCGCAACATCCTCCACGGCGATCAAGAATCCGAAGCCTTCCTCTCCGAGATGGTCTCCGCGCAGCCGCTGCAAGGCGCGCGCAACATGAGCATGGAATCGCTCTACGAATACGGTAGCCGTACCGGCGTCTGGCGCATCCTCAAACTGTTCAAGAAGTTCGATATCCCGCTGACCGTCTTCGCCGTGGCCATGGCCGCCCAGCGCCATCCGGAGCTGATCCGCGCCATGGCCGCCGCCGGCCACGAGATCTGCAGCCACGGCTACCGCTGGATCGACTATCAGTACATGGACGAGGCCCAGGAACGCGAGCACATGCTCGAAGCCATCCGCATCCTCACCGAGATCACCGGGGAGCGTCCGCTGGGCTGGTACACCGGCCGCACCGGCCCGAATACCCGCCGCCTGGTGATGGAGGAAGGTGGCTTCCTCTATGACTCCGACACCTACGACGACGACCTACCCTACTGGGAAAGCAACAACCCGACTGGCAACGCGCACCTGGTGATTCCCTACACCCTGGACACCAATGACATGCGCTTCACCCAGGTGCAGGGCTTCAACAGCGGCGACGACTTCTATACCTATCTGAAAGACGCCTTCGACGTGCTCTACGCAGAAGGTGCCGAGGCGCCGAAGATGCTGTCCATCGGCCTGCACTGCCGCTTGATCGGCCGGCCGGCGCGCCTGGCGGCCCTGCAACGTTTCATCGAATACGCGCAAAGCCATGAGCAGGTCTGGTTCACCCGCCGCGTCGATATCGCCCGCCACTGGCACGCGAAATATCCTTTTCAAAAGCAGCCTTGCAAACAGGAGAGCTCTAAATGAGCCGCTTCCAGACCCTGACACCTTCGCAGCTAACCCGCGAAGCCTTCGTCGCGGCCTTCGCCGACATCTACGAACACTCGCCCTGGGTCGCCGAAAAGGCTTTTGACCTGGGCCTGGATGCCAGCATTGACACTATCGACGGCCTGCACCAACGCATGGCCGATATCCTGCTGAGCGCCGACAAGGCCGCGCAACTGGCCCTGATCAATGCCCACCCGGATCTGGCCGGTAAAGCCGCGGTGCGCGGTGAACTGACCCAGGCCAGCACCTCGGAGCAATCCGGTGCCGGCATCCACGAATGCACGGCCGAAGAGTTTCAGCGCTTCACCGAGCTGAACGACGCCTACAAGGCGAAGTTCGCGTTTCCCTTCATCATGGCGGTTAAAGGCAGCAATCGGCACCAGATCCTGGCGGCATTCGAAGAGCGCATTCATAACTCGACGGACGCCGAGTTCACCCGGGCGCTGGCCGAGATCAACAAGATCGCGCTGTTCCGGCTGCAAACCCTGTAAGCCACAGACAGGCCGCCACCTCTCCCGCCCCTAAGTAAGGCAGACAACCAATGAAAGCTTACGCCGTACCCTTCGAGAAGTTCGTCAACCTCGCCGATGCCCGCCTCGGCACCCAAGCCATCTCCGTCACCGATGACTGGTTCGCCGACGTCAACCGCCTGTTCCAGCCGACCCCGGCGGTGTGGAAAGAAGGCGTGTTCGATGACAACGGCAAGTGGATGGATGGCTGGGAGTCGCGCCGCAAGCGCTTCGAAGGTTACGACAGCGCCGTGATCCGCCTGGGTGTGCCGGGTTCGATCAAGGGTGTGGATATCGACACCAGCTTCTTCACCGGCAACTTCCCGCCGTCCGCCTCCCTCGAAGCCTGCTTCGTGGTCGAAGGCGACCCGAGCGAAGCGACCCAGTGGACCGAAGTGCTGAGCGCCGTCGAGCTGCAAGGCAACAGCCACCACTACCACGATATCAACAACGACCAGGCCTGGACCCACCTGCGCTTCAACATCTACCCGGACGGTGGCGTAGCCCGTCTGCGCGTCTACGGCATCCCGTTCCGCGACTGGTCCTCGGTGGGCGGCAACGAACAGCTCGACCTGGCTAGCGCCCTGAACGGCGGCCGCGCCCTGGCCTGCTCGGACGAACACTTCGGGCGCATGAGCAACATCCTCAACCCGGGCCGCGGCATCAACATGGGCGACGGCTGGGAAACCGCGCGCCGCCGTACGCCGGGCAACGACTGGGTGATAGTTGCCCTCGGTCACCCGGGCGAGATCCAGCGCATCGTGGTCGACACCCTACACTTCAAAGGCAACTACCCGGACAGCTGCTCGATTCAGGCGGCCTTTGTCAAAGGCGGCACCGACAGCCAGATCGAGACCCAAAGCCTGTTCTGGCGCGAACTGCTGCCGAACCAGAAGCTCTCGATGCACGCCGAGCATGAGTTCGCCGAGCAGATCAAGGCCCTCGGCCCGGTGACGCACGTGCGCATCAACGTGTTCCCCGATGGTGGTATCAGCCGTCTGCGCCTGTTCGGCAAAGTGGCGAAGTAAACAGCCTCCGTCGTTCCCGCGAACGCGGGAACCCAGAATCCCTGGATCCCCGCGTTCGCGGGGATGACGAGTATTTGAAACCTACGATAAGCAGAACCAACATGCGTACCCTGAAAATCGAGCCGCTGAGCAAAGAAGCCTTCGCCCCCTTCGGTGATGTCATCGAAACCGAAGGCAGCGATCACTTCATGATCAACAACGGTTCCACTCGCCGCTATCACAAACTGGCCACGGTCGAGACCGCGCAGCCGGAGGATAAGGCGATCATCAGCATCTTCAGCGCCCAAGCCCTGGACATGCCGGTGAGCATACGCATGCTGGAGCGTCATCCGCTGGGCAGCCAGGCCTTCATACCGCTGCTCGGCAACCCCTTTCTGATCGTGGTCGCGCCACTTGGCGACGCACCTGAATCAGAGTTAGTCCGGGCCTTCCGCAGTAATGGCAGGCAGGGCGTCAATTACCATCGCGGCGTCTGGCACCACCCGGTGCTGACGATCGAAAAGCGGGATGACTTCCTGGTGGTTGATCGCAGTGGTTCTGGCAACAACTGCGATGAGCATTTTTTTACCGAGGATGAGTGTTTGCTCCTCACCCCCCACCAATAAGAGAAGACCTGGAAGCCGGCGTGCCGGTGACAGGTGAAAGAGGAAAAGACTGTGGAAGCACATCTGATTGAATGGCTGAATCTGAGCATTCGCTGGGTACACATGATCACCGGCATCGCCTGGATCGGTGCCTCGTTCTATTTCGTCTGGTTGGAAAACAACCTGAATCGCGTCAACCCTCGGGATGGGCTGGCCGGCGACCTGTGGGCGATCCACGGTGGCGGCATCTATCACCTGGAAAAGTACAAGCTGGCTCCGCCGAAAATGCCGGACAACCTGCATTGGTTCAAATGGGAAGCCTATTTCACCTGGATGTCGGGTGTCGCACTGTTGATGGTGGTCTATTACCTCAACCCGAGCCTGTACCTGATCGCCCCCGGCAGTGACATGGCACCGGCCATCGCCATCGCCATCGGCCTCGGCTCGCTGGTTGCAGGCTATGTGGCGTACCACTTCCTCTGCGACTCGGCCCTGGGCAAACAACCGGCCCTGCTCGGTGCGGTGCTGTTCGTCCTGCTGATCGCTGCGGCTTATGGCTTCAGCATCATCTTCAGTGGCCGCGCAGCCTACCTGCATGTCGGCGCCATCATCGGCACCATCATGGTCGGCAACGTGTTCTTCACCATCATGCCGGCACAACGCGCGCTGGTTAAGGCCATCGAAGAGAACCGCACGCCGGACCCGGCCCTACCGGCCAAGGGTCTGCTGCGTTCGCGCCACAACAACTACTTCACCCTGCCGGTGCTGTTCATCATGATCAGCAACCACTTCCCGAGCACTTACGGCAGCCAGTACAACTGGCTGATCCTGGCCGGGATCGCGGTGTTGGCGGTGTTGGTGCGTCACTACTTCAACACCCGTCACGACAGCAACAAGTTCGCCTGGACCCTGCCAGCCGGCGCACTGGGCATGATCTGCCTGGCCTTCGTCACCGGCCCGAGCCTGAAGTCGACCAGCCCTGCGGTGGCGAAAACCGCAGTCATCGAATACGCGCCCATTCCGGCAACCGCGATCAGCGGCGCCAAGCCCGCAGCGACAACCCCTGCCGCACCGGCTAAGGCGCCAGCAGCAGCCAGCGCCGCACCGACTCAAGCCGCCGCCGGTTTCGACAAAGTGCATAGCGTGATTCAAGAGCGTTGCACCGTCTGTCACTCGGCCAAGCCGACCAGCCCGATGTTCAGCAGCGCACCTGCCGGGGTGATGTTCGATACCCCGCAGCAGATCCAGCAGCTGGCGGCGAAGATCCAGGCCCAGGCTGTCGCCACGCAAACCATGCCGCTGGGCAACATCACCCAGATGACTCAGGAGGAGCGCGACCTGATCGGCGCCTGGATTGCCGGAGGCGCTCAGACCAACTGATCCATTTGCTGAAGGTCACCCCCTCTCCCTAGCCTCTCCCCAATGGGGAGAGGCGGCGCGCCATCGGCGTCCATCCCTGTATTTCCCAGCTACACCGCCCCCCGCTAGCAGTCCTTCCCCGCCTTCACTCCCGCCCGAAAAATCGCCCAAAATTCTGTACACAATTATCAAATAAATTGTTATTCAAAATGTCCACAACTAGTTATAGTCTTCGCAACCTGACCGATCGAACAGCTTTGCCGTTCGATCAGGCGAGGGGAGCAATAGCCCTCTCGCGTAAGCCCATGACCGAATAAAAATAATTGGCAGGCTAACCATGACCACACCCGCTAGCTCACGTAGCAACAACGGCTCCGACCTTATCTATGGCCTGGAAGACCGGCCGCACTTCAGCGCAGCGATCTTCGCCGCCCTGCAACAGGTGCTGGCGAGCTTCGGCGGCATCGTCACCCTGATCATCGGTGGCGCCCTCGGCCTGCTGAGTGAGGCGCCCTACCCGATCAGCATGGCGCTGTTCGTTTCCGGCCTCGGCACCTTCATCCAGGCGCGCCGCTTCGCCCCGGTGGGCTCCGACCTGCTCTGCCTGCAAGGCATGCGCCTGTCCGCCATCAGCAACCCAAGCCTAGCGAACCCCCTAACCCGGCCAGCACCCACCAGCCTATCGAGCTGAGGCATGGGGCGCCGGTCCCCTCTTCACCCCTGGAGACGGCCAACGCACTAACCTGCAACGCACGTCAGTGCAGCGGCCAACGCTCGGGATGAGAAGCCCTGTAAACCACTACAACAAGGAAAACCGTATGAACCTGAAGCACCTACCACACTGCCTCGCCCTGTCAGCTGGTCTGTTTACCGGTAGCCAGGCGGCCATCGCCGGCGACCTGCTGCACTGGCAAGACAATAGCCTGACCTACCTGAATGGCAGCAACTTCAACGAAATGAACTTCGACGCCGAAGAACAGCGCTCGCAAACTACCTATAGCTTCGAGCACGCCAGCGGCTGGAAGTGGGGCGACATCTTTGCCTTCTACGACTACATCGATGCGGACAACCTCCAGTACGGCGGCAGCTTTGAGCAGGGCACCTTCCATGCCAGTGAGAACGACAGCTTCTACTACATGGAGATTAATCCCCGGGTCAGCGGCAGCTGGCTGACCGGCCAAAGCCTCTCGGTCGGCCCGCTGAAGGACGTCCTGGCCGCCTTCGTGTATGAAAAAGGCAATGGCGGCCCCGGCACCGAAAACTACCTGTACGGTATTGGTCTGGACTGGAATGTGCCCGGCTTCGCCTTCCTACAGACCAACCTGTATCGGGTCAAGATCAACGACCACGTGTTCTTCGCCGACACCAGCGGCCCAGGCTATGCCGAGCAGCTGACCGTCGCTGGCGCCTACCCCTTCAGCGTCGGCAAGCAGAGCTTCGTCGTCGACGGCTACATCGATTGGCGCAGCCCTTCCAAGGATGCCGGCACCCAGACCTCGCTCGGCTCCTCGATCCAGGTCAAATGGGATGCGGGCAAGGCCCTGTTCGGCGAAGAGCGCACACTCTACGTCGGCACCGAGCTGAACATGTGGCACAACAAGTACGGCCTCAAACCCGTCGACGGCTCCGGCGATGGTTTCGACCAGGCTGCCGTACAGGCGCTGGTGAAATACCACTTCTAAAGCGCTTGGCCGCTGCCGGGTAGGCGGCAACGGCTAACACCAAGGGGGATGGCGCCTGGCGCCATCCCCCTTTTCTATTCCTCACGATCACCCCCACGCTGGAGCGAGGGAATCATCAATAACGGCGCCCTTCTGCTGGTCCATCGAATGCGACTGAGCCGGCGACCAGCAAACGCTGCAAAGGCTTAAGACTCTTTGCGGCCATGCAAGATACCGCTCGCTTGCACTATACGCTCAGCCGGCACCCGCAACTGCGCCAGCAAATACTGGGCAAACTCCGGCGAGTATGGCTGCCGGGCGATGGCTCTTTGCATACAGAGCAACCACGCATCGCGCTCCCCCTCGCCAATCGGCCAACGCGCATGGAACTGCGGAATATTGATGGCCCCGTAGTTCTCCGCATACAGTCGCGGCCCGCCCAGCCAACCACACAAGAAACTCGCCAGCTTATTGCGGGCCAGATCCAGGCTCGTGCCGTGCATTTGCCTGACGCTGGCGACGTCGCTTGCTTCATCCATGATTCGATAAAAATCGTCGACCAACCTGTTGATACCTTCGATACCGCCGGCCGCCAGGAAAGACGCATCGCCGACGCCGAAAACGGGGGTTGTACTGGAGGACATGGTTGGGTACCCGATGATTAATTCAAGACTTCCATCGTACCCCACGCTCCGGCGTGGGTACGCAGCCCAAGAGGCTCTGCGTCTGCTCAACCGACCGACACCTCGTCGGACATGAGAGGCGTGAACCGGCTTGCCGGGGCGCCTCCCCTCGATGGAAGGGTTAGGTTTCTTGGAGCAATTTCTTTACCGTGGTAGCAAAGCCGCTAGGATTCTCGAGCATCATCATATGCCCAGTGTGAGGAATCACGGTGAAGCTCGCCGCCTCAAGAAGGGCCCAGTCTTGAACATCCCAGCCCGAGCACGAACGCTCACCGGCTACAAGATGAACTCGATGCTGAGAGAAGACGGTGCGGAGCTTTGCGAGATAGTCGGCTGAGCCCGTCTCCTCGACGACCGATTGCGCCATCGCACGTACCGTTGAGGCCGGTTGCTGGGACAACCAACGGATTCCGACGTCCAGAAAGTGGGGTTCCGCTGCTATTCCTGAGCGAGCGAGCCACGCCTTGGGGTCTTGGCGGAAACCATCGAGCATTTGATCGGCCTCCGTCGGCGACATCCGTGCCACTGAGGATGACCAGAACGCATCCCTCAGTGTGAAGTTGCCTTCCACGCTAACGAGACTGTTTACCCGGTCCTTGAATGAGTGCGCGTAAAGTGCAGCTATCGCGCCGCCAATGGAGTGCCCGACCAAGTGCACGGGTTCGACCCCGAAGTTCCTTTCGATGGTTTCGCGCAAGTGGGCGAGTTGCGCGGAAACGCTCAGGTCGCTCGGAGGCACCTCGCGCAGAGAGCCGTAGCCGAGAAGATCTGGAGCAAGAGCTCTACCGGGTCCGAAGAACTGCACTAGGTTGGGAACCTGAAGCGTACCCATGAGTCCGTGAATAAAGACAACGGGGGAAGATGAGCTCATTCGGATTGACCAGGCGGGTTGAGACAGCTGGAAGAGAAATGAAGAGCGAACGCGACAGCGCGAGACAAGTCTCCGTGCCTGCGGGGCGATTCCTTTCGCAGGTTGCGAGCGAACCTACCAGCGCCAATAGCAAAAGGCCAGCCCACCAAAGTAGGCTGGCCGGAAGTGTTGAGCAGTATCGGGGAGTGAGCATGGAGAACGGGCTGACCGGCTACTGGCCGGCCCGGCAGGGGGTATTACCTTGCTAGCAGAGATCGTTCCAACAGAGAGATAAAAGCGGTAGCGCCGAGATCGCCGTTTTCAGCGCCGCCCGAACAACCGATCAATCATCGTCATCGCGCTCACACTTGACTTCTTTCTTGTACTCATCGCGCTTGGCCTCGATCTTGACCTTGCAGGCGCCCTCCCAGAACTCGTCTTTCCACTCGCCACGGCGCCAGCGGGCGCCGCGACCGTTCGGGCACTTGATCTCTTCCTTGTATTCATCGTCGTGGGACTCGAGTTTTACCTTGCACGGGCCCTCCCAGAACTCGTCCTTCCACTCACCGCCCTCGCGTCCGCCTCGCCAGTGATCGGCTAACGCTGGAGTCAGCATGTCTGAGCCAATCGCAGCCACTACCCACATGCCAAGCATGGGCTTCATGCTCATCTCACCACCTCCGCAATAAAAGACGCCGCAAGGCAGGCCGAGCTTGCCCCTAGCCCACCGTTTCAGCGTCTTGAGGACAACGGTTAGCCTGCCGAGCAATACGACAACAATCTCCGGCCGGTTTCTCCGTTAGCCGGATGAAAACAGCCGGCTAATCGTCGGGGAGGTTCGCGAGGCAGCAGCCGTTTTCGAAAACGCTCCCGGCGTTTTTCCTACCGCCTCCGTCCATGGAGTCGCCTACGGCTGACTGCACTTCCCACATCCATGTGGGTCGCAAGCTCGCTCCGAGGAGGAGAAGGAAGTGGTCAGAGACCCGCCGCCTCTTTGGCCTTCTGGCGTTTGAGGAAGTCGACCTTCCACTGCTCCATGCCGATAAATTCCGAATCGAGATTGGCCTCGACTTGGTATTTGGCTTTAAGCGCGGCAATTTCGGCGTGCTGTTCCACCAGGAACTGGTCGAAACGCTGAATCAGTTCGGGGTGTTTAACCGTCGAGAGGTTAAAGGTGCTGCGGGTGTAGGGCAGTTTCGGGTCGAACACCAGGGCGCCCGGGCGGGCGCGGATATTGTCGAGATAGTAGGTGGCGACCACCACGTTGAAGTAGGCGCCGTCGGCGTCTTGCTTCAGCGCTTGCTTGATCATCTGTTGCAGGTCGGCGCCCTGGAACAGCTGGATCTGCTGCGCGGCGATGCGCTCCTGGTAGGCCCAAGGCGTCCAACCATTCACCACCGCCAGGCGTTTCAGCTGTTCCAGGCCTCGGCCCTGCTGTTGCGGGGCGACCAGCACGCCGTCGACGTAATTGACCACGCCCTGGCTGTAGCTCAAGCCCTTGCCAGCTTTTTGCGACTGCGCCCAGTTGGGGTTGTCCGGGTATTTGACGTCCACCTCGCCTTGCAGCAGCGCGGGTAGCAGGCGCTCGACAGGCAGCGCTTTGTACTCCAGTTGCACACCGCTTTTGGCCGCGAACAGGTCGAGCACTTCGCGGCCGAAACCCTCGTAGTTACCCTGCTTATCGGTGCTGTAGTGCGGCAAGAAGGCCAGGTTTTCCACGCCAACCACATAGGTTTGCGCCTGGGCGCTGGTGGAGAGCAGAACGGCTAACAGACTGCAGACGAGCTTAGGCTTCACAACAAACCTCCTGGTTAGTGGCTTCGATTGACTCGAACAGAGATAAGTAGCCGCGCGCGTGCGTGGCCGGGGAATTTTTCGATGCGGCTTAGCCGCCGGTCATGCTCATAAACCTCAAGACCTGCACTTGCTCTTCAACCTGGAAGTGATGGCGCTCCGGCTTGAGTTGCAGGGCGTTTTGCAGGGCTTCGCGCAGGCGCTGGCTATCGCCCGGGTGGGCGCGCAGCAGGGCTTTTAGATCGAGGGCACCTTCATGGCCGAGGCAGAGCACCAGCTTGCCCTCGGCGGTCACCCGCACGCGATTGCAGTCGCCGCAAAAGTTATGGCTGTGCGGGGAGATGAAGCCGACCCGAGTCTCGCTGCCGACCACCTGCCAGTAGCGCGATGGCCCGCCGGTGACGCGGCTGCTGCGCACCAGCGCGTAGCCTTGCTCGATGCGCTCGCGCACCTCGGCACTGGAGCAGAAGGTCTCTTCGCGCTTGTGGCTGGAGATGCTGCCCAGCGGCATCTCTTCGATAAAGCTGATATCCAGCCCGCGCTCGACGGCGAACTCGACCAGATCGAGCACTTCGTCATCGTTGCGACCTTTCTGCACCACGCTGTTCAGTTTGATCCGGCTAAAACCTGCCGCCCGCGCCGCTTCGATGCCGGCCAGCACTTGCTCGAGCTTGTCGCGCCGGGTGAAGGCGGCAAAACGTTCGCGCTGCAGGGAATCGAGGCTGATATTCAGGCGTTTGACGCCGGCGGCGCGCAGTTGCGGCGCCATCTGGTAGAGCTGTGAGCCGTTGCTGGTGATCGCCAGGTCTTCCAGTTCGGGCCGTGCGCCCAAGCGCTCAAGCAGGCCGAGCAGCCCTTTGCGCACCAGCGGCTCACCGCCGGTAATGCGGATGCGTTTAACCCCGAGACCGATAAAGGCATCGGCCACGGTATAGAGCTCTTCCAGGCTGAGGATCTGTTCGCGAGGGGCGAAGACCATGTCTTCGCTCATGCAGTAGGTGCAGCGAAAGTCGCAGCGGTCGGTGACCGACAGACGCAGGTAGGTAATACGCCGACCGAAGGGGTCGACCAACTGGGTGTTGGGCAAGGCGGGTCTCCTAGTGCTCAAGGCGCCGAGACGTTATTGTTATTGACCGACTGGTCAGGAATGTAACCAGAAAACCCCCAGCGCGTATACAAAAAGTTTCGCCCACATTTCCTGCCGTCTCTCTGTGCAGGAAACCCCAGGCAAGCACGGCGCCGTTGGCTTGAGCCTCGCGCGAGGCCGGTGCTACCATGCCCGACCGCCCGTCCCCCCTCCTCTGCGCGGTGTACACAGCAAAAGAGTCGTTAAATGACCAGCATTCGCGAGCGCAATAAAGAGTTAATTCTGCGCGCGGCCAGTGAAGAGTTCGCCGACAAAGGCTTTGCCGCGACCAAGACCAGCGATATCGCCGCCAAGGCGGGGCTGCCCAAGCCCAACGTTTATTACTACTTCAGGTCGAAAGAGAACCTCTACCGCGAGGTGCTGGAAAGCATCATCGAACCGCTATTGCAGGCCTCCGCGCCGTTCAACGAAGGCGGTCAGCCGGCTGAGGTGTTGACGGCCTATATCCGCTCGAAGATTCGCATCTCCCGCGATCTGGCTTACGCCTCCAAGGTGTTCGCCAGCGAGATCATGCACGGCGCGCCGCACCTGTCGGCAGAACAAACCGCACAGCTCAACGGGCAGGCCAAGCACAACATCAGCTGCATCCAGGCGTGGATCGATCAGGGCTTGATGGCCAAAGTCGACCCCAACCATTTGCTGTTCAGCATCTGGGCGGCGACCCAGACCTACGCGGACTTCGACTGGCAAATCTCCACCGTCACCGGCAAAGCCAGCCTCGACGATGCCGATTACGAAGCGGCTGCCGAGACCGTCATTCGCCTGGTGATCAAGGGCTGCGAGATCGACGAAAGCAGCGAAAAGCCGGCAGTTAAAGTCACCGGCTAACTCACCCTTCTCCTTCGCTAAAGAATGTCCCGCGAGCGAGCGGACTTCATCGCCGCCATATGGCTAAAGCCGCTCCACAGGCTATGGCTCTAGCCCGCATCCGCCACCAGGCCAACCGCCAGCACCCCATTGATCGCGCATTGTTCGTCGATGTCGGAGGTGTCGCCGCTGATGCCGATGGCACCGATCACCGCGTTTTCCGCATTGCGGATCAGCACGCCACCTGGCGCCGGGATCAGGTTGCCCTGCGCCAAGGTGTTGACCGCCGAAATAAAGCTCGGGCGCTGCTGCGCGTCATTGGCGATCAGCCGTGAGGCCTTGCCCAGCGCCACGGCGCCCCAAGCTTTGCCGATGGCGATTTGCGGGCGCAGCATGCTCGCGCCGTCCTCGCGCAGCAGCGTGATCAGGTGGCCGCCCGCGTCCAGCACCGCAATGGTCAGCGGCGCGGCGGAGATGGCACGACCGGCCGCCAGCGCTTGATTGGTGATGCTGGTCGCGGTTTCCAGTGTTAAAGCGCTCATGTTCAGCCCTTCTTTTGCTAGTGAGAAATCGGAAAGAAACGCGCCCGCCGGTGCTGCCAAGCAGGACAGCTGCCACTGCGCACGGCTGCCCGGAAAAGCGGGCCGAGCCGAACGGACGCAATCAAAAGCTCGAAGCAAATATCCCACCGAAAACAAAAAACGCAATAGACAGATACAATCTAAAAGCATTTTGTATACACAACTTCAAGCCACAGCCCATGCGCCTGCCGCGCGCCCGCTCAAACGGCTGTTTCAAAAGATTTTTCGCTGCAGCGCTTTGCCAGAGAAAAAATGTTGACCGCAAAGTCATGAGCTGAATAGAATCCAACACCGTAAGTTGTATACAATTTAAGAACAAAAGAGGCACAACAGAATGGCCAGAATGAGAGCAATCGAGGCTGCCGTCCTCGTAATGCGCCGCGAAGGCGTTGACACCGCGTTTGGTATCCCCGGCGCCGCTATCAACCCCCTGTATTCGTCGCTGAAAAAAGTCGGCGGCATCGACCACGTCCTGGCCCGTCACGTTGAAGGCGCCTCGCACATGGCCGAGGGCTACACCCGCACCAAAGCCGGCAATATCGGCGTGTGCATCGGCACCTCCGGCCCAGCCGGCACCGACATGGTCACCGGCCTTTACAGCGCTTCCGCCGATTCGATCCCGATCCTGTGCATCACCGGCCAGGCGCCGCGTGCGCGGATGCACAAGGAAGATTTCCAGGCGGTCGACATCACCAGCATCGTTAAGCCGGTGACCAAGTGGGCGACCACCGTCATGGAGCCGGGCCAGGTGCCTTACGCCTTCCAGAAGGCCTTCTACGAAATGCGCAGCGGCCGCCCAGGCCCGGTGCTGATCGACCTGCCGTTCGACGTACAGATGGCCGAGATCGAGTTCGATATCGACGCCTACCAGCCGTTGCCGCTGGCCAAGCCTGCCGCTAACCGCACCCAGATCGAAAAAGCCCTGGCGATGCTCAACGAGGCCGAGCGCCCGCTGATCGTTTCCGGTGGCGGCGTGATCAACGCCGACGCCAGCGCCAAGCTGGTTGAGTTCGCCGAACTGGTCGGCGTACCGGTAGTACCGACCCTGATGGGTTGGGGCTCCATCCCGGATGACCACAGCCTGATGGTCGGCATGGTTGGCCTGCAGACCTCGCATCGCTACGGCAACGCCACCATGCTGGAGTCCGATCTGGTACTCGGCATCGGCAACCGTTGGGCCAACCGCCACACCGGTTCGGTTGAGGTTTACACCGCCGGCCGGCGCTTTATCCACGTCGACATCGAGCCGACCCAAATTGGCCGCGTGTTCAACCCGGATCTGGGTATCGTTTCCGATGCCGGCGCCGCCCTGGACATGTTCATCACCGTCGCTCGCGAGTGGCAAGCCGCCGGCAAGCTGAAGAACCGCAGCGCCTGGCTGGATGCCTGCCAGCAGCGCAAGCGCAGCCTGCAGCGCAAGACCCACTTCGACAACGTGCCGGTCAAGCCACAGCGCGTCTACGAAGAAATGAACGAGGTGTTCGGCAAGGACACCTGCTACGTCAGCACCATCGGCCTGTCGCAGATTGCCGGCGCGCAGTTCTTGCACGTCTACAAGCCGCGCCACTGGATCAACTGTGGTCAGGCCGGCCCGCTGGGCTGGACCATTCCGGCGGCGCTGGGCGTGGTCAAGGCCGATCCGACCCGCAACGTGGTGGCGCTGTCCGGCGACTACGACTTCCAGTTCATGATCGAAGAGTTGGCCGTCGGCGCGCAGTTCAACCTGCCGTACATCCACGTGGTGGTGAACAACTCCTACCTCGGCCTGATCCGTCAGGCGCAACGCGGTTTCGAGATGGATTACTGCGTACAACTGGCGTTCGACAACATCAACGCGCCGGAGCTGAATGGCTACGGTGTCGATCATGTCGCGGTAGTGGAAGGTCTGGGTTGCAAGGCGATCCGCGTGTTCGAACCGAGCGAGATCCAGCCGGCCCTGCGCCAGGCGCAGGAACTGATGAAACAGCACCGGGTACCGGTGATGGTGGAAATCATCCTGGAGCGCGTGACCAACATCTCCATGGGCACCGAGATCAATGCGGTCAACGAGTTCGAAGACCTGGCGCTGACCGGTGCGGATGCGCCGACTGCCATCTCGCTGCTGGATTGACGCTGAACCATCCCCTCTCCCGCTTGCGCGAGAGGGGAGACAAACAGAGGAACCAACCATGCCCCGTTTTGCTGCCAACCTGTCCATGCTGTTCACCGAAGTGGACTTCCTGGAGCGCTTCGCCGCCGCCGCCCAAGCGGGCTTCAGCGGCGTCGAATACCTGTTCCCCTACGACTTCAGCGCCGAAGAAATCAAGGCGCGCCTGGATGCCAACAAACTGACCCAGGTGCTGTTCAATCTGCCGGCCGGTGATTGGGCCAAGGGTGAGCGCGGCATCGCCTGCCACCCGGACCGCGTTGCCGAGTTCCGCGCCGGCGTCGATAAGGCTATCGCCTACGCCAAAGTGCTGGGCAACCAGCAGATCAACTGCCTGGCCGGTATTCGTCCGCAAGGCCTCGACTGCGCGAGCGTCGAACAAACCTTCGTCGACAACCTCAAGTTCGCCGCCGACAAGCTCGAAGCCGCCGGCATCAAGCTGGTGATGGAAGCCATCAATACCCGCGACATTCCCGGCTTCTACCTGAACAACACCAAGCAGGCGCTGGCCATTCGCGAGAAGGTCGGCAGCAGCAATCTGTACCTGCAGTACGACATCTACCACATGCAAATCATGGAAGGCGACCTGGCCCGCACCTTGGAAGGCAACCTGGCGGTGATCAACCACGTCCAACTGGCCGACAACCCGGGCCGCAACGAGCCGGGCACTGGCGAGATCAACTACCGCTTCCTCTTCGAGCACCTGGACCGTATCGGCTACCAGGGCTGGATCGGCTGTGAATACAAGCCGGCTACCACCACCGTTGCCGGCCTCGGCTGGTTAAAAACCCATAACGCCATTTAAGGAGCACCCTCATGGCTAAAATCGGATTTATCGGTACCGGCATCATGGGCAAGCCCATGGCTCAGAACCTGCAAAAAGCCGGGCACACCCTGTTCTTCTCCGAGCACTTCGAGAAGGCTCCGGCCGAGCTGATCGGCGACCAGGGCATTGGCCTGGCCAACCCGCGTGAAGTGGCGCAGGAAGCCGAATTCATCATCATCATGGTGCCGGATACGCCGCAGGTCGAAGACGTGCTGTTCCGCCAGGACGGCGTGACCGAAGGCGCTGCCGCCGGCAAGGTGGTGATCGACATGAGCTCAATTTCACCCACGGCCACGAAACAGTTCGCCGAGAAGATCAAGGCCACCGGCGCCGCCTACCTCGACGCCCCGGTGTCCGGCGGTGAAGTGGGTGCCAAGGCCGCGACCCTGAGCATCATGGTCGGTGGTAGCGAGCAGGCCTTCGAACGCGCCCTGCCGCTGTTCCAGGCCATGGGCAAGAACATCACCCACGTCGGCGCTAACGGCGACGGCCAGACCGCCAAGGTGGCCAACCAGATCATAGTCGCCCTGAACATTCAGGCGGTGGCCGAGGCGCTGCTGTTCGCCGCGAAGAACGGTGCCGACCCGGCCAAGGTGCGTGAAGCGCTGATGGGCGGCTTCGCCGGCTCGAAGATTCTCGAAGTGCACGGCGAGCGTATGATCAAAGGCACCTTCGACCCGGGCTTCCGCATCAGCCTGCACCAGAAGGACCTCAACCTGGCCTTGGCCGGCGCCCGCGAGCTGGGCCTGAACCTGCCCAACACCGCCAACGCCCAGCAAGTGTTCAGCACCTGCGCGGCCATCGGCGGCAGCAACTGGGACCATTCGGCGCTGATCAAAGGGTTGGAGCACATGGCCAACTTCTCGATCCGCAAAGAGTAAGCGCTTGATCCTCTCGCCCTGCGGGGCGAGGGGAGTAAAAGTTTCGACCTCCTGGCAGGCGGAGTCACGGCCTACCTGCCAGGTTGGTCGATTCCAGTCCCGAACCGCTGTTAGCACCACGGCGGCTCCGGACTGCAATCGGCCCAGCAGCACAACCAGAAGTCAGGAGCCCTGCTATGTCTTCCGATCCGTCTTTCAATCCAACGTCCCTGCTACGCGAACTGTTCGCCACCGCCATCGACGCCGCCCATCCGCGTCAGGTGCTGGCCGACCATCTACCGGCCGACCGCACGGGTCGCGTCATCGTCATAGGCGCCGGGAAAGCGGCGGCGGCCATGGCCGAAGTGATCGAGGCGCAGTGGCAGGGCGAGATTTCCGGCCTGGTGGTGACCCGCTACGGCCACGGCGCCAATTGCCAGAAAATCGAAGTGGTCGAGGCCGCGCACCCGGTGCCGGATGCCGCCGGTCTTGCGGTCGCCCAACGCGTACTGCAATTGGTCAACAACCTCGGCGAAAGCGACCGGGTGATCTTCCTCCTCTCCGGTGGCGGCTCTTCCCTGCTCGCCCTGCCGGCGGCCGGTTTGAGCCTGCAAGATAAACAGGCGATCAACAAGGCCCTGCTGAAATCCGGCGCCACCATCGGCGAGATGAACTGCGTGCGCAAGCACCTCTCGGCGATCAAGGGCGGCCGCTTGGCCAAGGCCAGCTGGCCGGCCAGCGTCTACACCTACGCGATTTCCGATGTGCCGGGCGATGAAGCCACGGTGATCGCCTCCGGCCCGACCGTCGCCGACCCGACCACCTCGGTCGAAGCCTTGGCGATCCTCAGCCGCTACGCCATCGAGATCCCGGCCCACGTCCGCGCCTGGCTGCAAGACCCACGCTCGGAAACGGTCAAACCCGGTGATCCGTGCCTGGCCCGCAGCCACTTCCAGCTGATCGCCACGCCGCAGCAGTCGCTCGACGCTGCCGCGGCGAAAGCCTTGGAGGCCGGTCTTACTCCGCTGATCCTCGGCGATCTGGAAGGCGAATCCCGCGACGTGGCCAAGGTCCACGCCGGTATCGCTCGGCAGATAGTCCTGCACGGTCAGCCGCTCAAACCGCCCTGCGTGATCCTCTCCGGCGGTGAGACCACCGTCACCGTGCGCGGCAACGGGCGCGGCGGGCGCAATGCGGAGTTTCTGCTGAGCCTGACCGATAGCCTCAAAGGCCTGCCCGGCGTCTACGCGCTGGCGGGCGACACCGATGGCATCGACGGCTCGGAAGACAACGCCGGCGCCCTGATGACCCCCGACAGTTATGCCCGCGCCGCCCGCCAGGGCCTCAGCGCCAGTGACGAACTGGACAACAACAACGGCTATGGCTACTTCGCCGCCCTCGACGAACTGATCGTCACCGGGCCGACTCGTACCAACGTCAACGACTTCCGCGCCATCCTGATACTGGAGAGCCCTGCCAAATGACCCCGAATAAGAAAGTAAAAATCCTCGCCACCCTGGGCCCAGCCATCAAGGGCATCGACGATATCCGTCAGTTGGTGGAAGCCGGCGTAAACCTGTTCCGCCTGAATTTCAGCCACGGCGAACATGCCGACCACGCCGAGCGCTTCAACTGGGTGCGCGAGGTGGAACGCCAGCTGAACTATCCGATCGGCATCCTGATGGACCTGCAAGGGCCGAAACTGCGCGTCGGCCGCTTTGCCGAGGGCAAGGTCAATCTGGAGCGCGGCCAGGCCTTCCGCCTCGACCTCGACCCGACACCCGGCACCGCGCAGCGCGCCAACCTGCCGCATCCGGAAATCATCGCCGCCCTGCAGCCAGGGATGAACCTGCTGCTGGACGACGGCAAGCTGCGCCTGCAGGTGACCGCCAAGCATGGCGACGCCATCGATACCCAGGTCATCGCCGGGGGCGAGCTGTCCGACCGCAAAGGCGTCAACGTGCCGGAGGCGGTGCTGGAACTCAGCCCGCTGACCGCGAAGGACCGCCGCGACCTGGATTTCGGCCTGCAGCTCGGGGTGGATTGGGTCGCGCTGTCGTTCGTCCAGCGCCCGCAAGACATCCTCGAGGCCCGCGAGCTGATCGGTGACCGCGCCTTCCTGATGGCCAAGATCGAGAAGCCCTCGGCCGTCGAGCAGCTCGAAGCCATAGCCAAGCTCTGCGACGCCATCATGGTCGCCCGTGGCGACCTGGGCGTGGAAGTGCCGGCGGAAAACGTGCCGCGTATCCAGAAAGACATCATCCGCACCTGCCGCCAACTCGGTAAGCCGGTGGTGGTCGCCACCCAGATGCTCGAATCCATGCGTTTCTCGCCGGCGCCGACCCGCGCCGAGGTCACGGACGTCGCCAACGCCGTGGCCGAAGGCGCCGACGCGGTGATGTTGTCGGCGGAAACCGCCTCCGGTGACTACCCGCAGGAAGCCGTGAGCATGATGAGCAAGATCATCCGCCAGGTGGAAAACGGCCCGGACTTCCAAGCTCAACTCGACGTCAGCCGCCCGCAGGCCGAGGCTACCGCCTCCGATGCGATCAGCTGCGCGATCCGTCGAATCAGCGGCATTCTGCCGGTGGCGGCGTTGATCAACTACACCGAGTCCGGCAGCTCCAGCTTGCGCGCCTCGCGCGAGCGACCGAAGGCGCCGATCCTGAGCCTGACGCCGAATATCCACACCGCCCGGCGTTTGACCGTGGCCTGGGGCATCTACTCGGTGGTCAACGAGCGTCTGCACCAGGTCGAGGAGGTCACCAGCACCGCGCTGGAAATCGCCCAGGCGCAGAACATGGCCCAGCGCGGCGACACCGTGGTGATCACCGCCGGTGTGCCCTTTGGCCAACCGGGGACGACCAATACACTGCGGATCGAGACCTTGATCTGAGGACCTGTTCTGAAACAGCCCCTCGCCCTGTTCGGGCGAGGGAACTGATTCGCTGATCCCATCTGGCTTTGCCAGTTTCCAGGCGTCCGGTGTTCCCTCACCTGACGCCTCTTTTTATTCAACGACTGCCGATTCTTCAACGACCGCCGATATGCGCCGCCCATCACTGCCCACGCGAACCTTGTGCGAGTCCAAGGCCCTGCTCAATGGCTGTAGCCAGATCTTCCTGCAACAGCACCCGCTGTGCGGGCTGCTCATTCTGCTGGCCATCGCGGTGGCGGCGCCGCAGTTGCTCGGCGGCGCCTTGCTCGGGGGGTTCGCCGCAGGGCTGACGGCACGCCAGCGGCACTATGCCGAGGACGCTATCGAGGCCGGGCTGTACAGCTACAACGGCGTGCTGCTGGGTTTGTTGCTCTGCTACACATTCGCCTGGTCGCCACTGCTGCCGCTGTTGATCATCGCTAGCGGCGGGATTTCCGCCATGCTGCTGAACCCGCTGTTGCAGCGTTCGCGTCAGCGCCAATGGCTACCCGCCTACACCTCGCCCTTTGTTCTGCTGAGCTGGTTGCTGCTGGTAATCGCCGCGCCCCTGCAGTTGACGCCCGCGGTTGCAATTGCTAGCCCGGCACTGAGTATCGACGGGCTGACTCTCTGCGCCGCCGTCGCTCGCGGCCTGGGCCAGGTGATCTTTCTCGACCAGCCGTTGGCCGGCCTGATCCTGTTCGCCGGCTTGCTCGTGGCCAGCCGCCGGGCCGCCTGTTGGGCGCTGCTCGGCTCCGCCGCCGGGCTGGGTCTGGCGTTACTGCAGGGCTGGCCAACGCCAACCGCCTTGGCCGGACTCTATGGCTACAACGCCGCCCTGGCCGCCATCGCCCTGAGCCAAAACTGCCGTCAGCCCTGGGCACCCTTGCTCGGCATAGTGCTGGCCTTGCTCCTGCAACCGGGCTTTGCGGCCCTGGGCCTGCCCGCGCTGACCGCACCCTTTATCCTCGCTTGCTGGGTGGTGCAGGCTGGCAGCCGGCTGTTGCGCAACCCGGCAGCCGACTGGCGCAAGTCGCGTGGTTGAGTCGGGAGCCTCAGCCCAGTGCGCTCATCCGCGCATTGGCTAGCGGCCCAGCAATTCCCGATACAGATGCGCCATCTGCCGGCCCATCTGCTCAGACGTGAACAGTTGCTCGTAGCGCCGGCTCGCCTTCTCGCCCATTGCCCGGGCTTGCTCAGGATTGTCCCAGAGTGTCCGCATGGCCTCGCGGAAGGCTGTAGGGTTGCTGGGGGGCACTACCAGGCCGGTTTCGCCGTGGATATTGATATAACTGGTGCCGGTGCCTATCTCGCTGGAGATCATCGGCTTGCCGTACATCGCGCCTTCCAGCAAGGAAATACCGAAGGCCTCAGAGCGCAAATGCGAGGGAAACAGGACTGCAGTGCATAACTGCAGCAAGGCGATCTTATCCTCCTCCCCCAGGCGTCCCAGGAAGTGCACATGGTGCAGCCCCAGGCTGGCCGCCTGCTCTCGCAGTTCCTGTTCCAGCGGGCCGGCGCCGACTATGACGATCGGGTAACCGGTGCCTTTGGCGGCCTCGAGCAGGATGTGCAGACCCTTGTAGTAGCGCATAACGCCAACGAACAGGAAGAAGCGCCGACCGAATCGCTGCTCCCAGCTTGCCGAGCACTCCGCACTGGGGGCGGGATAACTGTTGCGATCCAAACCGTAAGGGATCACCACGGTTTTATTGCGGTAGTGCTTGAGTACCTCACTGGTTGCCAGGTAGTTGGGCGAGGCCGCCACGATACGGTCGGCGCGCCGTAGGAAGCGATGCATCAGGGGGCTGTAGAGGCGCAGCAGATGCTTCTGGCGGACGATATCGGAGTGATAGGTGACCACCATCGGCTTGTTCACGCCCGAAGTGAAGTGCACCAGATCCATGAAGGGCCACGGAAAGTGATAATTGATGATGTCCGCCTGCGCGGCCAGAGCACGGAAGCGTTTGAGTACGCTGAAGGAAAAGCCGGTTGAGGCAATCTGCAGATCCAGCTTGGCCCTATGCACCTTGTGATCGGCCACCATCACCTCGCGAGGTTCAGGATTGGCGCTGAGGGTCAGTACCTCACTGTGGATACCTTGCGCCACGCCACTCTGGCAGAGCTGGTAGATCACCTGCTCGATACCACCCACCGACTCTGGCAGATAGGTTTTGAAAAAATGCAAAACGCGCATCAGCACCCCACGGCTTGTTTGTACACACTCGCGGTAATCGCCGCACAGCGTTCCCAGGAAAACTCTTGTGCGCGCAGCACACCGGCCTCGCGCAGCCGTTGCCAGTGCGCCTGATCCTCGATCAGCAGGCGGATGGCTTCAGCACAAGCGCGATCATCCTGATGATCGATATAAAACCCGGCTTCGCCAGCCACCTCCGGCAATGCCGAACTGCCGCTGAGGATGACCGGCGTGCCGCTGGCCATGGCCTCCAGCACTGGCAGGCCGAAGCCTTCGTAGAGCGAGGGAAACAGCAAAAGGCGAGCACCGGCGAGCAGCTCGGCGAGACTCGTATCGTCCTGATAGCCCAGCAGGCGCACTTGCCCGCCGGCCAGCGCACGCCGCAAGGGGGCGGCCAGTTGCTCGGGACGCCAGCCCGGCATGCCGGCAATCACCAACGGGTACTGCTGGCGCAGCGCCGCCGGCAAGCGCTCATAGGCACGCAGGGCCAACTGCAGGTTCTTGCGCGGCTCCAGGGTACCAACACATAACAGGTAGTTTCCGGGGCGCAAGTCCAGAGCCTGCAAGCGCGGCGCCAACTGCTCGGCTGTGCGCGGATGAAAGCGCGCGGCGCAACCCAGCGGCGCAACCACTACCCGTTCGGCGGGCACCCCGTAATAGCGGCAGACCTCGTCGCCAATGAACTGCGAGTCGACCAGAATGCGCTGCGCACGTTCCACACCACGCGCAGCATGCCGCTCGATCTCGACCAAACGGTCGGCTGGCTGAGTGTACGGGTAGTGCACATGGGTCAGATCGTGCAGGGTCATCACCATCGGCCCGTCAAATTCGAACGGCCAGAGGCTGGGCTCATGATAGAGATCGACAGGCTGACGCCTCAATCCATCCTCGAAGCGTTTCTGCTCGACCCAGCGGCGCACCCGATAGGCATTCGGCACCCAACGCTTGGCCAGCCCGGCCCAGCGCGAATAGCCCGGCAGGGGTGCGGTTGGCAGCTCAGACTGCCAGCCAAAACCAGTAAACAGGTTAACTTCCAGTTCACCCGAGACCGATAATGCCGCAACCAGCTCAGTCAGATAGTGGCCAATGCCGGTCCGCGGCGCACGCAGAATGGCGGCGTTAAGGCCGACCGATATGGACATCGGGTCTGACAGCACAAAGTACTTCTTGCCGCTTCTGGGTATGACGTTGAACTCGCTCGATCAACTGGGTGGCAGAACCTTGCCAGGACAACCAGGACCACTGACTCAAACAGGTCTGCGCCGGGAAGTTGCCAGTAGCTTCGAAACTTCGCACCAGTCGGCACAGGGATTCTGGCTCCGACAAACCAAAATAGGCCATGGAATCACCACCGATTTCGCGGAACACCGGAATATCGCTGGCCATGGCCGGCAAACCACGCTGCATGGCTTCCACCAGCGGCAGGCCGAAGCCCTCGACGTAAGACGGAAAGACCAGCGCGCGCGAATGGCTGTAGCAATATTCCAGTTCGCGGTCGCTCAGATCGTTGAACATAAACAGGCATTTGTTCAGTTGCGGATGCTGCTTGACCCTCTCGATCAGCTTTTCAGTCTTCCAACCGACTTTACCGACGAAACACAGCGCCACCTCACTGCCCTCGCCCCACAAGCGCTCGAAAGCATTGAGCAGGTAGACGTGATTTTTCCGCGGCTCGATGGTGCTCACCATCAGATAGACCGAACGGCCTTTGCACATCCGCTGGACACTTTGGCGCACCACCGCTCGTGGATTGACTTGGTCCAGCTCGCTGCCCAGATGAAAATGATCGAACCAACGCCGCGCCGCCACATCGCGACCCAGGCGCCACTGCACCTCGCTGCGGACTTGATCGCTGATGGTCTGCGAGATCGCGATAAAGCCGTCGGCGGTGCGCGCGATCCAGTCGAACCACTGCTCGAAGACCCGCACCAGACCTTCATCGCAGAACTGCGGATGGGTCAGTGGAATCAGGTCATAGATCACCGAGACAATACCGATGCCGTCCTTCTGCAACCGCTCGGCGACCGGAAAGAAGTCGGCATGCCAGGAAGAGTCCAGCAGCACCAGCACATCGCCCGGTTGGCATTCCAGTTCAAGGGCACGTGACTTGTCCACATAGCGCAGCGACAGGTGCGCCAGCAGTTTTTGCGGCACCGCCAGACAAAAGCTGAAAGCCTTGCAGGCCAGACGCAGGAAAAACCTGAGCAGCGGCGAATACTGGAACGGCCACCTGCGTTCACGCTGCGCATAGTACAGCCAGACCCGGTTGCGCCAGCGTCCCAGGCGGTCATGCTGACGCGACAGCCAGGTCTGGATGCCGGACAGCCCTCCTCGGGAGGGACTCAGTTGGGTAACGCTGTATACCTTGTCGTTTTTCAGAATCACCGGCACACAGACAGCCTCAACGGCTAGGCCGTCAAGGTTATTGACGATATTGCGCACCACACGCTGAATCCCGGAGTTGTCCTGAGGATGGTCATAGACATAGGTGCACTCGATCAGCAATCTCATGTAACGCTTCCTTCCTCGGTAATTTTTGCAAGCGCTGGCGCATTGCGCTCGATGCTGAGGCTGGCATCGAGCGAGGCACAGCCGACGAAGTCGGGCTTATTGATGTTGATCACATGGAACACCAAGGCGAAGTCGCGCCATTCGTAGTTGGTGTCCAGATGTGAGTCAAAGCGTGAAAGGGACAAGGCGATGGAGTAGTTGCCCTTACCCAGGTTCGCCGGGAAGGCAAAACGGTAAACGATGCGCTCGCCGGCCGACAGGTTCTCCAGCACGCGATGCAGGCGGTGGGTATTGATCCCATAGATCGCCTGCCCCATGCGGTCCTTGATCATAAATCCCAGGACCAGGCGGCTGATCGGCGCCCGGGTCTCGACCGTAACCTCCAGCGTCGCGCTGCTGCCGACTTCAATCACCTCGACCCGCTGCCCCTGGGCATTGAGCAAGGCAATATCGGCGAAGCCGGCTTCGCCAGTACCAGAAATGGTACGGATCTTGCCATTGTCCAAGCGCTCCTGACGGACCGTCTGCTGTTCCTTTTCGGCCAGCATGGCGCTGTAGAAGTCCATCACCTCTTCCGGCGCCCCTTCCAACGCCAGCCGGCCATGGGCCAGCAAAATGGCCCGATCGCAGAGGGACTGAATCGCCTGCCTATCATGGGAGACGATCAGCAAGGTGGTACCGGCCTTGCGAAACTCGCGGATGCGATCGAAGCTCTTGTGTTGGAAATAGGCATCGCCGACCGACAGGGCTTCGTCGACTATCAGCACATCCGGGCGCCGCGCCGTCGCCACACTGAAGGCCAGGCGCATCTGCATGCCACTGGAGTAGGTGCGCACCGGATGGTCCATATAGTCGCCGATCTCGGCAAAGGCCTCGATCTCGGGCATCAACGCATTCAGTTCTTCCATGCTCAGGCCCAGCAACTGACCGGCCATAAAGACATTCTGCCGGCCACTGAAGTCCGGGTGAAAGCCCATGCCCAACTCGAGCAGCGCGGCGACACGGCCCTGAATCTGGATCTGCCCAGCATTTGGCTGAGTGGTGCCGGTGATCATCTTCAGCAGCGTGCTCTTGCCCGCGCCATTGATCCCGATAATGCCCAGCGCCTCACCGGGATTGACGAGGAAAGAGACGTCCTGCAGCACCCACTTCAATTGATGCCGGGGCGCCGAGAAGGGGATGAGCCATTCGGCCAGGCGCGACCAGCGCGTGGGGTATTGTTTGTAGGCCTTGCCCAGTTGCGTAACCTGAATACTGCCCATCAGAGTTCATCCACCATTTCACCGGAGCGCTTGCGGAACAGGCGCATGCCCAACAGGCAGAGCACCACCGCGAGCAACGCGGTCGGCCAGAGTGCCGACCAGTCCGGCCATTGGCCATAGACAAAAATCCCCTGATAGGCAGCGATCAGCGCGGCCATGGGGTTCGCATCGATCAGTGGTTGAATACCTTCGGGAAGAATCGACAACGGATACACGATGGGGGTGAGCCAGAACCAGAACTGCAGGAAGATGCCGATAAACTGCCCGACGTCGCGAAAGAACACGTTGAGCACACCGAGAATGATGCCCAGGCCGATGGAGAAGGCGACCTGGATGAGCAGCACCGGGATCACCCCCAGCACGGCCCAGCCGGGAAAGTTCTGCGTCACCAGCAGAAACCCGAGAAACAGAGCCAGAATGATGGCGAAGTTCAGCCCGGCATTCAGCACCACGATCAGCGGCAGGCAGATGCGCGGAAAACTCAGCTTCTTGATCAGGTTAGCGTGTTCGAGAAATACCGCCTGACTGCGGCCAATCACCTCGGCGAAAAAGCCCCAGGCGAGAACCCCGGCGCACAGGTAAATACCATAGGCCAGGCTGTTATCCACGCCGGGCAGCCGGGCTTTCATCAACTGGGAAAAAATCACCGTGTAGACGATGATCATCGACAGCGGGTTGAGAATCGTCCAGGCGGCACCGAGCAACGAATTGCGATAACGCGTCTGGAACTCGCGCTTGACACTGCCCAGAACAAAACCGCGGTAATTCCATACCGCGCGAGCCATGCCCACCGCCATTACAGAACCCTGCCGTATTGATCCTCGAAGCGCACGATGTCGTCTTCGCCCAAGTATTCGCCACTCTGCACCTCGATCATCACCAGATCGATCACCCCTGGGTTTTCCAGGCGGTGCTTGTGCCCGGCCGGGATGAAGGTTGACTCGTTGCTGTTGACCAGCTGCGGTTCACCACCGTTGACCACCTTGGCCATGCCTTGCACGACTATCCAGTGTTCGCTGCGGTGATGGTGCATCTGCAGCGACAGTGAGGCGCCGGGTTTCACCACGATGCGTTTGATCTTGAAGCGCGGCCCTTCCTCGAGCACGGTGTAGGTACCCCAGGGGCGCGACACGGTGCGGTGCAGGCGATAGGCCTCATGGTTCTCCGACTTCAAGCGCTTGGCCACCTGGCGCACCTCCTGCACCCGGTCGGCACGAGCCACCAGCACGGCATCGGCAGTCTCCACCACTATCAGGTTGTCCACGCCCACGGTGGCGATCAGGCGGCCCTGGCTTTGTACATAGGTGTTGCGGCTATCGATGAAAATCGCATCGCCCTGGGCGCGGTTCTGCTCGGCATCCGGTTCGACCAGTTGGCACAGGGCGCCCCATGAGCCGATGTCGCTCCAGTCGAATGCCGCCGGCACCACCGCCACCTTCGCTGAGCGCTCCATCACCGCATAGTCGATGGAAATGTCCGGCAATGCGGCGAAGCTCGCGCCGTGCAGCTCCTGCACCTGCACCGCGGCGCTGTCCTGCAGCGGACTCTGTGCCACACAGGCGCGGGCTAGCTCGAGCAACTCCGAAGCATGCTCCTGCAACTCGCGGATCAGGCTGCCGGCGGTAAAGCAGAACATGCCGGAGTTCCACAGAAAACGACCACTGTCGAGGTACTCTTGGGCCGTCACGCTATCGGGCTTTTCGACGAAGCGTTTTACTTGGCAGCCACCGAGCTCATCCAGTGGCTCCCCGACTTCGATGTAGCCGAAACCGGTCTCCGGTGCGTTCGGCCGAATACCGTAAGTGACCAGATAACCCTGACGGGCCAAGGCTACCGCATGCTCGGTGGCTGTTTTGAACTCCGCCAGGTTGTGGATCAGGTGATCCGCCGCCATCACCACCAGCACCGCATCCTCGCCCTGCTCGGCCGCCAAGGCCAAGGCGGCCACGGCAATCGCCGGCGCAGTGTTGCGCCCCTGCGGCTCCAGCAGAAAACGCGCGCGCCGGCCAGTCAGTTTGGCTTCGGCGAAATGCTCCTTGCTTTCGAAATAGTGCTCGCGGTTGGTCACCGTGACGATCTCGCCACCCTCGGCAATCAGCCCGGCGGCACGCAGGTAGGTCTTCAGTAGCAGCGACTGGCCATCCGGCAGGCGCATGAACGGCTTCGGATGCCCTTCGCGGGATACCGGCCACAAGCGGGTACCCGCGCCACCGGAGAGAATGACGGGAATGATCATGGCCGCTTCACTCCTTGCCAACACGGCGCAGATCGGCTTCCACCATCATCTGGATCAGGCTGGCCAGGCTGGTCTGCGGCTTCCAGCCCAGCTTGCGCCCGGCCTTGGCCGGGTTGCCCAGCAGCACCTCCACCTCGGCCGGGCGGAAGAATTGCGGATCGATCACCACGTAATCTTGGTAATTCAGCCCGACGTGCTCGAAGGCCAGCTGGCACATGTCGCGTACGGTGGTAGTGACGCCGGTGGCCACCACATAGTCGTCCGCCTGCTCCTGCTGCAGCATCAACCACATGGCCTCGACGTAGTCGCCGGCAAAGCCCCAGTCGCGTTTGGCGTCGATGTTGCCGAGACGCAACTCACGCTGCTTGCCCAGTTTGATCCGGGCCACCGCATCGGTGACCTTGCGGGTGACGAACTCGATGCCGCGCAGTGGCGACTCATGGTTGAACAGGATGCCGCTGGACGCGTGCAGGCCGAAGCTCTCGCGGTAGTTGACGGTGATCCAGTGGCCATACAACTTGGCCACGCCGTAGGGGCTGCGCGGATAAAACGGCGTGTTCTCGTCCTGCCGTTCGGCCTGGATCAAGCCGAACATCTCGCTGGTTGAAGCCTGATAGAAGCGGGTTTCCGGCGAAAACTGGCGAATCGCTTCGAGCAGATGAGTGACCCCAAGACCATCCACTATCCCGGTGGTGACCGGCTGATCCCAGGAACTGCCGACAAAACTCTGGGCTCCCAGGTTGAAGATCTCCTGCGGCTTGGACTTGATCACCGCGCGCTGAATAGAACAGGCGTCAGCCAAGTCCCCCTCGAGATAGCGAATCTCGGCCTCAACGCCCAGCTCGCGCAGGCGCCAGCGCGTATCGCTACTGCGTCTGGCGACCAGCCCAGAAACCTCATAGCCCTTTTCCAACAGCAGTTTGGCCAAGTAAGCGCCGTCCTGACCCGTCACGCCAGTAATCAAAGCAGTTTTGGACATTTTTATAGTTCTCTTGCTGCCCAGTCAGAGAGCACGCCCTGTAGGGTTTCCGTGATTGAAATGCCAGGTTTCCACCCGGTCTCTTTTTGTAATTTGTCGGAAGATCCGACAACTCGTCGTTGTTCGGCGCGGCGCAATCGGGTCGCATCCTGCACCAGCTCAACTTCGACTCCTGCCAGGCTGGCCATCTGCGTGATCAGATCGCGCACCCTCTGCTCCACCCCTGAGCAGACGTTGTAAACCTCGCCATTGCGGCCTTGCTCCAGCAAAACCAGGTAGGCCTGAATCACATCGCGGACATCGAGGAAGTCCCGCGTCACGTCGACATCGCCGACATCCAGGAGAGCGGGCTGCAAACCCCGGCGAACTCGAATAATCTGGCGCGCCATGCTGGGGATGACAAACGACTCCCCCTGCCCGGCGCCAATATGGTTGAACGGACGTGCCACAATGATGCGCCAAGGCTCGGCATAGCTCCACTGCTGGCACAACAGCTCGGCGGAAACTTTGCTGACGGCGTAGGGGTTGCGCGGATGCGGCGCCAGCGTCTCGGCGATTGGTAGATCGAGCTCGCCGACCTGGCCATACACATCGCCCGAACTGACATACAGGAATGTACCGCTGAATCCCCTGTTCTTGAGTGCCTGCAGCAGGTTCAACGTACCAATCAAGTTGACCTGCAGCGTGCGCGCGGGGTCGCGAAAAGCCTCGGGCACGAAGGTCTGGCCGGCCAGATGGATCACCGCATCAGGCACGCCCGCTTGCAGGGCGGCGTCGATACTGTCTGGGCTCAAGAGATCAAAGCCAGCGGATGTGGTCTGTAGCCGCCAGTCCGACATTCCCCCGGCCGCCTCAAGGGCAACCAAATGCTTTCCCACGAAGCCATTGGCCCCTGTGACTAAAAGACTCCGGTTCATAGCTGGGCGGCTCTCTGGGCGCTTGCGTCAAGCGGTGGCGCTGAAGTGTCTGGTTGCAGGCGCCGCCGGGCGATCTCCGCGCCTTTTCTGCGCAAGGGCTGTTCGATCAGGCGGTAGTTCAACTCGCATAGCACCACGATAAAGAATGCTGCGGTAAGGAGTAGTTCGGCAGTCAGTCCGCCGTTGAACTCCAGGCCCTGTGTAGGGGCATAGCGCTGCCATATTTCTATGCTTATGTGATATGCCGGAAAATGGATCACATACATCCCGTAGGAGCGGGACCCCATCCACTGCAAGAAACTAGAAAGCAAGGGCGGGCTAAAGATATAACCAGCATTGAAGCTGGCCATAAATACCAGAAGAGCGGAAACAATGGCGATCAACCCCACCGCTATCGGCGTCGCAATCATCTGTCCCGGAATCGCGCCGAGCATATACAACAACAGCAAGTTGAGTCCCAACACTCGAATTGGAGAACCCTTGAGAAATACCGGCTCATACTGCTTGTAGATCAGCGAGCGTGAAAACATGCAGATCAACACCCCCCACATCATTGCATCCAGGCGGAATGACGCCGCTAGCGCGCTGCCAGGTGAGCCAAATGGGTTTCGATCGATGAGAAACTGGAAAGCAATTAATGCCAACAGCACAATTACCCGCCAGCGTGGGCTGGTTACAAAAAGAAGAAATAGCGGAAAAATAAAATAGAACTGCTCTTCAAGCCCCAGGCTCCAGTAAACCGGGTTCGGCCCCAACGTCGCGCCGTATTGATTGGCCAGATTCCCGCTAAACGTCATGACCGCAATTAGGCTGCGCAGGTTGTCGTACCAAGAACCGAAAACGCCGGATTGATTGAAAAAGATCGAGAGAAGCAGCGGGATCAGAATCCACAGCCAGGCTGTGGGCAGAAGGCGGTAGATCCGGCGAATCCAGAAACTTTGTGCAGCCAACCAGAACTCGCCTTTGTCCCTGCGCTCATCGAAAAAATCGAGATATGCCTTGCTGACTACATAGCCTGAGATGCAGAAGAACAGATCGACACCGCTCCATGGCATGTACACCGCGAACAGTGTATTTAAAAACGTTTGATGGAAAGGCAGCAAAATCGGCAGGTGACTAAGTAATGTCAGACCAATGGCAATGGCCCGCAGGTATTCGATTTCAAGATTCTTCTTACTGCTCATCTTCAAGATTTCACACGTCGTTAGAGGTCAGGTTTACGGGCAATGATCGCCTGGCTCTTTGGCATCGCCTCGTCCAACGCTTTCTTGATGCGCGGGCCGTCGGGCATCGACAGCAGCATGTTCCAGGTGTGGGTCCAGCTCTCCAACAGCGGGTGCCAGGGCGGCGAGAGATCCTGCTTGCAGGCCCAGAACAAGAACCACCAGATCGACCAGTAGAAACCGTAATCGGCACGCCGCTCGATGACCAGACCGGCATCCAGGATCAGTTGTTCGAACTCCTCGCGCTGGAATACCCGGATGTGGTTCGGGTGTTCAAAATAGGCGGCCGGTGCCAGCTTCTTCTGCACACTCTCGCCGAGGGGATCGGGCACGGTAATCAGGAACTGCGCGCCGGGCCGCGCCACCCGCACCAGTTCGGCCATGAACTGGGCCGGATCGTCCACATGCTCGAGTACTTCCATCGCAATAATCTTGTTCGCCCGCGCAGCCGGCAGCGGAATCGGATTCGCATCGGTGACCAGGGGAATCACAGCTCGGGCCGGCGACTGCTTCAGCATCGCCTCGACCGCCGCAACCTTCTCGGCGTCAATGTCGGCGAAGATCACTTCCGCCCCGCGCTCCGCGCAGAACTGGGCGAAAGGCCCATCGCCGCAACCGATGTCCAGCACAGTGTCTTCGGCATTGATCGGGAAGCCTTCGAACAGCTCACCGCTGTCACGGCGGAACCAGCCACTCAAGTAGGCATCCGTCAGCGTCGAATTGTCGGGTATCTCCTGGGTATCTTGTGTCGCCTCTGCCGGTAAAGGAGCCGGCTCGGCAGGGGTGGGACGTATGAGCCGTTTCAGGGATTCCAGCATGACTAGACCTTAGCAGTGAGTTCGGCGGAGGAAATAGCTACGGCGCCCAGGAGAGCCGCTTCGGAGCCGTTGTCGTGGCGTGCGGGCCGCAGTACCCGTGCGGCCACAACGGCGCCGCGCCTACGCAGCGGCGTCTCGAGCAGGCGGAAATTCAATTCCGCCGCCACCAGCAATATGACCAGAGCACAGGCCAGGTAGGCGGCCGTAAGTTGAACGGAGGCGACCTGCTCGGGATAGACGCGATAAAACAGCTCGCGCGTGGCGTAGAAGGCCGGTACATGGATCAGGTAGATCGCGTAGGAACGTTCGCCTATCCAGACCAGCAGCGCCTTGAGTCGGCCAGGAGGTAACAGTAGGTCACGGTCATAGGAGGCCATCAGGACCAATAGCGCCGACAGTACGGCGATGATGCCGAGAGCATAACGGGTCAGGTCGAGAAGACTGCTGAGCAGCGCCATGACACCGACGCAGCCCAGCACGAGCACCATACGCCCCAGCCCGCCCAAGGCGGAGAACACCGGCAGTATGGCCTGCCACGAGGCCTTGCCACTCCATAGGGCGAGCAAAATGCCTAGCGCAAGCGCATCGGTGCGGAACATCATCAGGTAAAGATGCTGACGGGGTAGGCAGATCTGCACCAGCGCGATGGCTATCAGCAACCAGACCAAGCGGCGCCTGAACAGCACGACCAGGAAGGGAAACAGCAGATAGAACTGCTCCTCCAGCGATAGACTCCAGTAGACGAAACTGGCGCCGAACTCGCGCACCATGAAAGTCTGCGCGAACCGCACATTGGCGTACTGAAAAATTCCAGCAAAGGTCGCCTGCAAGTTGGCCTCGTAGCTGCCAAACGCGTCACTCCGATTGAATACCAGTACCGCCAGCAGAATCACGCCCAGCCACAGCCAGGCTGAGGGCCAGATACGCCAGATCCGCCGCACCCAGAACGCTAGCATGGTCTTCCAGGCTGCCGCCCGATCGGGCGCGCCGAGCAGGCGCGGGATCAGGTCGCGGGCGATGACAAAACCAGACACGGCGAAAAACAGATCGACCCCGAACATGCCTCCAAGGTAGGCATACAGCACCTCCAGCGTCGGCGATGCCCAAGGGAACAGGTTCGCTGTATGCTGAAACACCACGAACAGCACGGCGATCGCCCGCAGCACCTCAATGTCGGCGATACGCCTACTCATCTCAGCGATTCTCCGGCTTGCGCGCAACAATCACCTGGCTTTTCGGCAGCAACTGATCCAGCGCCTGCTTCATCGGTGCCGCCTCTGGCATCTTGATGACCTGGTGCCAAAGCTTGGCCCAGTCATTCAGCAACGGTGGATAGGGTGGTTTCACGAAGTCGTGAGAGGCTCCGTCAAGCTCGAAGCCTTCCGCCTTGGCAGAAATCCAGAACAGGAACATCCAGAGGGTCCAATAGAAGCCGTAGGCATCACGGCGGACAATCTCCAGCCCGGCATCGGTGACCAAGCGAGCAAAGGCCTCACGCTCGAAAATGTGGATGTGATTCGGCTGCTTGAAATGGGAGGGGGGAGCGATGATTTTCTGAATGTTTTCGCCAACCGGATCCGGCACGGCCAACAGGTACAGGGCTCCTGGCTGCCCGACCCGTACCAGTTCGCACATAAAGGCGGCGGGGTCTTCGACGTGCTCCAGCACTTCCATGGAGATCACCCGCGACATGCTGGCATCCGCCACCGGTAGCGGGAGGCTGTCGGACACAAAACCTTCTGCCTTGCGCGCCGGCGTCTGCGCAACCCTGGCGTGCAGCGATTCGATCTTTTCCGCGACCACGTCGGTGAATACTACGTGTGCGCCGCGGTTGGCGCAGAACAGCGTGGCGCCACCGGCGCCGCAGCCGACATCCAGCACAGCGTCTTCGGCGCTGATCGGAAAACCTCTGAACAGCTCGTTACTATCGCCCAGGTACCAGCCACTCTGCACTGCATCGACCAAGCCGCAGTCGCGGGAGTCGACGAAGTCCGGCTGACTGGAAGTCTCCTTCCAGATCTCTTCGATGGAGCGCGGGTCGCTTTCCATCCCGGCCAGGCGGCGGAATAAATCGAATTGATTCATTGGCTGAGCGCCTCGTCAAGGTTCAGGAAATCCTCCAAGCGCGTCATGGCAACCGCTTGGGAGCAGTGTCCGCGCATGCGTTCGATCGCAGCAGCCGACATCTGTGTGTAGCGCGATGGCTCGTTGCGCACGCACTGGTAGGCCGCACAATAGGCACGAACCAGTGAGGCCCAGTCGATTTGGTGGCGACAGGTCCGATAGGCCAGGCGAGGATCGTGCGACCAGGCCGTCGCGTCCAGCCAGCTATCGACAACAAAGGCCACTTCACTGTCGATGTAGTCAAGCATCGCCGAATGGCGCGGCGCGATCGCCGGTTTACCGCAGGAGAGAAACTCCATCAACGGCAGGCATTGCCCCTCGCCGTGTGAGGCGTTGACCACAAAAGCGCTGGCGCGTATCAGGCTGTCGAATTCGGCCTTTTCAAGAAACCCCTGCAGCAACACCACTCGGCACTTGAACTTGGGCATCCGCGCCATGCACATCAGCATGTCATTCAGCGCAGATTGGTACTCGTGGTGGCCGAGTTTGAACACCAGCGTGGCGTCCGCAGTATCCTTGAATGCCGCGCAAAAAGCCGTGAGCATGTCGACCCAGTTCTTGCGCCCATCGTAGGGGTTGAACAGTGCCGTGAACACGACACCTGAAAGCTCAAAGCTACATTCGTTCAATACCCATTGTGGTGTCCGTGGGTTGACTCCCGACTTGGGCAGTGAGGAGGGCTCAACCGGATTACGCGGTTCGAGTCGCTTGTCGTCAGACTCTATCACCAGCTCTACTGCTGTCGGTGCGGCTAACTGAGCAGGATCGGGCAACCAGGGCAGGAGCTCGCGCAGGACGCGTAAATACCATTCGCCAAGATAGCGACGGCTAATCTGCAGCCGTGATTGCTGGCGGGATGGTTGAATTACCTGCGTTGCTGTTTGGGCAGCAGGCGGGCTGTCCGTTTGCTCGCGAGTTCTTGCAGCAGCGACAGCCTTGGCCACCGCGTCGGGGCCAGGCATATAGGGTTCGAGGGCAACATCGTGGGTATCCAATACCACGCCCGAGCGCACCCGGATCCGCATGCCCTGCTGCAGCGGCTGGACCGCCGGCTGTTCGCGCAGTGACTGGTACTTGTCCCATACCGGCGAAGGGATGGAAATCACCGGGAAGCTCTCGCCCATTTCAGCTTTTACCGCTTGGACGGTGAGGCCTGAATGGGTAATACCGCGACCGCATTTTTCCAGCACATAACGCCAGTCCTGGCTCAGCTCATCCAGCCAGTGCTCATTCGGGATGCTGTCGAATTCCCAGGCGAAGACCGGGATCGTCGGGCAACGCAAGTTGAGAGGCGTTTTTTGCGGTGGAGAGAATGAAAGAAACAGGCAGCGCTCGCCAGCCGCGCAGGCCTCATCGTATAACCGATCGACCTCCACTTCGGGCCGCTCAATGACTTGCACATCCCCCAGCTCCTGCAGCACCGGCATGAAGTCGCGCAGGACAAAGTAATAGCTGTACTCTGGCAAACCCAGGCTTACCGCAATTCGCGCTGCAGTGATTTCCGAATAGACCAGGAACTTCATAGGTCCAGACTCTTTGGCGTCCAGACTTCTGGTTTCGCAGCCCCGGCAGTCAGAACCTTGTGCAAGAATGCCTTGAGCGCTTCACTGACGCGCTCAACCGCGGCAAAACTGCGCATCTGCTGGTAAGCATTGCTCGACATGCTTTGATAGTGCGCGGGGTTGTTACGTGCCACCAGATAGCTGCTCTGGAAGGCTTCCAGCAATGATTGCCAATTGAGTCGATGCCGGTGCGTGAACAGCATGCCAGTGGGGTCGTGCGGCCAACAGGTTGGCTCCAGCGAGTACTTGAGAACGAAGGCTACCTGCTCGTTCAGATAATCCGCCATTGCCGTGTGGTCCGGAGCAATTACCGGCTTGCCACTCGAGAGGAACTCCATCAATGGCAAGCACAGCCCTTCACCGGACGAGGCGTTCACGTAGTAACTGCTGGCACTGATGAGCGCCTGGTATTGCTCGTCCTCCAGGAAGCCGTGCAGCACCACCACACGACAACGGAAAGGAGCCAGACGCGACAACAGCGTCATCAGGACGACGCGGTAGTGCTCCAGATCGTGATGGATCATTTTCACGATCAGCGTGGCATCGTCGGTGTCCTTGAAAGCCCAGCAAAATGCGGTAATCAGATCGACCCAGTTCTTGCGCCCGTCAGCCGGGTTGAGCACGGTGGTGTAGACGACTCCATTGACGCCGATGAGGCGTGGCTCAGGTTTGGCTTCGGGCTCCTCTGGTTGTTGCGGCTCATCAGGCTCCTGCGGTTCCAGGAGCGGCTCATTTGACGACTGAGAAATAGCCGCAACGGGCTCAAGAGGCCGGTGAATCTCGCGCCACCACCCCGTCAGCAGCGCTTTGCTGAGCTGCCAGGCCTCGACGCGGCGAGTTGCAGACGAAAGATCGAGCTCTGCTGCAGGCTCGGGCGCTTCCGTAGCAGGCTCTGGCGCTTTCGCAGCAGGTTCTGGCTTGCGTACCAGACCATCCGCGGAGAGTCCCAAAACCGGGCTGTCGATGACGATGCCGGCAAATGGAAACTGGCGAGCCCCTAGATCAGGAGAAAGTCCATCCTGAGATGCAAGGCAGGCATAACGATCCCAAATCGGTGCAGGTAGGGCAATAACAGGAAAACTTCCTTGCATTGCGTTATCCACCAGCAGGGCCGTCTCCTGACTGGTAGTGATCGCGCCAATGGTATGGGCGAACACATGACGCCAATCGTTCCGGGGATCCTCGTCCCAGGCCATGGAAGGCAGGCTATCGAACTCCCAAGCGAACACAGTAGCCGTCGGACATTCCAAACCCAACGGAACTTGGTGCGGCGGACTGAAGTTCAGAAAAATGATTGGCTGCCCTTCCGCGCGGTAGCGCGCATAAAGCGATTCGATTTCAACCAGACTTTTAACCAGGATGACCGTACCGATTTGCTCAAGCGCGGGCATAAAGTCTTTCATCAGAAAAAAATAGCTGTATTCAGGCTTGCCCAGAGAAGCCTGGATGGTCGATTGGTCGATTTTTGAACCAACAAGAATGATCATGTTTTGTCCGTCACATGCAACCGAAAACCGATTCGGGTGCCGGGTGCCGCAAGCTAAATAAACGCGGAGTGCACCAGCAAATCCCCCTTAAGGCAAGGGCTATTGCCGTCAAATGAGTGCCTGGCTGGCGCCTAGCCCATGGCTGCTGGCTCTCGAGCTGAAAGTCGACCAAGCGGTCTGGATACGACCACATAACCAGGCTACCCGTCTGTCTCAGCCAAGGAATAAACGCATGCTCACTTCGATCCGCCTGACGTGTTCCACGGCCCCGCTGACCTTAGCCCGCACCGCCTCCACCACCACTTCGGCGGCCCATCGATGCCATCGTCGATAGCACGTCAGATTCGACCTCGCCTTTCACCTCGGATGACATGATCGTTCGCGCACCGTGTGCGGCAAGCGGCGCGGCGGGCGCAATGCGGAGTTTCTGCCGAGCCTGACCGATAGTCTCAAAAGCCTGTCCGGCGTCTATGCCTTGGCTCACGCGTTCTTTCGCTGCCAGCGCCCTACCCGGCACAAAACAGCCTGAGCGGTGATATCCGCCGGGCGGGCGCTGCAGCTGGGGATGCGGAATGTCTGGCGTTCTGGGTGGCGAAGGCTTGCCACGACTACGCGCGATGCCCTCCGCGCAATTGGTCGCGAGCTTCCGCCAGGAATGGCTGGCGGCCCAGCACATGGGCCACTCCGGCTGAAGCGAAAGGTTTGGCTATGTCTGAGTCTGCTGTTGCAGAGCGCTCATTGGGAAAGCGCAAAACCGTAGGCTGGCTAGAGTGCCGCGAAACCCAGCTCGACCCGTTGCTGGGTTTCGCCGAAAAACGGCTCTACCCAGCCTACATCCCTTTCGCGAACAGCACTTGCTCCTACGAAGAGCTGCAGCCCTGCTCAACATTTAACGGGTACATAGGCGTGCCTACTGCGGATATTGCCGGCTCAAACCCGGCGGCACACCGCTGCTGTCGGTGGGTAGCCAAGGCCCTTGCGGATTGCTGGCCCAACTCCAACCGTTGTCCCAGCGGTAGTAGGTGCGCTCGCGGTAGTAGATGCCTTTAGCCCCCTCCAACACGTAGACCCCCAGTTTGTTATCCCAATAGCTGCTCACCCCAGGCGGCGGGGCAAAGTGTGGGTGGGCCTTCATCCGCGTGCTGGGTTGCGGTTGCGGCGGGATCGGCTGGCTCGGTTGCTGCGTGCTGCGCGGTTTTGTGCTGGGTGCGGGCTTGCTGGGTGGTTGTTGGGTGCCGCGCGGTTCTTGCGGGATCGGCTGCTGCACCACAGGTACCGTACAACCGGCCAACGCCAACAGCAGCACCGCTAAACCGAGACGAATAGTAGTTTTCATTGCGCCGGGCCATCCGCCGTATCGATAGTCAGCTGTTGCCGATCCGCTGTGCTGCTAGCCAAGGGTTGACTGCGACCGATCCACTCGCCCGCCTTGGCATTTCCCGCGCGTGACACACGGGCTACCAGTAAGACCTGAGGGAAGTTGGAGAGTTTCAGCTGCGGCATCATCGCGTCGCTATCCGACAGGCTGACTTCCGCCGGCAGGTCGGCCACGGTCAGGCGCTTGACCGCCAGCGGCATCGGCGGGCCGGAGGCGGCGCGGGCGAAGACGAATACCGTGTCAGTGGGCTGGACTTTGCCTTGCAGCGCCGGCGCCAGTTCCACCCGTACCTTGAGCGCGGCAACCGTGGCCAGCGCAGCCGGCTCGGGCAGGGTTTCGCCCGCTGCGAGCCGTTCCCGGGCGCGCTCGATCCCCCCCTCAATCGCGCTGCGCGACGCATCACCGGCCGGCAGCAGAACCGCCAAGCGCTCCCAGAAGCCAATCGCATCCTTGAAGCGCTTGTCCTCAAACGCCGCAATACCCAGCAGGCCAAGGCTGGTGACCTCCTCCGGATTGGCCTGCAAGGCTTCATCGGTCAGCGCCTGCAGCTCCGCCGACCATTTTTTACCCTTGGCGAAATACAGCGCCTGGGCCAGTTGACCCAACAACTCGGGCTGACGCCCGGCCAGGCCAACGGCCCGCTCAAACGCACTCGCCGCGTCGGCAGCGCGATCTTGGGCCATATAGGTGCGACCGAGGAAATACCAGGCCTCGGCGGAATCCGGCTGGGCCTTGACGGCCTGCTCCAGGCGCGCGGTCATCTCCTCGACCGTGCGTGGCTGCTGGGCGAACTCACGGGCCAATTCGACTTTGTCGCTGGCGCCCCAGTGCAGGTAAAAACCAACCCCCATCAACGGCACCAGCACGGCGGCCAATAACGGGGTCAGCTTACCCAGGCGCGAGCTGCGCTCTTGCTCGGTGCCTTCGGTATCGGCCAGCAACTCACGGGCCGCTTCGGTGCGACCGGCGTCCAGTTGCTCAGTGCCGAGCTCGCCGGCCTGCTGCTGAGCTTCCAGCTCGGCCAGACGTTCCTGATAGAGGGCCACGTTGAGGGCGGTACGGTCTTCCTCGGCCTGGGCACGGCGGCCACGCAACACGGGGATCAGCAGAAAAGCCAAGGCCACCAGCAACAGCAGGCCGGCGGCGAGCCAGAAATCAATCATGGGTGTTTTTTATCCGCATGCTCTGAGTTTAAAAGTGCGTCGAGGCGCGCACGCTCCTCGGCGGAAAGCGTGGCGACACCCGCGGCGGCTTCCCTGCGACGGCGCAGCACGAGCACACCCATCACCAGCAGGCCAGCGATCAGCAGGCCCGCCGGGCCATACCAAAGCAACCAGGTACGGGCATTCAGCGCCGGCTTGTAGCGAACGAACTCACCGTAGCGATCGACCATGAACTCGACGATCTGCTCGTTGCTCTTGCCCTCGCCGAGCATGCGAACGATTTCCCGGCGCAGGTCGGTGGCAATCGGGGCGTTAGAGTCGGCGATGTCCTGGTTCTGGCATTTGGGGCAGCGCAGCTCCTGGGTCAGCTGGCGAAAGCGTGCGCGCTCGGCCTCATCGGCGAACTCGTAGGTATCGATAGCCGCCTGCGCGACGCCGATCAGGCTCAGGCCCAGTGCGGCTATGACTGCGGCCGCGCTAAGCCAGCGCTTCATTGGCCCGCCTCGTCGACCAGACCCTGATAGAGCGGCGCCAGCTGTTCGCGCCAGACGCGTTCGTCGATCACGCCGACAAACTTGTGGCGGATGATGCCTTGGCTGTCGATCAGGAAGGTCTCCGGCGCGCCATAGACGCCCAGGTTCAGACCCAGGCTGCCCTGCTCGTCGCGGATATTCAGTTGGTAGGGATTGTGGAATTCCTTCAGCCATTTCAGCGCGGCGGCGTTGTCGTCCTTGTAGTTGACGCCATAGACCCGCACGCCTTGCTGAGCCAGCTTGTTCAACATCGGATGTTCGACCCGGCAGGCCACGCACCAGGTCGCCCAGACGTTGAGCAACGCCGGCTTGCCGAGCAGATCGGCCTGGGTCAGGGTCTGCTCGCCCTCCACTGCCGGCAGGGAAAACGCCGGCACAGGTTTTCCGATCAGGGCCGAAGGCAGTTCGGACGGATTGAGGAACAGACCACGATAGAGAAACACCGCGCCAATCAGGAAGATCGCCAGCGGCAACAGCAAGATCGCCCGCTTCATGCTTGCGCTCCAGTCAGACCCAAGGCATCCCGCACACGGGTTTTCACTTTCACCCGGTAGCGCCGATCGAACGCCGCCAGCAAGCCGCCAAAACCGGTCAACAGGCCACCGAACCAGATCCAGCGCACATAGGGCTTGACGTGGACCCGCACAGCCCAGGCGCCATTTTCCAGCGGCTCACCGAGGGCGACGTAGAGGTCGCGGGTGAAGCCGGCGTCGATGCCGGCTTCGGTCATCACCGAGTTCTGCACGCTGTAGAGACGCTTTTCCGGGTACAGCACGGTGACTTCCTTGCCGTCCTCGATCACCCGTACCGTGCCCTTATCCGAGGTGAAGTTCGGGCCTTCAAAGTGCTCCGCGCCTTCGAAGAGGAAGCGATAGCCACCCAGCTCCATCGACTCGCCCGGTTCCAGACGCAGATCGCGCTCGGCGCTGTTCTGGCTGGAGAGCACCACACCGAGGGCGCAGACGGCGATGCCGAGGTGCGCCACCTGCATGCCCCAGTAGCTGCGGCTCATGCCGCGAATGCCTTTGAGCAGGCCGGTGTGGCGAGTCTTGTCGAGCAGATCGCGCACGCCAGCCAACACCACCCAGGCCGCCAGCAGGCAGGCCGCCAGCACCGCCCAGTGGAAATCCGCCACCAGCAGGGACGCGACACCGCCCAACACCACGCTGGACAGCAGCACCGGACTGAGCATACCGATCAGCCACTTCAGCGGTGTGTCCTTCCAACGCACTATCACTCCCAGCGCCATCACCAGCATGAGCAGGCTCATCAGCGGCACGAACAGCGCATTGAAGTACGGCGGGCCGACCGACAGCTTGGCGCCGGTCAAGGCGTCCAACACCAGGGGATAGAGGGTGCCGAGCAGGATCATCGAGGCGGCGACCACCAGCACCAGGTTGTTGCCCAGCAGCAGCATCTCCCGCGACCACAGGGCGAAACCCACGTGGCTCTTGACCACCGGCGCACGCAGGGCGAACAGCGTCAGCGAGCCACCGACCACCAGCAACAGGAAGGCCAGGATAAATACGCCGCGCTCGGGATCGGAGGCGAAGGCGTGCACCGAGGTCAACACGCCGGAGCGCACCAGGAAGGTGCCCAGCAGGCTCAACGAAAACGCCGCAATCGCCAACAACACGGTCCAGCTTTTGAACACGCCACGCTTCTCGGTCACCGCCAGCGAGTGGATCAGCGCGGTGCCGACCAGCCAGGGCATGAAGGAGGCATTTTCCACCGGGTCCCAGAACCACCAGCCGCCCCAGCCCAATTCGTAATAAGCCCACCAGGAGCCCAGGGTGATGCCGATACCGAGGAAGGCCCAGGCGACAATGGTCCACGGCCGCGACCAGCGCGCCCAAGCCGCATCCAGGCGACCGCCGAGCAAGGCGGCGATGGCGAAGGAGAAGGCGACCGAGAAGCCGACATAGCCCATGTAGAGCATGGGCGGATGGACGATCAGGCCGATGTCCTGCAGCAGCGGATTGAGATCGCGGCCGTCCACCGGGCTCTGCGGCAGGAGGCGTTCGAAGGGGTTGGAGGTGACGATCAGGAACAGCAAGAAGCCGATACTGATCATCCCCATCACACCCAGCACGCGGGCCAGCATCACATCCGGCAACTGCCGGGAGAAGATCGACACCGCGAAGGTCCAGCCACCGAGGATCAATGCCCACAGCAGCAAGGAGCCTTCGTGGGCGCCCCACACGGCGCTGAACTTGTAGTACCAGGGCAAGGCGCTGTTGGAATTGTTGGCGACATAGGCGACCGAGAAGTCGTCGACCATGAAGGCGTAGGTCAGGCAGGCAAAAGCAAACAGCAGAAAGGCAAACTGCCCCCAGGCCGCAGGCTGCGCCAGCCTCATCCACTGGTGATCGCCACGCCAGGCGCCGATCATCGGCAGCGTGGCCTGCACCAGCGCCATGCACAGGGCCAGAATCATCGCCAGGTGGCCCAGTTCGGGCACTATCAAACCAGGCATCAAGCCAGACATCATTGCGCCCCCTCTTTCGATTGCATGGCGTCCGACTGCATGGACTGATACTGGCCGCTGTCTTTGAGAGCCTTGGTCACTTCCGGTGGCATGTACTTTTCGTCGTGCTTGGCCAGCACTTCGTCGGCGATCAGCACGCCGTCGGCATTCAGCTTGCCCAAAGCGACTATGCCCTGCCCCTCACGGAACAGATCCGGCAGGATGCCGCGGTAGTGGATGGTGACATTCTTGGCGAAGTCGGTGACCACGAATTGCACGTCCAGCGAGTCGCCGAAACGCTTCAAGGAGCCCTTTTCGACCATGCCGCCGGCGCGAATCCGGGTGTCATGCGGTACTTCGCCATTAGCGATCTGCGTCGGGGTGTAAAACAGATTGATGTTCTGCTGCAGGGCGCTGAGCGCGAGTGCGACGGCGACCCCGACGCCGGCCAGAATGCCGAGGATGATAAACAGACGCTTCTTACGCAGCGGATTCACTTCTGACGCTCCCGGCGCAAACGACGCGCCTCTTCTTGCAGGTAACGGCGACGCGCCAGAATCGGCATCGCGACGTTGATAGCCAGCACCGTCAGGCCAATGCCATAGGCCGACCAGACATACAAGGCATGCTGGCCCATGGCGAGAAAATCGCCGAAGGAGGTAAAGCTCATCGTACGCCCTCCAGCCCCACTTGTTTCACCACTTCGGCCTTGACCCAACTGCTGCGCGACTCGCGCTTGAGCACTTCCAGGCGCATGCGCAGCAGCAATACGGCGCCGAAGAAACAGTAGAAGCCGAGCGCCATGAGCAACAGCGGCAGCCACATCTCCACCGGCATCGCCGGCTTCTCGGTGAGCTTGAAGGTGGCGCCCTGGTGCAGGGTGTTCCACCACTCCACCGAGTATTTGATGATCGGGATGTTGATCACCCCGACTATGGCCAGCACCGCGCAAGCCTTGGCCGCGCTGTCGCGATTGCTGATGGCATGCCCGAGGGCGATCACGCCGAAATACAGAAACAGCAGGATCAACATCGAGGTCAACCGCGCATCCCAGACCCACCAGGAGCCCCAGGTCGGTTTGCCCCAGATGGCGCCGGTCAGCAGCGCGATAACGGTCATCCAGGCACCGATAGGTGCGGCCGCCTGCAACGCCACATCCGCCAGCTTAATCTTCCACACCAGCCCCACCACGCCGGCCACCGCCAGCATGAGGTAACAGGACTGGGCGAGGATGGCCGCCGGCACATGGATGTAGATGATCCGGAAGCTATTGCCCTGCTGGTAATCCGGCGGCGCAAAAACCAGCCCCCACACCAGTCCCACGCCGATCAGCAACACGGCGGCCAGCGTCAGCCAGGGCAACCAGCGACCACTGATGTCGTAGAACCATTTGGGCGAGCCCCATTTGTGAAACCAAGTCCAATTCATCACGGTAACCAATTCATTTTTATTCGCCGACGCTGATAGACAGGCCGGCGGCTGTCGCAAAAGGAGTCAGTGTGACCGCTAACGCAGTGAGACTGCCCATCCACAATAAGTAACCGACCACCGGCAATCCTTGCAGGGCCGCCTGCAACGCCCCGCTGCCGAGAATCAGCACCGGGATGTACAGCGGCAGAATCAGCAGCGCCAGCAACAGGCCGCCACGCTTGAGGCCTACGGTCAACGCCGCACCCACGGCGCCGAGCAGGCTCAACACCGGCGTGCCCAGCAATAGCGTCAGCAGCAAGACCGGCAGGCAGCGCGCCGGCAGGCCGAGCATCAACGCCAGCAAAGGTGCGAGCAAGACCAATGCCAAACCGGAAAACAGCCAGTGTGCCAGCACCTTGGCCAACACCAGAAGCGCTAAGGGGTGCGACGAAAGGACCCACTGCTCCAGCGAGCCATCTTCGAAATCGCTACGAAACAAGCCATCCAGCGACAGCAGCACCGCCAGTAGCGCAGCAACCCAGATCAAACCGGGCGACAGGGTTTGCAGCAACTGGGTCTCCGGCCCGACGGCGAGCGGGAACAGGGCGATCACTATGGCGAAAAACACCAGCGGATTGGCCAGCTCCGCCGGGCGGCGAAACAGCAGGCGCGCCTCACGGGCGACGAGCAAGGTGAAGACATTGCTCATGGATTGCGCTGCCCCAAATCGAGATCGCGATAGCCCGCCGGCTTCACCGCCAGCGCGTGGTGGGTGGTCAACACCACCAGGCCACCTTGCTCGCAATGACGAGCCAGATGGCTTTCCAGTTGAGCCACGCCTTGCTTATCGAGCGCGGTGAACGGCTCATCGAGAATCCACAGCGGCGGTGCATCCAGATACAGCCGAGCCAGGGCGACTCGACGCTGCTGACCAGCCGATAAGGTATGGCAGGGAACATCCTCGAAACCGCGCAGTCCGACGGCCTCAAGCGCCTGCCAGATCGCGCCACGCTCGGCGGGACGATGCAACGCACACAGCCAGGCGAGGTTCTCCTCGGCGGTCAGCAAGCCCTTGATCCCGGCGGCATGGCCAATCCACAGCAGATTGCGGGTTAATTCAGCACGCTGCCGAATCAGTGCCTGGCCATTCAGGCGCACCTCGCCGGCGGTAGGCTGCATCAATCCGGCCAGCAAACGCAGCAGGCTGGTCTTGCCGCTGCCATTGGGGCCGGATACCTGCAACATTTCACCGGCAGCCAGGCGCAGGTCGAGCCGCTCGAAGAGCATGCGCCAATCCCGCTCGCAGACGAGCGCCACAGCTTCGAGTAAAGGGCTATTCACAGCATGGCGACCTTAGGGGTATTCAAGCTTCTGGCTATCAAGTCCGAGCAGGCTTGGCCGCTATATTGACGCAGGTTCAGTGCGCGGCCGACCCGGACGGGGCGGCATTATACATGCCATGCCCTGCCCCCCGAAGCGGGCATTTTCGACAGCTTGTAACCCGTTGATGAGCGAAATCAGCAGCAGGAAGGCCTACTGGCTAAAGGCGAAACCGCCAAGGCCGGTGGCGTAGGGAGTCCCGCGCCCGAGCCTTGCTATACCTACACAGCCCAGTGGCCGCTGTTATGCGGCCGAATCAGCGGTCGGCCGCCGCACCAAACGCTCGACGAAAAACTCCAGATGGCCGCGCGGGTTGGCCGGCAACGGCCAGGTGTCGACTTTCTGAGCTATCGCTTTGAACGCCAGCGCGCACTTCGAGCGCGGGAAGGCTTCGTAGACAGCGCGCTGTTTCTGCACAGCCTTACGGACTGACTCATCGTAGGGCACAGCGCCGGCGTACTGCAGCGCCACGTCGAGGAACCGATCCGTCACTTTGGTCAGTTTGGCGAAGAGGTTGCGGCCCTCTTGCGGGCTATGCACCAGGTTAGCCAGCACGCGGAAACGGCTCATGCCGTAGTCGCGATTGAGCAGCTTGATCAGCGCATAGGCGTCGGTGATCGAAGTCGGCTCATCGACCACTACCACTATGACTTCCTGGGCGGCGCGCACGAAGCTGATCACCGCATCGCCAATCCCGGCGGCGGTATCGATCACCAGCACGTCGAGGTTGTCACTGATCTCGCTGAACGCCTGGATCAGCCCGGCATGCTGCAGCGGCGAGAGGTGCAGCATCCTCTGTGTGCCCGAGGCCGACGGAACTACGCGAATACCGCCCGGCCCCTGCAGCAGGACATCGCGCAGTTCGCACTCGCCACTGATGACGTCGGCCAAGGTGCGCTTCGCCGTTAAGCCGAGCAGCACATCGATGTTTGCCAGGCCGAGGTCGGCATCCATCAACATCACCCGCCGCCCGAGGTCGGCTAGGGCCAGGGACAGATTCACCGCCACATTGGTTTTGCCGACTCCGCCCTTACCGCCGGTCACCGCGATCACCTGTACGGGATGCATACCCATGTTATCTATACACCTTATCTGACTTCGACTGGGGCCATTTGGCTGGTTCCGTTCGGATCATCCTGAACGGTACAAGACACATCCTACGCCTAGAAATTCTTGCGCCCGTCACACCTAGCCAGCGCGTCACGCCGGGCAAAGACCGGCAAACGGGGCGGCCATGGCATCTTCAGGCAATATCTGTTCCAACCCTACCTCAGGCTGATCACGGGCAGCTCCAGCCCTAGTCCCGCAACGCTTTTCCCGATGGCGCAAGCCAACGCCACCCGCACCGCGGCAGCTATCGCGACGGAATCTTGACTCTTCGACACGAGATTCGAAGCAGCCTCGGCAATCGAACAGATGTCACGTACCGGCACCCCGCTCTTGTGCCAGCTTCGGCGAGCTTTGCAGTCGGTCTCGCCGGTTTTGTCGCGGCGGGGTTTCGCCTCCCCCCTTGGGCTTTACCTCGGACGCAGACTTGAGGAGCAGATCGGGAGCAACGGACATGGGCACTCGCCGTGCGGATAGGGTAGTGCCAGAGATACAAAGGCTTGGGCCAGGCTTTTAGCGGGACTACGGCGCTGTGCGCAAGGTGCTCTGCGCTGCGCTGTGGTTAAGTCCGCGGCATCGGGTAGCGCTGCCGCTCGGACTTGAAGAGGATGCGCACGATGGCAAACTCGCGCTCGATCTGTTCGATCAGCTGCGGCGCCTCGGCCAGGAGTTCGCGCCGACTGGTCTCTTCCAACTCTTTGCACAGCCCAGCCAGGAGCGGCGCACCCATATTGCTGCAACTGCCCTTGAAGCTGTGCGCAGTCAACCTTAGGCTCTGCGCGTCACGGCCCTGCTGTGCGGCGTGCAGCAAACGCAGACGCTCTTCAGAGTCGGCCAGGAAGGTATCCAACAACAACGGATATTCGTCCTCCATGACATCCTGCAAGGCGGCCAGTACGGCGTTGTCGAGATGAGCAGCGGACACTTGGTCACTCCTTGATCAAGGGACTAAGGATTATGCCTGATCCGACCAGGAAAACTCCACGCTGATGCCACGCCCATCCTCCGGCCAGACGCAGCGCTCGGTCAGCTGGCGCACCAAGCTCAAGCCGCGCCCACAGAGACTGTCCGCCACTTGCTGCTGCTCCAGCATACGCTGCACATCGAAGCCCTGACCGCTGTCCTCGACCCGCACAATCAGCCGGCCACCGCCAGGTTCCGGCAGCAGCTCCAGGTGAAAGCGCACATAACCCTCGCTCAGACTGCCCAGGCGCGCGCTGCGCTCACGGTAGTAGTCGGCGAAACCCGTGACGTCGCATTTGAGCGCCGAATCCAGCCCCAGGACACCGTGTTCTAATGCATTCGAGTAGAGCTCGGCCAGCACGCTGTACAGCGCCCCACCCTGGACGCGCAAACCCTGCACTTCGAGGAGCAATTGCAGCAGGAACGGCAGCGGATTGAAGCGCTTGAGGGTTTGCGCACGAAACTCGAAACTCGCCGACCAATCCAGCGGACTGCTTTGCCCACCGTCGGCGAACGCCAGCGGTGGTCGCGGCAAGGTGCCGGCTTCGACCAGGCTGACCTCGACCATACTGACATCATCCTGCGCCTCACCACGGAAGCTGCTCAGCGCCTGCTGGATTTCTTCGAACAACAGATCAGGTTGGCGATTGGCCGCGAACACCGCCAACAGGCGCTCTTCGCCAAACAACTGGGCCGCGCTATTACGGGTTTCCAGCACCCCGTCGGACAGCAAGAACAGCCGATCACCCAACTCCAGCGGATAGATCTCACAGCTGTCATCAAAGGCCGTCGGTTCCAACACACCCAAGGGCAAATGCCGCGAGACCAACGCAATCCGCTCGCCGCTAGCGATGCGGTGCAGATAGCCATCCGGCAGGCCACCATTCCAGACCTCAACCACCCGCCGCTGAAAGCTCAGATTAAGCAGGGTGGCGCAGCAGAACACCCCCAGCGGCAGGATATGTTTGAGCTTGGCATTCACCTCGCGGAGGATTTCCGCCAGGGAGTAACCCTTGGCGGTCATGCCGTAGAACACCTCAGCCAGCGGCATGGCCCCAATCGCTGCCGGCAAGCCATGGCCGGTAAAATCGCCGAGCAGTACATGCATGCCGCCAGAAGGCTTGAACGCCGCCAGCAGCAGGTCACCATTGAACAAGGCATAAGGCGATTGCAGGTAGCGGATATTCGACGCGCTCAGGCAGCCGGAGTGCGCCACTTTGTCGAATACCGCCTTGGCTACCCGTTGTTCGGTCAGCAGATGCTCGTTGTGCCTGGCAATCAGGTCACGCTGCTGCAGCACGGTAGCTTGCAGGCGGCGCAGGCGATCCATGGCCTTGATCTTGGCGTCGAGAATGACCCGGTTATAGGGTTTGGCGAGAAAGTCGTCGCCACCGGCCTCCAGGCAACGGACCAAGGCCTCGCCTTCGCTCAGCGAGGTGAGGAAGATGATCGGCACCAGCGCTTCGCCGGCCACGTGTTTGATCCGCCGCGCCGCCTCGAAGCCATCCATCACCGGCATCAAGGCGTCCATAAGTACCAACTGTGGCCACTCGAGTTCGAACAACGCCACCGCCTCCAACCCATTGCTGGCGGTCAGCACCCGATGCCCCTGACGACTGACGATAGTCGACAGCAGCATCCGATCGGCAGCGTTGTCCTCGGCAATCAGGATGGACAGACGCTCGGCCATCAGTGGATGTCCTATGCGATTTTGAACAACTGTTCGAAGTTGGAGATAGCGAGAATCTTGCGCACGTCGGCATTGCAGTTGACCAGGCTGATCTGCGCATGGTCGCCACCCGCATGGTCACGCAGCAGCAGGAGCATGCCGAGGGCTGAACTGTCGAGGTAGGTAGTGCCCTCGAGGTCGACGACGTAACGCCTAGGACTGACATTCACCCGCTCGTAGGAGTCGCGAAACTCCTGGTGCGCGCCAAAATCGAAACGGCCCTGGATCCGAATGTTCAGCTCTTGCCCATCGACTGAGGGCAGCGAAGTGATGGCCATGAAACACTCCCTATGCAGCAGAAACCCATAATTTTATGCGCGGTGCGCACGCTGAAGATGTAGCACCGCCACTCGCCAACAGCAACCGCAACCGCAACCGCAACCGCAATCACATACGAACAGCCTTTGCGACGCCCCATCGAGCAACTTCTGCCCCCGTTTATCTGCGGCTGCACGGGCCTCGTCAAGATAACGCTGAACCAACTTGCGCAGGCCTTCCAGCCGCGCATAACGCTGCTGCCAAAGCTCAGAGGCCTGGTGCAGGTTATCGCGACTCCAGACCACTCTCAGGCTTTGCTGGCTAATGGCCGTTTCTAACTGCGCGAGAAAGCGCTGCTAGTTCATCAGCCATTACCCAGAGACACCCTGACGCCCTTCGGTGCTCCACCGCTGTTGGTAATCCGCCAGAGGGCGCGTCAATCCTCCGGCTGTTCCTCGTCATCGCGACGGCTCATGCCGTACTTGCGCATTTTCTCGACTAGGGTGGTCCGGCGAATGCGTAGGCGTTCGGCCGCACGCGCCACCACCCCGCCGGCTTCATCCAGCGCCTGCTGGATCAGGCTCCGCTCGAGATTGCCCAAGTAATCCTTGAGATCCAGGCCTTCCGGCGGCAGCAGCGCCGACGAATCCACGCGCGGTATGCCAGCACTGAACGCCACCCGCTCCTCCAACTCATCACGCAGGTTGGTCGCCTGTTGATCATGCTCGTCGTCGACCTGGCGGAACTTCTTCGGCAGCTCCAACACGCCGATCACGCCGTAGGGATGCATGATCGCCATGCGCTCGACCAGGTTGGCCAGCTCGCGCACATTGCCTGCCCAATCATGCCGACAGAGCGACATGATGGCCGCGGAGTTGAAGCGAATCGAACCGCGTTTCTCGAACTCCATGCGTGAGATCAGCTCGTTCATCAACAGCGGAATGTCCTCGACGCGCTCACGCAGTGGGGCCATCTCAATCGGGAACACATTCAAGCGGTAGTAGAGATCCTCGCGGAAGGTGCCTTGCTCGATCATCTGCTCCAGATTCTTATGCGTCGCCGCGATGATGCGCACGTCTGCACTCTGCGTCTTGTTGCTACCCACCCGCTCGAAGGTCCGCTCCTGCAACACCCGCAGCAGCTTGACCTGCATGGGTAACGGCATGTCGCCGATCTCGTCGAGAAATAGCGTACCGCCATTGGCCAACTCGAAACGCCCAGCCCGACTGGTGATGGCGCCGCTAAAGGCGCCCTTTTCATGGCCAAACAGTTCGCTTTCCAGCAATTCCGCCGGGATCGCCCCGCAGTTGACCGGAACGAAGGGCGCATCACGGCGCCTGGAGTGGTAATGCAGGTTGCGTGCGACCACCTCCTTGCCGGTGCCCGACTCGCCGAGGATCAGCACGCTGGCCTCGGTATCGGCGACCTGTTGCATCATCTGCCGCACCTGCTGAATCGCACGACTAGTGCCGACCAGGCTGCGAAACAGATTGGGTTCGCGCTGACGGCCACGATCACGGGCCTGGTCATACATCTCACGGTAGACCTGGGCACGATGCAGGGAGTCGAGCAGTTTGTTATAGCTTGGCGGCATTTCCAGACTGGTCAGTACTCGGCGGCGCAACTCTTCCGACCAATCGGCCGGCACAGCTTCGCCGATCAGCAGTAACGGCACCAACTCGTCCCAGCTCGCCAGTTGCTTGAGCAGCTCAAGCACCCCGCCCTTCGACTCAACCTCGCCAAGCAGCACGCTCAACACATCGCGGCTGCTGGCCAGTTGGCTCACAGTCTCACGCCAGTCGCGGCTGCTACAGACGAGATGCTCTTCCCCGAGAAAATCCAGAATGACCGCCAAATCCCGACGGCGCTCACTGTTGTCGTCAATCAGCAAAATTTTGGTTTCACGCCACATCTTATTTTTTCTAACTCGTGGGCTGGAGGAGGACCGCGTCGCCGTCAAAATTTACGGAAAACACCGGCAAGTGGCCACTAGTAAAGTTAAAAGCACGACAAGAGTCAATTTTATGGCGTGATTTTTCTGCTTTCCCGACGAAAAGTCTAAGCGGCTGTTTGGAAAGCCAGGAAATGTGCCGTAATAAACCGGCAAATTGGCGGAGAACATCCAGAAAAACGCAGGCGTGATTTAAGGCGCAGCGCAGGCAATAAAGGCGGCAATCGGCTCAACCGAAGAGCCTTGATCGCCCCTCTAGATCACGCGTAGACGAATCCCCAGCTCAGCCAAGCGCGGTAGATCTTCCGGGCGATCCACATCCCATAGCACCGACAGTAGCTCGTGCCCCCAGCCCAACTGCTGCAGACGTTCACAGGTCAACGCCAATATCTGGTCAGTGCCCCAGGGCATGGCCTCGAACAGCAGCGGGTCGAGCCGGCGCAAACCCAGCAGCACATAACCGCCGTCTTCCGCCGGCCCCAGCACCGCCTCCTGCGTCGTCAACGCTTGGCAGGCCGCGCCCAGATACTCGCCATCCAGCGCCGGACAGTCATTGCCGATCAGGACTACCGCATCACTCTCCGCCAAGCCGAGGGTCGCAATACGCCGCATCCGTTCGCCAAGATCGCCCGCGGGCTGTCCGATCACCGTCCAGTCGAACGCCTCGGCCAGGGCTTCCAGTTCCTCATCCGGGCCCTCGTCCAGCCACAGGAAGCGCTCAGTGAACCCCTGCGCGGGTAGGGCCAGCGCGCGCTCGAGCAGCAAACGTTGCAAGTCGCTGGCACCCTCTTCGCCCAAAACAGGGATCAGCCGGGTTTTGACCCGGCCTGGCTCAGGTGTGCGCGCTAGCAGGTGCAGGGAGATGGACAAGCTCATAACGGCGGTCCTCCGTAGTACTGTCGCGCCAGTTTTTCGGGGCTGGCACCGCAGTAGTAGGCCAAGCGCAAACGCCACATCAGTAGCACCGTACGCCAGATACCATGCTGCTCCCAACGACGGCTCGATGTCACCAGTGGAGGCCACAAACAACGCGGCCGGACCAAGCGTTTGAGGCGTCGCGACAGCTCCAGATCCTCCATCAGCGGCAGTGCGGCGTAACCGCCCACAGCCTCGAACAGGCGGCGCGCAACGAAGATGCCTTGATCACCGCTGGCTATGCCGGTGAGTCGCGAGCGCAGGCTGATCATCTTGCCGATCAGTCGTAGCGATGGACCAGGACCCGATAACTGCACATCGAAACGGCCCCAGGCCGGCTGTTCGGCGAGCACCACGAGCAAGCCTTGCCAGGCCCGCGGCGCTACTCGCGTGTCGGCATGTAGGAACCACAGGTAACGCCCGCTCGCTAGGCTGGCGCCGGCATTCATCTGCCGCGCACGCCCTGGAGCGGTCGTCAGGACTTGATCGACGGCAGTCGCCGACTGCTGTGCGCTGCCGTCATGGCTGCCGCCATCGACCAAAATCAGCTCGGCGCCTGCCGCGCGCAGGCCCTGCAGATCGTCCAACAGCCGCGGCAAATTCTGCGCCTCATTCAGCGCGGGAATGATCACGCTGAGCAACGGCGCCGTCATCGTAGCGCTTCGTCAACCGGCTCAGCGGGTGATTCAACCGGAGGTTCCGACGGGTTCTGCATCTGGTCGTGCACTATCTGCTCAGCGACCCTAGGATCAAGCGCCGCCACCAGCGGTGAGCTGGTCATATTGTCCGGCATCGCAACGTGATGCAGCGGTGCATCTTCGACCTGATACAGCTTGCTTACCGCATCCGGGCGGATCCGCCAAACCAGGGTAAAGGCACAGAAGCTGACGAAGGCAAAGAGCATGTGGGCGCCCAGCTGCCGCATCAACACCCCAGCCACCAACGGGCCCAGGCAGGCACCAATGCCGAAGGTGACCAGCAAGATGGCGGTCAGCGACACCCGGTGTTCGCCCTCGACATGGTCATTCGAGAAGGCGACCGCCAAGGGATAGAGGCTGAACTGCAACAGGCTGACCACAAAGCCCATGGGGAACAACAGCTCCAGCGGCACCGCAGGCATCAAGGCCAACGGCAAGGCCGCCAGCACCAGCAGGAATGCGCAACCACGGATCAAGCGGGCGCGATCATGCCGGTCGGACAACCAGCCCAGCGGCCACTGCACAAGCAGCCCGGCGAGGATGCAGCAGCCCATAAACAAACCGACTTGTTCGGTGCTCAGCCCCAAGCGAGAGGCATACAGGGGGGCAAGACCATAAAACGAGCCAATCACCAGCCCGGACACCAAGGTCGTGGTCAACGACTGCGGCACCCGCTTGATGAAAAAGCGCGGCTCCAACGGCGCCGGGTGCATCGGTGCCGGGTGAAGCTTGCGTGTCACCGCCACCGGCACCAGGCACAGGGCAAAGCACAGCGCCACCAGCATCAACAGCTCGAGCCCGAGGGCCGGGTGCAGTACCAGCACCAGCTGGCCCAGCACCAAACCGAGGTAGGAGGCGATCATATAACCGGAAAAGACCAGGCCTCGCTGACTGGCGTCGGCCTGCTCGTTGAGCCAGCTCTCGATCACCATGTACTGACACATCATGCCCAGGCCGACTATGGCCCGCAGCACTATCCAGGCCGGCAGCCAGTCGATCAAACCGTGCCCAAGTACCGCGGCGGTCACCACCCCCGCGCAGGTGACATAGGCGCGGATATGCCCCACCCGTGCGATCAAGCGGTGGCCGAGTTTGCCGCCCAGCACCAAACCAAAGTAGTTGGCCGCCATCAGCGCACCGACCCACAGGCTATCGGTCTTATCCGCGGCGAGACGCAGCCCCAGGTAAGTGCTCAACAGACCAGAGCCAATCAGCATCAGCAGGCTGGCGAAATACAGCGCTCGAAAAGACTTCCAGATTCGACGCATCGGCGTTCCGAGCGGCTCCTTGAATGAGGGCCCGGACGCTGAGAGACAACGCCGCCCGGGGAGGCAGAAACTTAAGCCTGGGTGGCTAGAACGCGGCGCTCCCAAGGCGTGATCTCGTCGAAGAAACTCGTAAGCTCCATCGTCTTAGTAGCAATGTAGCCTTCGATGAACTCCTTGCCGAACAGTTCCCGCGCCAATTCGCTACGTTTCAAGCGCTCAATCGCCGCGTGCATGGTACAGGGCAGGCTCAGCGCCTCCGGCACCGCGAACTCACCCTGGATCGGCTCGCTCGGTTGCAACCCATGTTCAAGCCCATACAGACCGGCCGCCAAGCTCGCGGCCAGCGCCAGATAAGGATTGGCATCGGCGCCCGGCAGGCGATTCTCCACCCGCCGCGCGACCGGCGCACTGGCCGGGATACGCAGACCCGCCGCGCGGTTATCGTGCGACCAGCAGGCATTGTTCGGTGAAGCATAGGGATGACACAAGCGCTGATAGGAGTTGACGTTCGGCGCGAACAACAGCGTGAACTCCGCCAACGCCGCCTGCTGACCACCAATGAAGTGGTAGAACGCCGCTGTGGCTGCGCCGGACTCATCACTGAAGATATTCCGCCCGCTGCCCTGCTCCACCACGCTTTGGTGAATGTGCATGGAGCTGCCGGGGGTCTTCGCCAACGGCTTGGCCATGCACACCACGGTCAACCCGTGCTTGAGCGCGACTTCCTTGAGCAAGTGTTTGAACAGGAACGTCTGATCGGCCAGCAGTAGCGGATCGCCGTGCAGCAAATTGATCTCGAACTGACTGACGCCCATCTCGTGCATAAAGGTGTCGCGCGGCAGACCGAGCGCCGCCATGCACCGATAGACCTCATTGAAGAACGGCCGCAGGCCGCTGTTGGAGGACAGGCTAAACGCCGAACAGCCGTCCTCACGCCGACCGTCCAGGCCAACCGGCGGCTGGAACGGCTGCTGCGCATCGGCATTCGGGGCGAAGACAAAGAACTCCAACTCGGTCGCCACCACCGGCGCCAAGCCGCGCTCGGTATAGCGGGCAATCACGCGTTTGAGCAGGCCGCGGGTGGACAGGCCGGAGCTCCGGCCATCCAGCTCATCCGCATCGCAGATGGCCAGGGCGCGCGGCGTCTCGCTCCAGGGCAGGCGGTGAATTTGCGTCGGATCGGCGTTCAACGCCAGGTCGCCATCGTCGCTACCGTAGAAAGACGCGGGCGGGTAACCGCCCATGATGCATTGCAGCAGTACGCCACGCGCCAGCTGCAAACGCCGCCCTTCGAGGAAGCCCGCGGCGGTCATCACTTTGCCCCGCGGCACCCCGTTCAGGTCAGGGGTTACACACTCGATTTCGTCAATGCCGGTCAATCGCTCAGCGAGTGAACTGCGGCCGTCAGTGGTCATCACGTCTTATCCTTGTTAGTGCCCATGCCGCACTCTAACGGCGACCCGTACAAAATACGCACCACCCGTTCAAGATTTCAAGCGCGAACACCAAAGATAATCGCGGGCCAGTCGGCGGGGTGACGGCAATAGCGGGCGAGATGCCGCGGCAACGCTCTCCGGGCGCGGAACTGAGCAATTGCCAAGCCTGTGGCTGGCTGGAACCTGATAGTCCAGGCTGAAGGCATAGGACAGAGGGCTTGATCTACTGGCTGTCGCCGCCGCAACGTGACGACTGCAGTCTGCTTGATTAGCTGCCGCCCTTAAGAAAGCAGGCGCAGCCCAGCCCATCAGGGCTGCGGACACGCTGGCGGCGGCAAGCACTGCCCGGCTGCCTGATCCGACTTAACCTGCACCGGGGCAAAACGCTTATCCGCCGGGGCCAGACGCCGAGCACAGGCCCCGACCTCCTTCGCCGCAGCCTCACAGCCCCGCTCTGCCAGCACTTGCGCCAGGTTGAACCAGCCGGCGGCGAAGCTCGGCGCGCGCTCGATGCTTACGCGCAGAGCCGCCTCGGCACCCGTGCGATCACCGGCCGCATAACGACTGTTGGCCAGGGCAAACCAACCCAGAGACTCCGCCGGCCAACGCTCGGTCGCGGTCAGATAGGCCTGCTGAGCCACCCGGCTATGCCCAGTTTCTTCCAGATCACTGGCCGCCTTTAACCAGGGCCGCAATTGCGCACCGGCCGGCAATCGATCACCCGGCAGCGTCACGACAGCCCAACGTCCGCTGCGCGCCCAGGTAGTGTCGAAGCTGGCGAAGTCAGTCAGCCAGCGACGGGTGATGCCCGAGCGCAGAATCAGGCTGCCATCGCGGCGGTCGTAGCCGACCAACACCGCAAAATGCCAACGCGGATACCAGTCGAAAGCCAGATTCTGCAGCACCAGCACCGGATTACCCGCCGCCACCTCCTTCAGCAGATCCGCCAAATGCGGTTGCAGTGGATAGACGAGCAGCTCATGCGCACGCGCTGCCGCTACCATCTCGACCTGCAGGCTGCCTTCACGGCCGGGAATATAGACCCGATCCTTGAGCAGGCCAGGACTGGTGGCGACACCACGCTGGCTGAGCATCGTCGCCAACGCCGCCGGCCCGCACTGATAGTCACTCTGTGCGAAAAATGGCACTTCGGTGAGCTCTACCCGCTCCGGCAACAACGCGCTCTCCGCTGGTAGCACCGGGGAGCGCGCGCATGCAGCCAGTAAAGCAAGCAGGACTAGCGGGAGAACATGCCAGCCTTTCAACGATTTATACATTTGACGAAGGTGAAAATATCGGTCGCGCAGAGCAGGTCGGTGATGATGAAAATCACCAGAAACAGCACGATGATGCCGATGATGCCGCCGGCCGGGGCCTCCTCCAACTGCTGGTTGAACTGCGCCAATTCGGCAGTGGTCAAGCTATTGATCCGATCGGCAACCTGAGTTCGCTCGACCCCGAGTGAGGCCAGTTTCTTTTGTACGCCCTGATCATCGAGCATCGCCAGCAGATGCTCACGGTCGACCTGTTGCTGCTGCTCGGCCAAGACCTCGGCAGTACCCAGCATGGCGGCATTCGCCACGGGCAGCTGAGCGATCAAAAGCAGATGAAACACCGCTAAAACAGCAGCCAATCTACGCAGGAATGAACGTTTGAACATGGTGGCGTCTCCTCAGCTAAGCATTCGGTTGAGACACAGGCCCTGAGTACAGGGCTCCTTCAGAGCATAGACAATCGATCGTTGCTGAAGTTGAGACGAGTGCGAGCCCCTAACAGCAGTGAGTCGAAGCGCCATGACTGAATCGACATGCACCGCTAAGCTCGGATAAAGCAGCACCTAGGCTGGCGCTCCCATGCGCACCGCTAGCACCGAGGAGTCTCATTCATGCCCCTTCCACGTTCCCTTCTGCTGATCTTCACCAGCCTGGCTTTAGCGTTGAGCACCCCGGCACTGATGGCCGCCCCTAAAAATGCTCATGGCAATCAAGGCAACTATTCTGGTGGCGGCTACGGCTACGGCTACGACGACCACGACGTGACCATCAAGCTCAACGGCCCACAGATAGACATTGGCCGGGTACGCATCATCCTCGGGGATAACCGGGACCTGATTGGCCCTGTGCAATCCCTACCCCCAGGAATCCAAAAGAACCTGGCGCGCGGTAAACCACTACCGCCTGGCATTGCCAAACGCTTCGACAGCCGCCTGCTGGGCAAACTGCCGCACTACGCTGGCTATGAGTGGCAACAAGTCGGTCGCGACGTCGTCTTGGTAACGCTTGCGACTGGCCTCATCTATGAAATGCTGCACGACATTCTGGACTAGGTCTCAACTGCTGATGGTCGGCTGATGGTTTGTCTCCAAACGAGAGGTCTCTGACTACCTATTACCCGCTCGCTTCACGCAAGCAGGACGCTTCGAGTACAGGAGTCGCGCCCGCCATGACGGTGGGGTCATCTCGCCTCGGCGTGCCTGGGTAAGGCGATAGAGATCAGCGCGGCCAGCAACACGAAGGCCGTCGAAATCCACAGGCAGGCACCCAGCCCGTAAGCCTGGTAGAGCCACCCGGACAACAGGGTGCCGATCAGTCGACCCATGGCGTTGGACATGTAGTAAAAGCCCACATCCAGCGACACGCCGTCCTCCTTGGCATAGGAGACGATCAGGTAGCTGTGCAGCGAGGAGTTCACCGCGAACAACGCACCGAACAGCATCAAGCCGCCCAGCAGCACCGCGTGCGCGGACAGCCCGGCATTCAACCCCAGTGCGATAGCGGCCGGCAGACCGGCCAGCAGCAGCGCCCAGACGAAGGCGGCGCGACCATCCGGGACCTGTCCGCGCCGCTTGCCGGTGATGGCCGGGGCAAAGGACTGGACCATGCCGTAGCCGATGACCCAGGCCGCGAGAAAGCCGCCGACCTGCCAGAAGTCCCAACCGGAGACCGTGCTCAGATACACCGGCAGTGCCACCACGAACCACACATCGCGGGCCCCGAACAAAAACAAGCGTGCGGCAGACAGGATATTGATCGCCCGGCTCTTGGACAGGATGTCGCGGAATTTCGGTTTGGCTTTGGCCTTGCCGAGATCCTTCTTCAGCAGGAGCAGGCTGCTCAGCCAGATCAGCGCCAGCACCGCCGCCATGGTCAGCACCGCGCCCTTGAAGCCCATCAGCGCGAGCAAGGCACCGCCGAGGAAGAAGCCCACCCCCTTGAGCGCATTCTTCGAGCCGGTGAGGATCGCCACCCACTTGTACAGCCTGCCTTGCTGGTTGTCCGGCACCAGGAGCTTGATCGAGCTCTTGGCGCTCATCTTGTTGAGATCCTTGGCGATGCCCGACAGCGCCTGGGCGCCCATCACCCAGGGGATAGTCAGCCAGGCCACGGGCACCGTGAGCATCAGCAAGGCCAGCACCTGTAGGCCCAGGCCGATATTCATGGTGCGGTTCAGGCCCAGCCGGGCGCCGAGGTAGCCGCCCACCAGGTTGGTGATGACCCCGAAGATCTCGTAGAACAGGAACAGCAACGCAATCTGCAGCGGGCTGTAGCCCAGGCTATGGAAGTGCAGCACCACCAGCATGCGCAGCGCGCCATCGGTGAGAGTGAATGCCCAGTAGTTGCCGGTCACCAGCAGGTACTGGCGGACTTCCGGGGCTAGCCGGGTCAGGGCATGCATCGGGGACTCCTGTCTTCGTCTGGGCGATGCGCTTGCATAGGGTGGGTAAAGCTTTGCGAGCAGAGCTCACTACTACACCGCAATACCTCGGCTTACACCCCGTAGGAACGGCCCATGGCCGCGAAGGTACCCGCGCGGCCGCCGTGCGGGCGTTGATCGCGGGCATAGCCCGCTCCTACAGCCGGGATCTCAACCCGCCAGGCCGACCATGCGGGCCAATTCGACGGTACGGTTGGCATAGCCCCACTCGTTGTCATACCAGGCGTAGAGCTTCACCTGGGTGCCGTTGATGACCAGGGTCGACAGCGCATCGATGATCGAGGAACGCGGGTCGCTGCGGTAATCGATGGACACCAGCGGGCGCTCCTCATAGCCGAGGATGCCCTGCAGCTCGTTCTCGGCGGCGGCCTTGAGCAACTGGTTGACCTCCTCCACCGTGGTCGCGCGCTCCACTTCGAACACGCAGTCGGTCAGCGAGGCGTTGGCCAGCGGCACGCGCACGGCGTGGCCGTTCAGGCGCCCGCGCAGCTCGGGGAAGATCTCCGCGATGGCGCTGGCCGAGCCGGTGCTGGTCGGGATCAGGCTCATGCCCGAGGCGCGGGCGCGGCGCAGATCCTTGTGCTGCTGGTCGAGGATGCTCTGGGTGTTGGTCAGGTCGTGGATGGTGGTGATCGAGCCGTGGCGGATGCCGAGCTTCTCGTGGATCACCTTGATCACCGGGGCCAGGCAGTTGGTGGTGCAAGACGCGGCGGTGACGATGCGGTGCTCGGCCGGGTCGAACAGCTGCTGGTTGACGCCCATGACGACGTTCAGCGCGCCCTTCTCCTTCACCGGCGCGCTGACCACCACGCGCTTCACGCCCTGATCCAGGTAGGCCTGGAGCACGGCGACGGTTTTCATCTTGCCGCTGGCCTCGATCACCAGATCGCAGCCCGACCAGTCGCTGTCGGCGATCGCCTTGGTGGCGCTGACCTTGATCCGCTTACCGCCGATCACCACGCAATCGCCCTCGGCGCTGGCCTCGTGCTGCCAGCGGCCATGCACCGAATCGAAGTTCAACAGGTGCGCGTGGGTCGCCGCATCGCCCGCTGGGTCGTTGATCTGCACGAATTCCAGCTCCGGCCAGTCCCAGGCCGCGCGCAGGGCGAGACGACCGATGCGGCCGAAACCGTTGATACCTACTTTGATGGTCATGCTGTTGTTCTCTTGAGTCTGCTGTTACTGGGAGTCCGACTTGTCGAAGTCGAACTGAGCGATGTACTGGGCATGGGCCGGATGCTGGAGGGCGAGTGAATGGCTCAGCAGCAGGCGGCAACCCGCTCAGGCCGGTCACCCATTTCTTCGAGGCGTTTCGAGTCGGGACTGAGCCAGTGTTTGTTGGCGTCGAGCACGGTCGTCAGGATGCTGTGTACCCAGCCCGGCAAGTTCGGGTGCAGGCGGTAGTACACCCATTGCCCTTGCCGGCGATCCGCCAGTAACCCGCCGCTACGCAGTTGCGCCAGATGGCGGGAAACTTTCGGCTGGCTTAGATCGAGGGCGCAGGTCAGCTCGCAAACGCACAATTCTTGCTCGCAGGCGACCAGCAGCATCACTCGCACGCGGGTTTCATCGGCCAGGCATTTGAATACGGTCGTGGGTGTCAGGTGATCGGCCATGGCAAATGCCTTCGCTTACATATGATAAATCGAATATACGGAATAACGCATACTCAGTAAATCCCTACATATGACCGAACTGCACCCTCTCGGGTATCCGCAGCCGGGCGGGCCACTGATTAACGACGGGACAATGCGGCAGGCGTCACTCAGGCATGAGAGGCCTGGTGAAAGAACGATCGGGAGAGGGACTGCCTGACGAGTTGCCTATCAGTTCAAACCAAGGCAAACACGAACGGGCCGATAAGGCCCAGTAGCGACTTCAGCATGCCGATGAAGCCAGAAATGATGGTGTCCCCTGCTGGAGTCGAACCAGCATCTAGCCCTTAGGAGGGGCTTATTCTATCCATTGAACTAAGGAGACAAGGTGTGAGGCCGCGACAGATTCTACCCGTTTCCAATGTGCGGTTGAGGGATGTCCAGTAGAACCATCCACCCTTCCCATCACAGGGATACTCCATCCAGTTGAGCAACGGAAATCTGCCGACTATCGTGCTAAACAGTGCACGACAGGACAACGGGGCGGCATGTTAACGGCCGGCGAGATTTTTGTCATGCCGTAGCAATCCGCGTTACCCATACTCAACCGAACCTCGCAGGAGCGCCGCCATGTCACTCGCCCCCAATGCCGCTCACTTACCCGACTCGCCGTTCGCCACCTTCAGCCTGCGCGCCGCCTGCAGCGCGGATGCCGCCAAGCTCGCCAACCTGTTGCAACAACTGGGCAGCGATGACCCACGCCCCGACCCAACCCTGCTGGCTTTACGCCTGGCCGAGCTACCGGCCAGCCGCGAAGTGCTGGTGGCCGAGCGCGATGGCCAATTGCTCGGGACCTGCACGCTCAATCTGATCGAGCACCTGGCGCACAACTTCGCGCGCTCGGCAGTTCTCGAAGACATGGTGGTGGACAGCCAGCAACGTGGCCTGGGTATCGGCCAGGCGATGATCGAAAAAGCCGCCGAACGGGCCCGTACCTGGGGCTGCTACAAGCTGGCGCTCTCCACCAACCAGAGCCGCGAGGCCGCGCATGGTTTTTACGCGGCCCTGGGTTTTCAGCCCCATGGGATCAGTCTGGCGCTATCCCTGGAGTGATCCCTACTTCGCGCCGAAGCGTTCCTCGGCCAGGCGATCGGCGACGGCCGTGGTAGTGCGGCCTTCCTGATCGGCGCGGACGAAGATCTGCTGCAGGGTATTGCCGATGCCTTCGATATGCGCCTTCAACTCGGCGGCGCTGCCGCCACTGCGCTCGAAATACACATCGATGATGCCGCCGGCGTTGATCGCGTAGTCCGGCGCGTAGAGGCAGCCGTTGCGTTTCAGCTCCTCGGCCAGTTGCGCGTCGGCCAGTTGGTTGTTCGCCGCCCCGGCGATGATCGGCGCGCGCAGCGCTTCGAGGCTTTGCAGGTTGATGATGCCGCCCATGGCGCAGGGCGCGAAGACGTCCACATCCAGCCCGTAGATATCGTTCTGGCTCACCGCCTTGGCGCCCAGTTGCTCGACCGCGCGACGCACGTTGGCATCGACTATGTCGGTCACCCACAACTCGGCGCCGGCCTCTTTCAGGTGCCGGGCAAGGCTGAAGCCGACCTGGCCGACGCCCTGGATCGCCACCTTGAGACCACGCAGATCATCGCGGCGCAGGCGATGCTTCACTGCCACCTGAATGCCGATGAATACACCGTAGGCGGTGGACGGCGACGGGTCGCCATTGCGAATGCCACCGTCGAAGGCTTCGCGCTGCCCGGCGCCCGCCACATGGCGAGAGCGCTCGGCCATGATCTGCATTTCCGCCACGCCGGTGCCGGAGTCGGCGGCGGTGATGTAGCGCCCGCCCAGGCTGTCGACGAAATCGCCCATGGCCTGGAACAGCGCTTCGCTCTTGCCGGTATGCGGGTCGCCGATGATCACCGCCTTGCCGCCGCCCAGTGGCAGGTTGGCCAGGGCCGACTTGTAGGTCATGCCACGGGACAGCCGCAGCACGTCGCGCAGGGCCTGCTCGTCATTGGCGTAGGGCCACATGCGGCAGCCGCCGAGGGCCGGGCCGAGGTTGGTGTTGTGGATGGCGATGATGGCTTTCAGGCCGGAGGCCTTGTCGTGGCCGTAGACGACCTGCTCGTGACCATCGAATTCAACGTGGGAGAAAACGGACATGCTGGGACCTCGGGGTTTCTTGTCAGGGTTGGATTGGGAGAACGGCGGATACCCTCTCCCCAGCCCTCTCCCGTAAACGGGAGAGGGGGTTGCAGGTGATAGGATCAATTGAACGTCAGGCGGCTGACTCGAAGAGCCGCACCACTTGGAGATCACCGCCCAGCAGCCGGGTGCGCAGTTGCGCCTCATGCTCGCGGGCCTTGGCCATGGCGCGTTCCTTAACGTGGCCGTAGCCGCGGATCTGCTCGGGCAGCTCGGCGATAGCCACAGCCGTGCGGTAATTGTCCGCACGCAGGTGGGCCAGCAGCGCTTCGACGCTGTCCTCGTAGTGGTTGATCAGCTCGCGTTCCTGACGACGCTCCTCGCTGTAGGCGAACACGTCAAAGACGCTGCCACGCAGGCACTTGAACCTGGCCAGCAGACCGAAGGCGCGCAGCATCCAGGGGCCGAACTGACGCTTGCGCGGCTGGCCGGTAACCGGGTCGCGCTTGGCCAGCCAGGACGGCGCCAGGTGGAACTCCAGGTGGTAGTCGCCGCTGAACTGAGCCTCCAGTTGCTTGCGGAAATCACCGTTGCTGTAGAGCCGCGCCACTTCGTACTCGTCCTTGTAGGCCAGCACCTTGAAGTAGTAACGCGCCACGGCTTCGGTCAGTTGCTGGTCGACATCGCTGTCGGCCAGCCGCACGCGCTCCACCAGATCGCTGTAGCGCTTGGCGTAGGCGGCGTCCTGGTAGGCGGTGAGATGGTCGATGCGGAACTGGATGACTTCGTCCAGGGTTTCGCAGCTCGGCGCAACCGGCTCCACCGGCGTGGCCAGTTTCTCCACGGCCGGCAGGTCATGGGCGGCGCGGCGGCCCCAGAGGAAGGCCTCGCAGTTGAGCTTCACCGCCACGCCGTTGAGCGTGATGGCCTGCTCGATGGCGGCGGCGGAGACCGGTACCAAGCCCTTTTGGTAGGCGTAGCCGAGCATGAACAGGTTCGTGGCGATGCTGTCGCCGAGCAGGCGGGTGGCCAGGCGCGTGGCATCGATGAAGTGGGTCTTGTCTTGGCCCACCGCCTCGACCAGCGCTTCCTGCATGGCTTGCCCCGGTACCTGGGCATCCGGGTTGCGGGTGAACTCGGCGGTGGCCGCCTCATGACTGTTCACCACGGCGGTGGCGATGCGCTCGTTGAGCTTGGCCAGCGCTTCTTCACTGGCGGCGACGACCAGATCGCAGCCGAGCAGCAGGTCGGTCTCACCGGCGGCGATGCGCACGGCATAGATGTCGTCCTGTTTGGCGGCAACGCGGATATGGGTGATCACCGGGCCGAACTTCTGCGCCAGACCGGCCTGGTCGAGCACGCTGCAGCCCTTGCCTTCGAGGTGCGCGGCCATGCCCAGCAGCGCGCCGACAGTGGTCACGCCGCTGCCGCCGACACCCGGCAGGAGAATGTTCCACGGCCGCTCCAGGGTGGGCTGGATCGGCTCCGGCAGTGCCGCGAATACCACACCGGCACCTACCGCTTCCGGCTGGCGCAGGCTGCCGCCATGCACTGTGACGAAGCTCGGGCAGAAGCCATCGACACAGCTGAAATCCTTGTTGCAGGAGTTCTGATCGATCTCGCGCTTGCGCCCCAGCTCGGTCTCCAGCGGCAGCACCGACAGGCAGTTGGACTTCACACTGCAATCGCCGCAACCCTCGCATACCGCCGGATTGATGAAGGCACGTTTGGCCGGATCGACCAGCTTGCCACGCTTGCGCCGACGGCGCTTCTCGGTGGCGCAGGTCTGGTCGTAGATGATCACCGAGGTGCCCTTGAACTCGCGCAGCTCGCGTTGCACGGCATCCAGTTCGCGGCGGTGGTGAAAGCTGACGATGGGCGCGAAGGTGGTGCGGGTCGGGTACTTCTCCGGCTCATCGGTGACCAGGGCGATGCGTTTCACGCCTTCGGCGAACACCTGCTGACTGAGCTGATCGACGCGCAGCTCGCCGTCGATCGGCTGGCCGCCGGTCATGGCCACCGCATCGTTGTAGAGGATCTTGTAGGTGATATTCACCCCGGAGGCGACCGCCGCCCGCAGGGCCAACTGACCGGAGTGGAAGTAGGTGCCGTCGCCGAGGTTCTGGAAGATATGCGGGGTGTCGGTGAACGGCGCCTGGCCGATCCAGGTCGCGCCCTCGCCGCCCATCTGGGTGAAGGTGTCGGTGTTGCGGTCCATCCACTGGGTCATGTAATGGCAGCCGATGCCGCCCTGGGCGCGACTGCCTTCCGGCAGCTTGGTCGAGCTGTTGTGCGGGCAGCCGGAGCAGAAGTGCGGGGTGCGCACTGTGTTGTGCTTGGGCGCGGCCAGGGCCTGTTCCTTGGCGGCGAGGAAGGCCAGGCGCGACTCGATCTGCTCGCTGCTGTAGATCGGCGCCAGGCGCTTGGCTATGACCCGGGCGATCATCGCCGGGGTCAGCTCGCTGAGGTTCGGCAGCAGGGAATTGCCGGCCTCGTCGAACTCGCCGACCACCCGTGGGCGCTTGCCCACCGGCCAGTTGTAGAGCTGGCCGGTCAGTTGGTCCTCGATGATGCTGCGCTTCTCTTCCACCACCAGGATTTCGTCCAGGCCCTCGGCGAACTCGTGCACCGAGACCGGCTCCAGCGGCCAGCTCATGCCGACCTTGAGCACCCGCAGGCCGACCTTGGCGCACAGCTCGTCGTCCAGGCCGAGGTCGACCAGGGCCTGGCGCACATCGAGGTAGGACTTGCCGGTGGTGATGATGCCGAGGCGCGGATTGGGCGAGTCGAGCGTCACCTGGTTGAGCTTGTTGGCGCGGGCGAAGGCACGGGCGGCGTAGATCTTGTAGATGTTGAGGCGTTTTTCCTGGGCCAGCGGCGGGTCCGGCCAACGGATGTGCACACCGTCTTCCGGCAGCTCGAAGTCTTCGGGAATCCGTACCTCGACCCGCAGTGGGTTGACATCCACCACCGCCGAGGAGTCGACATTCTCGGCGATGGTCTTCAGCGCCACCCAGCAACCGCTGTAACGCGACAGCTCCCAGCCGATGATGCCGTAGTCGAGGATTTCCTGGACGTTGGCCGGGTTCAGCACCGGGATCGAGGCGGCGATGAAGGCATGCTCGCTCTGGTTGGCGATGCTCGAGGATTTGCAGCCGTGGTCGTCACCGGCCAATAACAACACGCCGCCATGGGCCGACACGCCGGCCGAGTTGCCGTGCTTGAACACGTCACCGCAGCGGTCCACACCAGGGCCCTTGCCGTACCACATGGAAAACACGCCGTCGTAACGCGCGCCGGGGAACAGACTGGTCTGCTGGCTGCCCCAGACTGAGGTGGCGGCGAGCTCTTCGTTGACCCCGGGCTGGAAGTGGATGGCGTTTTCCTGAAGGAAGGGCTTGGCCTCCCACAGGCTCTTGTCGAGGTTGCCCAAGGGCGAGCCGCGATAACCGGAAATGAAACAGGCGGTGTTCAGGCCATGGGCCCTGTCACGCTGTTTTTGCAGCATCGGTAGGCGGGTCAGCGCCTGGGTGCCGGTGAGGTAGAGATGACCGGTTGCGAGTCGGTACTTGTCATCCAGGCGGATTTCGGCCAGAGACATGCGGCGCTCCTTTTATATTTATATGGCGACCTTGCGTGGCAACGGTAAATGCCACGCTGGAAATTCCAGCACAGGATCACTGCGCTGGCGGCTGGCTAAAATATGACTTGGCTGAACGGATTTTTTCTTTCTCTTTTCGAGGTTGAACGCCAATATTGCGCATGATCAAACCTATAAAAATAAAATTTCGGGAATATTCATGCAGATTAAATTGAGTGCTATCGATCGCAAGATTCTCCGCCTGCTGCAGCACAACGCCGACCTCTCGGCGGCAGAGATCGCCGAACGCGTGGAATTGTCGCAATCGCCCTGCTGGCGGCGGATTCATCGCATGCAGGAAGAAGGCGTGATCGAACGCAAGGTCGCCCTGCTCAACCCGCAACGTCTGGGCCTGAGCATGACGGTGTTCGTCAACGTCAAACTCTCCGGCCACGGCCGCCGCTATCTGGCCGAATTCGAGGAAGCCATCACCGGTTACCCCGAGGTGCTGGAGTGCTACACCATGGCCGGTGGCATGGACTATCTATTGAAGGTGGTGACGCCGGACATCGCCAGCTACGAGCGCTTCCTGCGGGATCACTTGCTGCAAAAGCCGCATGTGCAGGAGGCCCATTCGAATATCGCCATGAGCGAAGTCAAACGCACCACGGAGTTGCCGCTGGATCTGGTTTAACCGGCCCATGAATAGCGCTATGACCAACGCCGTCAATCCGGCGCAAAACTCAGATGCTCAAGCCATCGAAGGCCAGGCTGACACCCGGCGGCAGGCTATCGGGATGATCCAGCAGCCAGGCGTCGAAACTGTGGCCTATGTGGGTCAGCAACGCCTCGCCCGGTTGCAACTGCTCGATCACCTGCAGGGCGCGGGTCAGGTCGTTGTGGTTGCGCGGCGCCTGGGGCTGCGGCGCGGTGGAGCAATCCAGCACCAGCACATCCAACGGTTTAGCGGCGAGGAAGGCGGCGGTCTCCGGCGGCACGCCGACCGTGTCGGTCAGGTAAGCGATGCGCCGGCCCTGAGCGTCCAACTCCGCTTCTTCAAATAGATAGCCAAAGGTCGACTTGGAATGGGTCAGCGGCAGGGCCGTGACCCTCAATTCGCCCAACTGGCGGCGCTCGAAGGCGGCGAACGGCTGGGAAAAATCGAGAATCCCCGGATGCTTGTAGAGATCGGCAAAGCCTTCCGGGTCGGCCGGGCCATGCACAGGAATCACCAGCCCTTGACCCCAGCGCAATTGCAGCAGGCCCTGGGCGTGGTCGGCGTGGTAGTGGGTCTGCAGGATGCCGCTCAGCGAGTGCGGCGGGAAGCGCTCGGTCAGATCGCTCAGACCGCTGTCGATCAACCAACGCTGCCCTCCACATTCGACCAACGCACAGCAGGGCCCGCGGCGGTGCTGCGGGTAAACCCTGGCCCTGTCGCAAGCCACGCAACTGCAACCGTAGACCGGCACTTGGCGAGCATCGCCGGTGCCGAGCAGGGTCAGGCGCATGCGCGACTCTCGCCGATCAGGTCGAGCAGGTCTGCCACGGTTTGCTCGAAGTGGTCGGAGTTGTCGAGGGTATGCAGCTGGGCGCTGTTGCCCTCGCCTTCTGGGTTCGCACTGGCTTGCAATTGCGCGTTACGGGCCAGCCTGGCCTCGATCTCTTCGACAGACTCGCGCCCCCGTGCCAGCAAGCGCTGACGCAATACCTCGCTATCGACTGTCAGCAAGATGGCGAGCAAATTCGGGTAGCGCTGGCGTGCCTGCGGCAGATAGGCCCGCGAGCCATTGACCAGCACGTCATGCCCGGCCGCCAGCCAGCCGTCGATCTGCTTGGGGATGCCATACGCCAGGCCATTGGCGCGCCAGCTCATGGCAAACGCACCTTCGGCCTCCAGCCGGTCGAACTGCTCCGGCGTGACCGGCTGGGCGTCCTCGCCAACCGCCTCGGCCGAGCGGGTGATCACCCGCCGGACGATCCGGCAGCCACCCGCTTCCAGCGTCGCGCGGGCGGCTTGTAGCAGGCTGTCCTTGCCTGACCCCGAAGGGCCGATCAAATAAATCAGCTTGCCCATGTTCAGAACACTCTCTTGCCTTGGCGCCAGACCTGTTGGATCACCGCCTGCCCCGCCTGCCCCTTGGCCTGCAGCAAATCCGCCCGCAAACCCGGGCGAATCTCGCCACGATCCACCAGCCCGGCCGCCTGGGCCGGCGCGCGGCTGACGGTGCCGATAGCCTTGGGTAAATCATACCCGTTGTCCTGCCCGGTCAGCAGTAAAGCCGCCGGCAACAGGCTCGTTGCGTCAGCGCCCGGGCGATAGCCATGCGCTGCGTCGTCCGGTCAGCCAGGCCGACGCGCGCCAAGGCCTCCACAGGGCGCGCTGCCTTTCTTCAGTCCTGAACCTACCGGAGACGCCGCACTTCACCATTCAAGCGGCCGTGCGCCTGAACTTCGCGGCCCAGCACCCGGATGCTGCCACCCGCGCTGCGATCGCAACAGGCCAGGCCAGCCAGGTGCCGCAACAAGGTGGACTTTCCCGAGCCGGAGGCACCGATCAACGCGACCATCTCGCCCGGCTGCACGGACAACGCCAAGTCGTACAGCGCCTGCTTGCCGCCGAACGTCTTGTTCAGGCTCTCAACACGGATCACTGCGCTCATGGGCTTGCCCTCTCATTAACTGTTGCTGGGCGACTACCGGCCGCCATCTGGTGTAGACCAAGATAGGCAAAGCCTGTGTCAGCCCCGTTAATCGGGGTGACGCTTAGGTGACCATCAGTTTAAATTTTTATGCGGCAGCTGCTCTGGGACAGTCGTTTTGCCCAGTAACGCGCATTTCTGACAACTGGTGCAGGCAAAAAGCCAGCACTCCTGCCAAAATACACCATAGAATTGGCGTTAATTAGCAGCTGCAGTGACCGCAAGGTCATTGAGATGCAAACCGCGATCCTGGTTGAACGGCTAGTGCTAATGATGGTCAAACCGGTGACAATCATGCGGCTCATTGCCAGCATCGTTTCCCTGAACTAACCGGTTTAAATGTATGCGCCCCATGAAACAGGCTATTTACTCCAGCCGTACGGCTGACAAATTCGTCGTTCGCTTGCCCGATGGCATGCGCGAACGCATCGCCGATGTCGCACGCAACCACCATCGCAGCATGAACTCCGAGATCATTGCGCGCCTTGAGCAGAGCATGCTTCAGGAAGGGGCGCTGGATGACGACCTCAGCATGCGTTTGGACAGACCCGAACTGTCACTGCATGAGCGCGAACTACTGCAACACTTCCGCCAACTGTCACGACGCCAGCAGAATGCTCTGGTTGCCCTGATCGCCCCTGACACAGAACCAAGCGCCGAAGGGGCTTAAACAGCACTCGAGACAACCCTTGCCCATAAAAAATCGCCATCGGCGGTTTTATGGGCGACGACTTAGAGCAAGAACAGTGTCGCCAGCCCGAGGAAGATGAAGAAACCACCACTATCGGTCACCGCGGTAATCATTACACTGGAGCCCAAAGCCGGATCGCGCCCCATGCGTACCAACGTCATCGGGATCAATACGCCCATCAACGCCGCCAGCAACAGATTGAGCGTCATCGCCCCGGTCATGACCAGGCCCAGTGACCAACTGCCGTAAAGCAGGTAAGCGACAATCCCGATCACCCCGCCCCATACCACCCCATTGAACAGCGACACCGCCAGTTCCTTGCGCATCAACCGCGAGGTATTGCCGGTACTCACCTGATCCAGCGCCATCGCCCGCACGATCATGGTGATCGTCTGGTTCCCGGAGTTACCGCCGATACCCGCAACTATGGGCATCAGCGCGGCCAATGCCACCAGCTTCTCGATCGAGCCCTCGAACAGGCCAATCACGCGCGAGGCGATAAAGGCGGTGATCAGGTTGATCGCCAGCCAAGCCCAACGGTTACGCAGCGACTTCCACACCGAGGCGAAGATATCTTCTTCTTCGCGCAGACCGGCCATGTTCAGCACTTCGGCTTCACTTTCTTCACGGATCAAGTCGACCATTTCGTCGATGGTCAGACGGCCGATCAGCTTGCCGTTCTTGTCCACCACCGGGGCGGAAATCAAGTCATAGCGTTCGAAAGCCTGGGCGGCATCGTAGGCATCCTCATCCGGGTGGAAGCTCACCGGATCGTCGGCCATTACCTCGGCTACCTGCTTATCCGGGTCGTTGACCAACAGGCGCTTGATCGGCAACACGCCCTTCAGCACACCGTCATAATCGACCACGAACAGCTTATCGGTATGCCCCGGCAACTCTTTCAGGCGGCGCAGGTAGCGCAACACCACCTCCAGGCTGACATCCTCGCGGATGGTGACCATCTCGAAGTCCATCAGGGCACCGACCTGATCCTCTTCATAGGACAACGCCGAACGCACGCGCTCACGCTGCTGCGCGTCGAGCGTCTCCATCAGTTCGTGAACTACGTCGCGGGGCAGCTCAGGCGCCAGGTCAGCCAACTCGTCGGCGTCCATTTCCCTGGCGGCCGCGAGTATCTCGTGATCGTCCATGTCGGCGATCAGCGTTTCCCGCACCGAATCCGAGACTTCGAGGAGGATGTCACCATCGCGCTCGGCCTTGACCAACTGCCAGACGGTCAGACGGTCGGCCAGCGGCAAGGCTTCGAGGATATGGGCAACGTCGGCAGAGTGCAGATCATCGAGCTTGCGCTGCAGCTCGGCGAGATTCTGTCGGTGAACCAGGTTCTCTACGAGATCCCGGTGCTGGCCTTCCTGACGATGGGTCAGGTCTTCGACCAGTTTGTGGCGATGCAGCAGTTCGACTACCTGAGCCAGGCGGTCCTGCAGGCTTTCTTGCGGTTTTTTTGCTTCTACTTCAGTCATAGCGCACTCCACCCCCAGCGGCAGGGCACGCCAAAAGGGATCAATCCGTCAGTTCATGATTGGACAATCGAGATTCTGAATTACTACTGGGTAAGTCCATGGTGGTATTCCATAAGCCCCGGCGGGGCTGACGGGAGAAATGATAACACTGCTCAATGGCTTTGCACGTTACAAAATCTAGGCAAGAACAAGCGCTTGCATCACAAAGTTCAGTCTTGCCTGAATCCTCGAACTCCGACGCAGAGCACTTTCAACAGGACACTACTGGCGAGAGAAAAAGCACGCGCTAAGCTTGCTCGACGACCGTCAAGGAGGACGTCCCCATGCATAGACTGCTAGGCGCAGCATTCTGCGCCACTTTGCTTTGCCCTTCCCCGCTACTGCTGGCCTCGACTGTGTTCCGCTGCGAAGACGCCAAGGGTAATGTCACCTTCACCCTGCAGGGCTGCCCAATGGCGCACAGGCAGCAACTGCAAAACGCCGACAACCCAACCCCCGGCAGCGACAAACCCGTGCCCCTGGCGAAAACTGCCAAGGGCAAGCGCTCAAGTAAAACCAGTAAAAAAGCAAAGGCCAGCGAACTGGTGGTGGTCGGCGAGCAACAGGATGGCTGTGGCAACCGCGTCACGGGCAGCGCTCGCCGCGCCGCGATGATTCAGAAGGAAGTACGCGCCGGCATGACTCGCGCGGATGTAGAGAGCACCCTGGGCAAACCGGACAAGATCAGCAGCCAGAACGGCCAACTGCGTTACCAATACCGCAACAATGAAGGCCGCAGCCGCCAGGTCAGCTTCGACGAGAATGGCTGCGTCCGCGGCAAACGCTAGACAAAGAAAAAGGGCCTGCAGCAATGCAGGCCCTTTCGGTATGGTGCACTCAGGAGGATTCGAACCTCCGACCGCTCGGTTCGTAGCCGAGTACTCTATCCAGCTGAGCTATGAGTGCATTTTTACAACACCCGGAGACTGCCTAAGCGCGCCTCTGGTTAAAACAAAATGGCCCGCATCGCTGCAAACCATTCTTTGAATATGGTGCACTCAGGAGGATTCGAACCTCCGACCGCTCGGTTCGTAGCCGAGTACTCTATCCAGCTGAGCTATGAGTGCACGAGTGACGCAAATTATAAAGCTTCGAATCTGACGGTCAACTAATTTTTCCAGTAATTTCAACAGCTTACCAAAAAACCAACTGCATCAACTTCGTTATAAATAATGGCGGAGAAGGGGGGATTCGAACCCCCGACACCCTTTTGAGATGTACTCCCTTAGCAGGGGAGCGCCTTCGGCCACTCGGCCACCTCTCCGCAACACGGGGCGCATCATATCCATCTTTGCCCCGTTTGCAAAGCCAAAAATTGATAAAAATTAGTGGCTTGGTTCTTGGTCCTTCTCTTTCTGGATGCGCTGGTAGATTTCCTCACGGTGCACGGCAACTTCCTTGGGCGCGTTAACGCCAATGCGCACCTGATTACCTTTCACACCCAACACGGTGACAGTGACATCGTCACCCACCATCAGGGTCTCTCCGACCCGGCGAGTCAGAATCAGCATTCCCTTTCTCCTCACGGATTACAGTTCAGGACAACAAACAGTCTGCAAAATTAAAATGGTGGCAGTCCCCGTCAATCTCAAGCACCGGAGACCTTCACCCAAGTATTGACTAGTGTGGGCAGAAAGAAAGTTCCGCCACCTCCGCCAAAATGGCGAAAGGCGCGGGATCAACCGCGCCTTTCGGGCAACGCCTCATTCGCCCTGTCGGGCCGGAGCGTCCAATTCGAAAGCGGTGTGCAACGCACGCACGGCCAGCTCCAGGTATTTCTCTTCGATTACCACCGACACCTTGATTTCCGAGGTCGAGATCATCTGAATATTGATGCTCTCCTTGGCCAGCGCTTCGAACATACGGCTGGCCACGCCCGCGTGGGAACGCATACCGACGCCGACGATGGAGACCTTGGCGATTTTCAGATCGCCGCTGACTTCCCGCGCATTGATCTCACGAGCGGTCTGCTCGAGTACCTGCTGGGCGTTCTGGTAGTCATTGCGGTGTACGGTGAAGGTGAAGTCGGTGGTGTTATCGTGCGCGACATTCTGCACGATCATGTCCACTTCGATATTCGCGGCACTGATCGGGCCGAGGATCTTGAAGGCCACGCCAGGAATATCCGGCACGCCACGGATGGTCAGCTTGGCTTCGTCGCGGTTGAAGGCGATGCCGGAGATGATCGGCTGTTCCATGGATTCCTCTTCATCAATAGTAATGAGGGTGCCCGGCCCCTCTTGGAAGCTGTGCAGCACGCGCAGCGGGACGTTGTACTTGCCGGCGAACTCCACCGAGCGGATTTGCAGCACCTTGGAGCCAAGGCTGGCCATTTCCAGCATTTCCTCGAAGGTGATCTTGTCCAAACGCTGAGCCTGCGGCACGACGCGCGGATCCGTGGTGTAGACACCATCCACATCGGTATAGATCTGGCACTCATCGGCCTTCAGTGCGGCAGCCAGGGCCACGCCCGTGGTGTCGGAACCGCCACGCCCAAGCGTCGTGATATTGCCGTGCTCATCCACGCCCTGGAAACCCGCGACTACCACTACACGGCCGGCCTTGAGGTCGGCACGAATCTTCTGGTCATCGATCTGCAGGATACGCGCCTTGTTGTGCGCGCTGTCCGTCAGGATGCGTACCTGGTTGCCAGTGTAGGACACCGCCGGCACGCCACGCTTGATCAGCGCCATGGTCAGCAGGGCGATGGTCACCTGTTCACCGGTGGAGACCATCACGTCCAGCTCACGCGGTACCGGCTGGTCGCTGATCTGCTTAGCCAGGTCGATCAGGCGGTTGGTCTCGCCACTCATGGCGGATAACACAATCACCAAGTCATCGCCCGCTTCGCGGAATTTTTTGACCTTCTCGGCTACCTGCTCGATACGCTCGACGGTGCCGACGGAGGTGCCCCCAAACTTCTGTACGATCAAAGCCATTTCAAAGCCGCCTCAGCCCGTGAAGGGCGCCCATTAAACATTCAACTCAACCCATCGCCAAGGCCCGCCGGGCGGCGGGCGGGCAACTTGAGCCAAGCGTTAAAGACCTTGTTCGACGAAAGGCACAGTCAGCGCCAGCGCGGCATCCAGCGCCGCGGCATCGACACCACCACCCTGCGCCATATCCGGACGGCCACCGCCTTTACCGCCGACCGCCGCCGCCGCCTGCTTCATCAGCTCGCCGGCTTTCAACTGCGCGGTCAGATCCTGAGTGACACCCGCGACCAGCACGACCTTGTCATCCAGCACACCGCCGAGGAGGATCACCGCCCGACCGAGTTTGTTCTTCAGTTGATCGACCAGTGCCAGCAGCGCCTTGCCATCCAGACCATCCAGACGCGCCGCCAGGACTTTCACGCCGTTGACCTCGACCGCCGAACCGGACAGGTCATCACCCGCGGCGCTGGCGGCCTTGGCCTTCAGCTGCTCCAGCTCTTTTTCCAGCTGACGATTGCGCTCGACCAGGCCGATCAACTTGTCCAGCAGGTTGTCGCGGCTGCCCTTGACCAGCACCGCGGCTTCTTTCAGTTGCTCTTCGGCGTTATTCAGGTAGGCCAGCGCTTGCGCGCCGGTGACCGCCTCGATGCGCCGCACACCCGCCGCCACACCACCTTCGCTGGTGATCTTGAGCAGGGCGATATCACCGGTACGAGAGACGTGGGTGCCACCGCACAGCTCGACGGAAAAGCCGCCGCCCATGGTCAGCACGCGCACATTGTCGCCGTACTTCTCACCGAACAGCGCCATGGCACCCTTGGTCTTGGCGGTTTCGATGTCGGTTTCTTCGGTCTCGACCGCGGAATTCTGGCGAATCTCGGCATTGACTATGTCTTCCAGTGCCTTCAGTTGCTCGGGCTTGATCGCCTCGAAGTGGCTGAAGTCGAAGCGCAGACGCTGACTGTCGACCAGCGAGCCCTTCTGCTGGACGTGCTCGCCCAGCACCTGACGCAGCGCGGCATGCAACAAGTGGGTGGCGGAGTGATTCAGCGCGGTGGCCTGACGCACACCGGCATCGACCTCGGCCTCGACCTCGGCGCCGAGGTTCAGGCTGCCCTGAGCGACGATGCCATGGTGCAGGAAGGCGCCGCCGGCCTTGGTGGTGTCGCGCACGTCGAAACGCACGCCGCTACCGTCCAGATAACCGCAGTCACCGACCTGGCCGCCAGACTCGGCGTAGAACGGCGTCTGATCGAGGACGACCACGCCCTCCTCGCCTTCATTGATCCGCTCGACGGCCTGACCGTCCTGAAACAGCGCAACGATCCGACCGCCGCCCGAGGTGCCTTCGTAGCCGAGGAAACGGGTCTCGCTGTCCACCTTGACCAGGCTGTTGTAATCCATGCCGAACGAGCTGGCCGAGCGGGCGCGCACGCGCTGGCCTTCCATTGCACGCTCGAAGCCGGCCTCGTCGATGCTCAGGCCACGCTCGCGGGCGATATCGCCAGTCAGATCGACCGGGAAGCCGTAGGTGTCGTACAGCTTGAACAGGGTCTCGCCGGGGATCATCTTGCCCTTCAGGCCGACCAGATCCAGCTCGAGAATCTTCAGGCCCTGCTCCAGGGTCTTGGCGAACTGCTCTTCCTCGGTCTTCAGCACGCGCTCGATGTGCGCCTGCTGCTGCTTCAGCTCCGGGAAGGCCTCGCCCATCTCGGCCACCAGCGCGGCGACTATCCGATAGAAGAAGCTGCCCTTGGCGCCCAGCTTGTTGCCGTGGCGGCAGGCACGACGAATGATGCGGCGCAGCACATAACCGCGGCCTTCGTTGGACGGCGTCACGCCGTCGGCGATCAGGAAGCCGCAGGAGCGGATGTGGTCGGCCACTACCTTCAACGACGGCTGCTCGTCGTTGCCGCAGCCGATGGCCTTGGCGCCAGCGACCAGCAGGTTCTGGAACAGGTCGATCTGGTAGTTCGAGTGCACGTGCTGCAGCACCGCGCTGATCCGCTCCAGGCCCATGCCGGTGTCGACCGACGGCGCCGGTAGCGGGTGCAGCACGCCATCGGCGGTGCGGTTGAACTGCATGAAGACGTTGTTCCAGATCTCGATATAACGATCACCGTCTTCTTCCGGCGAGCCCGGTGGGCCGCCCCAGATGTCGGCGCCGTGATCGTAGAAGATCTCGGTGCAGGGGCCACACGGGCCGGTATCGCCCATGGTCCAGAAGTTGTCGGAGGCGTACGGCGCGCCTTTGTTGTCGCCGATCCGCACCATGCGCTCGGCCGGCACGCCGACTTCTTTGGTCCAGATGTCATAGGCCTCGTCATCGCTGGCATAGACGGTGACCCACAGCTTGTCCTTCGGCAGGTTCAGCCATTTGTCCGAGGTCAGGAACTGCCAGGCGTAGTTGATCGCATCGCGCTTGAAGTAGTCGCCGAAGCTGAAGTTACCCAGCATTTCGAAGAAGGTGTGGTGGCGCGCGGTGTAACCGACGTTTTCCAGGTCGTTATGCTTGCCGCCGGCGCGGACGCACTTCTGGCTGCTGACGGCGCGGGTATAAGCGCGCTTTTCCTGGCCCAGGAAGCAGTCCTTGAACTGGTTCATCCCCGCGTTGGTGAACAGCAGGGTCGGGTCGTTGCCCGGGATCAGAGAGCTGGAGGCGACACGGGTGTGGCCCTGCTCTTCGAAGAAGCGGAGGAAGGCTTCACGGATTTCTGCGCTTTTCATAGGTTCTTCCACGGAAAATGCGGCCACGAATCGCCGACAAAGGGCCGCATTATATCGGCCTCGCGGCTTCGGGCTAGTGTCTTTGTACGATAGTTAACGACTATTGGAACTAGATTTGCAGTCAGTGCAGACGAAAGGCGGCAAATGCCTCGATCACCTTGCGGGTATCAGCGCTCGACACATCCAGGTGCGTGACCAGGCGCAAGCGCTCTGCGGCGGTCACCTTGACCCCGCGCTCGGCCAAAAAACCCTTGAGTGCGGGCGCCTGCGGGCCCAGCTGCACATAGACCATGTTGGTCTGCACCGGCTCGACCCTATAGCCCAGCTCACACAGCCCTTCGGCCAGCAAGGCGGCGTTGGCGTGATCCTCGGCCAGGCGTTCGACCTGATGCTGCAGCGCGTACAGCCCCGCCGCCGCTAGAATCCCGGCTTGCCGCATGCCGCCACCGACCATTTTGCGCAACCGCCGCGCCTTGCCGATCAGCTCCGCGCTGCCGCAGAGCACCGAACCGATTGGCGCGCCGAGCCCCTTGGAGAGGCAGACCGAGACCGAATCGAAGTGCTGGGTGATCTCCCGCGCCTCCACCCCCAGCTTGACCGCCGCGTTGTACAGGCGGGCGCCGTCCAGATGCAGCGCCAAGCCATGCTCGCGCGTGAGCTGGCGGGCGGCGGCCAGGTAGGTCAACGGCAGCACCTTGCTCTGCATGGTGTTTTCCAGCGCCAACAAGCGGGTGCGGGCGAAATGGAAGTCGTCCGGTTTGATCGCCGCCGCCACCCGGACCAGATCGAGCGTGCCGTCGGCCTCGACTGCCAGCGGCTGCGGCTGGATCGAGCCGAGCACCGCCGCTCCGCCGCCCTCATATTTATAGGTATGCGCTTCCTGCCCGACTATGTACTCGTCACCGCGCTCACAGTGCGCCATCAGCCCGAGCAGGTTACTCATGGTGCCAGTGGGCACGAACAGGCCTTCAGCAAAACCTAAGCGGCTGGCTAAGTGCCGCTCCAGGCGCTTGACCGTCGGATCCTCGCCATACACATCGTCGCCGACCTCCGCGCGCAACATGGCCTCACGCATACCGGCGGTGGGCTGGGTGACGGTGTCGCTACGCAGATCGATAACAGACATGGGGCAGGCTCCTGAAAGGGCGGAAAGCCCGATGCTAAAGCGCCCCAAGAGGACAAACAAGCTACAGATGACGCTGCACAGTGACGGCTACACGTTTTCCTATCGCAGGATCCGTAGGCTGGGTAGAGCCGTTTTTTGGCGAAACCCGGCGGGGGTGTTTGCAGCGGAGTATTGCTGGGTTTCGCTGCGCTCTACCCAGCCTACAGGTAGGCGGCCTAGGCCAAGTTATCGGCGCTGGTCGGAACGACCAGAATGGCGGCGCGCAGGCCATTCTTCACTTTCGGATTGGGGAAGATGATGCGCGCGCCCTCCTCCTCGACTATCCAGCGCGTGCCGGCGATATCCTCGGCCAGCAGATAGCCCACCGGCAACTCACTGAAGTTCTCGATATCCGCCGGCAGATGCAAGCTAAACGCATCGCTGTGCTTGATCACCTCGCGGGCCACCGCAAACAGCTGCAAGCCCTCCAAAGCACCCGCCTCCAGTTGCGGTTCGCGACCTTCGATCAGGCATTCCAGACGCGCTTCCAAGCACTCGAGGTTGACCTGTTGGTTCTGCCCGAACGGTCGCGCCTTACCCAGCTCCAGCGTGAAGGCCTCGGCATCCAGTTGGGCATAGGTGTAGGAGCTGAAGGTAATCGAGCCCTTGCTCTGCAATAGCACCGCAGCAATCCCGGCAGCCTGCAGGCGGGCCAGTTCCAGCCGCGAGTGAATGCAGCCTTCACGCCAGGGGTAGAGGGCGAACTGTTCGATTTTCGAGCCGCGGATGGCGGTGTGCAGGTCGTAATGCAGGCGGCTGCGTTGCGGCTTACTGAAGAACGCCGCGCTTAGGCGCTCCAACTCGCAGGCCCGCAACGCCTCGAAACCACTGGACTGCTCATGCCGACCATTGAACAGACGATTGATGTCCTGCTCGATATAGCGCTCGCCACGACGCATGGCCTCGGGGTTGCCGAGCAGGAACAAAATACGCGCCCGCGGCTTCAAGTCGCCGCGGGCAATGCCTTGCAGCAGGCGATCGAGCAGTTCGATCGGCGCGGTTTCGTTGCCGTGGACACCGGCCGACAGCAACAGATCCAAGCCACTGTCATCCGTGCTGGGCGGCGTCACTTCCAACGCACCTTCGGCCAGCCAGCGCAAACGCGTGCCCTCGGCGGTCAGCTGAATCTTTGCGGCGGGCTCGTGGCCAGCCAGGGTCAGTTCAAGCAGCTTACCGAGGGCTAACATAGGGCACTTCCCAATACTTACTTCTTAATGATCGTGGCCACAGTCCGGGCCATGCACGTGCTCGTCATCGACTTCTGCCGGCTCCATCTCCAGCTCCAGGCTGACCAAGTTGGTCGCCAACGGGCGCAGCAGCAGGTTGGCGTACTCGGCGTCGCCTTCCTCGACATCCACCCCGATGATCAGCTGGCCGCGACCATCTTGCTGAATCCAGACTTCCTTGCCCTGCCAGATCACGGCAAAGCGGGTGCAGGAGGTTTCCAGCTGGGTGCCGTCGGTGTCTTCGAGGATCAGTTGCAGGCTATCGGACATGGTTGCAGGACTCTTAATTGATCTGGAATGGATAAACCGAGCCTAGTTTAAGGATCTGCGTCAGTTCATCCAATGCCGAACGGCATTCGACCAGCAATTGCGGGTCGGCCAGGTCGGTTTCGGCCAGACGGTCGCGGTAGTGCTTGTCGACCCAGAGGTTTAGCGTGTCATACAGCGACGGGGTCATGATCACGCCCGGATTCACCGCGTTCAGCTCGCCCTCGTTGAGCGCCACCCGCAGGCGCAGGCAGGCCGGGCCGCCGCCGTTCTGCATGCTCTGCTTGAGGTCGAAGACCTTCACCTCGCTGATCGGCCCGTCTTCGGCGGTCAGGCGCGCCAGGTAGCTCCACACGCGTTCATTGTTGCGGCACTCTTCCGGCACGATCAGCAACATCGAACCATCGGCACGCGACAGCAGCTGGCTGTTGAACAGGTAGGACTTCACCGCGTCTTCGACGGTCACCGCATCGCGCGGCACGCACACGGCGCGGAAGCGGCCGCCGCGACGACCGAGCTTGTCGTGCAACTCGGCCAGCACCTTCTCGGTGTCGAGGAAGGCGTCTTCGTGGTAGAACAGCACTTCGCCGTTGCCCACCGCGATCACGTCGTTATGGAACACGCCCTGATCGATCACCGCCGGATTCTGCTGGGCGTAGACCACGCCGGCCTCGCCCAGGCCGTGCAGGCGAGCGACCGCCTGACTGGCCTCCAGGGTCTGCCGCGCCGGATAACGCTGCGGCTCCGGGAAGCGGCTGTCGAAGGCGCTGCGACCGAACACGAAGAACTCCACGCCGGCCTCGCCGTAGCTCTTGCAGAAGCGCGTGTGGTTGGCCGCGCCCTCGTCACCGAACTGGCTCACCGCCGGCAATGCCGCGTGATGGGCGAAGTGCTGCTGGTTGGCGAACATGGCGCCGAGCACGCGGCTGGTGGTCGGGTGCTCGAGGCTGCGGTGAAACTTGCAGTTGAGGTTGGCGGCGGTGAAATGCACACGGCCGTCCGCGGTGTCGGCGCTGGGGCTGACGGTGGCGGCGTTGGCGGTCCACATATTGGACGCCGAGCAGCTGGCGACCAGCAGCGGCATGGCGTCCTTGGCGGCTCTCTGGATCACCTCGGCGTCAGTGCCGGTAAAACCCAGGCTGCGCAGTGCGGCGACAGCCGGGCGTTCCTGCGGGGCCAGTACGCCCTGCTTGAAGCCCATCTCCATCAGCGCCTTCATCTTCGCCAGGCCTTGCTTGGCGGCGTCCTTGGGGCTGGAGACCTGCTGGCTGTTGCCCTGCGAGGCGACGTTGCCGTACGACAGGCCACCGTAGTTGTGAGTCGGCCCGACTAGACCGTCGAAGTTGACTTCATAGGCATTTTTGACGGTCATAGGTTGACTCCCGGGGTCAGGGTTGCAGGCAGGCTCAGGCTTTCGCTTTCCAGCGAGGCCACCGGATAGGCACAGTAATCCGCAGCGTAGTAGGCACTGGCGCGATGGTTGCCGGAGGCGCCGACTCCGCCGAAGGGCGCCGTGCTGGCGGCACCCGTCAGCTGTTTATTCCAGTTGACGATGCCGGCCCGGCTCTCGACCCAGAACTGTTGATAGCGCTCGCGGGAATCCGACAGCAACCCGGCGGCCAGGCCATATTGGGTGGCGTTGGCTTCGCGAATCGCGGCGTCGAAATCGGCGTAGCGAATCACTTGCAGCAGCGGACCGAAGAACTCCTCGTCGGGGCGCTCGGCGACCACGCTGACATCGAGGATGCCCGGAGTCAGCAGCGCGGCGCCGGCCTGCGGCTGGGTCATCGCCAGCAGCGCGGTGGCACCCTTGGCGAGCAGCTGTTCCTGGGCCTGCATCAGCTGCCGCGCGGCCTCCAGCGAGATCACCGAGCCCATAAAGGGCGCCGGCTGCGCATCGAAGGCGCCGACCTTGATCTGGCTGGCGACCTGGGCCAAACGCGCCAGCAGGGCATCGCCCCAGGCGCCCTGCGGCACCAGCAGGCGGCGGGCGCAGGTGCAGCGCTGGCCGGCGGAGATGAAGGCCGATTGGACGATGGTGTAGACCGCGGCGTCGAGGTCCTGCACCTGATCGACGATCAGCGGGTTATTGCCGCCCATCTCCAGCGCCAGGATCTTGTCCGGGCGGCCGGCGAACTGCTGGTGCAGCAGGTTGCCGGTACGGCTGGAACCGGTGAAGAACAGCCCGTCGATACCCGGGTTGCCGGCCAGGGCGACGCCGGTCTCGCGGGCGCCTTGCAGCAAGTTGAGCACGCCTGCCGGCAAACCGGCTTCGATCCAGCACCGCACCGTCAGCTCGGCGACTTTCGGGGTCAGCTCGCTGGGTTTGAAGATCACCGCGTTGCCAGCCAGCAACGCCGGCACTATGTGGCCGTTGGGCAGGTGACCGGGGAAGTTGTAGGGGCCGAACACCGCGACCACGCCATGGGGCTTGTGCCGCAGCACGGCGGTGGCGTCGGCCAGCGGGCCGCTCTTCTCACCGGTGCGCTCGCGATAGCTCTGGATCGAGATGGCGACCTTGTTGACCATGCTGGTCACTTCGGTGGCGGACTCCCACAGCGGCTTGCCGGTCTCTTCACCGATGCTGCGGGCCAGTTCGTCGCCGTGCGCTTTAAGCGCGACGGCAAAGCGCTCCAGCACGCCGATGCGCTCTTCCAGCGAGAGTTTGGCCCAGGCCGGGAAAGCCGCGCGGGCGGCCTGCACGGCAGCCTCGACCTGCGCGGCGCTGGCGCCGCGACCGGACCAGACCACGGCCTGACTGACCGGATTCAGCGACTCCAGCGCCTCGCCCTGGCCTGCTTGCCAGGTGCCGGCAATGTAATGCGTACTCATTAAATCAGCTCCTTGTTCGCTGGCGCTCTGGCCGACAGCGGCACTGCACGCACTTGATCGCCGGCGGTGAGTTGCAGGCGTTTGGCAGTCAACGGATCGACCACCAGGGTGCCGGCCGCCATCCGCGCCGGGGCGGCGGTGATGCGGCAGTCTTCACGCTTGCGGTTGTGGATCAGGAACGGCGCGGCGTCATCGCCCGGCGTGCCAATTGCCAGCACCAGCGCCTGGCTGTCGCGCACGGCGCGGATCTTCGCAGTCTCGACTTCGATGGCCGGGCCGGCATCGAAGATATCCACGTAACCCTGATAGCTGAAACCTTCACCCTTGAGCATGGCCAGCGCCGGCTCGGTGTCCGGATGGACGCGACCGATGATGTTGCGCGCCTCTTCCGAGAGGAAGCAGGTGTAGAGCGGGAACTTCGGCATCAACTCGGCGATAAAGGCCTTGTTGCCGACGCCGGTGAGGTAATCGGCGCGGGAGAATTCCATCTTGAAGAAGTGCCGGCCGAGGCTTTCCCAGAAGGGCGAACGCCCCTGCTCGTCGGACATGCCACGCATCTCGGCAATCACCTTGTTGCCGAACAGCTGCGGGAACTCGGCGATGAACAGGAAGCGCGCCTTGGACAGCAGGCGACCGTTCAGCCCACTGCGATGCTCGGCCTGCAGGAACAGTGAGCACAGCTCGGAGTTACCGGTCAGGTCATTGGCGAGGAACAGTGTCGGGATCTCGCGGTGGATCTGCAGTTCCTGCGAGGCGCTGACGGTCAGGCCGAGACGGTAGTTGTACCAAGGCTCGCGCAGGCCGACGGCGCCGGCGACCGCCGAGATGCCGACCACCTGACCGGCGTCATCTTCGAGGACGAACAGGTAGTCGGCGTCGGCACGCTCGGCTTCGCCGCGGAAGGCTTTCTCCGCCCAACCGACGCGGTGCGCCAGGCGCTCCTCGTTGGCCGGCAGCGTGGTCAGGCCGGCGCCGGTGCTGCGGGCGAGATTGAGCAGGGCCGGCAAATCGGCACTGCGGACGGGACGAACGATCATAGGCAATCCTCTTAAACCGCAACCAGGCGCACGCTGGCACCCTCGCCGACGCCCAAGGCTTCGGCGGCTTCAAGACTCAGGGTGACCGGCTTGCCCGGCACCCAATCCAGTTCGACGACAACCGCACGGAAGTCCTGCAATTGGCCGTTGGCCACCAGATAGGGGCGCCCGCCTTTGCCGGGTTCGCGCCGCTCTTGAGAACCAAGGCGGACCGGCACCACGCGGCTCTGGGCAATCGAGCGAATGCCCGAGGTGCGCGCATGCAGGGTCGGGCCACCGTCAAAAATGTCGATGTAATGATCGGTCTCGAAACCTTCACGCATGAGGATGTCGAAGGTGATCTGCGCCCGCGGATGAACCTGGCCCATGGCTTCCTGGGCGGCGTCCGGCAACAGCGGCACGTAGATCGGGTAATGCGGCATCAGTTCGGCGAGGAAGGTGCGGCTCTTCAGACCACTGAGGCGCTCGGCCTCGGCATAGTTGAGGTCGAAGAAGTTCCGCCCGACCGCATCCCAGAACGGCGAATCGCCGTGCTCATCGCTGTGCCCGACTATCTCCACCACCACCGCATCGGCGAAGCGCTCCGGGTGGTTGGCCACAAACAGCAGGCGACCACGGGAGTTCAGCTCGGCCCACGGCGAGTTCACCAAGGGTTTCTCGACGTAGAAGCTGGTCAACAGGCTATTGCCGGTCAGGTCGTGGCAGAGCGAGAGCACGTGAATCTTGTTGTGGATCGACAGCGACCGCGAGGCATGCACGAAGGTCTCGTTGCGGAAGCTGTAGAACGGCTCGGAATAGCCGGCCGAAGCGACGATGCCGGAACAGCCGACCAGCCGGCCGGTGTCCGTGTCTTCGAGGACGAAGAAATAGCTCTCCTCACCGTTAAAGCTGACTTCGGCCGCGAACGACGCCTCCGAGGCGACGATCTTATCGCTCAGGCGTTCGGCATCATCCGGCAGCGAGGTAACACCAACCGGGCTGTCCGCGGCCAGACGTTGCACGTCGGCCAGATCAGCCATTTGCGCAGGGCGCATCACCAGCATGGTGTTACTCCTTAAAGAAAAGCCCCAAGCCACTCGCGCAGAGAGACCCAGAGAAAGCCATGGCACGCGGCCACAGCACGCACAGAAATGGTCATCCTTGGTTAAAACACCGATCGACTCGTCCTGAGTCGATTAAAGCTACAACTGAGCTGCCTACAACTGGGCTGCGGGGCTGGCGCGGGCCGAGAATACCCAGGCAAAGTCGGCCCGCGCCGCAGCCCATAGAACCTGCTTAGGCCTGAGTCAACTTGGCCACGGCGCGCTCGAAACGGTTCAGGCCTTCATCGATATCCGCATCCGGAATCACCAGACTCGGGGCAAACCGCACGACATCCGGGCCGGCCTGCAACACCATGACGCCTTCTTTCTCGGCGGCATTGAGCACGTCCTTGGCCTTGCCCTTCCAGGCATCTGACAAGGCTGCGCCGATCAACAGGCCCAGGCCGCGCACCTCGGTGAAGATGCCGTACTGCGCGGCGATCTGCTCCAGGCGCACTTTGAAGCGCTCGTGCTTGGCCTTGACGCCATCGAGCACTTCCGGAGTGTTGATCACATCCAGCACCGCACCCGCCACCGCACTGGCCAGCGGGTTGCCGCCATAGGTGGTGCCGTGGGTGCCGACCGACAAGTGAGCGGCGATCTTGCTGGTGGTCAGCATCGCGCCGATCGGGAAACCGCCGCCCAGGCTCTTGGCGCTGGAGAGGATGTCGGGCGTTACGCCGTAATTCATATAGGCGAACAGTTCGCCGCTACGGCCCATGCCACTTTGCACTTCGTCGAACACCAGCAGCGCGTTGTGCTCGTCACACAGCTTGCGCACGCCTTCCAGATAAGCCTTGTCGGCCGGCAGCACACCACCCTCGCCCTGAACCGGCTCAAGCACCACGGCACAGGTCTTCTCGGAAATGGCCGCTTTCAGCGCATCCAGGTCGTTAAAGGGCACATGGGTGATGCCTTGGATCTTCGGACCGAAGCCATCGGAGTACTTCGGCTGACCACCGACAGTCACGGTGAACAGCGTGCGGCCGTGGAAGCTGTTGCTCGCCGCGATGATCTCGAACTTCTGCGGGCCATACACATCATGGGCATAGCGACGCGCCAGCTTGAATGCGGCTTCGTTGGCCTCGGCACCGGAGTTGGCGAGGAACACGCGCTCGGCGAACGTGGCGTCGACCAGCTTGTGCGCCAGACGCAGGGCCGGCTCGTTGGTGAAGACGTTGGAGACGTGCCAGATCTTCTGTGCCTGCTCGGTCAAGGCTTTGACCAAGGCCGGGTGCGCATGACCCAGGGAGTTCACGGCGATACCGCCGCCGAAGTCAATCAGCTCACGACCACTCTGATCCCAAACGCGGGAGCCCTCGCCACGCACTGGAATAAAGGCTGCGGGGGCATAGTTAGGAACCATCACCTGATCGAAATCGGCGCGCGCTACCTGTACATACTCAACGGACATCGGTGTTCTCCTGCCTGGAACGGCTAGCGATGAAATGAATTGTAGGGACTGATTTGGGGCGGGCATTGTCGTCATGCGACAACTTCTTATAGCGCCAACCCGGGAAATTTCGGTGCTTATGGAAATGCGACAGAAAGCGTCACGAACAGGCTGCGTGAGAACGTAGCGAGCGAAGGTTAGACAAGGCAAAAGCAGGCGAGAAAGCGCAGTTTACACATTGTAAATGAGCATTTTGAGCCTGCTTTTAACGCCGTATAACCGAGCGCAGTAGTTTTCACACAGACTGGAAGGCGCAGTTTAAACGCTGTTCGGCACACTTAGGCATGGACGGAGAAAATTCGCCGATGCCTGATTTAGCCGTTGCCCGGCGCACATTGGAAAAACGCAAAACCCCTAGGAGCGGCCCATGGCCGCGATATACGTTTCGCGGCCATGGGCCGCTCCTACCCGCGCTCGACCGGCACGGAGGTGAGCTCGAAGGGGCTGTTGCTGCGGCGCTGATTGCGATCTTCGCGCGGGGTGGCGCCGAAGAAGTTGCGGTAGGCGCTGGAGAAGTGCGGACCGGAGGAGAAGCCGCAGGACAGGCCGATCTGGATGATCGATTTACTGGTCTGCATCAGCAACTGGCGAGCCTTGTTCAGGCGCAGCTCCAGGTAGTACTGGCTGGGCACACGATTGAGGTACTGCTTGAAAATCCGCTCCAACTGGCGACGCGAGACGCAGACATGCTGGGCGATTTCATCGGTGGTCAGTGGCTCTTCGATATTCGCCTCCATCAGCAGCACGGCCTGGGTCAGCTTCGGATGGCTGGAACCCAGACGGTTCTGCAGAGGAATACGCTGGCGCTCACCGCCTTCGCGAATGCGCTCGACCACCAACTCTTCCGAAACCGCACCAGCCAACTCGGCGCCGTGATCACGCGCCAACACCGCCAACAGCAGGTCGAGCACCGCCAAGCCGCCACAGGCCGTCAGACGATCGCGATCCCAGTCGAACAAATGACTGGTGGCAATCACCTTGGGAAAGCGCTCGGTAAAGTCGTCCTGCCAGCGCCAGTGCACCGCCGCCCGATAACCCTCGAGCAAGCCGAGCTGAGCCAAAGGGTAAACCCCCGCTGACAGCCCGCCGATCACACAACCAGCCCGCACCAACTGCTTGAGCGCACTGGATAAGGCCGGGGCGAGATGGGTCGGCGGCTCATCGGCCAACAGAAAGAGCTTTTGACAGCCCTCCAGCTTACCGACCCAAGGCTCGCCCGGCAGACACCAAGCGCCTTCGACCATCGGCTCGGCCTGGAGGAACCGCAGCTCGTAAACCACTTCAGGGTGAACACGCTGAGCGACGCGCAACGCTTCCTCCGCCAACGCCAAAGTCATTGCCTTGGTGCTGGGCCAGAGGAGAAAACCAATTCGGTAAGCAGTCATGGCTGACAGTTTAGGCTCTGTTGGCATTGATGGGCATGCCGTGTTGCGCCCAAATGGGGCGTCATTATCGTACTTCCAGCGACCGGGATTACTTCAAGCTACCGGAAAGGAACTGCTTGAGACGCTCGGACTGCGGGTTAACCAGCACTTCTTTCGGGCAACCGCACTCTTCCACCACACCTTTGTGCAGGAACACCAGTTGGTTCGAGACTTCGCGAGCAAAACCCATCTCGTGCGTCACCACCACCATGGTCCGGCCTTCCTGCGCCAGATCCTGCATGACCTTGAGCACCTCACCCACCAGTTCCGGGTCGAGCGCCGAGGTCGGCTCGTCGAACAGCATGACTTCCGGCTCCATCGCCAGCGCACGGGCAATCGCCACACGCTGCTGCTCGCCACCGGACATGTGCGCCGGGTAAGCCTCTTTACGGTGCGCCACACCGACTTTGGCCAGGTAATACTCGGCCTTTTCCAGCGCGTCCTTCTTCGACATGCCGAGCACGTGCACCGGAGCTTCCATGACGTTTTCCAGGGCGCTCATATGCGACCACAGGTTGAAGTGCTGGAACACCATGGACAGGCGCGAGCGCATGCGTTGCAACTGCTTCGGATCGGCGGCCTTGAGCGCGCCCTCCTTGTTCGCCACCAGCTTGAGCTCTTCGCCATTGAGCAGGATCTTGCCGGCGTGGGGTTGCTCCAGCAGGTTGATGCAGCGCAGAAAGGTACTCTTACCCGAGCCGCTGGAGCCGATGATGCTGATCACATCACCGGCTTTGGCCGCCAGGGACACACCCTTGAGCACTTCGTGGCTGCCATAACGCTTGTGCAGGTCTTGAACTTCAAGTTTGTACATGGTTTCGACTCTCAGATGCTGGGGCCCGGTAACAGTTGTTTCAGTCGCTGAGCAAACGCCCCTGACGTATAGGTTCACGGCCGGCCACCTTGGCCAACCACAGGCATGGCTGTGCGCTGCATGACCATCCGCCCTTAAGCCTTACGCGGCGCCAGGTAGGCCAGCCAGTGGCGCTCGGCCAGCTTGAACAGGCGCACCAGAACGAAGGTCAGGCACAGGTAGAACGCACCGGCGGTGATAAAGGCCTCGAACGGCAGGTAGAACTGCGAGCTGAGGGTGCGCGCCGCGCCAGTGATGTCGATCAAGGTGACGATCGAGGCCAGACTGGTGGTGTGCAGCATCATGATCACTTCGTTGCTGTACTGCGGCAGCGCGCGACGCAGCGCCGAGGGCAGCAAGATCCGCCGATAGAGCTTGAAGCGCGACATGCCCACGGCTTTAGCCGCTTCGATCTCGCCATGCGGGATGGCCTTGAGGCTACCGGCGAGGATTTCCGCGCTGTAGGCACTGGTGTTAAGGGCAAAAGCCAGGCAGGCACAGAAGGTGGCGTTGGACAGATACGGCCAGAGAAAGCTCTCACGCACCGCCGCGAACTGCGCCAGACCGTAGTAGATCAAAAACAGCTGCACCAGCATCGGCGTGCCACGAATCACATAGGTATAGAGCCAGGCCGGGAGGTTAACCAACGGCTGCCGCGAGACGCGCATCAAGCCCAGCGGAACGGCGAGCAGCAGCCCCAGCGCCAGGGAAATCAGCAAAATCTTGAGGGTCACCAACACGCCACCGAAATACAGCGGCAGGTTGGCCCAGACGGATGAGAAGTCGAAGATCATAGTTCAGCCACCTTGATACCTGCCGAGTAACGTTGCTCCAGGAACCGCAGGAGCAGCAAAGACACACTGGTCAGCACCAGATAGAGCGCCGCTACCGCCAGGTAGAAGGTAAAAGGCTCGTGCGTGGCATCCGCAGCGCTCTTGGCCTTGAACATCATGTCCTGCAGCCCGACCACCGAGATCAGCGCCGTCGCCTTGGTCATTACCAGCCAGTTATTGGTGAAGCCTGGAATGGCGAAACGAATCATCTGCGGCACCAGCACCCGGAAAAACACCTGCAGGCCGCTCATGCCGTAGGCCGCGCCCGCTTCGGCCTGGCCCTTGGGGATAGCCAGGAAGGCACCACGGAAAGTCTCCGAGAGATAGGCCCCGAAGATAAAGCCCATGGTAAACACGCCCGTGGCAAAGGGGTTCAGGTCGATGTAATCGTCATAGCCCAGCAGCGGCGCGACCCGATTAACCACATCCTGGCCGCCATAGAAAATCAGCAGGATCAGCACCAGATCGGGAATACCGCGAATCACCGTGGCATAGGCCTCGCCCAGCAAAGACAGCCACTTGATCGGCGAGAGACGAAACGCCGCCCCTAGCAACCCCAGCACGCAAGCCAGCGTCATAGAGGTCAGGGCCAACGACAAGGTGAGCCAGGCACCGTCGATAATGGTCGAGCCGTAGCCGTTCAGCATGATCTTAATTCCTCATACAGCGCGTCTCAGCGAAACCGAGGCCGCACCGATGTAACGAAAAAGTGGCACAACAACAGGGTAGCCCCGCAATTCATCCCGAACTGCCCGAAGCGCGTCGAATCCGTTCAGAATTCGGACCCGCTCACACCGAAGGCCGGCGACACTCCCCATGCCGCATGCCCCGCTCGCCTACACGAGCACCCTGGCGTGACC
>NZ_SCMP01000020.1 GCF_005502935.1 Pseudomonas sp. 2FG
TTTCTACTTCAACCGCTTGCGCTTCCGATCACCCTTGGGCTTCTCGTCAGCGGGAGGCGAATTCTACAGCGTTTCAAACCGCTGTCAACCACCTCATTCAACCGCTTTCGATCCACTTAGAAGACCGACCAACAAGATCCAAACACCACCTTGTCAGCCCGGCGCATTCTACACAGCTTACGCTGCTTTGCAACCCCTATTTTAAAGCTAACTTCTTGTTATCTAAGAAGTTTTCCGAGAGGTCTGCGCCGGAAGTGGTGCGCATTATAGGCCCAGCAAATTAACCGTCAAGCACTTATTGAAAGCTTTTTGTCATACCTGACGATTTGCGGTCTGCACGCTTGAAGCAGCCCCCCCTGGCTATCACTACCTATATATATAGAAGAAGCGATAAGGCTCTGACATCGCCGCTCTTTCTCGCCAGGACACTAAGCGCTACAACACCCTGGCCCCCGAATGGCTGGTTAGCAGCCAGCAACGCAGCCTGGATTTCTACTGAGGGGTGCTTGGATTCGAGATCGAGTTCGATCGCCCGGAAAACCTCTTCGCTTACCCTTCCTACAACGGCTATAAAACGCCGGTAAACATGGAACCCATGGCTGCTTAAGGAACAGCCAAAAGCCCTATGACCGTGTCCAGAATCGTTTGACCAGATCACTCCGCCCTCAACGAATCCAGCGAGACGGATGTCCGCGCTCGACTCGAGCAAAGACTCCAAGACCGTGCCCTTCGCCCCCCATAGTGCAGCCCGAAAGGTTTTCCTCGCCAGCACCCTTGACCTCGCTTTGAGGCCTGCCGCGTTTTCCAGCCTGAAAAAACTCAGCCCCAATTCGCGGGAAGCGAATCGGGGCTGCGAGAAGAGGCGAACCCAACAGATCCGCCGCTTGTCTATGGTTGCATTTGCAATGCCTTAATAGGCTTCTTGCCCGACGGCAACCGGGGCCACTGCAGGCGCCTGCTTATCCAGCAAGAACTGTGGCAACAGCGAACCCAGCAGCATGCCCAACAGGCTGAACAGCAAACCGGCCAGCTGGGGCGGCCAGAAATCGGCGTCCTGATAAGTCATCTCCAACGCCCCCCAGGAAAGCAGGCCGAAAGCAATCGCCAGCAAGGCGCCCTGGGTCGTGGCGCGCTTCCAGAACAGCCCGGCGAATAGCGGCACCACGGCAGCCACCAGCGTCACCTTGTAGGCATTGCCGACCATCTCGTAGATGCTCGCATCGGAGTACAGCGCGAAGCTCAAGGTCGCGATGGCGCAGAAGAAGATACTGATGCGCATGGCCTTGAGGAATTGACGGTCGTTCATCTCCGGCATAAAGCGCTTGAGCACGTTCTCGGTGAAAGTCACCGAGGGCGCCAGCAGGGTGCCAGAAGCGGTCGACAGGATCGCCGAGAGCAGCGCGCCGAAGAACATGACCTGGGCGAACAGTGGCGTGCGTTCGAGGATCAGATGCGGCAGGATCATCTGCGCATCTTCCGCCAACCATTTCTTGACCATTGCCGGGTCAATCATCAACGCGGCATAGGTGAGGAAGATCGGCAGCATGCAGAAGCACAGGTAGAACACCCCGCCGGCCACCGTGGCGCGTACGGCGATGTTCTCGGTCTTGGCCGACATCACGCGCGCGTACACGTCCTGCTGCGGAATCGAGCCGAACATCAGGGTCACCGCCGCGCCGATAAAGGCGACGATATCCTTGGGCTCGAAGCCGTGGATAAAGGTGAACTTGCCCGCTGCCGCCGCGTGGCTGATCACCACGTCGGCGCCGCCGGCCATGTCGCCGATCAGCCAGGTCAGATATACCAGGCCGGCGACGATGATGATCATCTGGAAGAAGTCGGTAAACGCCACCGACAACATGCCGCCGAACAAGGTGTAGGTCAGCACGATCGCCGTGCCGATCAGCATGCCCTGAGTAGTGCTGATGGAGCCATCGGAGAGCACATTGAACACCAGGCCCAGCGCGGTGAGCTGCGCCGCGATCCAGCCCAGGTAGGAGCCGATGATCACCAGGCTGGTGATCATCTCGACGTTGGGGCCGAAACGCTTGCGGAAAAAATCGCCGATGGTCAGCAGGTTCATCCGGTACAGCGGGCGGGCGAAGATCAGGCCCACCAGCATCAGGCAGCCGAAGGAGCCGAAGGGGTCTTCGACGATCCCGGCGAAACCTTCTTCGATAAAGGTGGCCGGAATGCCCAGCACGGCTTCCGAGCCGAACCATGTGGCAAAGACCATAGCCGCCACAATCGGGAACGACATGCGGCGCCCACCGGCAGCGAAGTCATTCGAGTTGCGTACGCGGGTGGAGGCGTAGAAACCGATACCCAGGGTGATCAGCAGGTAACCTGTAACAAACCAAATCAGCATTTGCTCTTGTTCCAATGGCTCTAGCCCGTCGACTGCCTGCCCGCTCACACAAGGGGAGCGTGTAGACGTTGCCCGACCGGCAAATGTTTTTGTTTTTAGCTTGGTAGGTCAGGCAATGCACACCATTGAATGGGCTGTTACAGCCCCAGCAGCGGCCTATTTGCCTGGTACAACGGTCGCGCAGTCTGCCAACCTCGTAAAATATGTCAAACAATTACAGCCGACTTGCTCCCCTAAACCCACGAACCCGTTTCATTTAAACGACTAAAAAATGATTCATATCATTGATATTTAACATTTTTTTATACGCACCTACGTTTTGTCAGTTTTTTATTTTTTACACGTAAAGCGATTCCTCAGCGCGAGGCAAAACCCGCGCCGCAACCTCGCCGAGCATTGCCCTTCGACGAAAAGCTCCACTTAGCGCGGGATCCTGGGAACCTCCCGCCTCCCTGCACTGCGCAGGGCTGATTTTCAAACCACAGCGATCGTGCAAGCATGCCAAGGAGGCATTGAAGGGAGCGCGCCATCATGTGGACTACCGCCATCGACTCAAGGCTTACCGCGACCCGCCTGCAAGCCTTGCATGAACAAGGTTTCGTGCTGCTCCCCGGTGTGCTGGAAGCACAGCAGATCGGCGAACTGCGCGAAGCCATCGACCGGCTCAGGCCAGTGCACTGGGATTACAGCGGCCTGGTCGATCACTACAAATGCGTGTTCAACCGCGATCCCCTGTGGCTGCTCTACCTCGACCCGCCGGGCGTCATCGAATTGGCCGAGGCCGCCCTCGGGGCGGACTGCCATGTGATCGGCCAAACAGCCTGGCGCTGCCACCCCGGCTTTATCGGCGCCGAGCTGCATCTGGATTATCTGGTGATGGAGTTGCCGCCGGCCCTGCTGGCCGATCCGACTTTCGGGCTGCCCATGCAAATCTGCACGGCTCATCTCTACCTCGATGACATCAGCGAGGACCTCTGCCCTACCCTGGTCGTACCCGGCAGCCATCGCGCCGGACGCCAGCCTCTGGCGGGAGAAACTCAGTGGCAGGGCCGAACAGCGGAGCCGGTGCTGTGCCGGGCCGGCGACGTGCTGTTCTTTCGCAGCGAACTTTGGCATGCCGGCAGCCGCAACCGTACGGCGAACCAGAGTCGCTATCTGCTGCAAGTGCATTACGGCCGGCGCATGGTCGCGCAGAAGTTCTCGCCCTATCTGGCGTGGCAGTTCAATCCCGAAGTGCTTGCAGCGTGCACGCCGAAACAGCGCAGGCTGCTGGGCGAGCATGAGGCGACGGAATATGACTGACGAAGGCATATGGCCAGATTCTGAGCCGCCTCGACATGGGCGCCCGCAACGCTGATCGTTCCCAAGCGCCGCGCTGCAACACCAGACGCAAATCTTGCGCAACTGGGCTCCTACTCTGCAGCGAGGGAACCATCGAGACCATCAACCAAACCAACAGCCCCCTCCACGTTACCGAGTGGAGTAAAACCCTGGCCGAACCTGTTCTTTACTCTATGCATCCACAGCAAACCGGAAGCCATGCAATGCACCGCGACCCCAGCCAGCCCTTCCGCAACCTCCTGCGCCTTGCTGCCTGCAACTTGCTGGCGCTGAGCCTGGCGGCCTGCAGTACCCTGAGCCAGCACGACCCGTTGCGCATCGACTTGGTGGGGCTCGAACCACTACCGGGCCAGGGCCTGGAGATCCGCTTTGCGGTGAAGCTGCGAGTGCAGAACCCGAATGACGCCGCCATCGACTACAACGGCGTGGCGCTAGAGTTGGAGGTCAACGACCTGCCGCTGGCCAGCGGGGTGAGCGACCAGCGCGGCCAAGTGCCGCGCTTTGGCGAAACGCTGCTCAGTGTGCCGGTGACGATTTCGGCCTTCTCCGCCATGCGCCAGGCCTGGGGCATGGCCGGCAATACGCAGCAGCAGGACTTGCCCTATGTGCTGCGCGGCAAGCTGGCCGGTGGTTTCTGGGGAACCGTGCGTTTTACCGATGCGGGCGTGCTGAACCTACCGGAGCCCGCGGCGGCTCCATGAGAGAAACGTAGTATTGAAATACCGCGCCTGGCTCGACCTGAATCAGCAGAATGTGGCGCGTAGGATGGATTGAGCGCAGCGCTACTCATCACCTCAATATCACCCAAAAGCAAAAAGGCCAGTCACTCGACTGGCCTTTTTGTTTACCCCACCGTAGAGCGTACTCACCACTGGTAGTACGCCGAAGCTTGGCGGGCGGCCCTGGGTTGACCGGTGGCGAAGCGTTGGAAAGCAGGTTTAGGGGGCTGGGGCGAGGTATTTGGCATTAAAAAAGTATGGCTATCACATTGCTCAACTCATCCTACGGACTACGCTCAATACATCCTCAGGGTCTTGGCTAATTGAAAACGGGTCAACAACACAAAAAACTTGATCTACCCCAAATCACATTGATTCGGATTGGAGCAATACATTGGACGGACTAACCAAACTCACATTAGACAAGCTAGACCTCCTAACAAAGGCAGAGCCCTTAACGATATTCGCCATTACAATATTAGTAGTCGCCGCAATAATTTTTACCTTGCACAAAATCTTTCAATCAATCACAAACTCACAAAAATATTTTACCGAGGCCAATGAAAGCACAATCCATCACTATACATATACAATAAATACCATATCAGAAAGAAAAGAGGCCATAGAGAGCGAGTTCGAGTCACTAAAAGTAAAACTGCTTGAAATCCAGTCGAGCTTCGCCAAACCAAACAAACCCACCGAAACAACCGAAAAGGAACCCAATGATCTTGCGGGCTACACTCACCGGGCCACACAAAGCCTAGTAATTGTTAACTATGGCGTTAAGAGCGCGCAACTGATAGGCGTAATTCGCGAGGCGGGCCTTCTTGTCATCAAGCTGGCAGAAGCCACCAAGACCCCTGCAACAGCAGATGTAGTAGAGATAATAATAAAATTAAACAGCATTGAAAAAGACATACGCCTGCATCTAACCGAAATGGAAAACTGTTTTGCAATCACGGATTTCTCACTAAAATTAAACAACCCATCAGAAATATTACTGAAGCTACCCAGCATAATCGACACGTACTCAAAAGAAATTTACAGTTACGACCTTGCCATTCAAGAAAGCTTTAACGCAATAACTTCCCAAGCGCCACCAAGAGCATTAAGGATTTAAATGGAACGCCTACCCCACAGAATGGGATGAGTGCAGTAATAGCCATCGCCCACAAAACAAAAAGGCCAGTCCCGCCGACTGGCCTTTTTGTTATCCGCTCACCCTTGATCGCTCCCACGCTAAGCGAATGCCGCCCAAGAAGCTCTGCGCCTGGCAGCGCAAATAAGTCCGTCCCTTTACCCTGTGGCCAGCAAACGCCTCAAAGTCATCAAAACCTTATACAATTTACGGTTTTTAGCCTCCTGAACCTGAGGATCCCTCGTGAGCACTCTGCCGCCCTGCCCCAAATGCAACTCCGAATACACCTATGAAGATGGCCAGCAACTGGTTTGCCCGGAATGCAGCCATGAATGGTCCGCAGGTGACGCGGCTGAAGCCTCGACCGATGGCGATAAGGTGATCAAGGATGCGGTCGGCAATGTCTTGCAAGACGGCGACTCGGTTTCCGTGATCAAGGACTTGAAAGTCAAAGGCACATCGCTGGTGGTGAAGGTCGGCACCAAGGTCAAAAACATCCGCCTGTGCGATGGCGATCACGACATTGACTGCAAAATCGACGGCATTGGTCCGATGAAGCTGAAGTCGGAGTTTGTGAAGAAGGTTTGATCCGAGTCCGCAGTATGGGTTGAGCGCAGCGATACCCATCAAAACCAACCGACCTAAAGCAAAAAGGCCAATCTCGCGACTGGCCTTTTTGTTTGACTCAACCTAGCCGCTTACAGGCTAGGGAAGGCAAATTGGGATGCCTCGTGGCTGGCGCGTTGCGGCCAGCGCTGGGTGATGGCCTTGCGGCGGGTGTAGAAGCGTACGCCGTCCGGGCCGTAGGCGTGCAGGTCGCCGAACAGCGAGCGCTTCCAGCCGCCGAAGCTGTGGTAGGCCACCGGCACTGGCAGCGGGACGTTGACGCCGACCATGCCGACTTCGATCTCGTCGCAGAACAGGCGGGCCGCTTCGCCGTCACGGGTGAAGATGCAGGTGCCGTTGCCGTACTCGTGGTCGTTGATCAGCTGCATGGCGTCTTCCAGGCTGTTGACCCGCACGATGCAGAGCACCGGGCCGAAGATTTCTTCCTGGTAGATGCGCATGTCCGGGGTCACGTGGTCGAACAGGCAGCCACCGAGGAAGAAGCCGCCTTCATTGCCGGCGATCTGCAGGCCACGGCCATCTACTACCAGTTGCGCACCGGCGTTTTCGCCATCGGCAACGTAGCTGCTGACTTTGTCCAGGTGTTGGCTGGTGACCAGCGGGCCCATATCGAGCCCACAGGAAGTCCCTGCACCGATTTTCAGCGCCTTGATTTGCGGCACCAACTTGGCGACCAGGGCGTCGGCGACTTGGTCACCCACGCAAACGGCCACGGAGATGGCCATGCAGCGCTCGCCGCAGGAGCCGTAGGCGGCGCCCATCAGTGCGCTGACGGCGTTGTCCAGGTCCGCGTCGGGCATCAGCACGGCGTGGTTTTTCGCGCCGCCCAGGGCTTGCACGCGCTTACCGCGCTTAGTGCCTTCGGCGTAGATGTATTCGGCAATCGGTGTGGAGCCGACGAAGCTCAGGGCTTTGACTTCCGGCGCTTCGATCAGCGCATCGACCGCTTCCTTGTCGCCGTGCACCACGTTGAGCACGCCTTTCGGCAGGCCGGCCTGGTTCAGCAGGTCGGCGATCAGCAGGGTGGAGCTGGGGTCGCGCTCGGATGGTTTGAGGATGAAGCAGTTGCCGCAGGCAATCGCCAGCGGGTACATCCACAACGGCACCATGGCCGGGAAGTTGAACGGGGTGATACCGGCGACCACGCCGAGCGGCTGGAAGTCGCTCCAGGCGTCGATGTTCGGGCCGACGTTGCGGCTGTATTCGCCCTTGAGGATTTCCGGCGCGGCGCTGGCGTACTCGACGTTTTCGATGCCGCGCTTGAGTTCGCCGGCGGCGTCTTCGAGGGTTTTGCCGTGCTCTTCGCTGATCAGCTGGGCGATGCGTGCCTCGTTGGCTTCGAGCAGTTGCTTGAAGCGGAACATGACCTGGGCACGCTTGGCCGGCGGGGTGTTGCGCCAGGTCGGGAACGCGGCCTTGGCGGAGTCTATGGCTTGCTGCACGGTGGCGCGGCTGGCCAGCGGGACTTTGTGGATCGCCTCGCCGGTGGACGGGTTGAATACGTCGGCAGTGCGGCCGGTGTCGGTCACGAACTCGCCGTTGATCAGGTGCTGGATGGTGCTCATACAAAAACTCCGTTATCGAATCCTGGTGTAGGGTGGATGACGCTGTATTCATCCACCATTGGCGGTGTTATCGAGATGGTGGATGTAGCAAGCGACATCCACCCTACGTTCTCCCCCGCCCTCTCCCTGAACGGGAGAGGGGGATTAATCGTGTTGGGCCGCGCTTACTTGATCTCGGTTTCGACGAAGACGATTTCATGCGTGCTGGCGTTGACCACGTTGTGTTCGACGCCCGCTTTGCGGAAATACGCCTGCCCGGCCGTGAGGGTCGCGTGCTTGTCGCCCTCGGGGGTTTCCAACAACAGAGTGCCGGTGGTCATGGGCACCACTACGTAGTCGTAACCGTGGCTGTGGTGGCCGGTTTCGGCACCCGGCGCAAAGCGCCATTCGGTGACGATCACCCGCTCGTTGTTCACTTGCACGGTAGGCACGGCTTGCGGTCGTTTCATCTTGGCTGTGGGCTCAATCCAGTTGATTCAGCGCTTCGCCAACTGCATCGAACAGGCGGTCGAGGTCAGCCGCCTGGGCGTTGAAAGTTGGCCCGAACTGCAGGGTGTCGCCACCGAAGCGCACATAGAAGCCGGCTTTCCACAGCTTCATCCCGGCCTCGAAGGGGCGGACGATGGCGTCGCCATCCCGCGGGGCGATCTGAATCGCGCCGGCCAGGCCGCAGTTGCGGATGTCGACCACGTGCTTCGCGCCTTTCAGGCCATGCAGGGCGTTCTCGAAGTGCGGCGCCAGTTCGGCGGATTGCTGAATCAGGTTCTCGCGCTCGAGCAGCTCCAGCGCGGCCAGGCCAGCCGCGCAGGCGACCGGGTGAGCCGAGTAGGTGTAGCCGTGGGTGAATTCCACCGCGTACTCGGGGGTCGCCTGGTTCATGAAGGTCTGGTAGATCTCGCGGCTGGCGATCACGGCGCCCATTGGAATGGCGCCGTTGGTGATCTGCTTGGCGACGTTCATCAGATCCGGGGTCACGCCGAAGTATTCGGCACCGGTGGCCTTGCCCATGCGGCCGAAGGCGGTGATCACTTCGTCGAAGATCAGCAGGATGTTGTTGGCATCGCAGATCTCGCGCAGGCGTTGCAGGTAGCCCTGCGGCGGCACCAGCACGCCAGCGGAGCCGGCCATCGGCTCGACTATCACGGCGGCGATATTGGAGGCGTCATGCAGTTCGATCAGTTTGAGCAGCTCGTTGGCCAATTCGACGCCACCGGTTTGCGCCATGCCACGGGTAAACGCCAGGCCCGGCTGCAGGGTGTGCGGCAGGTGGTCGACGTCCATGAACTGGCCGTACAGCTTGCGGTTGCCGTTGATGCCGCCGAGGCTGGTGCCGGCGATGTTGACGCCGTGGTAGCCACGGGCACGGCCGATCAGCTTGGTCTTGCTCGCTTGGCCTTTCAGGCGCCAGTAAGCACGGGCCATCTTCACGGCGGTGTCGGCGCACTCGGAGCCCGAGCCGGTGAAGAACACGTGGTTCAGCTCGCCCGGCGTCAGGTCGGCGATTTTCTCAGCCAACTTGAACGACAGTGGATGGCCGTACTGGAAGGCCGGGGAATAGTCGAGGGTGCCCAGTTGACGGGCGACGGCTTCCTGAATTTCCTTGCGGGTATGCCCGGCGCCGCAGGTCCAGAGGCCGGACAGGCTGTCGTAGATCTTGCGGCCCCGCTCATCGATCAGGTAGCTGCCCTCGGCGCCGACGATGAAACGCGGGTCGCGCTGGAAGTTGCGGTTGGCGGAAAACGGCATCCAGTGGGCGTCCAGCTTGAGCTGGCTGGCCAGGGGCAGATTGGCGGTTTGCGGCATGTTCATGGGTGGCCTCGCAACGAAGTGCAGTGTTCTTGTCTGTAGGAGCGGGTTGTTTGTCTTGCCGCTAAGGTGCCATGGGCTTAAAGTCTGAAAAACACTACTCTTCTAATCCTCAGATTGGCTTTTACTAAACTATGAGCAGCCGCCGCCCCGAACCCTTGGCCCAGGTCAGTGACTTCGATATCCGTCTATTGCGCATCTTTCGCAGCGTGGTGGAGTGTGGCGGCTTCTCCGCGGCGGAAAGCGTGCTGGGCATCGGCCGCTCGGCGATCAGCCAACAGATGAGCGACCTGGAGCAGCGCCTGGGCCTGCGCCTGTGTCAGCGCGGGCGCGCCGGGTTTGCCCTGACCGAGGAAGGCCGCGAGGTGTACCAATCCTCCTTGCAACTGCTCGGCGCCCTGGAGAGTTTTCGTACCGAGGTGAACGGCCTGCACCAGCATTTGCGCGGCGAGCTGAACATCGGCCTGACCGATAACCTGGTGACCCTGCCGCACATGCGCATCACCCACGCCTTGGCGCTGCTGAAGGAGCGCGGGCCGGACGTGCATATCCAGATCCGCATGACGCCGCCGAGCGAGGTGGAGCAAGGCGTGCTCGACGGCCGCCTGCATGTGGGCGTGGTGCCGCAGGCCGGCGCGTTGTCCGGGCTGGAATATCAGCCGTTGTATAGCGAGCGCTCGCTGCTCTACTGCGCGGTCGGCCACCCGCTGTTTTATGTCGATGATCAGCAACTGACGGATGAGCGTCTGAACAGCCAGGATGCCATAGCCCCGACCTTCCGCCTGCCGCCGGAGATTCAGGCGCAGTACCAGGCGCTGAAGTGCACGGCCAGCGCCTCGGATCGCGAGGGCATGGCCTTTCTGATTCTCACCGGGCGCTACATCGGCTATCTGCCGGATCACTACGCCAGCCTGTGGGTGCAGCAAGGCCGCCTGCGGGTGTTGAAGCCGGCGACGCGCTTCTATGATCTCAGCCTGGCCTCGGTGACCCGTAAAGGGCGGAGGCCGCATCTGGTGCTGGAGAGTTTCCTCGAGGCGTTGGCGGCGACTAGCTGAAGAGCCGCTTGGCTTTTCTACCCGCCGCCCTTGTCTCCGCGCCAGCAGTGCGTTATCTGTGCTTGCGCTTCGCTCCCAAAACGCTCGGAAAGGCTTATGACACTCGACGCGCCCGCGCTCAACGCCACCGCTAAAGCGGTCGGCCGCATCCGCCAGAAAAACGAAGAAGCGATCCTTGCCGCCGCCGAAGAGGAGTTCGCCCGCCACGGCTTCAAAGGCACCAGCATGAACACCATCGCCCTGCGCGTGGGGCTGCCGAAGGCCAATCTGCATTACTACTTCAGCAACAAGCTGGGGCTGTATATCGAGGTGATGCGCACCATCCTCGAACTCTGGGACAGCGCCTTCAGCACTCTCAGCGCGGCCGACGACCCGGCTATCGCACTGGCCCGCTACATAGACGCGAAGATGGAGTTCTCCCGCCGTCAGCCGCTGGCCTCGAAGATCTTCGCCATGGAGGTGATCGGCGGCGGCGAATGCCTGTCCGAGCACTTCAACCAGGACTATCAGCACTGGTTTCGCGGCCGCGCGGCGGTGTTCGAGGCCTGGATCGCCGCCGGCAAGATGGACCCGGTCGACCCGGTCCACCTGATCTTCCTGCTCTGGAGCAGCACCCAGCACTACGCCGACTTCGCCGACCAGATCTGCCGCCTGACCGGGCGCAAGCAGCTGAGCCAGGACGACTTCAGCGCCGCCACCGCCAACCTGACCCACATCATTCTCAAGGGTTGTGGGCTGACACCACCGGCCGTTTAAACATGCCCTTCAGCCTCAGTGCGCCTTGCGAGTACCGCGAGGACATCCGCAAAAGCCGCTTTCTCGCCCAGGCCGCGCCGATCAGTAGTGCCGCCGAGGCGCAGGCCTTTATCGAGCGGGTCAGTGATGCCAGTGCATCGCACAACTGCTGGGCCTGGAAGCTCGGCCAGCAGTACCGCTTCAGCGATGACGGTGAACCCGGTGGCACCGCCGGCAGACCGATCCTCGCAGCGATCGAGGGGCAGGACTGCGATCAGGTGGCGGTGGTCGTTACCCGCTGGTACGGCGGCATCCAACTCGGCACCGGTGGCCTGGCCCGCGCCTATGGCGGCAGCGCCAACAAATGCCTGCAAGCCGCCACACGCATCGAGCTGGTGCAACGCAGTCGCTGTGCCTTGCATTGCAGCTTCGCCGAGCTGCCCTTGCTGAAGGCCCGGCTGACGGAACTCGAGGCGCTGCTCGAGCAGGAAAGCTTCGATGCCGAAGGCGCACAGCTGACCCTGGCCTTGCCCGAGGCTCGTCTAGCGGCCCTGCAGCGCCTGTTGGCCGACCTCAGTCGCGGACGTATCCAGTTGCAGCGCCTGTAGCGCAAGCACCGCATCTGTGACCCTAGGCTGGGTAGAGCGCAGCGAAACCCAGCGCCAGCAATGCTGGGTTTCGCCAGAAAGCGGCTCTACCCAGCCTACGGAGGTAGGTATCAATACCTCGACAAGTTACCCACAAAGGCTGTGGAGCGAGCTGTGGATAAACCTTGGACTACTGCTTACAGCGCCGGCGAGCCGTGGCTTGGCGAGCGCTGTACGTTTATTCGCCAGCGCACCGATGAGCCGGGCCCGATGGACAAAGGCGGATTCGGCTCGGCGCCGACTTGCCGCTATGCTGTGGCCCAAACTCAGGGTGACGGGGCATAGGTACGGCTATGGCACAGGCAAAAACGGCATTGATCATCGGCGCCTCGCGCGGGCTTGGCCTGGGCTTGGTGAAACAGTTGCAGACGGACGGCTGGCACGTCACCGCCAGCGTGCGCGATCTGGCCCGCGCCGAGGCGTTGCAGGCACTTCCCGGCGTGCGGATCGAACAGCTGGATATCGACGACACCAAGCAATTAAGCGCGCTGGAGCAACGCCTCGAGGGGCAGGTGTTCGATCTGCTGTTCGTCAACGCCGGTATCTCCGGCCCGGCGCACCAATCCGCCAGCGCCGCCAGCGGGGCGGAAATCGCGCAGTTGTTTATGACCAATGCGATAGCGCCGATCCGCCTGGCCGAACGCTTCGCCCTGCATATCCGCAAGGGCAGCGGCGTGCTGGCCTTTATGAGTTCGGTGCTGGGCAGCGTCGCCAACCGGGAAGGCAGCAACCTGGCGTTGTACAAGGCGAGCAAGGCCGCCCTCAACTCGCTGACCAACAGCTTTGTCTGCGAACTGGGCGATAACCAACTGACCGTGCTGTCGCTGCATCCGGGCTGGGTGCGTACCGACATGGGCGGCGCAGGGGCCACCCTGGATGTCGAGACCAGCTGCCTGGGGCTGCTTGCCCAGATCGAGCAGTACGCCGGCAGCGGCGAGCATCATTTCATCGACTACCAGGGCCAGACCATTCCCTGGTGATGGCCCAGAGCCCAGTCCTGTAGCGCTAACGACGCGGGGATAAATCCACGGCTACGCAAGCCTTAAACTGCAGATGACAAGTGCGGCTTAAGGCTTTATCTTGGCCGCCACGCAGCGCGGCTATCGAGCGCTGTGGACCTGGATCAGCAGACAGGGCAAAACTGAGCTGGCGAACCTGAACTTAAACCTCAGAGGAGCCTGCCAATGGCTGCTAACCGTCTCTGGCTGCGTAACCCGCAAGCCATCTTCACCGCCAATGACCTCGACGCCCGTGGCGGCCTGGTGATTGAAAACGGCGTGATCGCCGAAGTTCTCGCCGCCGGCCAGCACCCCGCGACAGCCTGCGATCAAACCTTCGATGCCCGCGAGCATGTCGTGTTGCCGGGGCTGATCAACACCCATCACCACTTCTACCAGACCCTCACCCGCGCCTGGGCGCCGGTGGTCAATCAGCCGCTGTTTCCCTGGCTGAAGACCCTCTACCCGGTGTGGGCCCGCCTGACGCCCGAGAAGCTGGCGCTGGCCACGCAGGTGGCGCTGGCCGAACTGCTGCTGTCCGGCTGCACCACCGCGGCGGATCATCACTACCTGTTCCCCGGCGGCCTGGAAAACGCCATCGACGTCCAGGTCGAGGTGGTCCGTGAGCTGGGCATGCGCGCCATGCTCACCCGTGGCTCGATGAGCCTGGGTGAGGCCGATGGTGGCCTGCCGCCGCAGCAGACGGTGCAGCAGGGAGAGGTGATACTGGAGGACAGCCAACGGCTGATCGGCCGGTACCATGAGCGCGGCGACGGTGCGCAAATCCAGATCGCCCTGGCACCCTGCTCACCGTTCTCGGTCACCCCGGAAATCATGCGCGCCAGCGCCGAACTGGCGCAGGAGCATGACGTGCGCCTGCATACGCACCTGGCGGAAACCCTCGATGAAGAGGACTTCTGCCTGCAACGCTTCGGCCTGCGCACCGTGGATTATCTGGACAGCGTCGGCTGGCTCGGCCCGCGCACCTGGCTGGCCCATGGCATCCACTTCAACCCGGCTGAAATCGCCCGCTTAGGCCAAGCCGGCACCGGCATCTGCCACTGCCCCAGCTCGAATATGCGCCTGGCCTCGGGTATCTGCCCGACCCTGGATCTGGAAGCAGCCGGTGCACCCATTGGCCTGGGTGTCGATGGCTCGGCCTCCAACGATGCCTCCAACCTGATCCTCGAAGCCCGCCAGGCCCTGTACCTGCAACGGCTGCGCTATGGCGCCGAGAAGATCACTCCGGAGCTGGCCCTCGGCTGGGCCACCCGCGGCTCGGCCAAGCTACTGGGCCGCAGCGATATCGGTGAGCTGGCGGTGGGCAAACAGGCCGACCTGGCGCTGTTCAAGCTGGATGAACTGCGCTTCTCCGGCAGCCACGACCCGCTCTCGGCCTTGCTGCTCTGCGGCGCCGACCGGGCCGACCGGGTGATGGTCGGCGGCCGCTGGCGGGTGGTCGACGGGCAGATCGAAGGGCTCGACCTGCAGCAGCTGATCCATTCGCACCGTGAGGCGGCGCGGCAGCTGATCGCGGGGTAGATCAACCCGTAGCGAGCAGGCTGGACATGCCGCTGCGCGGCTTGTCCAGCCTACCCTCTGGGCGGTTGATTCACAGGAGATTCTGTCCTGCCGGTCAGCTAAACTGCCGGGCATTCCCCGCAGACAAGGTTCCGACTCATGTACGACTGGCTCAACGCCTTGCCCAAGGCCGAACTGCACCTGCACCTGGAAGGCTCGCTGGAACCAGAGCTGCTGTTCGCCCTGGCCGAGCGCAACAAGATCGCCCTGCCCTGGGCCGACGTGGAGACCCTGCGCAAGGCCTACGCCTTCCACAACCTGCAGGAGTTCCTCGACCTCTATTACCAGGGCGCCGCTGTACTGCGCAGCGAGCAGGACTTCTACGATCTGACCTGGGCCTATCTGCAACGCTGCAAAGCGCAGAACGTGATCCACACCGAACCCTTCTTCGATCCGCAGACCCACACCGAGCGCGGTATTCCCTTCGAGGTCGCCCTCAACGGGATCGCCACGGCACTGCAAGATGGCCGCCAGCAGCTCGGAATCAGCAGCGGCCTGATCCTCAGCTTTCTCCGGCATCTGCCGGAAGAACAGGCGCAGAAAACCTTCGAGCAGGCCCTGCCCTATCGCGACGCCTTTTTCGCCGTCGGCCTGGACAGCTCCGAGCTGGGCCACCCACCGAGCAAGTTCCAACGGGTGTTCGACCGCGCGCGCAGCGAAGGCTTCTTGACCGTCGCCCACGCCGGCGAGGAAGGCCCGCCGGACTACATCTGGCAAGCCCTGGATCTGTTGAAAGTCAGCCGCATCGACCACGGCGTGCGCGCCAGCGAAGACCCGCGCCTGATGCAGCGGCTGATCGACGAGCAAATCCCGCTGACCGTCTGCCCGCTGTCGAACACCAAGCTCTGCGTGTTCGCGGACATGAAGCAGCACAACATCCTCGCCATGCTCGAGCAAGGCGTGAAGGTCACGGTGAACTCGGACGACCCGGCCTACTTCGGCGGCTACGTCACCGAGAACTTCGCCGCCCTGCATGAAGGCCTGGGCATGACCGCAGAGCAGGCCAAGCGCCTGGCGCAGAACAGCCTGGATGCACGCCTGATCAAGGGCTGATCGCTAATGGGAGTCCCGCGCCACGATGCGCGGGATCTCCCGGCTACCGCTGGGCGACACATGCAACGCCCGCGAGCCCTTCATCGGCCGCAACCAGCGCAACTGCACACAAGCTTGTAGCAACGCTGCAGCCAAGGCGCCGCCCCTGAACCGATGAAGCCCCACGCCAGCGCAGCACTACACAAGCCTCTGCGTAGTAGCCGAGCCAAGGGTGCCAGCCATCGCCCGCCTCGTTGAGGAAGTAGTCGCAGAAGAAGGCCCCCCAGCGACCAGTGACACAGACGCACCAGCGGGCCCCATAAACGCAGGGCTCCAGCGGACATGACTCAGTAACCGTAACCGCCTTCCTCGTCCTCGATCTCTTCCTTGACCGCCTTACCGCTGACCGGATCGAAGTAGATCTCGACCTTGCGCTTGTCCTTATCCAGTCCGTAGATCTCGTAGCAGTTGCCCTTGGTCACCTTGAACTTCTTGATCTCGTAGCCCTGCAGCACCAGGTTCTGCTGGAACTCGTCCTGGTCCTGCCACTGCGCCTTGTCGGCGGTGGTGCACTCGGTGGTGGCGAACGTCAGCGGGCTGGCGGCGATGAGAGCAAGCAACAGAAGTTTGCGCATGGGAATCTCCTCGGACGGTTGGAGTTGCCACGTAAAAGCTAGCCCATGCGCAGGTTTAAGCCAGCAATAATTCTCAGCCGCTAGTGCTTCTCGTCATCTTTCCAGCACTGCTCGGGAACTCGCCAGGCGCGAAAACAGCAGCCAATCCAGCACTGCGATCAGCAGCAGCGAAGCACCGACCAGGGGGAAGGCCAGGCCGAGCACCGCGATGATCGCCAGCGCGGTCTTCCACAGCGGCAGATCGTGACGCAGCGGTGGCACGCCGAGGCTGCCTTGCGGGCGGCGCAGCCACCAGATCACCAGGCCGCTGACCGAGCTGAGCAGGATCAGCAGGCAGACCGCCAACATCAGCAGTTGGTTGGCCAGGCCGAAGAACTTGCCCTCGTGCAGCACCACGCCCAATTCCACGCTTTTCGCCACCGCGCCGTAGTCCTGCCAGCGCACGTCGGCCAACACCTTGCCGCTGTATTGATCGACATGCAGGGTCGCATCGTTGCGCGGGTCGGCGGCGAATAGCGCGATGCTGTAGACCCCCTCCGCGCCCTTCGGCAGGGTCACGCTGTAACCTGGCATCACGCCCTTGGCGTTGGCCGTGTCGAGAATCTGCTGCAGACCGATTGGCGCAGCGGCCGGCGCCGCCGAGTCCATGGCCTGCCCGCAGTGCGCGGCATGTGGGTCAGAGGTCGGTAATGGGGTGTTTTCCACCGCCCAGGCGACGGTCTGCCCCTGCGCCGTGTTGAGGCTGCGCGCCTGCAGAGCGGACTTCGGCACCTCGTTCCACATCGCGGCCGGGAAGCGGTTCCACACGTCGGCGAAGCTCTCACCCCAGAACCCGGTCCAGGTCATGCCCGTCAGCAGCATGAACAGCAACAGCAGCGCACCCCAGAAACCGGTCAGCGCATGCACGTCGCGCCAGAACAGCCGGCCGCGATTGGCCAGCCGCGGCCAGAACACCCCGCGCAGACCGTTACCGCGCGGCCACCAGAGATAGAGCCCGGACACCACCAGGACTATGGCCCAACCGGCGGCCAACTCGACCAGCCGATCGCCGACCTTACCGGCCAGCAATTCGCCGTGCAGGGCGCGGGCGATCGCTTGCAGGTTGTTCACCGCGTCTTGGCTGCCGAGCAGGGTGCCGCGGTAGGGGTCGAGGAACAGGTTGAGCTTGCGCCCGCCCTCGGTCACCACGAACTGTGCGCTGTGCTGCGCATCCAGCGGCGGCAGGTACTGGCTGATCGCCGCCTGCGGATAGGCCTGTTTGACCCTCGCCAGCTGCCGATCCGCACTGAGCAGTTGCTCGCCCTGCGGCACCCACAGCAGGTCGGCGTAGAGCAGGTTGTCCAGCTGCGGTTTGAACAGGTAGATGATGCCGGTCAGCGACAGCATGATCAGGAACGGGATCACCAACAGCCCGGCATAGAAATGCCAGCGCCAGGCCTGGTTGTAGAAGGACATACTCGGCTTGGTCATGATTGAAACTCCTATCGAATGGATCAGTCCTCTCAGAAGAAATGGCTCGGCGGCTCAGTTCTGCTGTTCGTGCTTAGGTTCGGCTGGCGCTTCTTTCTGCACGGCCACCTCGACCGTCACGTCACCGGTTCTCTCGAAGTGCAGGGTCAGCGGGAAGCGCTCGCCGTCGCGCAGTTGCCGCTTCAGGTTGAACAACATCAGGTGGTAACCCATGGGGGCGAAGGTCGTCTCGCCACCGGCGGGAATGGTCACGGACGGCACGTGTTGCATCTTCATCAGGCCGTTCTGGTGCAGGTGTTCATGCAGCTCGGCCTTGCCCGCCGCGGGGGTGTCCGCACCGAGCAAGCGCTCGGCGCTCGTGCCTTGGTTATGCACGACGAAGTAGGCCGCGGCAGTGGGCGCATTCGCGGGCATTTCCCGCGACCACGGATGCTCGATGCGCAAGTCACCGGCCTGGTACTCGTGGGCCGGGGCGCCCCAGGCGCAGGTCAGCAAGGCGCTCAACAACAGGGATTTGGTGAGGGTCATGGTGTCTCTCCTGGGTTGCGACTCAGCGGTTGTGGGTAAGAGGGCTCATAGCCGCCACTCCAGGCCGGCGAACAGGCTGCGGCCATCGCCGGGGAGGAATTGCGCGCTGTCCCGGCCTTTGGCATCGGCGATCACGCCGGTGGTGGCGACATAGGCCTTGTCCGAGAGGTTGCGCCCCTCGACGAAGAAGCCGAGACCTTCGCTCGGCCGATAGCCGCCCTTCAGGCCCCAGATCGCATAGCCGTCGGCATACAGGGTTTGCGCCTGATCGACGCTGTAGTGGGTCGGTGCCCACTCGAAGGTCGGGCCGGCATACCAACCTTCCTGCTGCCACAACGCCTCGCCCTTGATGAACTGGCGGGGGATGCCGGCCAGGCGGTTGTCGCCGTAGACATGGTCGTTGTCGAAGCGGAAGTCGTTGAACAGGTACTGGCCGCGCAGCACTATCTGGCCGAGGGTCAGTGCGCCGCCCAGTTCGACGCCCTGGTGCAGGGTGCGATCGGCGTTGACCGTGCCGAGCGGCTGGCCGTTGGCATCGCTCAGCGCCAACAGCTCGTCGCGGATTTCGCTGCGGTAGACCGCCAGGTCGAGGTCGAGGCTGTCGCGCGACCAGCGCAGGCCGGCTTCCAGGGTGTTGGCCTTCTGCGCCGAGTTGGGCGAAAAGGCGATGACCTGCCCACCGGTCAACTCGCTGAAGGTCGGCGGCTCGTAGCTCTGGCTGAAGTTGGCGAACAACTGCACGCCTTCGTCCAGGTCGTGACGCAGGCCGATGCGCCCGAGTTGGCCGACGTAGGTCTTGTCGAACGAGGTGTTGCGGCCGATCACCAGGCGGTCATCGGAGTCGCGCTGCTGATGCAGCCAGGCCAGCCCGCCGATCAGCGCCCAGCGCTCGGCCAGCGGCACCTCCAGTTCGCCGAAGGCATTCAGGTTGCGCGCGGTCTGGTGCAGCTCATCCAGCTTGGCGCCCTTCTGCCCGCGTACGTTCGCGTAGTTGGACTGCCAGTTGCGGCCCTGACTGGCTTCGACGCCACCGGTCCAGCGCCAACCTTGCTCGTTCTCCCACTTGTGCGCCAGGCGCAGGCCGTAGTCTTCGCTGTTGATATCCAGCATCTGGAAGATCGGGTGCCACAGCGATTTCTCGCTGTAGAAGCTGGACAGCTCCAGGCTGTGGCCGTCATCCAGTTGCAGGGTGGTGATGTTGCCGATGCGGTTAAGGTTGAAGTCACGGCGCTGGTCGCCGGCGATGCTGCTCTGCGAGGCCTGCTCAGGGTCGGCACGCAGCTGCGCCTTGGTCAGGCTGCCCGGCAGTTCGGAGTCGGTCTCCACATGGGTCAGGTAGACGCGGGTGGCGAGACGCTCGTTGAGGCGCCCGCCGAGGTTGGCGAAGTAACGCTGATTATTCTGTTTGGCATGGTCGCGGAAGCCGTCCTGGGCGGAGTCGGACAGGCTGACGAAGCCGTCCCAGGCGCCGAAGTCCTGGGCGAAGGCGCCGTACAGGCGCTGATAGCCGAAGCTGCCGCCCTCGGCGCGCAAGTCCGTGGGTGGCGCGGTCTTGCCGGTCGGGGTGACGAAGTTGATCGCCCCGCCGAGGTTGGCCGCGCCGTAGCGCCAAGCGTTGGCGCCGCGCAGCACTTCGATGTGGTCGGCGGCCAGCGGCTCGATGGTCTGGAAGTCGAAGCTGCCGTCGGCCAGACTCACCGGTGCGCCGTCCTGCATCAGCAGCAGGCCGCGGCCGTGGAAGGTGCGTTGCAGGCCCGAGCCGCGGATCGACAAACGCGCCTCTTCGGCGCCGAAGCGCGGCTGGATGAACACCCCGGTGGCCAGGCCCAGGGCATCCTGCAGGGTGCTGCTGCGGCCAGTCTTGTAGGTTTCCGCATCGACTACTGATGCGCCGCCAGGAATATGCGCAAACTCGGCACGCTTCTCGGCCAGCGTCGCGGCCGTGGGGTCTTTCTGGTATTCACCCTGAACCTCGATCTCGTCGAGTTCGACGTGCTCGGCCTGGGCCCAGGGCGCAATGCCAGTGCTCAGCGCGAACAGGCTCAGGATAGGAAAATAACGCATACCGCTCTCCTCAGATTCTTCTTATAACTTTCACTTGGCGATCCCCGGCCACAGCAACCCGGCGGGCTCGGAGATAGAACTGCTAGTACTCGGTCACGGCTGCGCGGAACAGGCTTTGCCAAACCCCGCGCAGCCGCTGGCGGTGACGGCGCCCGCGAGCCAAATCAGACGCGCAGAAACGCGCACCGACAGGCGACTACAGGGGCCGAACCGGAGAGTTAGAAGGGGGAGGCGCGAGGGTTGGCCGAGGGCCAGGTGTAGCGGGGAGGAGCTTTACTCCGGGGTTCATGCGCGGGGCGCAGATCGCCCGGTGCCCGGCGCAGCCAGCTGAGGCAGAACAGCAGGGCCAGACCGAGGCTGAGGGTGCCGCACAGCGGGCAACTGAAGGTACTCGACCAAGCACTGTCCGAGACGGTACCAGCGCCGGAATCCAGGGTCGGCCCGGCGTTGCCTGCGGCCGAGCAGAATGCGCCACCGACACCATTCAGGCTCAGGCCGAGCATTTGCCCGTGCCCAATACCGCAGGCGAGCACATTGAACAGGACGCTGAAGTACAGCATCCAGGCAATGAGCGAACGGTCGGTACGGGCTAGTTTCATGGCCGCGACTCTAACATTGCGCCCTCGGATAGCAAGCTCCAGCCCTGTGCTCGATTACCGCAGCCAGAAGCCGCTGGACTAGCCAGACCAAGGCTTCTGTGCCAGCAGCTCGGCGCAGCGGCGCTGGACGAAGTCGCGGAGCAAATGCACTGCTTTACTCAGTTGGGCGCGATGAGTGCAGATTAGATTAAGCGCTGCCGGCTCGCCACGCAGCTCGGGCAACAACACCTGCAAACGGCCGGCCTGCACATCGTCCGCGACATCCAGCCAAGACTTGTAGACCAAACCGCGGCCAGCCACGGCCCAGCGACGCACCACGTCGGCATCATCGCTGACGCGGTTGCCACTCACAGTCACGCTGAGCTCACGCTTGCCGTCTTGAAAGCGCCAGCGCTCATGCAGCCGCCCGCCGAGCATGTACAGCAGGCAATTGTGCTGTGCCAGCTGATCCAACCGCCGCAGTTCGCCGTGCCGCTGCAGGTACGCCGGCGCGGCGCAGAGCACTCGCCGGTTGCTCGCCGCCAGTGGCAACGCCACCAGGCTGGAGTCTTCTGGCGCGCCATAGCGAATGGCGATATCCACCGGCTGACGGTACAGATCGGCCACCCGGTCGCCGAGCAGCAGTCGCAGGTTCAGCTGCGGGTGCTCCTGCTGGAACTCATCGAGCCAGGGCAGGAGCACGTTGCGGCCAAAATCTGAGGGTGCCGAGAGCTGCAACACGCCGCTGATGCCGACCTTACTCCCGGCCAGTTGCTGCTGGCCTTCGTCCAGGCTTTGCAACGCCGCCCGCGCATAGCCGAGGAATTGCTCGCCCTCCGGGGTCAGGCGCAAGCTGCGGGTGGAGCGGGCAAACAGCCGTACCTCCAACTGCCGCTCCAAGCGCTTGAGCGCCGCGCTGGCGACCGCCGGCGACACGTCCAAGGTCCGCGCGGCGGCGGACAAACTGCCGAGATCGGCAGTCCGCACCACGATTTGCAGGTCATCCAGGCGCAACATGGTTCAGCCCTCTATTTTCAACGAATAGTTGAAGGAGACTGTATCTCTACGCGGTTTTTCTACTTTGCGAAATAGTCGACCATGGATTCAGCCGACGGAGACGCACCCCATAAAAGCCATCGCCTATTACCAGTCCCTCGCCTTCGACAACCCCCGGCCCACGCGACCTGCTGGTCGAAGCCCGGGCATCTCGGTCAACCCGGTGGATACCAAGATCCGCCAGAACCTGCAGCCGGAAAACGGCCAGGCCAAAGGCAAAATCGTGCTGGAAGACTTCTGATCGGCACCCCGCTACGCCCCGAACCACTGCTGGTCTGAAAGCCTGGCGACCGTCAGTCGGGCGGTTGCTCCAGGTCAAGGAAAGTTCACCCACGAGGACTAGACTGCACTCTCTTCGATCAGCGGGAGGCAGCCATGAACATCCTTATTCGTACGCTCTCCAAGCCCCAAGGCACCTGCTGGCAGGTGCGCCTGGATCAACATGCGGTGAGCTTTCGCAGCGAGGCCGAGGCCCGTGCGTTCGTCACCACCCTCGAAGCGCGACTACGCGCGCCACACGTTTTCCCAGCCGAGCAGCGGGCCGCCGGTTAACTGTACGGAGCGCCTAACTGCGCGCAGCGGTTGGCTTGGCGCGTGCGGTGAGCTGCGCGATCACCACTGCCGCGACACCACACAGGCTGATCACCAGCGCCATCGGCAGGGCGCTGCCATCGTGTAGCGCCCCGACCAAAGCCGCCGCAGCGGCGGCTACGCCGAACTGCAAACAGCCCAGCAATGCCGAAGCACTGCCGGCATTCGCGCCCTGCCCGGCCATGGCGCACGCGGAGGCGTTGGGGATGATGCAACCGAGGCTGGCGATGCAACCAAAGAGCGGCATCAGTAGCGGCCAAAGCGCCGCCGGCCGCAGTGCCGTCAGCCCGAGCAGGATCAGCGCACAGGCCAGGTAGAACCACACCACCCGGACCAGCCAATACGCCGGGCCATGGCGGCGCAACAGTCGCGCGTTGACCTGCGCCAACAAGATAAAACCGGCCGCGTTGCTGCCAAACAGCCAGCCGTAGTGCTCGGCCGGCACGCCATACAGCTCGATGAACACGAACGGGGAACCGGCGATGTAGGCGAACATCCCGGCCATCGCCACCCCGCCGGTCAAGGCATGGCCGATGAACTGGCGGTTGGCGAACAGCCGCCGGTATTGCACGAAGGCGCCGCGCAGCGGCGGGCGCGCAATGCCTGCGGGAATGGTCTCAGGTAACCGGAGCGCGACGGCCGCTGCGCACAACGCGCCGAAGCCGGTCAGGCAATAGAAAATCGACTGCCAGCCAAACACCCCCAACAGCAAACCGCCGGCGAACGGCGCCAAAATCGGTGCCAGACCCATCACCAGCATCAGCTGGGAAAACACCTTGGCCGAATGGATAGGGTCACAGAGGTCGCGCACCACCGCGCGCGACACCACCATCCCGGCACAGCCGCCCAGCGCCTGGACGAAGCGGGCAACGATCAGCCACTCCAGGCTCGGTGCCAGTGCGCAGGCCACCGACGCCAGGGTGAACAGCACGACGCCGACCAGCAGCGGCCCGCGTCGACCATAACGATCCGCCAGCGGCCCATAAGCCAACTGGCCGATCGCCAAGCCGATAAAGTAGACCGCCAGCGACAGCTGCACATGCTCGACATCCGTCGCGAAAGCCCGCGCCAGCGTGGGGAAACTCGGGAGGTAGAAGTCGACCGCCAGCGGTCCGAAAGCGCTTAACGCACCGAGGATCAAGAGCACTCGTAAATTCATCGGATATCCAATAACCGGCGTACACAGCGAACTCAGTTCGCAGCGCCTAAGGCGTTAGCCAAGCAACTTCCCTTGGCCCAGCCAAAAAAGAAAAACACGCCGCCACCCTCGCAGATGGCGGCGTGCGGGTGACTCTTACTCGTCCTGCACCACAGCTGCGGGCTTCTTGTCTTTGCTGAGCTTCGCCGCCGCCGACTCCACCAACAGGTAGAACATCGGAATCATGAAAGTCGCCAGGATAGTCGCGGCCAGCATGCCACCGATCACCCCGGTACCGATCGAGTGGCGACTGGCCGAACCCGCGCCGCTACTGATGGCCAAGGGTACGCAACCGAGGATGAAGGCCAGCGAGGTCATCACGATCGGCCGGAAGCGCAGCTTGGCCGCCTCCAGCGCCGACTCGTAGATGCCCATGCCTTGCTCCCGGCAGAGCACGGCGAACTCGACGATCAGAATGGCGTTCTTCGCCGCCAGGCCGATCAAGGTCACCAAGCCGACCTGGAAGTACACATCGTTCTCGATGCCCCGCAGCCAGACCGCCAGGATCGCACCGAATACCGCAAAGGGCACCGCGGTGACCACCGCCACCGGCAAGGTCCAGCGCTCGTACTGCGCGGCGAGGATCAGGAACACCATGATCAAGCCGAACACGAACGCGATGCTGCCGGAGCCCTGGGACGCCAGCTCCTGGTAGGCCGAGCCAATCCAGCCGATGCTGTAATCCTCGCCCAGAACCTGATCGGCCACCTCCTGCATGGCCGCCAGCGCCTGCCCCGAGCTGTAGCCCTTGGCCGGCCCGCCGAGCACCTTGGCCGCCGGATAGACGTTGAAGCGCGCGTAGCTGTCCGGCCCGAGGATACGCTGCACGCTCACCAGCGACGACAACGGCACCAGCTCATCGCTGGCCGAACGCACGTAGACCTGGCTGAGGTCTTCCGGCTTGCGGCGAAACTCCGACTCGGCCTGCAGGCTGACCTGCCAGGTCCGCCCGTAGAGGGTGAAGTCGTTGACATAGTAGCTGCCGAAGGTCGCCTGCATGGCGGTGAACACATCGTTGACCGCCACGCCCAAGGCATGAGCCTTGGTGCGGTCGAGGTCAATGTAGTACTGCGGCACATTGGCGTTGAAGGTGGTGTTGACCCCGGCCAACTCGGGGCGTTTGGCCGCCTCGGCGAGGAACTTCTGCACCATCACTTGCAGCTGTTCGCTGCTGCCACCGCTGCGATCCTGGATATACGCCTCGAAGCCACCGGTGGTACTCATACCGGTGATAGGCGGCGGGTTGAACGACATCACCACCCCATCTTTCTGCTTCGCACCCATGGCCATGAACTCATGGGTCAGGTTGCGCGCGTCCAGCTCGGGCGTGGTCCGCTCGTCCCAATCCTTCAATGGCACGAACGAGACCCCGGCGTTGCTGCGCGTGCCGAAGGTGAGAATGTCGAAGCCGGCGAAGGTCACCACGTCCTGTACCGCCGGGTGCTTCATCAGTTCCTCGGTGACGGCGCCGGTGACTTTTTCGGTACGGGTCAGCGAGGCCGCTGGCGGCAGGAAGTAGGCGTTGAGCACATAGCCCTGGTCCTCGTCCGGCACCAAGGAGCCCGGCACCCGGCCAAACAGCACGACCATCAGCGCGATCATCCCGCCGAACAACAACAGACCCACCACCGAGCGCTTGAGGAAGAACTGCACCCCGGCGCCATAACCGGCGGTGGCGCGATCGAAGACCCGGTTGAACCAGCGGAACGGCGCCGCCGGCTCATGTTCGCCGGGCTTGAGCAGCAGCGCGCAGAGTGCCGGCGACAAGGTCAGCGCCACCACCCCGGAGACCATCACCGAGACCGCGATGGTGATCGCGAATTGCTGGTACATCTGCCCAGCCAGGCCGCCGAGAAAACCGACCGGGATGAATACCGCACAGAGCACCAGCACGATGGCGATGATCGGCCCGGTCACCTCTTCCATCGCCTTGATCGCCGCTTCACGCGGGCCGAGTTTCTCGGTGCGCATCACCCGCTCGACGTTTTCCAGCACCACGATGGCGTCGTCGACCACTATGCCGATGGCCAGCACCATGCCGAACAGGGTCAACAGGTTGATCGAGAAACCGAGCAGGTACATGCCGGCGAAGGTGCCGATCAGCGACACCGGAATCGCCAGCACCGGGATCAGTGTGGCGCGCCAGTTCTGCAGGAACACGAAGACCACCAGCACCACCAGCAGCAGGGCCTCGAAGAAGGTGTGGATCACTTCCTTGATCGAGACCTTGACGAACTTGGTGGTGTCGTAGGGGATCTTGTAGGTGATGCCCTCCGGGAAGCGCTTGGCCAGACGCTGCATGGTCGCCTCGACCGCATCGGCGGTGTCCAGGGCGTTTGCCCCCGGCTGCAGATAGATGCCGAATGCGGCGTTCTGCTGGCCGTTCAGCGAGGTCATCAGCGAGTAATCCTGGGCGCCCAACTCGACCCTGGCGACGTCCTTGAGCAACAGGCTGGCGCCGGTCGCGTCGGTGCGCAGGATGATGTTCTCGAACTCCTGCGGGGCGGTGAAGCGGCCCTGGGTGGTCACCGTGTAGGTGAAGTCCTGCTCCTGCTTGAGCGGCTGCTTGCCGAAGCTGCCGGCGGCGAACTGCGAGTTCTGCTCCTGGATCGCGTTGACCACATCGCTCGGGGTCAGGTCGTACTGCGCCAGCTTGTCCGGCCGCAGCCAGATGCGCATGGAGTAGTCCTTGGAGCCGAACTGACTGGCGTCACCGACCCCCGGCAGACGCTTGATCTCGTCGATCACGTTGATCAGCGCGTAGTTGCTGATGAAGATCGGATCGCGCGAGTTGTCCGGCGAGTACAGGGTGATCACCTGGAGGATGTCGGAGGATTTCTTCTCCACCTTCACCCCTTGCCGACGCACCTCCTCGGGCAATTTAGCCAGCGCCGCCTGCACCTTGTTGTTGACGTTGATGGTGGCCTGGTCCGGGTCGGTGCCGACCTGGAAGTACACCGTCAGGCTCATGGCCCCACTGCTGTCGGAGTTGGACAGCTGGTAGATCATGTTCTCGACGCCGTTGATTTCCTGCTCCAGCGGCGCAGCCACGGTTTCGGCGATGACCTGGGAACTGGCGCCCGGATAAGAGGCGCTAACCGAGACCTGCGGCGGCAGGATCGCCGGGTACTGGGCGATCGGCAGAGCCCGCATGGCGGCGAGGCCGGCCAGCACTATGACGATGGAAATGACCGTGGCGAAGATCGGCCGGTCGATAAAGAAGCGCGAAATCACGTCAGGCGCTCCTTAAGACTGTTTGGCGGGTTGGGTTTCTGGCTGTTTGGCGCTGGCCTCGACCGCCTTGACCGGCTGATCGGGGCGCACCTTGGGCAGGCCCTCGACTATCACTCGATCGCCGGCGGCGACGCCGGACTCGATCACCCAGCGACCTCCTGAGGTCTGCCCGGTGGCGACCTGACGGATCCGCGCCAGCCCTTGTTCGTCGACCACATACACGAAGGTGCCACGGGGCCCCTGGGCCAGCGCGCGCTCGGGTACGGTCACCGCATTCGGCCGGCTGATGCCCTTGATCAGCACCCGCACGAACTGCCCGGGCAGCAGCTTCTGCTCGGGATTGGGCACCACGGCGCGGGCGCTGACCGTGCCGGTGCCGGTGTTGACGAAGCTGTCGGTGAAGTCCACCCGCCCTTCCAGTGGGTAGGCGCTGCCGTCGCCGAACTTGAGCACGGCAAACAACTTGCCGTCTGCCGGCAGCACCAGCTTGCCGCTCTGCACCCCTTCACGCAGGCGTTCGGCCTCGGTGTCCGGGTAGGCGAAGTTGACGTAGAGCGGATCGAGCTGGGTCAGTTGCGTCAGCAGGCTGGCGTTGGGGTCGGAGGCCACCACCAGGCTGCCCTCGGAGACGGTCTCCTTGCTGGTGATGCCGGAGATCGGCGCCTCTACCGTGGTGTAGTCGAGGTCGATCTGCTTGGCCTGCACCTCGGCCTTGGCCACCTCGACATTGGCCTTGCTCTGCTCGAAGTTGGAGATCGCGTTATCCAGCTCGCTCTCGCTGGCGTAGCCCTTCTTTTGCAGCTCGCGGATCCGCTTGAGATCGCGATCGGTCTGCCGATAGCGCGCCTCGGCCTGGGCCAGCGCGCCCTTGGCCTGCCCGAGAGCGGCCTGGTAGGACCTGGGGTCGATGCGAAACAGAATTTGCCCCTGCTTGACCCGACTGCCCTCATCGTAGGTGCGCTGCTGCAGAATGCCGCTGACCTGCGCCCGCACCTCCACCTCGCGGTAACCTGCGGTACGTCCGGAGTACTCCAGCACTAGCGGGAAGGGCGCGGTGCTGACCGTTTCCACCGTGACCTCGGGGGCCGGCGGGGCTGCGGCAGGGGCTTCGGCCGCCACTGCGTACTGTCCCAACGCGGTACTGAGCGCAAAAACCTTAAGGACCGAAGGACGGCGACGAGCAAACAACATAGAGGTCTCCATGACAGCCCAAGGCGGGCGAAAGCAGCAAGGCAACGATGCTAGTTACATACATTCATGCTTGTAAACAGAATAGCGGCATTAAACTCATTACACTCAGTTTCCAAACGAGCAGTGTCCAAATAAGAGCCTAGTCAGAAATACTCCGCCATGCGCCGTACTAAAGAAGAAGCCGAGAAGACCCGCAGCGCCATCCTCCTGGCGGCGGAACTGCTATTTCTGGAAAAAGGGGTGGCCCACACCACGCTCGAGCAGATCGCCCGCGCCGCCGAGGTGACCCGCGGTGCGGTGTATTGGCACTTCCAGAACAAGGCCCATTTGTTTCACGAAATGCTCAATCAAGTGCGTCTGCCACCGGAGCAACTGGCCAAAGTCCTGTCCAGCTGCAACGAGCAGGAACCCCTGCAGACGCTGCGCAATCTCTGCGTGGAAGCCCTGGAGAACCTGGCACGGGACGAGCAGCGGCGGCGCATCTACACCATCCTGCTGCACCGCTGCGAGTTCACCGACGAGTTGCGTGAGGCCGAAGACCGCCACAAGGCCTTTATCAACCAATTCATCGCCCTCTGCGAGGAGCTGCTGAGTCGCGCCGCTGCGCGCGGCCGCCTACAACCGGGCATGACCCCACGCCTCGCCGCCCGCGCCCTGCACGCGATGATCGTCGGTCTGTTCAGTGACTGGCTGCGCGACCCGACGCTGTTCGATCCCCTGCAGGACACCGCCGCGCTGATCGACGCGTTGTTCCGCGGCTTGGCCCGCGACTGGCCCGCTAACGGGTAGGGTGGATTAGCCGCGCAACGGCGTAATCCACCAAACTCGGCTGCCGACGCTTATCGACCAGGCAATAACCATCAATCTGCAGTGACGGTGTAGCCTTCGGCCTGAATCGCTTGCAGCACCTCAGTCACCGGCAATTGACTGGCCACCCGCACCTCGCCCACGGCGAGATCCACCTGCACCTCGGCCAGCGGATCGCGCGCCTGCAGCGCCTGGGTGATGGCCCGCACGCAATGCCCACAAGACATGCCCTGCACCTTGAACCTTTGCATCCTTAGCCTCCTGAGCGAACTGCTCGCTAACACTTGCAAGCATCGACCTTGCCACCTGGGCAAGGTCAAGGGCCTGCCACCCAGCATCAGCCGGCACAAAGACTTGACCTTACCCAGGAGTCAAGGTTCATCCTGTGGATGAACTCAGAGGAAATCGGCCCATGTCCAGCTTGACCGCCTACGACCTGCCCATCGAGGGTATGACCTGCGCCAGCTGTGCCGGCCGCGTCGAACGGGCCCTGGAAAGAGTCCCCCGGCGGGCGCGCCCTAGCATCCACCTTCACCGGCGCCCCCTCGGTGGGCAGTAAAAACGTTGCCCACCCTATGCCCCCCAAAAAACACCGCAACTGGAGGACGACCCCGCGATGAACATCGGCCAAGCAGCCAAAATCAGCGGTCTAAGCGCCAAGATGATCCGTTATTACGAAGCCATTGGCCTGCTCAAGCCGGCCAGCCGCAGCGACAGTGGTTACCGTCGCTACAACCCGCAGGACTTGCACAGCCTGGCGTTTATCAAGCGCTCACGGGATCTGGGGTTCTCGCTGGAGCAAGTCGGCAAACTGCTCACCCTCTGGCAAGACCGCCAACGCGCCAGCGCCGATGTAAAAGCGCTGGCGCACCGCCATATCGACGAACTCAACCGCAAGATCGCCGAACTCAGCGGCCTGCGCGACACCCTGCAGGAGCTGGTCGAACACTGCCAAGGCGATCAGCGCCCGGATTGCCCGATCCTCAAAGACCTGGCCTCAAATGGCGCTGGCCATTGAGCCGGCGGGTGAGTCCATGCTCCCGGACGCGGCGCCCGGTGGATAAAGCAAAGCTTATCCAGCCGACAAACGAAACAGGCGCCGCAGCAGGTCTTTGGGCAGCACGGTGATCGCCAGCCCTGCGGGTTAGAGCTTTCGTGAAAGGCTTATTGCAGCCACGGCGGCGGTGGCGGCTCTGCGGCTTGCGCTGGGCCATCCAGCTCGGCGCGGGCGGCCTGGCGGCGGATTTCGTCCAGACACGCCGCTTCGATTTCGCGGATCACGCCATCGACGTCGGCCAACTCCTCCGGCTCGTCGAATTCGCCGGTCAACGGGCTGAGGGGATGCAGCGTGCCGGCCTCGTACAACGCCCACATTTCCTTGGCGTACTTGGTGGCTCTCAGCTCCGGGGCGAAACGGCCGAAGTAGGCGGCCATGTTGCCGACATCCCGCTCGAGCATGCTGAAGGCGTGGTTATTGCCCGCCGCGTCCACCGCCTGCGGCAGGTCGATGATCACCGGGCCGTCGGCGTCGAGCAGCACGTTGAATTCGGACAAGTCGCCATGCACCAGCCCGGCGCAGAGCATCCGCACGATCTGACGGATCAGGAAGCCGTGGTACTCGCGCGCCTGGTCCGACTCCATCACCACGTCATTCAGACGCGGCGCCGCATCACCGTAAGCGTCGGCCACCAGCTCCATCAGCAGCACGCCTTCGAGGAAGTCATACGGCTTGGGCACCCGCACGCCGGCGTTGGCCAGGCGGAACAAGGCGGCCACTTCGGCGTTCTGCCAGTTGTCTTCTTGTTCCTTGCGCCCGTATTTGGAGCCCTTGGCCATGGCCCGCGCATCGCGGCTGTTACGCACCTTGCGGCCTTCCTGATACTCGGCGGCCTGGCGGAAGCTGCGTTTGTTCGCCTCTTTGTAGACCTTGGCACAGCGCAGCTCTTTACCGCAGCGCACCACGTAGACCGCGGCTTCCTTACCGCTCATCAGCGGGCGCAGCACCTCATCGACCAAGCCATCTTCAATCAGGGGTTCAATGCGTTTTGGAGTCTTCATCGGCTTTTATCGCGGGTCCTTTGTTGCCAGGTTCGGGTGTTGCCAAGCTCAACGGCTGTCAAGTGCGCCATCCTCTCACAGCGCGCCGCAGATGCCGACCACTGAACGCATCGTCGCGCGCTTATGTGTTGAACTCAGGCGGCGAGTAAGTTTTACCGCAACGCCTCAGTGGTGTAGCGCACTTTGCGTCGGCACGTGGCGCGGGCTAATCGGCCGCCGCCAGCTCGTCTTGGCGCTGGCGCCACTGCGGCAGGCCGATCAGCACCACCGCACCGATGATCACCAGCATCGCCAGCCATTGCGGGCCGCCCTTGTTGCCGCAGCGCTGAAGCCCGCCGCCAGGGTCAGGCGGATGAAGAACCGGTGGCCGAGCGCGTGTCATTGCGTGCGGGCGCAGCCCGAGCAAAGCAAAAAAAGGCGGCACCGCCGAAACGGGCCGCCGCTCTCAAAAGGAAGAGAATCACGGAGTTGCTTACATCCTGTGGCCGCGCTGAACTGCGGCAACAACGGTTAGATTACTTTTCGATGATCGCGGTCACACCTTGACCGCCGGCGGCGCAAATTGAGATCAGGCCACGGCCCTGCTCGGCCACCGACAGCAGCTTGGCCAGGTTGGCGACGATGCGCCCGCCGGTGGCGGCGAATGGGTGGCCGGCGGCCAAGGAGCTGCCTTTGACGTTCATCCTGCTGCGGTCGATCGCCCCCAATGGCTGCTCGAGGCCGAGTCGGGTTTTGCAGTACTCGGGGTCTTCCCAGGCCTTCAGGGTACAGAGCACCTGGGCGGCGAAGGCCTCATGGATTTCGTAGTAGTCGAAGTCCTGCAGGCTTAGCTTGTTGCGCGCCAGCAGGCGTGGCACGGCGTACACCGGTGCCATCAGCAGGCCCTCCTGGCCGTTGACGAAGTCCACCGCCGCCGCTTCGCCATCCTTGAAGTAGGCCAGAATCGGCAAGCCGCGGGCCTTGGCCCAGTCTTCACTGGCCAGCAGCAGCACCGCGGCGCCATCGGTCAGCGGTGTCGAGTTGGCGGCGGTCAGGGTGCCACGCGGGCCTTGGTCGAAGGCCGGTTTAAGGGTCGCCAACTTCTCCAGGCTGATCTCCGGGCGCAGGTTCTGGTCGCGGGTCAGACCGAGGAACGGTGTCAGCAGATCATCCTGCCAGCCCTCGGCATAAGCGGCCGCGAGCTTCTGGTGGCTGGCGACGGCGAGTTGGTCCTGTTCATCGCGGGGGATGGCCCAGATCTGCGCCATCTGCTCGCAATGCTCGCCCATCGACAAGCCGGTACGCGGCTCGCCATTGCGCGGGAGATGCGGGGCCAGATGGCGCGGGCGAATCTTCAGCAGGGTTTTCAGCTTGTCGGCCGTGGACTTACCGCGGTTGGCCTCCAGCAGAATCTGCCGCAGCCCTTCGTTGACCCCGATCGGCGCATCGGAGGTGGTGTCGACGCCGCCGGCGATGCCGCTGTCGATCTGCCCGAGGGCGATCTTGTTGGCCACCAGAATCGCCGCTTCCAGGCCGGTGCCGCAGGCTTGCTGGAGGTCGTAGGCCGGGGTTTGCGGCGCCAGTCGCGAGCCCAGCACGCATTCACGGGTCAGGTTGAAGTCGCGCGAATGCTTGAGCACCGCGCCGGCCACCACCTCACCCAAGCGCTGACCATGCAGGTTGTAGCGCTCGATCAGGCCTTCGAGCGCGGCCGTCAGCATCTGCTGATTACTCGCGGTGGCGTACAGGGTATTGGAGCGGGCGAAGGGAATACGGTTGCCGCCGACAATGGCGACCCGGCGCGGCTGGGTCATGGGTGACTCCTTGCGGGATAAGTGGGCACCAGACTAGCCGGCCGCGCCGGCCTCGCATTGGCCGCCTTGCCGGCGCGGCGGGCGGCACGGTCAATTGCGCAAGCGGGCGGGCTGCGTAGAGTGGGCCCACCTTTGATGCGCCAGCAGGAGCCGACTGCCATGTCCGACCCTTATCTGAACTTCGCCAACTCCGCTCTGGGCCGTCGCCTGGTCGGGGCCCTCGGCCTGCCCGCGCCGCTGCGGTTGGAGCGCTGGATGGCCGGACGGGCTCGGCCGGTCGATGGCGCCCTGCTGATCGGCGGCGGCGTGTTGGCCGAAGCCGCCAGCGGCTGCCTGCAGCGCCTGACCGATGCCGCCTTCGCCCAGCAGGATGGCCAGTTCGGCCTGCGCCGCTGGACCGCCGAGCACGGCCCCAAACTCAAGGCCCTGATCTTCGACGCCAGCGGCATCGGCAACGCCGAGCAGTTGCGCGAACTGCGCGAGTTCTTCCAGCCGGCCCTCAAAGGCCTGGGCCAGTGCCCAAGAGTGGTGGTGCTCGGGCGGCCGCCGGAGTCGCTGCAAGACCCGTTCGCCGCCAGCGCGCAACGGGCACTGGAAGGTTTCACCCGCTCGCTGGGCAAGGAAATCCGCCGCGGCGGCAGCGTGCAACTGCTGTATGTCGGCCAGGGCGCCGAAGATCAGTTGGAAGGGGCCCTGCGCTTCTTCCTCTCGCCAAAAAGCGCCTACGTCTCCGGCCAGGTCATCCGCCTGACCGCCTGTGCGGCACGGGTGCAAGACTGGACGCGGCCGCTGGCCGGGTTGACGGCCCTGGTGACTGGCGCCAGCCGTGGCATAGGCGCCGCCATCGCGCAAACCCTGGCGCGCGATGGCGCGCAGGTGCTGCTGCTGGATGTGCCGCCAGTCAAAAACGCGCTCGACGCCCTCGCCGCTCGCCTCGGCGGGCGCGGCATAGCCCTGGATATCTGCGCGGCGGATGCCGCGGCGCAACTGCTCGAAGCGCTGCCGGAGGGCGTGGATATCCTGGTCCACAACGCCGGCATCACCCGCGACAAGACCCTGGCGAAGATGAGCGAGGCCTTCTGGGACTCGGTGATCGACGTCAACCTGCGTGCGCCACAGCTGCTGACCCAGGCCCTGCTGGAGGCGGGCAAGCTGCACGCTGACGCTCGCGTGGTATTGCTCGCCTCGATCAGCGGCATAGCCGGCAACCTGGGCCAGAGCAACTACGCGGCCAGCAAGGCCGGGGTGATCGGCCTGGCCCAGGCCTGGGCACCGGCACTCGGCAAACGCGGCATCAGCATCAACGCGGTGGCGCCGGGCTTTATCGAAACGCAGATGACCGCCGCCATCCCCCTGACCATCCGTGAAGCCGGTCGGCGCATGAACTCCATGGGCCAGGGCGGCCTGCCACAGGATGTCGCCGAAGCCGTGGCCTGGTTCGCTCAACCGAGCTCCGGGGCGGTCAGCGGGCAGGTACTGCGGGTGTGTGGGCAGAGTTTGCTGGGGGCGTAAGTTGGTGCTGGAGCGGTCGGTGGGTTACGCCGCTTCGCGGCTAACCCACCCTACGATTTACCGCGCTTTCTGAATTCCACCGGCGTCTCGCCGACCCAGCGTTTGAACGCCCGGTAGAAGGTGCTCGGCTCGGAGAAGCCGGTGCGCTCGACTATCACCTCGATGCGCTCATCGGTCTTCAGCAGCAACTCCTTGGCCAGCCGGCAGCGGTAGTCGGTGACCAGATCGTTGAAGCGCACCCCGGCCATGGTCAGCCGCTCACGCAGCCGCCGCGGCGGCATGTGCAGGCGACCGGCGACCTGTTCCAAGGTGGCGCCGCTCTCGACCAGCAGCTCACCGATCAGCTCGCGCACCTTGCGCACCAGATCCAGACGCTCCACCTCGGCCAACTGCCGGCGCGCCAGGGACTCGTGCATCCGCAGCAATTCGGGGGCGGCGTGGCGGGAGACTTGGTCCAGCACGGCGGCATCGAACAGCAGGGCATAGCGCTCGGCCCCCAGCTGCGCGGGGCAGCCGTAGACCTCGAGGTAACGTTCCGCCGGCGCGCCCTCGTGGTGCATCAAGTGCACGGCATGGGGCCTGAAATTGCCCTCGGTCAGCGCGCCGAATAGGCGAATCACCGCACCGGCGAACATTTCCGGAAAATGCCGCGGCACCCCGGCCATCATGCCGAGCACCAGGGTGGCGCGCTCACCCTCGACTTCCAGCTTGGCGTTCAGGGTGTCGGAGAGCAGACGCACATAACGCAGGGCATGGCGTAAACCCTCGCCGAAGGTCTCGCTGGAGAGGAATAGATACTCCAGCAGCAGGCCATGGAAGGCCGGCAGATGCCGCGCCAAATACAGGCCGATGTGCTCCTGGCCGCACTCGGCGGCGGCGGCCTTCCAGAACAGCGCCTGGGCAGAATGGCGGAAGCGCCCGGGGGGTAAGCCAGCGGGGGGTAAGCCGACACGCGCCAGCACCCGATCGGGGTCGGTTCCACTGGCCCGCAGGGCGTCGATCGCCGGGCGCAGCAGCGCCACATCGTCGGTCAGATCACGCAGCATTTTTAGGGTTCTTATTGTCCGTGGGGCGCGGCCATCTTAGGCAGCTTTGGCCTTCTGGCTCAAGGATTGACTCGCCTGCCAGGCGCGCATGCCGCGCGGCCAATGTAGCCGCGGCGCGGCGGACTAAGCTGCTGGCACCTGCACCAGGAGCTTCTCCATGGCCACCGCTTGGCTCGACCTACCCACCCCGCCGGCTCTGCCCGGCCTGTTCGCCCGCGCCGCACTACGCCATGGCGTAACCGGGCAGCCCCTGCCCAGCGGTGGCCTGCGCTGCTCGATCGACGTCGAGCCGGAGCATCTGGCGCGTTACCGGCAGCTCTGCGGCTTCAGTGACGACGGCCGGTTGCCGCCGACCTACCCGCACATTCTCGCCTTCGCACTGCAAATGCAGCTGCTCACCGCGAAGGCCTTCCCCTTCCCGTTGCTCGGCCTGGTGCACCTGGAAAACCGCATCCGCGTGCTGCGCCCGCTCGGCGGCCTCGGCCCGTTCAGCGTCAGCGTGCAGGTGGCAGACCTCCAGCCCCACGAAAAGGGCGCGGTCTTCAGCCTGATGACCCGCCTCGAAGACCAGCTCGGCCTGCTCTGGGAAGGCGACAGCCGCATCCTCTGCCGGGCCCTGCGCCTGGATGGCCAACCCATCCAGCGCGCCGAGGACGAGCCGCTGGCGCTGGACGAAATCGCGCGCTGGCAGGCGCCGGCGGATATCGGCCGGCGCTACGCCAGGGTGGCGGGCGACTACAACCCTATCCATCTGTCCGCCCTCAGCGCCAAGCTGTTCGGCTTCCCGCGCGCCATCGCCCATGGCCTGTGGAACAAGGCCCGCGCACTGGCCGCCCTCGGCGAACGCTTGCCGGCGGCCGGTTATGAGGTCGAGGTGCGCTTCCAGAAACCGCTGCTGCTGCCCGGCGCAGCCAGCCTGCTGGCCAGCGCCGTGGCGCCCAGCGGGCAGTTCAAGCTGCAAGGCCAAGACGGCATCCCGCATATGAACGGTAGCTGGCGAGCGATCTAGCTGCGTGAAACAATGCGCCTCTGCCCCGGAGAGCCGCATGAACCTCGAAGAACTCACCACCCGCTTGCACACCATTCGCGACCGCAATGACTGGCGCGGCTTCCACAGCCCGAAGAACCTGGCCATGGCCGCCAGCGTGGAGATGGCCGAGCTGGTGGAAATCTTCCAGTGGCTCAGCGAAGACCAGTCGCGGCGACTACCGACGGATCAGCTGGCGCACGCCGGCCAGGAAGTCGGCGACATCGTGCTGTATCTGTTGCTGCTTTGCGCTGAACTCGGCATCGACCTGGAGCAGGCCGTGCGCGCCAAGTTGGCCGATAGCGAACGGCGGTTCGGCAAATGAGCGACAGACACTTCGATGAGCTGGCGACACGCTTCGCCGAGAAGATCTACGGCGGCGCCAAGGGTTCGATTCGCCTGGCGGTGCTGCAGGCCGACCTCGCCGAAAGCCTGCCGGACCGCCCGCTGCGGGTGCTGGATGTCGGCGCGGGCTTGGGCCATATGTCCTTGTGGCTGGCCGAGCGCGGCCATCAGGTCACCCTCAGCGAACCTGCCGAACCCATGCTGCAGGGCGCCCGCGAACGCTTTGCCGCGGCCGGGCAGAGCGCAACCTTTATTCAGGCGCCCTGGCAGGAGTTGCTCGGCCAACTGACCGAACCCTACGACCTGGTGATCTGCCACGCGGTGCTGGAGTGGCTGGCCGAACCGCACGCGATCCTGCCGGTACTGCACCAGTTGACGGCGGCGGGCGGCTGGCTGTCGCTGGCCTTCTACAACCGCGATGCGCTGATCTACCGCAACCTGCTCAAGGGCCACTTCCGCAAGCTGCGCAAACACGAGTTTGCCGGTGAAAAACAAAGCCTGACGCCGCAGCGGCCGCTTGATCCACGTGAGCTGGCGGCGCAACTCGCCGGTCACTGGCAGGTCGAAACCCAGAGCGGCGTGCGTGTGTTTTACGACTATATGCCGGTGGAATTCCAAGCCAAGGCCGAGCTGGTCGATCTGCTGGAAATGGAGCTGGCGCACCGCCGCCACCCGGGCTTTATGGGCCTGGGGCGCTATTTGCATTGGATCTGCCGCCCTCTTTAGGGGTCGGCCCGGAGGACGTAATGAATCGCCGCCTGAGTGTGTTGCTGTGCTGCCTTAGCCTGGCGGCCTGCCAAGGCAGCAACCCCTATACCGCCAGCTCCAACCCGTTGCCAGCGGCGCCAGCGCAGGCGGCCAATACGCTCGACCTCAGCGCTTATCCCGCCGCGCCACGCGATTACGGCCGCTACCGCAGCTGGGCGTGGCTGGATGGCCGCCTGCCGGCCGGCAGCTCATGGGCCAGCCCGGAACTGCTGCAGGAGACCCTCAGCACCGGCCTCGACCAGCGCGGCCTGCGCCCCGCCCGGCAAGGCGCCGAGGCCGACCTGCGCGTCAGCGCGGATATGCATGTCGAGCGCCGCTTGCGCCAAGTGCAGGAGGACTACGGCAGCTATTACGGCCACGGCCCCTATGGCAACCACTACGGCCTGTATGGCAGCCTGCCGCTGGTCCGCACCTACGAGGAGGAGGTCATGGTGGTGCGCATCGACCTGTTCGACGCCAACAATGGCCAGGCGGTGTGGAGCGGCAGCGCCGAAACGGCTGACCGCGGCAGTCAGTCGGAGCGCGCCGCTGCACTGCGTTCCGCCGTCCAGCAAGCCCTGAGCGACTACCCGCCGAACTAGTGGACTGGACGGTTGCTTGGTGCACTTATCGCGATGCCTGTAGGCTGGCGTAGAGCGCAGCGACCAAACGGCAGGAAAGCCGTTTTGCACAGCTTCAGCTGCCCGCAGGGCGAGGTGCATGGATGCACCTCATAAAACCCAGCAAACAGCGACTCAATGCTGCCTCGCTAGAACCTCAAGGGCTCACCGACCGGCCGAAAAACACGGCTCACAGGCCGTTGCAATCTGCGCTTGCGGTCGCCCTCCGCTTGCGCTTGGATAGAGGCTCTAGCTCCGGAGATGCCATCATGTCCCCCCGCTCTTTCTTAGTCCCCATCCTGTTGCTACTGGCCGCCTGCCAGACCGACCAAATCAGCCGCGATTACGACGCCACTCGCGACTTCGCTGCCTATCGCAGCTGGAGCTGGCAAGAACCGGCGTTGCAGTACCGGCCGGACGACCCGCGGGTCAAAAGCGACCTCACCGAGCAGCGCATCCGTGAAGCCATCAGCCAACAGCTCGAGCAACGCGGCCTGCGCCCAGCGCCAGCCGCTGCCAAGCCAGACCTCAAGGCCCAGGCCTGGCTGATAGTCGAGAACCGTCAGGATCAGGTCAGCACCAGCTACGGCGGGGCCTGGGGCGGTTACTGGAACGGCTACTGGGGTGGCCCGGCTTACACCGAGACACGCAACTACGACTACAAAGTCGCCACCATCCAGGTCGACCTGTTCGACGGCAAGGACGGCAAGCTGGTCTGGCGCGGCAGTGCCGAGCAGGTCATGCGTAGCGCCCCGCCGAGCCCCAGCGAGCGCGAAGCGGCAATCCGCGAGACAGTCGGCAAGCTGCTGTCGCACTATCCGCCGCACTGATGGCTGAATGCCCGAACATTAAGGAAGGACAACTAGGCTTGCCCACACAACTCAGCCACCGCCCGGCGACTGTCGCCGATCTGGACGACCTAGTCGGCTTCCCGCAGAGCCCGGACGAGCTGTTCTTCTGCTATCCCAAGGCCGTCTGGCCGCTGACCGTCGGCCAGTTGGCCGCGGCGATGGCCGAGCGCCGCAACAGCAGCGTGGTACTGCTCGATGGTCGGCCCGCCGGCTTCGCCAACTTCTACCAGTGGCAGCACGGCGAGTTCTGCGCCCTCGGCAACCTGATGGTGGCCCCCTGGGCGCGCGGCCACGGCGTGGCCAACTACCTGGTCGGGGTGATGGAACAACAGGCGCGGGAGCACTACCAAGCCAAGCTGATGAAGGTCTCCTGCTTCAACGCCAACAGCGCCGGCCTGCTGCTCTATCCCAAACTCGGCTACCAGCTCAGCGGCCTGGTCGAGCGCCGCAACCAGCTCAATCAGCGCGTGGCCCTGCTGCAGTTCAGCAAAGCGCTCTAGCACGCGGCGCGGAGTCAACGGCCAATTGGCCAAACAAGTTGCCAGTGTGCTGGCCGCCGCGGCTGATTTCGGCAAAAGATGGCGCTTCGACAGCGCAAGCGACTAAGCTCGGTTCAGGCCGCATTTGTGATCTCAGCCCATGACCGACGCCGAGCTACCCCATTCGTCGCACGCCTTCCGCCTCTGGCGCGAGGCCCAGCACACCTACTCACGCACCCGCCTGGGCGGCATCTATTACCTGCTGGCCTGGCTGCTGGTCTGGGGCTTCAGCGCCGCGCCAGACGCGCACCTGCTGCTGGGCCTGGGCACCACGGCCTTCTTCGCCCTGATCATGGTCCTGCGCTGGCTGCACCGGCTGCCCTCCGGCTATGACGAAGACCGCCTGCGCCGCTGGCTGGGCCGGCAAGCCTGGCTGGTCTGCGGCAACGCCCTGGGCTGGGGCCTGGTTCAGGCCTGGACCCTGCAAGCCATCGACTTCGCCCCTTCGCAGTCGATCGCCGCCATCAACACCATCGCCATCAGCGCGGCGATGGTCTTCATCTTCTCGATGGATCGCAGTCGCGGCACCCTGGCCATCCTGCTGCTCTATCTGCCGGGGCTCGCGGTGCTCCTGCCGGATGCCGCGGCGCACCTCGGCGAGCTGGTGGCCCTGGCCTTCTTCCTCGGCTATCTGCTGCTGACCCTGGGCCACAGCCACCGCGAATACCTCAACACCCTGGAACTGGAACTGCGCCTGCTGGAACAGCAGGAGAGCCTGGATCACCTGAGCCGCACCGATAGCCTGACCCAACTGGGCAACCGCTACCAATTCAACAGCCTGTTCCAGACCTTGGTGGCCAACGCTCGGCGCGACGGCGAGCCCTTGTCGCTGGTGCTGCTGGATATCGACTTCTTCAAGCGGGTCAACGACGAGCATGGCCACGCCAGCGGCGATGCCTGCCTGAGCGCCTTCGCCATGCGCATGCGCAACGTATTCCGGCGCGACAGCGATGCCCTGCTACGCCTCGGCGGCGAGGAATTCGGCGTGTTGATGCCCAACACCACGCTGCAGCAGGCACGGGAGCTGGCCGAACGTTTTCGCCAGGAACTGGCGCAGACCGGCCTCGACCTGAAAGGCCAGCGCTTGCCGCTGACCGCCAGCCTGGGCGTGGGCTGTTTCGATATGCTTCTGGACAGCGACGCCGAAGCCTTCTTCAAACGGGTCGACAGTGCCCTCTACCAGGCCAAGAGCAGCGGCCGCGACCGCCTGGTACTGGCGCCTGCGGGCTGACCGCCCCCCCCGGCAGCCAGCCTGCGGGCCGCGGTCAACGCAGGTTCCGGGCCTGCAGCTGACCTTGTTGCAGGGTCCAGGTCAGCAACTGCCCGGCGAGCGCATCGCTGGCCTGGCCGAACGCCGCGACCACATCCGCCACCCGCGCGCTGCTGGCCGCCTGGCGCACCTCGAAGCGCCGCACCGCGACTATCTTGTGGCTAGCGCTCTGCACCAGCCGCACATCCAGACGGATCACCACCTCGGGCTGCCTAGCGCGGTATTCACTCTGAAAGGCCCGCAGGTCGCTGACCAGTTCCAGGTCGGCCTGCAGTTGCCGGTCGTCGCTGCTGAGCGAGCTGATCCGGCCATCGGCCTGGAAGGTTTCGAGCAGACGGTCGCGCAGCAGCACCGGGCCGGCGTCGCTCCAGCGCGCGCCCTTGTAGCTGCTGATCAGGCTGCCGTGGGGCAGCACGGCAATGCGCGAGTTATCCAGCACCTGGTTGGCCTGCGGTTTGGCGACCCGCAGAGACCAGTCGACCGCAGGGCCCCCGCTGGCCTGAGGGCTAACGCCGCCGGGCAACAGGTAGACATCGTTCGGCTCGGCCTGCGGCAGCAGCGAGCAGCCTGACAGCAGGCCCAGCAGCGCACCCGCGCAGAGCACACTTAAACGGCAGCGCAAACCAAGCGGCTGCAGGGACGGCCTCATGGTTCAAACTCCTTGCTCTTGTCGCCGCCGAGCAGGTAGCTCGCCGGGTCTTCTTCGAGGCGGCGCGAAATCGAACGCAGCCCACTGAGGGTTTCCCGCAGCTCGCTGACCGCCGGGCCGATTTCACCCAAGCCCCGAATACCGGCGTTGAGCGAGTCATGGTTGTCGTTCAGCAAGTGCTCGAGGTTGCGACTGGCCCGTTCCAGGGCGGCCATGGCCTGCCGTGCGCTGTCGAACGCAGCCCTGCCCTGCTGGTCCAGCAGGCCATTGGCGGTGCGCATCAAGTGCGCGCTCTGCTCGAGGGTCAGGTTGGCCTGTTTGCTGGCGCTGGCCAACTGCTGCAGCAACTCGCGAATGTCGTTGCGCTGCGCGGCGAGCACCCCGGTCGCCAGATCCAGATGCTCCAGGGTCCGGCTGATGCGCGCGGCGTTCTCCGGCGAGAACATCCGGTTAGCGCTGTCGACGAATGTATTGATATTGCTCAGCAGGTCTTCGCCGTTGGCCAGCAGCGTGGCGATCGGCGAAGGGTCGGCGACTATCACCGCCACCTGGCCATTGTTGCCCGCAAGCGCCGGGCTATCTGGCGAGCCGCTGGTCAGCTGGATAAAGGCACCGCCGGTGATACCGATCAGTGCCAGTTTGGCCCGCGTGTTCTGCTTGATCGGCGTATCGCCAGCCAGACGCACGCGCGCCCACACCTTGCGCGGGTCCTGCGGGTCGAGTTTGAGCTGAACGACATCGCCGACCTTGATCCCGCTGTACTGCACCGCACTGCCCTTCGACAGGCCAGTCACCGCCTCGTTGAAGACAATGTCGTAGAGGGTGAACTCGCTGTCCGCGCTGGACTTGGTCAGCCATAAGCCGAACAACAGCGCGGCGGCCACCACCAGCACGGTAAACAGGCCGATCAACACATGATGGGCGCGGGTTTCCATATCAACGAGTCTCCGCCAGACGTGCACCTGCCTGCTGGGCCGCACGGCCCCGTGGGCCATGGAAATAGGCGTGCACCCAGGCATCGTCAGCGGCCGCCACCACCTCCAGGCTACCGACCGCCAGCACGCGTTTTTGCGCGAGCACCGCGACCCGGTCGCACAGGGTGTAGAGCGTATCGAGGTCGTGGGTGACGAGAAAAACCGTGAGGTCGAGCGCGGCGCGCAGGGTCAACAGCAACTGGTCGAAAGCCGCCGCACTGATGGGGTCGAGGCCGGCGGTCGGCTCATCGAGAAACAGAATTTCCGGGTCCAGGGCCAACGCGCGGGCCAGTGCCGCGCGCTTGACCATGCCCCCGGACAGCGAGTCGGGATACTTATTCGCGGCACTGGCGGGCAAACCGACCAGCGCCAACTTCACCCCGGCCAGGTGCTCGGCGTCGGCGCGGCCAAGCCCGGCATGCTCGATCAGCGGCAGGGCGATGTTCTCGCTCACGGTCAACGAGGAAAACAGCGCGCCGGCCTGGAACAGCACGCCGAAGCGGCGCTCCAGTTGCGAACGGCGCTCGGCCGACAGGCTCGCCAACTCCTCACCGAACACCTGCACGCTGCCGGAGGTCGGCCGCCGCAGGCCGACTATGGTGCGCAGCAGCACCGACTTGCCGGTCCCCGAGCCACCGACCACGCCGAGTATCTCGCCGCGCTGGAGATCCAGGTCGAGGTGCTCATGCACCGTCTGCGCGCCGAAGCGGTTGCCCAGGTCGCGCACCTGGATAATCGCCTCGCGGGCCACTGCGGGACTCGTGCTCACCAGCCCATCTCCATGAAGAACAGCGCGGCGACGGCGTCCAGCAGGATCACCACGAAGATTGACTGCACCACGCTGGAGGTGGTGTGGTCGCCGACCGATTTAGCGCTGCCACTGACTTTGAAACCCTCCAGGCAACCGATTAGCGCAATCAGGAAGGCAAACACCGGCGCCTTGGCCAAGCCGACGAGGAAATGCCGGACCTCGATATCGCGTTGCAGGATCGCCATGAACATCGCCGGCGAAATATCCAGCGTCAGCACGCAGACCACGGCGCCACCGATGATCCCCGCGAGCATGGCCAGAAACGTCAGGAGCGGCAGCGTCACCAGCAGCGCCAGCACCCGCGGCAGGACTAGCAACTCGATGGGGTTAAGGCCCAGGGTGCGGATCGCGTCAATTTCCTCGTTGACCTTCATCGAGCCGATCTGCGCGGTGAAGGCGCTAGCAGTGCGCCCGGCCATCAGGATCGCCGTGAGCAGCACGCCGAATTCACGGAGAAAGGCGAAGGCCACCAGATCGACGGTATAAACGCTGGCACCGAACCTGGCCAGCACCGTGGCGCCGAGAAACGCCACCACCGCACCGACCAGAAAGGTCAGCAGCACGACGATGGGCACGGCGTTCAGCCCGCTCTGCTCAATCTGTGCGACCAGTGCGGTGACCCGCCAGCTACGCGGCCGCAACAGGCTGCGCGCCAGGGTTTCCAGGGTCAGGCCGATAAAGGCCAGCAGCGCGCTGAGCAGCCGCCAGAGCACTTCGAGCGCACGGCCAATCTGGGCCAGCCATTCGAGCAAGCCCGAACGCTGCTGGGGTTTTTCCGGCGTGCCATCTTCCGTCAGTGCGCTGCCAACCGTTTGCAGCAGCGCGCGCCGCGCCGCCGCCAACCCCGGCGCACTGCTCGCCAGACTGAGCAAACGCTCGGCCCCGAGCAGCTCGGCCAACAGCGCCGCGCCGGCGGTATCCAGTGCACCGAGGCCATCGAGCAGCACCTGAGTCTCCGCGTCGAGGCCCGCGCGCAGTTCGGCGACTTCGCGGGCCAGGGCGGTGTAATGAGGCAGGGTCCAGTCCCCGGAGACAAATAGACTCGGCGGGGTAGCCGAGGCTTCCAGGCGGACGCTTCCTGCTTGCGGCACTCTAGTCATAGCTAGGTCTTTCTCGGCCGGGAAATACGGCTGTGCTTTAGCGAACTCTGGCGCGACACCTGAAGCCCGGTCCAAGGCGGCGCCAGCTAAGCTTCAGTCAAGCACACTGCACTCGACCCGCGTCGTTTGCCCGGCCTCGTCGAGCACGCCGAGCCATAGCGGCCGCGGGGTTATCTGTTATCGCAGAGCAAGATCAGCATGGCCGGCCCATCTATGCTTAAGCCGTCGCGGTCTCTTGCCGCAGTCCTGTCTGGTTAAAGGAGCACAGTCATGGAGCAGAAGATTCCTGTCCACGCCAACCCTGGCAAGAAATTGCGCGGAGTAAATCTAGGCGGCTGGCTGGTTCTGGAGAAGTGGATGACCCCCAGCCTGTTCGCAGGGTTGCAGGCCGTCGATGAAACCAGTTGGTGTGTCGAGCTGGGCCCACAGGCCACGGCAAGGCTGCACCAGCACTGGAACAGCTTTATCAGCCGCGAGGACTTTGTCTGGCTGCACGAGCGCGGCATCAATGCCGTGCGCATTCCACTCGGCCACTGGATATTCGGCGCGGATTATCCCTATCACCGCAGCTACGGCGAAAACCGCTTCCCCTTTGTCGAGGGCGGGCTCGAGGTGCTCGACCGGGCGTTTGCCTGGGCGGAAGAATTCCAGCTGAAGGTTGTCCTGGATCTGCATGCCGCCCCCGGCTGCCAGAACGGCTTCGATAACGGCGGGATCAAGGATGTCTGCGAATGGCACACCCAGGCGCACTACCGCGAGCACTCGCTGAGCGTGCTGGAGCGCCTGGCCGAGCGCTACCACGGCCAGCCCAGCCTGCATGCCATCGAGGTCCTCAACGAGCCGCGCTGGGACGTGCCGACCGAGTACCTGAAGCGCTACAACCTCGACGCCTACCAGCGCATTCGCCGGTACTGCCGGGCCGAGCAGGTCAGCGTGGTCTTCCATGACGGCTTCCGCTCCTTCGAGGAGTACCTGGGTTTCATGCAGGCGCCGGAGTTTGCCAACGTGGTGTTCGATATCCACCGCTACCAGTGCTTCGAGCGCGGCGACATCGACAGCGATATTTACACCCACCTGCACAAGGCCAGCGGCCAATGGAAAACCGAGGCCGATGCGCTCATCGAGCAACTGGGGGTACCGGCCTATTGCGCCGAGTGGAGCCTGGGCCTCGACCTGAAGGTGGTCTCGCTCTGGGCGGAGGGGCCGTTCAATCACGCCCTGGAGAGCATGGACGGCTTCCAGCAGGACATCGCCTATCGCGGCTATGCCGCCGCCCAGTTGCTGACCTTCGAGAAGTACCTGGGCTGGTTCTTCTGGAGTTATAAGACCGAAACCACGCCGGCCTGGTGTTTTCGCGAATGCGTCCGGCGCGGCTGGTTGCCCTCAGGTTTTTCTTAGCGCGCGAATCGGCATGCTGCTGCGGAGGAACTTCTCTTGCGGCAGGTGCTTGAGCAGCAGCTTGCGCTGGTAGTAACGCTCGAGGCCGGTTTGAAAACTGATGGCCAGCAGCGTCGCGTTGGGCAGTTCGTGGTGCAGCATGTCCATCATGTATTCCTCGCCTTTGGGGTCAAAGGCATTGGTCGCCTCTTCGATGAACACCCAGGCCGGCTGCTGCAGGAACAGCCGGGCAATGCCGAGGCGTTGCTGCGCGCGCAGCGGCAACACGCGATCCCAGTTATCGACCTCGCCCAGGCGCGGCGCCAGCCAGGCAACCCCGGCGCATTCCAGGGCATGCTGCAGGGCACTGGCCGCGAAGGTATCCGCCGGCCGCGGATAACTCAGCACCGACTGCAAGCTGCCAAACGGCAGGAATGGCCGCTGCGGCAAGAAGCTGATCGCCGACCCCGCCGGCAGCCAGACCTCGCCATGCCCCCACGGCCACAAGCCGGCCAGCACCTTGAACAGGCTGATGCTGACCGCCGGATCGCCGGCAATCAGCACCCGCTCGCCAGGCTGGATCACCGCGTTGAGCCCCTCGATCAAAATCTGCCCGTCGGGGTTGGCGATGCACAGATCGCGCAGCACCAGCTCGGCCTGGTTCGACTGCGCCAGGCTGATGCGATGCTCTTGCGGCTCGGCGGCCCGCTCTTCGAGCAGCAGCAGGTCGCCGTAGAGGCTCATCACCCGGTCCGCGGAAGCCCGGCAGCGCGCCAGCTCGGCGAGGTTATCGATCGGCCAGGAGAGTGCCGAGGTCAGTTGCTGGAACGCCTGCGCGGCCTGCATCAACACCCCCAGGCTCATGCTGCCGGCAATGTACTGGGGGGCCATGACCAGGATCGGGAACACCGGCAAGAGCACGCCGTAGCCCGAAGAAAACGACACGATTCCCAGATAGCCGAGGGTCTGGCGGTACCAGCGGCGGCCCAGCTCGGCGAAAAACGCCGTCGAGTTCTGCCGCTCGACCCCTTCGCCCTGCATCAGCGCAATCGACTCGGAACTCTCCCGTGAATGCGCCAGCCCAAAGCGGAAATTCGCCTCCGCGGTTTGCAGCTTGTTGGTCGCATTGATCAGCGGACGCCCGAGCAGCATGCCGAACAGCGTGCCGGCGGCGGCGTAAGCAAACGCCAGGATCACCATATAACCCGGCACCAACAGGGCGGTACCGGGTAAGTGGGCACTGCCGGTAACCGTCAGCAGGATGTCGACAAAACTGCCGAAAATCAGCAGCGAATAGACTAGCGAGTGGGCCAGGCCGATCGCGCTTTCGGTGACGACGCGGATATCTTCGGCGATACGTCCATCTGGGTTGTCATGCTCACCGGCGGTCAACTGCAACTGGTAGTGATGCCCGTGCGCCATCCATTGGTCGAGGACCTTGGCCGTCAGCCACCTGCGCCAGTCCAGCTGTAACCAGCGCTTGACCTGCATATGCAGCGCCGTAACGCCCATGGTCAGCAGCAGGATCAGCACGAAGGTGCCGATCTGCACCAGCAAGCGGCTTAACGACTTCTCCTCCAGGGCATCGAAGAGCGCGCGATTCCAGTAACTCATCCAGATCACCAGGCCGACCTGGGCCAGGGTCAACAGCAGCAGTGCCAGGGTAAAGGCGCGTACCTTCCACTTCTCGGCGGAGTTCCAGTACGGCATGACCAGCCGCAGGAACTGCCAGGGCAACCTCGACGGTTGCCGCAGCTCTGCCGGCCCAGCCATTTACTCGGTCCCCCGCGCGGCGGCTGACGGCCGGCACAGTTGCGCCGCCAGAGTGGCAGCGCCGAACAAGCCCAGTTGCTCATTCAACACCACATGCAGCGGGATGCTCTCCAGCAGCTCGCGCAGCGGCGGTTTGTTCACGAACGCCTCGACAACCGCCGGACTCTGCAGAAAGCCGAGGATTTTCGGGGCTATCCCACCACTCAGATAAACCCCGCCGCGGGCCAGGCTGAGCAGCGCCAGATTGCCCGCGCAGGCGCCGTAGATCCGCGCAAACAGCGCCAGCGCCGCAGCGGCCAGCGGCTCCCCGCGCTCCGCCGCGCGGCTAATCGCCCGTGCATTCGGCGCAGCCTCGCGCAACTGCACACCCGCCCCGCAGAGAAACCCGTAGATGCGCTCCAGGCCAGGCCCGGACAGCAGCAGTTCCTGGCTGGCGCGCCCGTAAGCGCTCTGCAGCGCCTGGCATAAAGCCAGTTGCTGAGCATCCAGGGGGGCGAAGTCGGCCAGCCCGCCCTGACTGGCCAAGGCCTGCCAGTGCCCGCCGCAGCGGACCTGCATGGCCATGCCCAAGCCGCTGCCGGCCCCGAGCAACGCCCGCACCCCCTCAGGCTCAGGCTGGCCCTGTTGCAAGGTGCACAGATCGCTCGCGGGCAAAGCCTCCAGGGCATAGGTTTGCGCGGCAAAATCATTCAACAGCCGCACTGTGGGGATGCCGAACTGCTGGCCGATCAGGCTGGCATCGAGCCGCCAGGGCAGATTGGTCATGCTCACTCGCGACCCCTGGACCGGCCCGGCGACGGCAATGCAGGCCGCGGCCGGACGTTCACCCGCGGCCAGGAACAGCTCCAGCAGGGCCTGCAAGCCGGGATACTCATGAGCCAGAAAACTCTGCTGGCGAACCCTGCGCCAACCCGTAGCGCAGGGCTCCCCCAACAACAGGCGGGCATGCGTACCACCCACATCTACCGCCAGAAAAATCATCGAACCCCCTACTGCTCAAGGCTGAGAACCCTAGGTTGCTCAGCGAACTCCGGGGAGGGTGTTGTCCACCCTACGAAACTATTCTTTCGCGGCTAAGGCATAGCCGCGGGGCGCAGCGGTGGTGTATGCGCAAACACTGGCCGGTGACGGTGTTTGCAGCACCTTGAGCCCAGCACGAGGCGACGCCCTATAAAGCTCAGTCAAGCACACTGAACTCGATCCGTGCGGTTTGCCCGGATTCATCGAGCACGCTGAGCTGATAGCGGCCACTGCGTTCGAGGGCTGGTTGATCGCGGTTTCCGCCGCGCTAGCGGCCAGCGGCGCGCCGTTCAGGAACCACCAACGGTGGCCGCTGCCACCCAGGGCGGTGAGTTTCAGGCGCAGGGGTTCGGCGCTGGCAGCCGGCCGCCGCAGGCTATCGCCTTCGCGCACGCCGACGATGGCCAGCGGCGCCGCTGCCGGCGGCAGTTGCGCCCAGCCTAAAGGGGTCGGAGTGGAATGGCACTTACTTAACCTTTTTCGGATGTCCATTTTTCCTGACTTCCGCCCTTGCGGTTGTACGTGCCTTGGTCAGCAGTGGATAAGGCTTGGGCCTTCGCTTGATAGCTCGAGGTTCAGTCCGTCCAGGGCGGTTTCCAACTCGTTTCTGGGCGATCAGCATCAGCAGATTTGACATGTCGTCATCCTCTCCCAGGCCGCCGTATTGCCTCCACGCGAGCCATAGCTGAAGGCTGTGCTTGAAGCTCAGTTCGCGAGGCAAACAGTCCGCGAGCAGGGCCGATTGCGCCATGATCAACCGGATCAGATTGTGTGCCAGTAAATAGACCCATAGTTCCTTAACCGCCATGGCCGGTGTCTTACAGCTCAGCATCTCCAGTCCCAGCGTGGTCTTGATATTGCGCAAGTCCAGTTCGACATGCCAGCGGCTCTTGAACAGCGACTTCAGGGCTGTTTTGGGCGCCTGCTTCGGGCAATGCAGTGTCGTTACCAAAATTTTCTCACCCGCCTTCAGCTCACGCACTTTCAGCCTCTCAGGCGCCTGCTCGTAATACGCCTGGCTCATCCACGCGGGCCTTTTCGGGGGCTTTTGCAGCTCGATCAAATGATCACGCGAACCCAGTCGCTGCCCACGTCGAAAATCGGTGCTGCGTCGGCGAGCACCATATTGCTCAAACACGCCGTCCACGCCCCTGCACCGCAACTCGTACAACAAAAAATAAGTGGCGTAATAGGCATCGCCCAACAAGATGTCACCTCGACTCAACGTATCGAGCATCGACCTGAGCAGGGTCTGCTCATCACCACCCTTGCCTCGAAAGCGACCAAGCGCTGCATCTAAAACAGCGCCACTGGATAGACAAACGATGCCTACCATTCGGCATAGCGGAAAACCAAGGCCTGCTTTCTGGCCGCGAGACTGCGGATAGGCGGCCTGATTGGCTGCAGTGTCGGGCATCGTAATCGTCGTGCCGTCCACAAGACGTACAGGCCGCCCCATCCAGCGCCATGACTGCGGTGCTTGATCACTTATTGAGCACCCTGTATGGCGTAATAGCGTTGAAACCATCTCCACAGGCAGCCGCTTTCTGGCTTTGCAGTAGGCGCCTGTATAAGTGCTGCTTGGCTTCAAGCCGCCGCATAAGCGCTTGATAGATAGGTCATTGACTGCGTGTTGGCAGGAACGATCGGCATTCATCGCTTGAGCCAGAAACATGGACAGCGTCTCGGTCGGCGGAAACAGCCGTTCTCGGTGCTCCGGCAGCGATGACTCGACGGACTCCAGCAACTCGGGGCCAGTGAGTAGATTGAAAAATGTGTAGGCATCACTGTTCGAGGCGTGATGACGAATGCGTTGCTGTTGATGCTGGACGGTTTGGCGCCTAGGATTCATGTGGGCTGTGTTCTTGGTGGATCGGTGTGTGTTCGCAACTATCACCGTAGACCAAGGCCAGCCTTTCTTCTTTTGCATCAGCTAGTTAGCGTTTAAGTAAGTGCCATTCGGGTCGGAGTGATTTACCTTTAACCAAAGGTCCTCCCCGATGGCATTGCCCAACCACCCGACCCAAGTGCCGCTTGTGGGCCGGCACAACTGGCAGATACATCCGCTGTTTACGTGGCATGGCAAACTCCTTTTGCCCATTCGACAAGATCAACAGCTTAACTGATCAAAAACAAATCACTCCGACCCCTTTAGTTCCCTTTAGTTGGACCCCTTTAGTTGCAGAGTTGCAGGGGGGAAACGGAAGCCGGGAACTATAGCCGAGCGGCACTGCGGATGCCGGGTATGGAGCACGGGGGGGATAAGAAAGGCGTTATCCCACCACGGCCCCCCAGGCACCTCATCACCACGCACGCGGCGACAGGCCGCCCCTATAATGCTGCCTCCTCTGGAGCGACCTTATGCTGCGCGACGCCTGGCAACACGCACCGACCCACCGACGCGTCTGGGCGCTGGCCGCGCCTATGATCCTGTCCAACCTCTCGGTGCCGCTGGTGGCTCTGGTCGACAGCGCCGTGGTCGGCCATCTGCCGCATGCCTATCAACTGGCGGCGGTGGCGGTCGGCGGTAGCCTGTACACCTTGCTGGTCTGGGCCATGGGCTTCCTGCGCATGGGCAGCACCGGCTTCGCCGCCCAGGCCGCCGGGCGCGGGGATGGCGGCGCATTGCGGCAGGTCCTGTGCCAAGGCCTGCTGCTGGCGCTGGGCCTGGCGCTGCTGCTGGGGTTGCTCGCGGTACCCTTGAGCGGCGGCGCCTTGGACCTGATGCAGCCGTCGGCGGAGTTGCAGCAACTGACCCGCGACTTTCTCGCCACCCGCCTGTTCGGCCTGCCTGCCGCGCTGGCCAACTACGCGCTGGTCGGCTGGTTTCTCGGCACGCAGAACGCCCGTGCGCCGCTGGCGATTCTGCTGACCACCAATCTGATCAATGTGCTGCTGGCGCTGTGGTTCGTCCTCGGCCTGGACTGGGGCGTGATCGGCGCCGCACGCGCCTCGGTGTTGGCCGAGTGGAGCGGCGCCCTGCTCGGCCTGGCGCTGACGCGCAAGGCGCTGCGCAAGTATCCCGGCCAAATCGACTGGGCCGCGCTGCGCCACTGGCTGAACTGGCGACCCTTGCTGGCGGTGAACCGCGACATCTTCATCCGCACCCTGGCGCTGGAATTGGTGTTCTTGCTGATCACCGTACAGGGCACTCGCCTGGGGGACGCGACTGTCGCCGCCAACGCCCTGCTGCTCAACGGCCTGCTGCTCAGCGCCCATGCCCTCGATGGCTTGGCGCATGCCGTGGAGGCGCTGTGCGGCCATGCCATAGGCGCCCGCGATCGCACCGCACTGCGCCGCTCTCTGATAGTCGCCGGCGGCTGGTCGCTGTTGGCCAGCCTGGGTTTCGCGCTGTTCTTCCTGCTCGCCGGCCCGCTGTTTGTCCAGCTGCAAAGCGACATCCCCACGGTGCGCGCCACCGCCCAGCTCTACCTGCCCTACCTCGCGCTGCTGCCGCTGATTGCGGTGTGGAGCTATGTGCTCGACGGCCTGTTTATCGGCGCCACCCGGGCGCGGGAAATGCGCAACGCCATGCTGCTCAGCGTACTGCTCGCCCTACCACTGGCCTGGGGCCTGCAAGGCCTGGGCAATCACGGCCTGTGGCTGGCGTTTCTCGGCTTTATGCTGCTGCGCGGGCTGAGCCTCGGCGCGCTCGCCTGGCGCCTGAGCCGTGACGATGCTTGGCTTAGAGCGGCCCCCGCTTGAAAGGATTAGCTACGGCGTTTACCAACGATCAATAACACCAACCCCGTGACGACCCGAAAGGAGTTCCCATGGCCGAAGCCATCGCCGCGTACCTGCATTACCTATCGATCTTTCTGCTGTTCGCCCTGCTGGTGCTGGAGCATCGGCTGTTCAAACTGCCGCTGGATCTGCAGCGGGCCCGCAGTCTGATCCGCATCGACATCGCCTACGGCCTGACGGCCGGCCTGGTGCTGGCCAGCGGCGCGGCGCGCGTCATCTGGTACGGCAAAGGCGCCGCCTATTACCTGCACAACAGCCTGTTCCACGCCAAGCTGGGGTTGTTTCTGGTGATTGCGCTGGTCTCGGTCCTGCCAACTTTCACCTTCCTCAACTGGCGCAATGCGCTGAAGGCCGGCCAGGTGCCGCAAATCGGCCCACGGCAGGCCCAGCTGACGATCATCAGCATTCGCCTGGAACTGCTGTTGCTGCTGATTCTGCCGCTGTTGGCCAGCCTGATGGCGCGCGGTTATGGGGTGATGGGGCAGTAATTTCCGAACAGAAAAAAACCGACTTCGCGTCGGTTTTTTTCTGCCTGCGGAACTGACTCAGCTCGACAGGTAAGACGAACGCGTCAGCCCCAGCCGCAGCGCGTCGAGGAACTGGGTGCGTTCGCCGGCGCTGAGCTTGGCGCTGGCGACCTTGTCGCGGTAGTGGGTCATCAACTCTTCCGGCGACAGGTGCACGTAACGCAGCATGTCCTCGATGGTGTCGTGGGTTTCGATGCCGGCGTGGTACACGCTGCCGTCCGGGTTCTGGTAGATGTTCACCGAGTCGGTGTCGCCGAACAGGTTGTGCATGTCGCCCAAGATCTCTTGATAGGCGCCGACCAGGAAGATGCCCAGCAGATAGTCTTCGCCCTCACGTACTTCATGGACCGGCAGGCTGGTTTCGATGCTCTGCTCGTCGACGTACTGCTTGATCTTGCCGTCGGAGTCGCAGGTCAGGTCTTGCAGCACCGCGCGGCGCAGCGGCTCTTCGTCGAGGCGGTGCAGCGGCAGGATCGGCAGCACCTGGCCGATGGCCCAGGTGTCCGGCAGGCTCTGGAACACCGAGAAGTTGCAGATGTACTTGTCGGCGAGCTTGTCGTTCAGCTCATCCAGCACCTGACGATGGGAGCGCTGGCGAGCCTTCAGCGAGTTGTGCAGCCGGCGGCAGACGGCGAAGTAGCACTGCTCGGCCAGGGCCTTCTGCACCAGGCTGATCTTGCCGTCGGCGTACTGGCTGGCGACGTCGCTCATATAGTGGGTGGCGCGCCAGTAGGTTTCGGTGACCATCTCGAGATCGGTCGGGCCGAGCAGGTCGACCAGCCATTGCACGGTCTCCGGCAGGCTGTCCTGGTCGTCGATGACCGGCACAGCATCGTTGTGCTTCTCGACGTCGGTCACCTGCACCACCAACATCGCGTGGTGCGCGGTCAGCGAACGGCCGCTCTCGGAGAAGATATGCGGGTGCGGCAGCTCCTGGGCGTCGCAGAACTCCTTCAACATGCCGACCACCACGCCGGCGTAGTCGTCCATGTCGTAGTTGATCGAGCTGGCGTTGCGCGAGTGGGTGCCATCGTAGTCGACACCCAGGCCACCGCCCACGTCGATATGATCGACCGGCAGGCCCAGACCACGCAGCTCGCCGTAGTAGCGGATGGCTTCCTTGAAACCGTGCTGGTAGTCCGCAAGATTCGCTATTTGCGAGCCCATATGGAAGTGCAGCAGACGGATGCCCTGATCCAGCTTGGCCGCGCGGAAGCGCTCGACCACCGACAGCAGCTGCGCCGCCGACAGGCCGAACTTGGACTTCTCGCCACCGGTATCGGCCCATTTGCTCGAAGCCAGGGACGACAGGCGCACGCGCAGCCCGATCTGCGGGGCGACCTTCAGCTCGGCCGCCTCCTCGATCACCAACTGCACCTCGGATTCTTTCTCGATGACGATAAAGACGTTGTGGCCGAGCTTCTGCCCCATCAGCGCCAGGCGGATGAACTCGCGGTCCTTGTAGCCGTTGCAGACTATGGTGCCGCCCTTAGGCGCCAGCGCCAGCACCGCCAGCAGCTCGGGCTTGGAGCCGGCTTCCAGGCCGATGGAGACGTCCTGGGTGGCGATGATGTTCTCCACCACCGCTTCCTGCTGGTTGACCTTGATCGGGTACAGCGCGGTGTAGCGGCTCTGGTACTCGAGGCGGGCGATGTTGGCGTCGAAGGCGCCGGTCAGTTGGCGCACGCGGTCTTGCAGAATGTCCGGGAAGCGCACCAGCAAAGGCAGCGACAAACCGCTGCTGCGCAGCTCGTCGAGCTGGGCGAACAGGTCGATCGGCGCGCTGCTCGGGCCCCTCGGGCGCACCTCGACGCGACCCGCGTCGTTGATCGCGAAATAGCCGGCGCCCCAATGGCGAATGCCGTAGACGCTACGGCTGTCCGCTACGGTCCACTGGCTGCCGTCATCTTTACGTGTGCGTCGTACGGACATCGAGGTCCCCTTCTATCAAGAAATCAAAAGCTCCGACCAGGCCGGACCGAAGCAGAATAAGCAGTGGCAATGACGATTACTGAGGTGTTGACCGACGGCCCAAAGCAGAAGTTTAGAAAGTGCCGGGCTAGCCGCCAGATTTCTTCGCCTTGAAGCCGTGCTTGGTCAGCTCATCCAGCAGCAGTTGCACGTGGTCGCCCTGAATCTCGATGACCCCGTCTTTCAGCGAACCCCCGCAGCCGCAGCGCCGCTTGAGCTGGCTGGCCAGCTCCTTGAGCGGTTCTTCGGCCAGCGGCACACCGCTCACTGTGGTCACCGTCTTGCCGCCGCGCCCCTTGGTTTCGCGGCGCACACGGGCGACCCCATCCCCGGCGGGGATGACACTCTGCTTGCAGATACAGGCATCCACCGGCTGGCTGCAGTCCGGGCAATGCCGGCCTGCATCGGTGGAAAACACCAAACCGCCAAGGGCGGCAAAGGACGAAGCTTTCTTGACCACCGGGCTATCCTCGTAGGGGTCAGAAGGGTCTATCTCGGCAGCTGATGATTGAAATAGACCTGAAAGCGACTGGCTGACGCTGGTCAGCCGCGAAGCCCCACTCTGGCAGGGGCAGCGCACCTGGGCCGGGAGGCTCAGGCTTGAAAAGCCGCGCAGTGTAACGGCAAAAACCAACAATGCTAAGAGCGAAATTGCGCCATTAATCGGCGGATTGGCGACCTCGGGCCAGATAGCGCTGCAGGGCGGCCAGGGAGTCCGGGCAATAGGGCTTTTCCCGGGTTTGCGCCAGGACCTCGGCGACAGGGAGGAAGCACGCCTCCAGCACCTCCTCCGGCTGCAAGCGCAGCGGCCCATCCGCCACAGCGGAAAACGCCGTGCACCAGAGCCGGCTTTCTGGCGCGTCATAGAAAAAGTGCGCGTGCTCGATCAGCGGCACACCGGCCACCCCCAGTTCCTCCTCCAGCTCACGGGCGGCGGACTCGGCGTAGCTTTCCCCTTCCAGCACCATGCCGCCGGCGGCCACGTCCCAGTAGCCGGGGTACAGCGCCTTGCTCAGGGTGCGCCTATGTACGCAGAGCTCACCGGCGGAATTGAACAGCAGGATATAGGTGCCACGGCCGATCAGGCCGCGCCGCCGCAGCTCGAGTCGCGGCATACCGCCCAGCGGACGGTCGGCCTCGTCGACCCAGGCCACGCGTTCCGCATCGGAGGCCGCCCGGTGGGCCGCCTCTCTGGCTGAAAAACCCATGACTCAACCCTGACTCAACAGCTGACGCAGGTCGATGATCGCGGCATTGGCCCGCGAGATGTAGTTGGCCATCACCAGCGAGTGGTTCGCCAGCACACCATAACCGCTGCCATTGAGGATCATCGGGCTCCACAGCGGCTCCTGCGAAGCCTCCAGCTCGCGGATGATCTGCCGCACGCTGACGGCGGCGTTCTTCTTCGCCAGCACATCGGCGAAGTCCACCTCGATCGCCCGCAGCAAGTGCGACAACGCCCAGGCCTGACCACGCGCCTCATAGAACACGTTGTCGATCTGCAGCCACGGCGTTTCATAGGCTTGTTCGCTGACCGCCGGCGCCTCAGCGTCGGCGACCGGCGCGGCATTGTCCTTCAGCCCGGTATTCAGGCGAACCTGACCGACGCTGGCGGACAAGCGCTGCGACAAGGAGCCCAAACGCGTGGCGGTATCGCCCAACCAGTTATTCAGGTTGTCGGCGCGGGTATAGAACCGCGCATTCGGCTGGCTCGGGTCGGACAGGCGCGCCAGGTAGCGATCCAACGACCTGATCCCCTCGCGGTATTCCGCCTCGCTCTCCGGCAGGGCCCAGCTTTTATTGTCGAAGTTGAAACGCGGCTCGGCCTTGGCCAGATCCGGGTCTTCGGTGGACTGTGTCTGCGAGCGGGCGAAGTCTTTGCGCAGGGCCCGCGACAGGTCACGCACCTGCACCAGCACGCCGTATTCCCAGCTCGGCATGTTGTCCAGCCACACACCCGGCGGGGCGAGGTCGTTGGACAGGTAGCCGCCCGGCTTGTCGAGCAGGGTGCCGACGACCTGTTTCAAGGTTTCCACCGTGGTGTAACCGCTGACCAGCTGGCGTTGCGCCTGCTCGGCGGCCGCCTGGGCATTCTGTTGCACCGGGAACAGCTCAGGTTCCTGGTTCCAATACCAGCCGACCACCAACGCCACGAGCAGATAGAGGCCCAGCAGCGAGCCCAGCGCCCGGCTGAGCCAGAGGCCGCCAAAGTAGCTACGCACATCATCCACCGAGTCATCGACACTGTCGCGCAAGCTGCCCGCGCGGTTCTTCCAGTTCAGCATGGCCATGTCCTTCAATCATCGAATTCAGCTGTTCGAGCACAACCCCGCTGCAGGGTTGCCGTCCTGCCTCGCACTATAAGGGAAGCGCCAGTCGATGCGCAGCGCCGACAGCGTAAACTTAGAGCGGGCTGAGCATCCTTAGCGAGCAGCGGTCGAACGTTCTGCCCCGCCGCAGATCGAAGGTTGGCGGCAAATGCTCGGCGGTGCTAGCGTACCTAAAGACCAGTGGCGGCATAGAGCCATCACCCAGACCGCTCTGCGGCGGCACATAAACATAATAAGAAGAAGCCAGGCCATGACCGAGCAAGAAGATCCCAATCGCGACCGCCTCAAACACCACTTCGCCCAACGGGTCATCCATCAAGCGCGGCAAGTGCTGGAGGTCTGGCAGCGGTTGCAGCACAGCGAATGGAACGCCGCGGAGCTGGCCGCGGCCAATCTGCGGCTGCAGCGTTATGCCGAGCGCTTCGAGCAAGCCGAACACGCGCAACTGGCACAAGGCATTGCCCATTGCCTGGAGGCCAGCGGCGCCAATCGCGGGCGCCTGACCAGCAGCCTGATCAGCGAACTCAACCAGCTTATGCAAAGGTTGTCGCGCACCGGCCTGCGGCATGGCGACCAGTTCGAACACACCTTCCTGCCGCCGCTACGCAAGCCGGTCTACCTGGCCTTGCAGGATTCTGAGCACGCCGAGCGCCTAGCCCAGCAATTGGAGTTCTTCGGCCTGATCGCCCAGCCGTTTGACCACGCCGAGGCCTTTCGCGCCGCCATGCTCAAGCGCCATCCGGCCGCCATCCTTATGGAAGTCGACTTCGCAGGCACAGGCCTGGGCCTGCAACTGGCGGCCGAAATTCAGCAAGACCTGGAGCAGAAGTTGCCGCTGCTGTTCTTTAGCCACGCAGACACCGACACCCCGACCCGTCTGGCGGCCGTGCGCGCCGGCGGCCAGGCGTTCTTCACCGGCAGCCTGGACGCCTCCAGCCTGTTGGAACGGATCGAAATCCTCACCCATGTGACGCAGCACGAGCCCTATCGCGTGTTGATCATCGACGACTCCCGCGCCCAGGCCACGCATACCGAGCGCGTACTCAACGGCGCCGGCATAGTCACCCACACGCTGCTCGAGCCGCTCCAGGCGATGGCCGCGCTGGCCGAGTTCCAGCCGGACCTGATCATCCTCGACATGTATATGCCGCAGTGCAACGGCACCGAACTGGCCAAGGTGATCCGCCATAACGACCGCTACGTCAGCGTGCCGATCATCTACCTGTCGGCCGAAGACGATCTGGACAAGCAGCTGGAGGCGATGAGCGAAGCCGGCGACGACTTCCTCACCAAACCGATCCAGCCGCGCCATCTGATCGCCACCGTGCGTAACCGCGCAGGCCGCGCGCGCAACCTGAAAGCGCGGATGGTGCGCGACAGCCTGACCGGTTTGTACAACCACACCCATATCCTCCAGCTGCTGGACGACTCGCGCCTGCGCGCCCGCCGCGCTGGCCAGCCGCTGACCTTCGCCATGCTCGATATCGACCACTTTAAGAAGGTCAACGACGGTTACGGCCACCCGATGGGCGACCGGGTGATCAAGAGCCTGGCGCTGTTCCTCAAGCAGCGCCTGCGCAAGACCGACCATATCGGCCGTTACGGCGGCGAAGAGTTCGCCGTGGTGTTGCCGGACACCGATGCCGGCACCGCGCGCAAGGTGCTCGACGAAATCCGCCGACGTTTCGCCGAAATCCACTACCCGGCACAGCCGCAGGAGCTGTCCTGCACCTTTAGCTGTGGCATCGCCCAGCTGCACGAGGGCATGGATATCAATACGCTGTCGAAACAGGCCGACGAGGCCTTGTATGTCGCCAAGCATGGCGGCCGCAACCGCGTGGAGATCTTCACCGACGAGGCCGCACCGACTCAGCCGCGGCCTATCGGGCAAAGCGTGACGCCCCTCACGTCGTCATCAGCCCACACTGAAAGCGCAATAAATTTAGAGGCCTAGCGTTGCGTCGTCGGTCGAGCCGTGCATGCGCCTGAAGCGACTCTCGGGTGGCCGCAGCACGCCCTGGAGCGCCCCTACCTGCCGATGGAGCGCTACCTGAGCCGGTCGCAACAGTTTCAGACTGCGGATTGCCCGTTGTTGCAGCCGGACCCCGGAAATCTGCCGCCCCGCCCCACCGGCAGCCCCAGTTCTTAGAC
>NZ_SCMP01000021.1 GCF_005502935.1 Pseudomonas sp. 2FG
AGTTGCAGTGCCCGAGCGAGACGCATAAAAAATCCGATGCCAATTCAGGCATCGGATTTTGATTTCTTGCGGCCCAAGGTCAAGCGAAAGGGCTTAACTGACTGGCATTAGCCCTTGCGGGCCCTCTTTTTTTGCCTGGAGAATAGGCATCGCCCGCCGTGCTCGACAAGGAATGCACCGTTCATGGATAAGACCCTCTGCCGCTATCACCCGGCACAACCCGCCACCTGGCACTGCCTGTCCTGTCAGCGGTATTTTGGCGACTGCTGCATGCCGCTGAATGCCGATGCTCCGGATGAGACACCTGCCTGCCCCTTGTGCCGGAGCCAGCTCGACTTTCTCGGCGCGGCCAACAGCGCCCAGCCCTTCTGGGAGCGGATTCCGCGCTTCTTCGCCTATGGCCTGCAAGCCGGGCCTCTGGCGTTCAGTGCGGTACTGGCGCTGGCCAGCCTGTTTATGCCGCATTCGATTCTGCTCTGGGTCGTGCTGTTCAGCATCGCCACCAAGTATTTCTACAGCGTGATCGAGGCCAACAGTGAGGCGCAAAAGCAGGCGCCGAGTCTGCTTAGCGCCTTTGTCGGCGAGGGTTTCGGGCTGTTCTTCAAGCAGTTGGTGGTGTTCTTCCTGTCTTTCGCTGCGCTGTGGCTGGCGGCCGACTTCGACAGCGAGGCACTGTACTGGGCGGTGAATATCGGCCTGTTGTTGGCGCTGCCGGCCAGCATCATTCGCCTGGCTTTGGATAAGACCTTAAGTGCGGCGTTGAGCCCGGACGAGGTGGGGCAGGTGATCAAGGCCATGGGCTGGCGCTATCTGATCCTCTGCGCCTTCTTGTTCATCCTCTGGCAATCGCCGAGCTGGGTGACCTACATGCTTTCCCATGGCTTGCCACGAGTGGTGCTGGTGCCGGTGGCGGCCTTCCTCTTCGGTTACTTCGGCGTGGTGATGTGCGCCATGATGGGCTACGCGGTGTTCCAGTATCAGGGCGCTCTTGGTTATGCGATGGCCGAGGAAGACAGCCAGCTCGGCTTTCCGACAGCCGAGTATCTACGTCGTCGCGCTTTGGCCGAGGCCGAGATTCGTCTGAAGGAAGGCCAGAGCGAGCAGGCCCTGGAAACGCTGGCCGCCGCATTGGAGCGTGATCCAGACGACCTCAAGTTGAATGAGCGTTTTCATCAGCTGCTGTATGGCTTGAATGCCCGTGAGCGGTGCCTGCGTCATCTGGCGCACTACCTGCCTTTGGCTGCGCGGATCAACCCGGCGCAAGCGGCTACCGCACTGCTCAATGCGCGCCAGTTCAAGGCGGACTTTCTGCCCGAGGATGCGCTGGTGTGCGAGCGACTGGCCGGGGCGCTGCTGGACCGGCACAAGACCCGCGAAGGCCTGAGCCTGCTGCGCAATTTGCACCAGCGCTTTCCCGATTATCCACACATCCCCCGGGCTTACCTGCTGGCGGCGCGAGGCTTTGCCGAGGGCCTGGGGCAATTGGAGCCGGCGCAGAAGCTGCTGGCCTTCGTGCGCGCGCGTTACCCGCAATCACCGCTGCTGAGTGAAGTCGCAGCTCTCGAGGCAACAGTCGCCCGGCTGGCGGCCAACGCCTGAGTCGGCCGCCGGTCACGACTACGGTTGGAGCGGGCCTGCTGCATTCAGCGGGCCAGGTGCTGCCGGTACAGGCTCAGTTGCTGGGTCTGTTCGGCTTGCGGGTAAGCGCCGTGGAGAAAGCGGCTCAGCTCGGCAATGCCCTGTAGATCGCCGCGTTGCCCCAGCAGCTTGGCCAGTTGCAGGGTCAGCGCCGGCAGTTGCGCCGGGTGGGCTTTGGCCTGGCTCAGCTTGCGCCAGGCGGCCAGGGCGCGTGGGGCCTCGGTTACGCGCAGCAGACGTTGCAGCAGGTGTAACTGCACGGCGGGATGTTGCAGCAGGCGCTGCTGCGGGTCGCTGCTGTCGTCGGCCAAACGCTGTAGCAGCGGCAGGCAGGCCGGTTGTGCCGGCAGGAGGAAGAACTGTTTTAGCAGAGCGCTCATCAGGGCGTGGTCCTGGCGACTCTTCGCCACTGGGTAGAGGCGTTCCAGCAGCAACAGCCGCCCGGGGTAGCGGGCCAGCAAATCCAGCCCGCGGGGTGCGGCTTGCTCCAGGGCAAAGCGTCCGATCAGTTGATCCAGCCCAGCCAGCTCGCGCTTGAACGGTGCGTCCGGGTCTTCCTTGTGCAGATAGGCATCGTCGACTTTTAGCTGGCCGCCCAGGCGTGGTAGCCAGACGGCGAGAAAGCCGGCGCCCATGCCGCCGAGGTGGGCGTAGTAGTTCACATGGTCGTCGGCGAGTAGCAGGCCATACAGCTCCTTACCCATCCACACCGGCAGGATCCACAGGGCAGGCGCGCGAAAGTAGCCGAACAGCGGACCCAACCAGTAGAAGAAGTTGATTCGCCGCAACCCGTAGATGCCCAGGTACATGCCCATCAGCCCGGAGATCGCCCCCGAGGCGCCAATCCCGCTGACCCATACCGGGTCCATGATCCACCACAGCAGGTGCGAGGCCACGCCGCTGAGCAGATACAACCCCAGGTAGACCCCGCGGCCCAGGGCGATTTCCAGGGCGAAGCCGAAGATGAACAGAAACAGCATGTTGCCGGCCAGATGGCCGAAGTCGGCATGCAGGAACATCGCACCGAACAGGCCTTGGACGCTGAATTTCGCCGGGATGAAACCGAAGCGCATGTTACTCAGTTGGTCGCGCGCGGCCTCGGCCTTCTGCCGTGCGGCCTGCCAGGCCGGATCGGCTAGGTAGGCGGGATTGTGATGCAGGCTGTTTTCAAACTGCAGGTCGCCGAGGATCAGCTCGGCGAGTTCCGGCCGGCGCATGGCGCCGAGGGCTTTTTGTTGCCCGCCGTCGAGCTCGTGGCGGGCACTGAATGCGTCGAGAAACAGGCTGCGCTCACGGTTGAGCAGGCCGCCATCGAGGTAGGTCTCTACCGCAGTGGCTTCGCGTGCGTTATCACCGCCCTGGTAGCCGAAGTAAATCAGCACATTGAGCAGGATCAGCAGCAGGGTGATGACTGGCGGCTTTTTCCAGTCCAGCGGGTGTTCGGCAGGGAGAATCAGCATCTACGGCCTTCCTTGGCGAGGGTGTGGTTCAGCTGCCGCGTTTGCTCTCGATGCGCTTCAGGATACCGCCTTCGAACCGGAGGAAGTACAGCATGCCGCCACTCCGGGGGCCGTAGACCCACTCCTGCACTTCGACTTCCACGCTACGGTTACCGGTGCGGGTCTTGGAATAGGCAATGACGTTCTGGCTGACCGGTTCGCCGCATTTGCTCTGTACTTCAACCATGCGGTCGCCTTCGCTGGCGATACCCTTTTCGCAGCGCAGCGAGGCGAAGCTTTCGCCGGCCAGCAGGAGCAGTGGCAGACCGAGCAGGGTAAGACGTGTTTTCATCGAAGTGGGCATCCTGTCCTATGGGGGAGGGAGGCAGCCTAGCATTGGCTGCCAAGGCCTGTCAGTTGCCGCGTTTACTCTCGATCTTGACCAGGCGATTAGCTTCGAAACGCAGGTAGTAGTACATGCCGTTGCGCGGACCGTAGGCCCATTCCTCGACCTGCACTTCGCTGCGCTCGCCGTAGTAACCGACGATCACCCGGTAGCCGAGGAAGTCGCGGCTGAGCGGTTCGCCACATTTGCTCTGCACCTCGCCGCTGTGATCGTCGAGGCTGATCAACTCGCTGCCACAGCGCAGGGTGGAGGCGGCCGAGACGGGGCCGGTCAAGAGCAGAAACGACAAGCCAAGCAAGACGGGGACTTTCACGGGACGGTCCGAAGCGGGTGCGGTGAGATCAGCCTACACCCGCGCCGGAGGGCTGTCAGTGGCGCCGAGTCGCGATAGGTTTCAGGCGCTTGCCGGCAAGGGGGCGGCGCTCATCGTCGAGCTAACCACGTAACCTGCACAGCGCAGGGTTTTGCCCTGAGCTGCGCAGGTCAGCTGCAGCCGTGGCCTTATTCGCTATCCAGGTGCAGGGGTGAGGCCACGCGACCGTCGGTTCCCGGCTCGCCGAGGCTGACGTCGAGCAGATAAATGCGTTCGTCCGCCAGCCCACCCTTAGCCACCAGATAGTCCTTGATGCTAGCGGCCCGCGCCTGGCCCAGTTGGCGCAGCAGCAGTTCACTTTGGCCCCAGAAGTTAAGGACCCCCTCGCGCAGTTTGGCGCTGCGCTCGTCATCGCCCAGCTCGGTCCAGTCGGCCGGTGGTTGCTGTTTCAGACGAGTGCGGTAGATGCCTTCCAGCATCGGCGCCTGCTCATCTTCGGGCACTTCCAGTTGACTGGCCTCGGCCGGCACCTTGTCGCCGCGGCGCTGCAGGATCTTGTAGTAAATGTATTGGTATTCGCGCTGCAGACGCTGTTGAGCCAACAGTGGGCCGTCACTCTTGGCGGCGCTCAGGCCTTCTACTTCCAGGCGCAGGCTCGGGCGCTCTTTAAGAGCCGCCGAGAGTGTGCTCAGGGCACTCTCGGCGTTGCCGTCCAACTCGTCACTGCCGGCGGCGAATTGCACTGTGCTGAGGTCGACAGCGCTACCGCCGCCGACCAGTCCGCCGATGAACTTGAAGGGCGCCTGTGCGGCGCGCAACACCAGGTTGCGCAGGGTTTGCCAGACTATCGGCATCACACTGAACTCGGGGTTGTTGAGATCGCCGGAGACCGGCAGCTCGATCTCGATTTTGCCTTCCGAGTCCTTCAGCAGGGCGACGGCCAGGCGTACCGGCAGGTCGACGGCGTCCGGGCTGTCGACCCGTTCTCCGAGTTGCAGCTTCTCGACCACCAGCTTGTTTTCGGCGGTCAACTGGCCTTTCTCGATGCGGTAATGCAGGTCCAGATTGATCCGGCCCTTGCGGATGCGATAACCGGCGAACTTGCCGGAATAGGGCGTCAGCGTGGTCAGTTCGACATGTTTGAAACTGGTGGTCAGGTCCAGGCTGTCCAGCGGCTCGAAGGGATTGAGGTTGCCAAGAATGCTGACCGGAGCATAGCGGTCGACCTTGCCCTTGATGTCGACTTTCGCCGGCTTCGGGTTGCGGCTATCGAGGGGGCCGATCTGGCCGTTGAGTTGCTGGATCGCGGTGGCGAAGTTGGGCGTCAGGCTGAAGTCGGCGAAGTTGGCCGAGCCGTCATTGATGCTTATTTCGCCAAGGTGGATGCCCAGTGGCTTGCCGGCCGCTGCGGGTTGGGCTTGGGGATCGGCTGGCTGTGGAATGAGCAGGTCGCTGACATTGGTGCTGCGATCCTCGTTGATCAGAAAGCGTGCATAGGGCTGGGCCAGGCTGACCTTGGCGATCTCCAGGCTGTCGCCATGCTGGTAGTTCAGGCCGTCGAGCAGCAACTGCTGCCATTTGACGAAGTCGCGTTCTTTAAGGGTGTCGAGGCTGTGCAGCTGGTTGACTTCGGCGCGCCCGGCGATGCTGAAGGCCAGTGGCTCGGTACTTTTCAGGTCGACGGCGAGGTCGCTGCCGAGCAGACCGCTGCGCAACTCCAGGTGGACCAAGGGGGCCAGGTAGGCTTGAGCCACGCGCAGGTCGATATCCTCGGTGGCGACCTGCAATTTGGCACTGATCGGGCTCAGGTTGACCTGGCCGGCGAGGTTGAGCTTGCCCTGTTTGCCGAGGCCGGTATCGAGCCTCAAGGTGAAAGGCGACTGGTTGAGGCTGTCGAAGTCCTGCAGGTCGAGATTGAGTGGGCCGAGCTCCAAGGCGACGGCCTGCTCGGGCAGGCGATCGGCCAGGTGGATCTGGTAGCCACGCAACTGGGTATCGCGCAGTAAGACTTGCCAGGGTTTGCTCGGCTCTGCCTGTGCGGCGGCTGGCGTTGTGGCGTCGGCAGTGGCGAGTGCTTGCGCGTCAGTCGTGCTGTCGGCTGCTGGCGTTGCGACTGGGGCCGGCTTGGCCGGTGGTGCGGAGGGGGGCGAGGCGAACAGTTTTTGCCAGTCCAGTTCGCCGTCCTTCTCGCGGGCAACCCAGGTTTCCAGGTTTTGACTGCGGATCTTGCCGACTATGACTTGTTGTTTAGCCAGGTCTAGCGAGGTCTCGCTGACTTCCAAGCGCTCCAGGCGTACCAGCGGGCGGCCATCGGTTGCCTTGATGGCGAACGGCGCGATGCTGGCGGAAGTATTGTTCAGCAGTAGCTCGGTGCTTTTGCTCAGATCCAGCCTGTAGTCGGTGGAGAGGCTGATGACGCCATCCTCCAACACTAAGGGCACGGCGTCGCGGACATAGGGCCAGAAGGCTTTCATCTTGCCTTCGGTGATCTTCAACTGGCCGCTGGAGGTGAGGGGCGTCAGGCTGATCTGCCCGCTCCAGTCGATGCGTCCACCGTGCGGGCCCTTGGCGACCAGGCTCATCTCGGAGTTGTCGTCCGCTAGGGTGCTGAGTTTTTTCAGCTCCAGATTGAGCGAGTCGTAGATGAACTCGACCGGCTCGCTGGGGCGCCGGTCGGCAAAGTGCAGGCCGCCTTCGATCAGTTGCAGGCGATCGATGCGCAGTGGAAACGGCTCGCTCGGCGTCTCCTCGGCCGGCGTCTCAGGGCTCGCCGGCCGTTTGAACAGCTGCGTCAGATTGAGCGTGCCGTCCTTGGCGAACAGGACCTCGGTGTGGGACTTCTCCAACTCGACAGCCGCCAGGTGCAGCGCACCGCTCCACAGGCTGTCCAGTTGCAGGTTGGCGTGCAGGCGTTCGAAGGTCAGCTGTTCGGCACCCGGCTCGCCCAACTGCAGGCCCCAGAGGGTCAGTTCCAGGCTGAAGGGGTTGAGCTCCAAACGCTCGAGGCTGGCCGGCACGCTGGCGAGTTCGGCCAGCTGTTGATTGGCGATACGCAGGGCTACGCCTGGGAGGATCAGGAAGCCGAGGAGGCTATAGAGGGCGAAGGCAATCAGCAGGGCGCCACCGGCGCGTTTCAATCCTTTGGGCATGGTGAGGCTTCATCTTTCCTGGCAAGAAGTGGTTTGGAGTATGGCACGCGCTTCGGGTTCAGCGCGTGATCTGCGCTGTTTCCTAGAGCTGAAGAATCAGGGTCTTCAGCGGTGGGCGGCCGTCCGCCGAGGGAAAGTCGGCGGCGGGCGCCAGCACTTGGCAGTCGCGCACCGGCCGGCCGAGCTTGTCGGCGCAGCGCAGCACCTGCTCACGCCAGTCTTCCAGGGCCACTTTCGCCAGGTTGTTGCAGCAAATCAGCACGCCATTCTCGGCGGTGGCCAGCAACGCGGGTTTCAGCAGGCTCTGGTAGTCACGCAGCAGGTCGACGGTGCCGAAGGCGCTTTTGGCCCAGGCCGGCGGGTCGAGCAGCACCAGATCGAACTGACGTTGTTGCAGGCGCAGGTAGCTCGGCAGTTTCTGCCCGCGGCGCTGGGCGATGGGTAGCCCCGCCAACTGGCGGATGGCGGGGAAATAGTCGGACTGGATAAATTCCATCGCCGGCAGTTCGGGGTTGAGCGCGGCGTTCTCGCGGCCGACCGCCAGATTGCCCTCGGCGAAATCCAGATTCCATACCTCGTGGGCGCCGCCGGCCGCCGCACACAGGCCAACGCCGCAGGTGTAGGCGAACAGGTTGAGCACGCTTTTACCGGCGCTGTGGGCTTTCACCCAGCCCCGCGCATTGCGCAGGTCGAGAAACAGCAGCGGGTCTTGACCGGCGTGGCGGCCACGCACGCGATATTTCAGCCCCCATTCGTGGCCGATCAGGTCTTCCAGAGCGGCTGCGCTGGCTTGGTAAACCGGGTCGCTGCGATCGATGCGGGAGTTGCCGCGCGAGCGGTCGTTATAGACCAGCAAGGTCTCCAGGCCGAGGCGCGCGTTGATGGCCGCGTGCAGTTCCAGCAGGGCCGCGTGTTCCAGTGTGCTGTGGAAACTCTGCACCAACAGTTGCCGGCCGTAGCGATCGATAGTCAGGCCGGCAGCGCCTTCCTGGCTGCCGTGGAACAACCGGTAGCAGTCGGTACCCTGCGCATGCAGTTCGGCCAACAGCGACTGACGAGTGTCGAGGGCGGCGCGCAGCGCCTGGTTCAAAAGGGGCATGCGCAGCGCCTTGGACTGGGCGGGGCAGTTTATCAGGGCGCAGGGCGATAACGCATAGCGTTACCCTGCGGACGGGACCGAGACGGCGGATAAATCTGCAGCGATTTATCCGCGCTACAGCCCTGTCGCGTTACTCGCGTTCGATCGCCAACGCCACGCCTTGGCCGCCGCCGATGCACAGGGTGGCCAGGCCTTTCTTGGCATCGCGCTTGATCATCTCGTGCAGCAGGGTCACCAGTACCCGGCAACCCGATGCGCCGATGGGGTGGCCGAGGGCGATGGCGCCGCCGTTGACGTTGACCTTGCTGGCCTCCCAGCCGAGTTCTTTGCCGACCGCCAGGGCCTGGGCGGCGAAGGCTTCGTTGGCTTCGATCAGGTCCAGCTGCTCCAGCGTCCAGCCGGCCTTCGCCAGGCAACGCTGGGTCGCCGAGACCGGGCCGATGCCCATGATCGCCGGGTCGACGCCGGCATTGGCGTAAGCGGCGATGCGCGCCAGCACCGGCAAGCCGAGGGCTTGGGCTTTGGCGGCGCTCATCAGCAGCACGGCGGCGGCGCCGTCGTTGAGGCTGGAGGCGTTGCCGGCGGTGACGCTGCCGTCCTGCTTGAACGCCGGCTTGAGCTTGCCCAGGGCCTCGCTCGTGGTGCCGGCGCGTGGCTGCTCGTCGGTGGCGAAGGCCAGGGGCTCGCCCTTGCGCTGCGGAATCAGGATCGGGGTGATTTCCTCGGCGAAGCGCCCGCCTTCGATGGCGGCCACGGCTTTCTGCTGCGAGGCGGCGGCGAAGGCATCCTGGGCCTCACGGCTGATACCGTACTTCTCGACGAGGTTTTCCGCGGTGATGCCCATATGGTAGTCGTTGAAGGCATCCCACAGGCCGTCGCTGATCATGGTGTCGATGACCTGCGCGTGGCCCATGCGCAGGCCGGTGCGGGCGCCCGGCATGACGTAGGTGGAGAGGCTCATGTTCTCCTGGCCGCCGGCGATGATCACCTCGGCGTCGCCGCAGCGGATCGCCTGGGCGCCCAGGTGCAAGGCTTTCAGGCCGGAGCCGCAGACCTTGTTCAGGGTCAGCGCCGGTACCGCATGGGGTAGGCCGGCCTTGATCGCGGCCTGGCGCGCCGGGTTTTGGCCGGCGCCGGCAGTCAGCACCTGGCCGAGTATCACTTCGTCGACTTCGGTGCCATTCAGGCCGGTCTGCTCGAGCAGGCTGCGGATCACCGCCGCCCCCAGATCGACGGCAGGAATGCCCGCCAGCGAGCCCTGGAAGCTGCCAACGGCGGTACGGGTGGCGGCGACTATAACGACTTCTTGCATGGCGCAGTTCCTCACGAATAGTGGGCGCGGCAAGCCGCGGCGGGGGCGTATGTTGGCACAGAGGCTTTGCTGGCGGCCAGATGCCGAGCCGAGCGGTCGTTCAACGCAGCGGCGGCAGCCCCAGGCGTCGGCGCGCGCGGGTTACGGAGCCGTTGCGCACCGCCCAGCGCAGCAGTGGTGCGGTGTGCTTGACGCCGCTGCGAATCAAGCGGCGCTGCAGGGGGTTGAAACCTAGGCTGAGCATCTGTGCGGCCCACTCTGGCAACAGGTCGATACCGGCGTGCAGCATCAGTGCGCCGACCGGCTTGGCCAGGGCGCTCGGCGCCGGGGCGTTGAACAGGACGCGGAGGATTTCCTCGCTGCGTTGATCGCAGAGTAATTGCGGGCGTATCTGTTCGAGATAGTCGGCGACCTCTTGCCGTGAGCGCGGCACCGCCTGCGCCCCCAGGCGTTCGGCGATCAGCGCGGTCTCGGCGTAGTAGGCATCCTGATCGGCGCCGGACAGCTGTGGGTTGCGATAGCGCAGGTGGGCGGCGAGAAAGCTGCTGACTTCGGCGACATGCACCCAGGTCAGCAGCGCCGGATCGCTGGCCGCATAAGGGCGGCCGTCCGCCGCGGTGCCCGTCACCTGCAGGTGAATGGTGCGTACCTTGTCGATCAGCCAGTTGGCGTCCTGGGTCGAGCCATAGGTGGTGCCGGAGACGAATTGTCCGGTGCGGCGCAGGCGGCCGAGCAGGTCTGCACGGAAGTTGGAGTGATCCCAGACGCCGGCCAGCACCAGGGGATGCAGCGCCTGCAACATCAACGCGCCGATGCCGCCGATCAGCATGCTGGTGAAGTCGCCATGCACCTGCCAGCAGATGGTGTCGGGGCCGAACAGGCCGGGGTCGCCTTGGGGGTTTTCGAAGTCGATCTGGCCCAAGGCCAGGCCGGTGAGGCCAAGAACCTGGCTTTCGATACGGCGGCGGATAAATTCCATAAGGGTGGACCGGGTGTTTCCAAGGGCGAAAAGCCCAGGCCGGGTAGCGCCTCTTGGCGAAATCCGGCCTGGGTTCAGTGAGTCGAGAAGCCCGCGGAGCGTTGCCGTGTCAACGATTCAGACGCTTGTCGATCAGGCTGTCGACCACGGATGGGTCGGCCAGGGTCGAGGTATCGCCCAGGGTGTCCAGCTCGTTGCAGGCGATCTTGCGCAGGATGCGCCGCATGATCTTGCCCGAGCGGGTCTTCGGCAGGACGGGGGCCCACTGGATCAGTTCCGGCCGGGCGAAGCCGCCGATCTCCTTGCTGACCAGCGCGAGTAGCTCTGTCTTCAGGGCCTCGTTCGCTTCAATGCCATTCATCAGGGTGACAAAGGCATAGATACCCTGGCCTTTGATGTCATGCGGGTAGCCGACCACCGCGGCCTCGGCCACGGCATCGTGCAGCACCAGGGCGCTCTCCACTTCGGCGGTGCCGATGCGGTGGCCGGAGACGTTGATCACGTCGTCGACGCGGCCGGTGATCCAGTAGTCGCCATCTTCATCGCGGCGCGCGCCGTCACCGGTGAAGTAGTAGCCGGGGTAGGGTTTGAAGTAGGTGTCGATCATCCGCTGGTGATCGCCGTAAACGCTGCGGATCTGGCTTGGCCAGCTGGCCTTGATCGCCAGTACGCCTGAGCCGGCACCCTGGATTTCCTGGCCTTGCTCGTCCAGCAGGGCCGGCTGCACGCCGAAGAACGGCTTGCTCGCCGAACCGGGTTTGAGCAGGCTGGCGCCGGGCAGCGGGGTGATCATGATGCTGCCGGTTTCGGTCTGCCACCAGGTATCGACGATCGGGCAGCGTCGCTCGCCGACCACATTGAAGTACCACTCCCAGGCTTCCGGGTTGATCGGCTCGCCGACGCTGCCGAGCAGGCGCAGGCTGTTGCGCGAGGTTTTCTGCACCGGGCCTTCGCCTTCGCGCATCAGCGCACGCAGAGCGGTCGGCGCGGTGTAGAAGATATTCACCTGATGTTTGTCGATCACCTGCCAGAAACGCGAGCTGTCCGGGTAGTTCGGTACGCCTTCGAACACCAGGGTGGTCGCGCCGTTGGCTAGCGGGCCGTAGACGATGTAGCTATGGCCGGTGACCCAGCCGATGTCGGCGGTGCACCAATAGACATCGCCGTCGTGGTAGTCGAACACGTACTTGTGGGTCATGGCGGCCATCAGCAGGTAGCCGCCGGTGGTGTGCAGCACGCCCTTGGGTTTGCCGGTGCTTCCTGACGTATAGAGGATAAACAGCGGGTCTTCGGCGTCCATCGGCTCGGGCGGGCAATCGTCGCTGGTGCCGTGCAGCGCCTGGTGATACCAGAGGTCGCGGCCTGCGACCCAGCCGATCTCGCCCTGGGTACGTTCGACCACTATCACGGTGGAAACGTCCGGGCAGCTCAGCAGCGCCTTGTCGACATTGTTTTTCAGGCCGATGTACTTGCCGCCGCGCACGCCTTCATCGGCGGTTATCACGGTACGGCAGTCGGCATCGAGGATGCGGTCACGCAGGGCATCCGGGGAAAAGCCGCCGAACACCACCGAGTGCACGGCGCCGATTCGGGCGCAGGCGAGCATGGCGTAGGCCGCTTCCGGCACCATCGGCATGTAGATGCAGACCCGGTCGCCCTTCTGTACGCCGCGGCTCTTCAGCACGTTGGCCAGGCGGCAGACGTGGTGATGGAGTTTCTTGTAGGTGATATGGGCCGACTCGGCCGGATTATCGCCTTCCCAGATGATCGCGATCTGCTCGCCGCGTCGTTGCAGATGGCGGTCGATGCAGTTGTAGCTGACGTTCAGCTTGCCGTCCTTGAACCAGGTGGCCTGGCCTTGCTTCAGGTCGCCGTGATGCACGCTGTGCCAAGGCTTGAACCAGTCGAGGAAGGCGCTTGCCTGTTCGGCCCAGAAGGTCTCGGGGTGGTCGATGGACTGCCGGTACAGGCGCTGATAGTCGTCGCTGTTCAGGTGCGCGCGTTGGCGCACGGCATCGGCGACGGGGTGGGCGGTGATCTCGAACATAGCGGGTCCTTTTTGTTGTGTTGCCGCAATGCCCGTAAGGGTGCACCCAGGCCGCTGCCTGGTTCAAGTGCTTCCCCGCCTGCTGTTAGTGCGGCAGCGGCTGAAGGATAGTCTGTGGATAGTCCAATTGCCGAGTGACGAAGGTTACGGTGGCGCTGCCGTACGCGCTGTCTATAGCGCTTAGCGCGCGATCCAGGGCCGCGACGGGCTTTGTCGAGTCCAGCGCTGGTGCGTGGCGGGTCCAGGCAGCACGAAGCCGGCGTGGAGTTACCAGGCCGGCTTCGTGTGCTTGCATGGGGCTTGAGCCTTAGCCGCGATGACGGCCGCGGAAGTAGTCGATCAGTCCTTGAGTGGAGGCATCCTCGGCCGGTTGCTCGTTGCCGCCGGTCAGGCGCTGATAGACGCCTTTGCCCAGCTCCTTGCCCAGCTCCACACCCCATTGGTCGAAGGCGTTGATACCCCAGAGCACGCTCTGCACGAACACCTTGTGTTCGTAGAGCGCCACCAGTGCGCCCAGGCGTCGCGGGCTGATGCGCTCCATGGCCAGGGTGTTGCTCGGGCGGTTGCCGGGGATCACCTTGTGCGGCGCTAGGCGCTGCACTTCGTCTTCGGGCAGACCCTTGGCGCGCAGCTCGCTCTCGGCCTCGTCGCGGTTCTTGCCGAGCATCAGCGCCTGGCTCTGCGACAGGCAGTTGGCATACAGCCATTGATGGTGATCGGCGACCGGGTTGTAGCTGACCACCGGCACTATGAAGTCCGCCGGAATCAGCTGGGTGCCCTGATGCAGCAACTGGTGGTAGGCGTGCTGGCCGTTACAGCCGACCCCACCCCAGATCACCGGGCCGGTGTCGCAGGTCACCGGGCTGCCGTCCTGGCGCACGCTCTTGCCGTTGGACTCCATGTCCAACTGCTGCAGGTGCTTGGTGATGTTTCTCAGGTAGTGGTCGTAGGGCAGGATGGCGTGGCTTTGCGCACCCCAGAAATTGCCGTACCAGACCCCGAGCAGCGCCAGCAGTACCGGCATGTTGCGTTCGAAGGGCGTGCTCTGGAAGTGCTGGTCCATGCTGTAGGCGCCGGACAGCAGCTCCTTGAAGTTGGACATGCCGATGGCCAGGGCAATCGGCAGACCGATCGCCGACCAGAGCGAGTAACGGCCGCCGACCCAGTCCCACATCGGGAAGATATTCTCTTCGCGGATGCCGAAGGCCATCGCCGCCTCACGGTTGCTGGATACCGCGATGAAGTGCTTGTAGAGCTCGCCCTCCGAACCGCCCTGGGCCAGGTACCAGCTGCGTGCGGCCTGGGCGTTCTTCAGGGTTTCCAGGGTGTTGAAGGACTTCGACGAGACGATAAACAGCGTGGTCTCGGCGCGCAGGCCTTCCGACAGTTCGTGGAATTCACTGCCGTCGATATTCGCCAGGTAATGGCAGCGCACGCCCTGTTGGGCGAACGGCAGCAAGGCTTCGGAGACCAGTTGCGGGCCGAGGAAGGAGCCGCCGATGCCGATATTCACCACGTCGGTGATCGGCTTCTCGGTGTAGCCGCGCCACAGGCCGTTGTGGATGCGCACCACCAGTTCGGTCATCTGATTGAGCACGCGGTGGACTTCGGGCATCACATTGACGCCGTTGACTATCAGGCGTTCACCGACGGGCCGGCGCAGCGCCGTGTGCAGGGCCGGACGGCCTTCCGAGGCGTTGACCAGCTCGCCGTCGAACAGCGCGCGAATGGCCTGCTCCAGGCCCGCTTCGCGCGCCAGGCCGACCAGCAGATCGCGAGTCTGCGCGTCGATCAGGTTTTTCGAGTAATCGAGGAAGAGGCCGCAGCTGCTCAGGGAGAACTGGCTAAAGCGCTGGGCGTCGGCATTGAACGCCTCGCGCATGCTGAAGTCCTGCATGGCTGCGCGATGCTGGCTCAGCGCCTGCCAGGCGGGCAGGGTAGTAACGTCGAGCGGGTGTTGGTAATACGCCATGGCCTGCAACTTCCTTCTAACGTGAAGAACCTTTGAACACTAAAAAGCCCGGAGCGTTCCGGGCTTTCAGTTTAGCGGCGCTGGTCTTAAGCGACCTGCACCGGAATGGCATTACTGGTATGGCTGAGTTCATTGCCGGGCGCCATATACAGCATGCGCGGCTTGAAGCTGGCCAGTTCGGCCTCGCTGTAGTGCGCATAGGCGCAGATGATCACGCGGTCGCCGACTTTGGCTTTGTGCGCCGCCGCGCCGTTCACCGAGATGATCCGCGAGCCTTCCTCGCCACGGATGGCGTAGGTGGTGAAGCGCTCGCCGTTGTCGACGTTGTAGATTTGAATCTGCTCGTATTCGCGGATGCCGGAAAGGTCCAGCCACTCACCGTCGATGGCACAGGAACCTTCGTAATCGAGCACCGCGTGAGTGACTTCGGCGCGGTGCAATTTGGCCTTGAGCATGATGGCGTGCATGGTGGTTTCCTTAGCGGGGCCATAAACGGCGGCTGAGTTTGCCCGAACCCTGAGGGGCGATCAAGGCCGCGGGCGGTGTGCCTTCAGGCGGATTCTTCGAGGTCGAACGCGAGGTTGTCGATCAACCGGGTACTGCCAATAAACGCTGCGGCGAGAATCACCAGCTGGCGGTCGTTGGCCTCGGCTGGGCGCAGGTTGTCGGCTCTGCGGATTTCCAGATAGTCGGGGCGAAAGCCTGCATGCGCCAGCTCGCCTTTGCCTTGCGCGATCAGCTTGGCGAAGTCGCGCTCGCCGGCCTTGATCGCCGTGGCCATCTGCTTCAGGCAGCGATAAATCGCCGGTGCCGCCGCGCGCTGGGCGTCGTCCAGATAACCATTGCGCGAAGACAGGGCCAGACCATCCTCGGCCCGCACGGTCGGCTCGGCAATGATCTGGACCGGCATATTCAGGTCACGCACCAGGGTGCGAATCACCGCCAGTTGTTGGTAGTCCTTCTGGCCGAACACCGCCAGATCCGGCTGCACCATCTGGAACAGCTTGCTCACCACCGTGGCGACGCCGTCGAAATGGCCTGGCCGGCTGCCGCCGCAGAGTCCTTCGGACACACCGGACACGTGGACCAGCGTTTGTCCGGCCATGCCGTCGGGATACATCTCCTCGACGCTGGGGGCGAACAGCAGGTGGCAGCCGGCCTGGATCAGTTTCTCCTGATCCGCGGCGAGGGTGCGCGGGTAGCTCGCGAGGTCTTCCTTCGGGCCAAATTGCAGCGGGTTGACGAAGATGCTCGCGACCACGAAATCGACGCGTTGGGCAGCCTTCTCCACTAGCGCTGCATGGCCGGCGTGCAGATTGCCCATGGTCGGCACCAGGCCGATATCCTTGCCTTCGGCGCGGGCTTGGGCGACTGCGGCACGCAGCTCGCGGACGGTGGTAACCGTGTTCATGCAGAGAATCCGTGTTCGGCGGTGGGGAAGGACAGGTCTTTGACGGCCTTGACGTAGGCGGCGAGGGCTGCCGGGATGCTCGGCTGGCCGTCCATGAAGTTCTTCACGAACTTGGGGGTGCGGCCGCTCAGGGACAGGCCGAGCATGTCGTGCAGAACCAGCACCTGGCCGTCGGTGGCGTTACCGGCGCCAATGCCGATCACCGGAATCTTCACCGCCTGGGTGATTTCCGCCGCCAATTCGCTCGGCACGCACTCCAGCAGCAGCATGGCCGCGCCGGCTTGTTCCAGGGTCATGGCATCGCAGCGCAACTGGCGGGCCTGGGCTTCGCTGCGACCCTGGACCTTGTAGCCGCCGAAGACGTTCACCGCCTGCGGTGTCAGGCCAAGGTGGGCGCATACCGGCACGCCACGCTCGACCAGCTGACGGATCGGCTCGGCCAGCCAGGCGGCGCCTTCCAGCTTGACCATATGCGCACCGGCCTGCATCAGCGCGGCGCAATTGTTGAAGGTGTGTTCGAGGGTGGCGTACGACATGAAGGGCAGATCGGCAAGAATCAGCGCGCCCTGATTGCCGCGTTTGACGCTGGCAACGTGGTAGGCCATATCGGCGACGCTAACCGGCAAGGTGCTGTCGTGGCCTTGCAGAACCATGCCGAGGGAATCGCCTACCAACAGTACTTCGACTCCGGCCTGGCAAGCGGCCTGGGCGAAGGTGGCGTCATAGCAGGTAAGCATGGCGATTTTCGCGCCGCTCTGCTTGAGGCTTTGTAGGGTGGTCAGGGTAACGTCAGGCATCACAGTCGTCCTCTTGGCGCCTCGCGCGCATCGGAGCGGGGCAACGGGACGCCTATAGTCCTGATGGGGCGGGGTGAAGTCAATTGCAGGTGTTACCGAGTTGTTACTGGCGTTACCGCCATAGTCACGGCGACTTAAAGGCGCTCCAGGCCCTGGAACGGGCAGGCACTAAGCAGCTCGCTGAGCCGCCGGCCATCCGCCAGCTGCAGGTCTGGAGCAAGCTCGGCCAAGGGGTAGAGGACAAACGGCCGGGCGTGCATATGGTAGTGCGGCACCTTGAGCCTGGGTTCGTCGAGCAGACGCTGACCAAACAGCAAGATGTCCAGGTCCAGTGTGCGTGGTCCCCAACGCTCGGCCTTGCGCTGTCGACCCTGGTTCAGTTCGATGGCCTGCAGGGCGTCGAGCAGCTGCAACGGCATGAGCCTGGTATCCAGTGCGGCCACGGCATTGACATAGCGCGGTTGCTCGGGCGGACCGAGCGGGTCGCTGGCATAAAATGACGATACGTTGACCAGTTGCGACTGCGGTAGTTGCGCCAGCGCGCCGAGGGCGTCGCGCAATTGGTCAAGCGGCTCGGCCAGGTTGCTGCCGAGGCCTATATACACCCGTTCCATCATTCGCCCGCTGGGGTCGGAGCGCCGTCGCTGCGCGGCCCACGCCGGCGGTTACCGCCGCGCCGACGTTTACGCGGTGCTGCGTTGCTTTCGTCCTGGTTGCTGCTGAGGTCGCGGATCATGCTGCGGCGTTCGCTGTCGCTACAGTCCTGATAATCCGTCCACCAGTCACCCAGGCCGCCGGTTTTCTCGCCGGCGCTTTCGCGCAGCAAGAGGAAGTCGTAACCGGCACGGAAACGTGGGTTTTCCAGCAGCAAGTCGGCGCGTTTACCGCTACGGCGTGGCAGGCGTTCCTGCATATCCCAGATTTCGCGGATCGGAATGGTGAAGCGTTTCGGCACGGCAATACGCTGGCACTGCTCGCTGATCAGCTCATGGGCGGCCTCCTGCATGGCCGGGAGCGGCGGCATGCCGCGCTCCTGCAGTTGCGCCACGCGTGCGGGTAACGCAGGCCAGAGCAGGGCGGCGAAGAGGAATGCCGGGGTTACCGGTTTGCCCTGCTGGATCCGCAGGTCGGTGTTGGCCAGTGCCTGGCTGATCAAGCTGTGGGCATAGTCGGGGTTGCGCTTGAGTGCGGCGGCGCTGGCCGGGAACAGCGGGGCGAACAGGTCGTACTCGAGCAGCAGCTCGAAGGTGCGCTCGGCATAGCCGGCGAGGAACAGCTTGAGCACTTCATCGAACAGGCGCGCCGAGGGGATTTCCCGCAGCATCGCGGCCAGACGCGGGATAGGCGCGGCGCTGTGCTTCTCGATGTCGAAGTCCAGCTTGGCGGCGAAACGCACGGCGCGCAGCATGCGTACCGGGTCTTCCTGGTAGCGTTGTTCGGGGTCGCCGATCAGGCGGATCAAGCGGTTACGAATATCGTGCACGCCACGGGCGTAGTCGAGGATGTGCTCGCCGGTAACGTCGTAGTACAGCGCATTGATGGTGAAATCGCGGCGCTGAGCGTCGTCCTCCAGGCTGCCATAGACATTGTCACGCAGGATGCGGCCGCTCTCATTGCGCGAAGACTGGTTGCTGTCTTCATCGTCTTCGCTCTGCGGGTGATTGGCGCGGAAGGTCGCGACCTCGATGATCTCGCGGCCGAAATGCACGTGCACCAATTTGAACCGACGGCCGATCACCCGCGCGTTGCGGAACTCGGCCCGCACTTGCTCGGGCGTGGCGCTGGTGGCGACGTCGAAATCCTTGGGTTCGATGTCCAGCAGCAGGTCGCGTACGCAACCACCGACCAAATAGGCCTGGTAACCGGCGTTTTGCAGACGCTCCACGACGCTGACCGCGTAGCGGCTGATTTGCCCGCGGCGTAACGGATGCTGGCGATTAGTCAGCACTTCAGGGGTGCTGCGCAGGTGTTTGGCGCGGCGCAGGGGGGAACGCAAAGACTGGAACAGCTTTTTCAGCATGGGATGCACTGTTTGACGGAATGGTCGGCCAGAATAGGAAATGACCGCATGATAGGCGCGGATTCTAGCATTGAGTCGGGGGATGGTGTAGGAAGCTGCGAAGGGCTGTCAAAGCGGGAGCTGTCAGCGCTTGGGAGGGCGAAGCTACTGGGGGAGCCGAGGCTCCCCCCCAAGTAGGTGCGTGCTTTGTTTTTATTATTATGTCGGGCTTGTTGTTTTTGTTGATTGCCCCGTTCCGTCGGCCTAGTGGCTTCAGGAAAAACTCCCAATGTGGAAGTCAATAGCAAACGGATTGCTTTGGATGCTGATGCAGCCATGATCATGTGATCCAACCAGTTCGGGCTCTGCCTTGGGGCAGTTTTGTTATTCTCGGCCTGGTTGTGGGGCAAGCCCCAAAGGCAATTCCTCTCCAAAAGAATCAGTTAGCTGCGCCCCCCCGCGGTATTGTTTTTGTTGTGCTGGAGTCGGTACGTCTTATTTTTATTGTCTTTTACAGTGCTTGTTATTGTTGTTGTACCAAACATATAGCAGGAGCCGTGCCAGTTTTTGTGATTCCTTGTAAAACAAGGGCTTGAGCGTTTTTAGGGGTGGCTGGCAGGCATAAAAAAGCCGGGTTCTCGTTACCATAAGACCCGGCTTTTGTTACGAGATGTTGAGGGGGTAACAGTGCGTGGAACCAAAAAGTCGCGCAGCTGTCACCACCGTTACGCCTTAGTTGCCGATCACCGCTCCAGTTTTACGGCGCGGGATGCCCAGGCGCTGGCGGCGCTCCCACAGGCACTTGCGGCTGATGCCGAGTTTGCGCGCCAACTCGGTCTCGGTCATGTGGTCTTGGTGCTCGAGGACGAAATGCTGGAAGTAGTCCTCCAGGGACAAATCTTCCGTGGGTTCGTGAGCATTACTGTTGTTGTGCTGCACGGGGGCGCCGAGGAAGTCGTCGTCTTCCAGGTCATCCAGTTCGATATCGATACCCAGCAGCTCGGCGGAGATCTCCGAACCCTCGCAGAGGATGACTGCGCGCTCGATGGCGTTCTCCAACTCGCGCACGTTACCCGGCCAGGGGTAATGCCGGATGGCTTGTTCCGCGTCGTGGGCGAAGCGCAACTCGCTGCGACCCATCCGCGCGGACTGGCGGGCCAGGAATAGGCCGGCGATCTCGCTGACATCGGCGCCGCGCTCGCGCAAGGCGGGCAGTTTCAGGGCGATGACATGCAGGCGGTAGAACAGATCCTCACGGAACTGCCCGGTTTTGGCCAGGGTCTTGAGGTCGCGGTGGGTGGCGGCGATCAAACGCACGTCGACCTTTTGCGATTGCACCGAGCCGACCCGGCGAATCTCGCCCTCCTGCAGCACGCGCAGCAGGCGGGCCTGGGCTTCCAGTGGCAGTTCGCCAATCTCGTCGAGGAATAAGGTGCCGCCGTCAGCGGCTTCCACCAACCCGGCACGTCCGGCGCTGGCGCCGGTGAACGCACCTTTTTCGTGACCGAACAGTTCGGACTCGATCAAGGTTTCCGGGATCGCCGCGCAGTTCACCGAGATCATCGGTGCCTTGGCGCGTTTGGAGAGATTGTGCAGGGCGCGCGCGACCAGTTCCTTGCCGGTGCCGGACTCGCCTTGGATCAGCACGGTGGAGTCGGTCGGAGAGACTTTACGGATCTTGCTGTACAGCTCCTGCATAGGGGTGCAGGAACCGATGATGCCAATCTCGCCGTTGCTAGTGTTCGCGGCTTTTTCGCTAGTGCGACTGCCATTGGCACTGCTGCGTTCGCTCGGCACACTCTTGGCGTCTTGCCGGTCGCGCAGAATGCGGGCGACAGCCTGGAGCATTTCATCGTGATCGAAGGGTTTGGCGATGTAGTCCACCGCGCCCATCTTCATCGAGTCCACCGCCGAGCGCAGGCTGGCGTAGCTGGTCATGATCAGCACCGGGGTGCCTTGGCCGAGCTTGATCAGCTCGGTGCCGGGGGCGCCGGGCAGGCGCAGATCGCTGACGATCAAGTCGAAGCTGGGGATGCTGAACCGCTCTTGTGCTTCCTGCACCGAACCGGCTTCGCTGACCTCATATTGGTTGCGTTCCAGAAGGCGGCGCAGGGCCGAGCGGATGATGGTCTCGTCTTCGACGATCAGAATATGTGGCATTAATTCAGTTCTCTCGACGGTCTCTGGTCACTGCGGACGTCGCTTCGACATGCCGCGGTAAAGTTACCCGAATACGGGTGCCGCGCTGGTGCTCGGGATCGGCCGGGCTGTCGATGGTGATTTGCCCATAATGCTCTTCCACGATTGAATAGACCAGTGCGAGGCCCAGGCCCGTCCCTTTGCCTGGGTCTTTGGTGGTGAAGAAGGGTTCGAACAGGCGATCCATGATGGCCTTCGGAATGCCCGTGCCCTCGTCCTCGACTATGAGGTCAACGGTATGCTCGCAGGCCTCGCTCTTGACCCGGATAGCGCCGCCCGGTGGCGAGGCGTCGCGGGCGTTCGAGAGCAGGTTGATCAGCACTTGCGCCAGGCGTTGCGGATCGCCCTCGGCCCAGTGCTCGGGATCGCAGAGGTTGAAGAACTGCACTTCGACACTGCGCCGATTGAGCGACAACAGGCCGATGGCGTCTTGCGCCACTTCGGCCAGGCAGACCGGCTCCTCCGCCTGCTGGCGGGCGCCGGCGTGGGCGAAGCTCATCAATGATTGCACGATGCGCGAGACGCGTTTGGTCTGTTCGATGATCTGACTGCTGATCTCGCTCAGCTCGCCGTCACCTTCACGTTCCTCGCGCAGGTTCTGCGCCAGGCAGGCGATGCCGGTGATCGGGTTGCCGATCTCGTGGGCGACCCCGGCGGCCAGGCGGCCGATGCTGGCCAGGCGCTCGGAGTGCACCAGCTTGTCTTCCAGCATCTGGGTTTCCGTGAGGTCTTCGACCAGCAGCACCAGGCCGGTGTTACCGGGCGCCAGCGGTTCGTCGATGGCGGCCTTGTGCAGGTTGAGCCAGCGGATCTGGCCGTCGAGCGCCAGGCGTTGTTTGTGCAGGTGCTCGTCCGGCAGATTGATGAAGCCTTCCAGCAGGTCTTTCCACGGCTCGCCGAGGGTCGAGAGGCGCGAACCGACCACGCGCAGCGCGGCGATCCCGGTCAGATCCTCCATGGCGCGGTTCCACATGAGAATTTCCTGATCCTTGGCCAGCGAACACACGCCCATCGGCAGCTCTTGCAGGGTCTGCCGGTGGTAGCGGCGCAGCGCGTCCAGCTCGGCGGCCAGGCCGGTGAGGCGCGAGTGGTAATCCTCCAGGCGGCTCTCGATGAAGTGGATGTCTTCGGTCACGTAGCTTTCGCTGCCGGATTTGTAGGGCAGGAAGGTTTCGACTATGTCCTGGGCCACGCTCGGCCCCATCAGGCCGGAGAGGTTGGCCTCGATACGGTCGCGCAGGCGGCGCAGGGCGTAGGGGCGGTTTTCGTCGAAGGGCAGGTGCAGGTCGCGCAAGGCCTGTTCGACCTCGCGCTGGGCGGTTTTTGCCCCCAGCGGCTTGGCCAGTTGGGTGGCAAATTCCTGTGGCGACACGGCCAGCAGTTCGCGGCGTTGTGGGCGGCGCACGTTATCCACCGCACAGGCCTCGGCGGCACTGACCTCCTCGGGGCTGGCTTCGGTGAACAGCGAGACCAGGGTGAAGACCAGCACGTTGGCGGCCAGCGAGGCAATCGCCGCCAGGTGCCAACTGGTGTCGTCGAGCACGTAGATGACATTGAACAGCGGCAGGTAGAAGCCCTGAAGGTTGCCGATCAGCGGTAGCAGCATGCTGGTCAGCCACACGGCGATCCCAGCCAGCAGACCGGCGATAAAACCACGGCGGTTGGCGGTCGGCCAATACAGCACGGAGAGCACGCCGGGAAGAAATTGCAGGGTGGCGACGAAGGCGACTATGCCGAGGTTGGCCAGATCCTGCTCGGCGCCGAGCAGCAGATAGAAACCGTAGCCGGCGGCAATGATGGCAATGATCAGCGCGCGTCGCGTCCACTTCAGCCAGCGATAGATATTGCCTTCGGCAGGCGGTTGATACAGCGGTAGCACCAGATGGTTGAGCGCCATGCCGGAGAGCGCCAGCGTGGTGACGATGATCAGCCCGCTGGACGCCGATAGGCCCCCGACATAGGCGAGCAAGGCCAGGGTGTCGTTGTTCACCGCGATGCCGATGCCGAGGGTGAAGTATTCGGGATTGGTGGTGGCGCCGAGTTTCAGTCCGGCCCAGAGAATCAGCGGCACCGCCAGGCTGATCAGCAGCAGGAGCAGCGGCAGCCCCCAGCTGGCGCTGACCAGGGCGCGCGGGTTGAGATTCTCGGTAAAGGTCATGTGATACATGTGCGGCATCACTATGGCCGAGGCGAAGAACACCAGCAGCAGGGTTCGCCAGGGGCCTTCCTGCAGCGGCGTGTGCAGGGCGGCGAGGGTGGCCTGGTTCTGCAGCAGCCAGAGCTCCAGCTCATGCGGCCCGCCGAACACTCCATAGAGTGCGTAGAGGCCAATGCCGCCGAGGGCCACCAGCTTGACCACCGATTCGAAGGCGATGGCGAATACCAGGCCTTCGTTCTTGCCGCGGGTGGCGATATGCCGGGCTCCAAACAAAATGGTGAACAGCGTGATCAGCGCGCAATAGCTCAGGGCCACGCGCGCCTGCACCGGTTCGCGGGTGAGAATGCCGATCGAGTCGGCCACCGCTTGGAACTGCAGCGCCAGTAACGGCAATACCCCAATCAGCATGAATAGCGTGGTCAGTGCGCCGGCCCAGGTGCTGCGAAAGCGAAAGGCAAACAGGTCGGCCAGTGACGACAGTTGATAGGTGCGGGTAATGCGCAGGATCGGGTAGAGCAGTACCGGCGCCAGCAGGAAGGCGCCGGACACCCCGAGGTAGCTGGCGAGGAAGCCGAAGCCGTACTGATAGGCCAGGCCCACGGTGCCATAAAAGGCCCAGGCGCTGGCGTAGACCCCGAGCGAGAGGGTGTAGGTCAGCGGGTGAGTGATGACCCAGCGCGGTATCAGCCCGCGTTCACTGGTCCAGGCGACGCCAAACAGCACCAGCAGATAGGCGGCGCTGATCAGAATCAGCTGACTTAGGCTAAAGCTCGTCAGCATCGGGTTGGCTCTGCAGGATAAAGGTCACCACGATGAGGATCAGCCACAGCAGGTAGGGGCGGTACCAGGCACCGGTAGGGTCGATCCACCAGTCCATGATGGCGGGGGAGAACAGATAGATCCCCACCACCAGAAGTAAGACCAATCGGTAGATGTACATGCCGTGTCTCGTGTCAGGGATGCTGCGATGTTAACGGAAGGACGCTGGAAGCTGGAAGCATTGGCGCAGTAGGGCGGATAAATCGTGCCGGGATTGATTCGTCCTTGGTTAGGGCGATGGCTCGTAACAGGTTGCGGTATGCAACCGACAGCGTCAGTGCAACTGCGCTTCGGCCAAGGTGCGGCTGCGCGGAATGCGGCTGGCGTCCCAATGCTGGATGCTCCAGCTCAGCAGCTCATGGGGGCGGGCGTCACTCAACTCGCCAGGGACGCTTTGGCCGAGGCTGTGCAGGGCGCGGATCAACAGCGGTGCGGCCTGATCCGCGGGCAGCGGCGGTGAGCGGTAGGACTTGCCGAGCTTATGGCCGTCCGCTTGGATAATTAGCGGTATGTGCAGGTAGCGCGGTTGTGGCAGGCCGAGCAGTTCCTGCAGGTAGAGTTGTCGCGGTGTCGAGTCGAGCAGATCGGCGCCGCGGACCACATCGGTCACGCCTTGCCAGGCATCGTCGATGACCACGGCCAATTGATAGGCGTAGAGCTCGTCGCGGCGACGGATCACGAAGTCACCGACCTCGCGGCCGAGATGCTGGCGGAACTCGCCCTGCACGCGATCGGCAAAGTGATACTCCAGCTCCGGTACGCGTAGGCGGATAGCCGCGTCGTGCCGGGAATGCCCGGCAGTGCGGCAGAAGCCGGGGTAGATGCCGTGATGGTCTGCCAGTTGTTTACGTGAGCAGGTGCAGGCGTAAGCCAGGCCCTGGCTGAACAGGCGATCGAGTACCGCGGTGTAGGCCGCATACCGTTCGCTTTGACGGATCAGTTCGCCGTCCCACTCGAAGCCGTAACTTTCCAGGGTTTTCAGGATGGCCGCCTGCGCGCCCGGCACTTCCCGGGGCGGGTCGAGATCCTCCATGCGCAGTAGCCAGGTGCCGCCACAGGCTTTGGCGTCGAGATAGGACGCCAGCGCCGCGACCAGAGAGCCGAAGTGCAGGTAACCGCTGGGAGTCGGGGCGAAGCGCCCGATATAGGCAGGCGTGTTCATGCGCAGGGACTGCTAGAAACGAAGCGGGGCGCTTGAGCGCCCCGTTCAGAGATCAGGAACCGATCTGCTTTTCTTTGATTTCCGCCAAGGTTTTGCAGTCGATGCACAGGGTGGCGGTAGGACGGGCTTCCAGGCGACGGATGCCGATCTCGACGCCGCAGGAGTCGCACCAGCCGTAATCGTTGTCTTCGATCAACTGCAGGGTCTGGTCGATCTTCTTGATCAGCTTGCGTTCACGGTCACGGGCACGCAGTTCCAGGCTGAACTCTTCTTCCTGGCTCGCGCGGTCGGCCGGGTCCGGGAAGTTGGCGGCTTCGTCCTGCATATGATGCACAGTCCGATCGACTTCCTGCATCAGCTCCAGCTTCCACTTCTCCAGGATATTGGTGAAGTGGGCGCGCATGGGGTCGCTCATGTACTCCTCGCCCTTCACTTCTTTATAGGGTTCGAAGCCACGATTCAGGTCGTTCTTTGCTTTTGCTTTGGTGGGCATGGATGACCGCCTCTTAATCTCTCTAATCCACTGCGCAGGATGATGTCCATTGCCGTCATTTTGCCGGCCCTGCGGCTGCAAGCGGGCGAACTTACCAGATCGCCCCCGGCCGCGCCACTCCCGGATGTCGTGGTTGCTGCTGTTTACCCGGATGGTTGGTTAGAATCGCCTTCTTAACTCATATAAAGGAAGGTTCATGATCCCGTCCTACAGTGCTCGCAGCCGCGCGATCGAACCCTTTCACGTGATGGCACTACTCGCTCGGGCCAATCAATTGCAGGCGGATGGTCACGACGTCATCCACCTGGAGATCGGCGAGCCGGACTTCACCACCGCCGCGCCGATCATCGCCGCGGGCCAAGCCGCGCTAGCCGCTGGGCATACCCGTTACACCGCGGCGCGGGGTTTGCCGGCGCTGCGTGAAGCCATCGCCGGCTTCTATGCGCAACGCTATCGGTTAAGCATAGACCCCGAACGCATTCTCATTACTCCCGGTGGCTCCGGTGCTTTGTTGTTGACCACCAGCCTGTTGGTCGACCCCGGTAAGCATTGGTTGCTGGCCGATCCAGGGTATCCCTGCAACCGGCATTTCCTGCGTCTGGTCGAAGGCGCCGCGCAGTTGGTGCCGGTGGGGCCAGAGGTGCGTTATCAATTGACCCCGGCGCTGGTCGAGCGCTATTGGGATCATGACAGTGTCGGTGCGCTGGTCGCCTCGCCAGCCAACCCGACCGGTACCCTGCTACAGCGCGACGAACTGGCCGCGCTCTCCAGCGCGTTGAAGGGGCACGGCGGCCACCTGGTGGTGGACGAGATCTACCACGGCCTGACCTACGGCGTAGAGGCGGCCAGCGTGCTGGAAGTGGATGACGAGGCGTTCGTCCTCAACAGCTTCTCCAAGTATTTCGGCATGACCGGTTGGCGCCTCGGCTGGCTGGTGGCGCCACCGGCAGCGGTGCCGGAGTTGGAGAAGCTGGCACAGAACCTCTATATCAGCGCCTCGAGCATGGCCCAGCATGCGGCGCTGGCCTGCTTCGAGCCCGCTACTTTGGCGATCCTCGAAGAGCGCCGCGGCGAGTTCGCCCGGCGGCGCGACTTCCTGCTGCCGGCCTTGCGCGAGCTGGGTTTCGCTATCGCGGTCGAGCCGGAGGGCGCCTTCTATTTATATGCGGACATCAGCGCTTTCGGCGGTGATGCCTTTGCCTTCTGCCGACACTTCCTGGAAACCGAACATGTCGCCTTTACCCCGGGGCTGGATTTCGGTCGCTACCAGGCCGGTCATCATGTGCGTTTCGCCTACACCCAGAGCCTGCCGCGGCTACAGGAGGCGGTCGAGCGGATTGCCCGCGGCCTGAAGAGCTGGCGGCCCTGATGCGTTTCGTTCCGGCGCTGCAGCAAGGCCGGCTGTTGCGCCGCTATAAGCGTTTCCTCGCCGATATCGAAACCGCCGATGGCGAGCCATTGACCATCCACTGCCCGAACACCGGCTCGATGCTCAATTGCATGGTCGAGGGCGGGGCGGTCTGGTTCAGTCGCTCGAATGATCCCAAGCGCAAGCTGCCGGGTACCTGGGAGCTCAGCGAAACCCCGCAAGGGCGGCTGGCCTGTGTGAATACCGCACGGGCCAACCCCTTGGTCGAGGAGGCGCTGAAGGCTGGCGTGATTGCCGAGCTGGCCGGCTTCACCGCGCTCAAGCGTGAGGTGGCCTACGGCCAGGAAAACAGCCGGATCGATTTTCGCCTGGACTACCCGAGCGGCCCGGCCTTCGTCGAAGTGAAGAGCGTCACCTTGGGTTTTACGGGTTCGGCGCTCGCAGCCTTCCCCGACGCGCGCACCGAACGCGGTGCCAAGCACCTGCGCGAGCTGGCGGCCCTGGCGCGTCAGGGCGTGCGCGCGGTGCAGCTGTATTGCGTGAACCTGTCGGGGATCGACGCGGTGCGTCCGGCGGCGGAAATCGACCCGGCTTACGCCGCCGCGTTGCGCGAGGCGCAGGCGGCGGGCGTCGAGGTGCTGGCTTATGCCGCCGAGTTGTCGACGCAAGAGATTCGCCTCACCCGGCGGCTCGAGGTGCGGCTGTAAGCTGGATTTCTGCGCAAACGGCTCGAGCCAGCCCAACGCGGTACTGCCCTATGCCGGCAATTCGACCCAGATACCGGCGGCGTCCTCGTGACAGGCCAGTGCGTCGAGCGCTTGCCCGGCGCAGGGGCCGGCCACGCATTCGCCGGAGTCGATCAGAAAGAGTGCGCCGTGGGTGGCGCATTGGATCAGGCTACCGCTGTGGTCGAGGAATTGATCCTCCAGCCATTCGAGCGGCACACCGCGGTGCGGGCAGCGATTCTGATAGGCATACACCTGGCCGTCCTTGCGCACCGCCAAGAGTTTGAGTCCAGCCAGTAAGAAGCCCCGGCTCTGGCCTTCAGCCAGCTGTTCCGGGGCGCAGAGAAATGCCATGGTCGCCTCCACGTGAGCGGCGGATTATCCCGCTCGCGTGGGTTGGGCGAAAGTCAGATTTCCCAGATCAGGTTGATCGCCGCGTGTCGGCCCGGTTGCGAGAAACGGGTGATGCCTGGGTTGAGGGAGGTCAGGCCGCGCACATCGCCCCACTGCCAGTACTCCTTGTCGGTGAGGTTGAACAAGCCGGCGTTGAGCGAAAACTCATCGGTCACTTGCCACCAGCCGTTGAGGTCGAGCAGGCCATAGCCGGAGGGTTGGAATTGGTTGGCAGTCTGGGTTTCGTCCACCCGTTGTTTGGCGGCCACCAGAGTCCAGCTCAGATCGCCACCATACTGGCTGTTCGGTGCGGTATAGCCGAGGCCGAATACGCCTTTGAGCGGGTCGACGCTGTTGATCGGCTCGCCGCTGCCTTCATCCTTGCCGCGGGCATAGGCCACGGCACCCATGGCTTTCCAGCCGTCCGGTAGCAGCCCCAGTTGATCGAGGAACAGCTCGCCCTTGGCCTCGGCGCCACGGATGGTCACGCGATCGCGGTTGATGTACTGGAACTCGCCGAAGGGGAAGCCGGACACTGTCGAGGGGCGGTTGATCTGTTCGATGAAGTCCTCATAGCGGTTATAGAACAGCGCCACGCCGAAGCTGCCGACGTGGTATTGGCCGCGCAAGCCCAGCTCGTAACTGTCGCTGCTCTCGGCTTTCAGGTTGGTGTTGGCGAGGGTGCGATACAGTCCGGGGTTGACGAACTCGCCAAAAATTTCCACCGCCTGGGGGGCGCGGAAGCCGGCTGCGTACTGGCCGTAGAGGCTATGGAAGTCGTCGACCTGGTAGGTCACGCCGAATTTCGGCGAGATGGCCGAGTCGCTGAAATCGCTGGGGTTGGCATCGGTCGCTTGGCTGTTCAGGTACTCGTCGGTGACGTGTGGCTGCATCTCGTAGCGGTCATAGCGCACCCCTGGCAGCAGGGTCCAGCGGCCGATGGCGATGCTGTCCTGGACGAACAGCGCGTACTCATTGGTGGTCGGGTCGGGGAAGTCGCTGGTGGGCAGCACCGGGGTGGTGCGGCCGGTAGCCAGCACGGTTTCCCCGCCTTCGCGTAGATCGGAGTTGTTCAAGCGCTTGAGGTCGACACCATAGGTAAGGTCATGCTGGCTCGAACCCAGGGCAAAGCCTTTGTCCAGTTGGCTGTTGAACACCCAGAGCTTCTCGTTGTAGTGCGAATCACGGGTGCGAAAGCGCGGTTGTGCGCCGACGATCCGGTTTTCGTAGGTGCGCTGGCGGGTCTGGCTGTCTTGATGGCTGAGCTGCGATTGCACCCGGTCAGCCAGCGGGCTGTCGAGTTGCAGGCTGTGATTGAGCGAGAAGCGCTCGCGGTCGACGCTGTCCCTGGCGTCCTGCGTGCGAATGGTGGCGCTGGAGCTGTAATTGCTCAGCACCCGGGTGTCGACCTCATCCTGATAGCGCTCGTAGGTCAGTTGCAGGCGCGCCCCTTCGGCGTAGTCCCAGCCCAGCTTGCCCAGCAGGTTGTCGGTGCTGTAGTCGAGCGGATTGGCCTCCTCGCGTGCGCTGCCAATCCCGTCGTTGCCGCCGTGCGTGTCAAGCGCCTGGCCGGTGCGTCGGCCCAGATGCAGCAGCACGTCGACCTGATTCTGGCGGCCGGCCAGGGTGGTGCTACGCAGCCAGCTGTCATCCGAGCCGTCGTAACCGGTTTTCAGGCGAGCGTAGGTGTCATTGCCGTCCTCCAGGTAGTCCGCTGCATCCTTGGTCAGAAAACTCACCGCGCCGCCGATGGCATCGCTGCCATACAGCGAGCTGGCGGGCCCGCGGATGATTTCCACCTGCTTCACGCTATTCGGGTCGACGTAGTCGCGTTGGGCGCTGAGGAAGCCGCCGAAGGAAAACGTGTTCGGCAGGCTCACGCCATCGACCTGGGTCAACACCCGATTACCGCCGATGCCGCGAATGGTGAAGCCCGACAGGCCGAAGCGGCTGCCGCTGCCGCCCACCGAAACCCCCGGCTCATAGCGCACCAGATCCTTGATGTTCTTCACGTTGTGCTGGTCGATGTCGCGCTCGGTCAGCACCGAAACGGTACTCGGCACCTGATCGAGGGTCTGCTCGTTACGCGTAGCGGTGACCGTGACGGTATCGAACTGGGTCGCGGCTTTTTCTGCAGCAGAGGCCATTGATGGCGACAGCAGAAGCAGTGCGAGCCAGGAACGGCGGGAGAAGGGTGGGTGTTTGGACATGGACGGGCTCCTGAAGCGAGAACGTGCAGGTGACTTCGGTGGCCACCGGTTTGGCATCGGCGGCAGACGGTAGCGAGATTGACATGCAGATGCAAATAATTATCAAATAGATTTGTTTTGATAAGGTCAGCCCTTCGATGTTGCGTTTCTCGCTGTATTTCCTGCTGTCGCTGGCGCTGCATGCACTCGCGGGCCTGCTGCTGCGCGACTCGACTCTCGGTCTGGGGCGGCCGCAGGTGGCGGAGGTGGCGGTGATGACGATTCAGTTGCAGGCAGCGCCCCGAATGCTTTCGCTAGCGCCATCGGCTACGCCGCCGGCGCCTGTTGTGCAAGCGCCTGCAGCCGTGGCACCAGCTGCACTGGCGCGCGCCAAGGTGCCGGCGCGAGTGCCGGCAAAAGCCTCGCCGCAGCGGCCACCGGCGCCGCCCAAGCCCGTGCGGCTGGCGGCGAAAACCGCGCCGGCGGTCAGCCGCGGTGAGCGTGCAACTCTGGCGTTGACGGCCGCGGCGGCACCGGTGCCGATGCAGCCGGCCAGCCGAGAAGTGTTCAGTAGTGCGCCGGCATTTCTGCAGTCGCCCGTTCCGCCGCGTTACCCGGCGCAGGCAAAGCGACGAAATCAGCAGGGCGTGGTGTTGCTCGAAGTGCGGCTGGACGAACGAGGCCGGCAGCGGGCCTTGCAGGTGCTGCGTTCTTCTGGGGTCGCCAGCCTGGATGCGGCCGCTGTGCAGGCCGTCGCCGCCTGGCGTTTCCGCCCGGAAACCGAGGACGGCCGCGCCGTACCCAGCCGCGTACAAATACCTGTCGAGTTCGCCCTGACGGCGAGCCGTTGATTGTGATGAAGGAGTTCCATCCATGAGCACTCAGACCCAAGCCGCCGCGGTGGCCAATGACCTTTACCTGGCCTGGCAGGTGCTGCGCACCGAGCAGCCACGTCTGCGCGCGCGGGATGCCGCCGAGCGTCTGGCGGTCAGCGAGGCGGAGCTGATCGCCAGCCGGCTGGGCGTCGATACCCAGCGGCTGCAACCCGACTGGCCGGCGCTGTTGCCAGCCCTCGGCGAGCTGGGCTATGTGATGGCGCTGACCCGTAACGAGCACTGCGTGCATGAGCGCAAGGGCTATTACCGCGAAGTGACGGTGACGCCGAATGGGCAGATGGGCCTGGTGGTGTCGGCCGACATCGACCTGCGGCTGTTCCTCGCTGGTTGGGCCAGTGTGTTTGCCATCGAGGAGCCCACCGGCAAAGGCGTCCAGCGCAGTATCCAGGTCTTTGACCGCCAGGGCGTGGCGGTGCATAAGGTGTTTCTCACCGAGGACAGCGAGCTCAAGGCCTGGGCGCCGCTGCTCGAGCGCTTTCGCGCGGCCGAGCAGAGCGCCGAACTCGACCTGCAACCGCAACCGGTGCGCGCGGCGCCGACGGCGGACGGCTTGATCGACGTCAATTCGCTGCGCGTCGGCTGGTCGACCTTGAAAGACACTCACCACTTCTTTGCGCTATTGAAACAGCACGGCGCGACACGCACCCAGGCGTTGCGGCTGGCCGGGCGCGACTGGGCCGAACCCCTCGCACCGGCCGAGCTGCCGAAGTTGCTGGAGGCGGCGGGCGCGGCCCAAGTGCCGCTGATGCTGTTTGTCGGCAACCGCCACTGCATCCAGATCCACAGCGGCCCGGTGCGCAACCTGCGCTGGCTGGACAGCTGGTTCAACGTGCTCGACCCCGAGTTCAATCTGCACCTCAAGAGCCCGTCGGTGGCCGAGTTGTGGCGGGTGCGCAAACCGAGCACGGATGGCGTGATCACCAGTTGGGAAGCCTTCGATGCGGAGGGCGAGTTGATCGTCCAGCTCTTCGGCGTGCGCAAGCCGGGCATCCCGGAGCGGGACGACTGGCGCACGCTGGCCGAAACCGCCGCGGCCTTGGATGCCTAAGCGCCGCTCACCTAGGTTGTTTTCAACCCGCTGGCTCTGCTCCAACGGCAGGCCCAGCGGGATATCGAATGTTGATGGAGTCGATTTGCCATGCGCCTTACAGCCTGTCTTGCCAGCCTTTGCGGCGGTTTTCTGCTGAGTCAGTTGGCCTGCGCCGCCGAACCCTTGCCGCAACGCTGGGTCAGCGCGGGGGGCTCGCTGAGCGAATGGATAGTCGAGCTGGGCGGTGAAGCCAAGCTGGTCGGCGTGGATACCACCAGTCAGCACCCTGCGCGATTGAAAGCCCTGCCGAGCCTTGGCTATCAGCGGCAACTGGCCGCCGAGGGCATCCTCAGCCTGAAGCCTGACCTGCTACTGGGCAGTGAGGAAGTGGGCCCGCCGCCGGTACTGGAGCAGGTCAAGAGGGCCGGGGTGCGTATCGAGGCACTGTCGACCCAGGCCGATTTGCCGACCTTGGAGCACAGCCTGACGCGTATCGGGGCGCTGCTCGGCGCGCAGCAGCGTGCGGCTCAGGTGCTGGCCGCCTACCGGCAGCGTCTGCAGACGCAGGCGCGCTGGGTTGCGGCGGCACAGCGCAGCCAGCCGGCGCCGCGGGTCCTGTTGCTGCTCGGTCACGCGGGCAGTAGCCCGCTGGCGGCGGGGCGCGATACCGCTGCGGCCTGGCTGATCGAGCAGGCCGGTGGGCGCAATGTGACCACGCATGCCGGCTACAAGGCGCTGTCGACCGAGGCGCTGCTGGCACTGGACCCGGAGGTGCTGATCTTCGCCGATCGCGGCTTGGCCGGGGCTGCCGCCAAGCAGGCACTGCTCAAACACAACCCGGCGTTGGCTGCGACCCGCGCGGCGCGCGCTGGCCGCTTGCTGGAGCTGGATCCGACCCTGCTGGTCGGCGGGCTGGGCCCGCGGATTCCCGCTGGGCTGGCAGTGCTGAGCGCAGCCTTCTATCCTGCCGCGCAAGCCCTGACCGCCGAAGCTAAGCCGCAACCATGAATCCTGTAGTTCAATCGCGCTCACTGTTTATCGCCCTGGGCTTGTTGCTGGTGCTCGCGCTCTGGCTGTCGCTGGCCTTGGGGCCGGTCAGCTTGCCGCTGGCCGACACCCTGCGCGCCGCGCTACGTCTGCTTGGCGTGCCGTTGTCTGGCCTGGGGCTGGAGCAGGCCGAGTTGATCCTCGGGCAAATCCGTATGCCGCGAACCCTGTTGGGCTTGGCTGTTGGCGCGGTGCTGGCGTTGTCCGGGGTGGCGATGCAGGGGTTGTTTCGCAATCCCTTGGCGGATCCCGGTTTGGTCGGTGTCTCCAGTGGCGCGGCCCTCGGTGCGGCGCTTGCCATAGTCGGTGGCGCCGCGTTCGGCGGTCTGCCGGAGGCTGTCGCGCCCTATCTGCTGTCGCTCTGTGCTTTCGCTGGCGGCTTGGGTGTGACCGCGCTGGTCTACCGCCTCGGTCGTCGGGATGGCCAGACTAGCGTCGCGACCATGCTGCTGGCCGGTATCGCCCTGACGGCCCTGGCTGGCGCGGCCATCGGCCTGTTCACCTACTTGGCCGATGACGCGACGCTGCGCACCCTGACCTTTTGGAACCTCGGCAGCCTCAACGGCGCCAGCTATGCGCGGCTGTGGCCGTTGTTGCTGGTCACTGCCGGTGTCGGGCTGTGGTTGCCGCGCCGGGCCAAGGCCTTGAATGCCTTGCTGCTCGGTGAGTCCGAGGCACGCCATCTGGGCTTCGAGGTCGAGCGTTTGAAGCGCGAGTTGGTGTTCTGTACCGCGCTGGGCGTCGGCGCCGCGGTGGCGGCGGCGGGGATGATCGGCTTTATCGGCCTGGTGGTGCCGCACCTGTTGCGCTTGCTGGTCGGGCCGGATCACCGCGTGCTGCTGCCTGCCTCGGCATTGGCGGGGGCAAGCCTGTTGCTCTTCGCGGACGTGCTGGCGCGCTTGGCCCTGGCGCCAGCGGAGTTGCCGATCGGGATTGTCACCGCGCTGCTGGGTGCGCCGTTCTTCCTTTATCTATTGCTGCGAGGACGTGCCTGATGCTGCGTGCAGAAAGTCTGGCAGTGCGGCGTGGCGCTAAGCTCGTGCTGACGGATATCAACCTCGAACTACAGCCGGGCGAAGTGCTCGGAGTGCTCGGCCCGAATGGCGCGGGCAAGAGCACCTTGCTCGACGCGCTGGCTGGCGAATTGAGCCCGACCCATGGGCAGGTTCTGCTGGATCGGCGCCCGCTCGCCGAGTGGCCCGGCCCCGAGCGCGCCCGGCGCTTGGCCGTGTTACCGCAGAGTTCGACCCTGAACTTTGCTTTCCGGGTCGAGGAGGTGGTCGGCATGGGCCGCCTGCCGCACGCCAGTGGCCGTGCGAGGGATGCGCAGATCATCGATGCAGCATTGGTCGCGGCGGATGCCATGCACCTGGCCGGGCGTAGCTATCTGGAACTGTCCGGCGGTGAGCGCCAGCGCGTGCATCTGGCCCGGGTCCTGGCGCAGCTGTGGCCCGGTGCGGCGGGGCAGAGCCTGTTGCTGGATGAGCCGACCTCGATGCTCGACCCCTTGCATCAACACACCACCCTGCAGGCGACGCGCACCTTTGCCGAGCGCGGTGCGGCGGTGCTGGTGATTCTGCATGACCTGAACCTGGCGGCGCGTTATTGCGACCGCGTGCTGCTGCTGGAGCGTGGCCGTCCGCATGCGCTAGGTTGCCCGGATGAGGTGCTGCGGGCCGAGCCGCTGCAAGCGGTGTTCGGCCTGGAGGTGCTGGTGCAGCGCCACCCGGAACGGGGTCATCCCCTGATCATTGCCCGCTAAGGAAATTCGATGCGCTTCATTGTATTGCTGGGTTTGCTGGCGTTGGCGGCCTGCCAGTCGGTGCCGCCGCTGCCGGCCTGGCAGAGTCCCGAAGGGCTTGAACATGCCGACCTCGGCGTGATCCGCGATCTGCGCAGTGGTGAGCAACTGACCCCACGGCAACTGCTCGAGCGTCTGGCAAAAGCTCCGCGGGTGTTGGTCGGCGAGCAGCACGACAACCCGGATCACCATGCTTTGCAATTGTGGTTGTTGCAGGCGCTGGCGGCGCAGCGGGCGCAAGGCAGCCTGTTGCTGGAAATGCTCAATCCGGACCAGCAGACCAAGGTCGAGCAGGCACGGGCGGCCATGGCGGCAGGCCAGCCGCTGGCCGATCTGCCGGGCGCCTTAGCTTGGCAGCAGAACTGGGATTGGGCGTTGTACGGGCCGATCCTGCGTTATGCCTTGGCTCAGCCTTATCCGGTGCTGTCGGCCAATCTGGACCGCAGTGAAATCATGCAGATCTACGCCGCGCGGCCGGCGCTCAGTGGCACGGCCTCGACCGCGGCGGCGGTGCGCACCGCATTGCTGGCGCAAATTCGCGAGTCGCATTGCGGGCTACTGCCTGAGGATCAGTTGCCGGCCATGCTCGCCGTGCAGCAACGGCGCGATCGGCGGATGGCCGAGCGGCTGTTGGCTGCGCTAGAGCCGGCGATCTTGTTCGCCGGCGCCTTCCATGTGCGGCGTGATCTGGGGGTGCCGCTGCACCTGGCCGATCTGGGCGCCGCGCAGGGCAGCCTGGTGCTGATATTGGCTGAGGTCGGTAAACCGGTGGCTGCCGGGACCGCCGATTTTGTCTGGTACAGCGCGGCGCAGCCGGAGCAGGACCACTGCGCCAAACTGCGGCGTCAGTCGTCGAGTCAGAACTGAGCCGCCCTCGGGCGGCTTTTTCTTACCCGTCGCTGTCGCGGTAAAATCTGCGGGCAAAAAAAGACCCGGCAGAGCCGGGTCAAAACCGTGATTAGCCTGATGAGGAGATAATCTGAAAAGTCCGACTGAATGGTCTCTCAGCTTACCGGCTGATCTCGCGACCAGCTGTGGTAATAATAACAATTCTCATTTGTATGTCAACACTCCGTTTGCAACTTTTTCTAACTCGGCTCAATCCGGCTCACAGAAGCCAAGAACCCGGCGCAGGGCCGGGTTCTTGGTGGGCAGAGCGGGCTCTACGTCTCGCTGCGCGGTAGCCGCAGCCGGGTGACTTCCTTGTTTAGCAGGTCGATGCGGCGCGCCATGCTCTCGACCAGGCTGTGGGCGATCCGCGGGTTGCTCTGCATCAGGCTGAGAAATTGCTCTTTGGGAATCGCCATCACGGTACAGGGCTCACTGGCCAATACCGTGGCGCTGCGCTTCTCGCGGGTAAACACGGCCATGGCGCCGAAGATCTCATCCTTCTGTACATCGCCGACTTTGTGCCCGTCGACATAGGCTTCGGCGCGGCCCTCTATAATGATGAAGACGTGATCGGCCTCGTCGCCTTGGTGGATCAATTCTTCGCCCGCGGCAAAATGCTGGAAGCCCGTAGCCGGGCGAATTTCCGGCTGCTTCAGGCGCGCTAGAGCGTCAGAGAGCAGGGCGGTATGGCCGATCAGGTATTGGATGAACAGCTCTTGGCGATGCTCGCTGGCATAGATGTGCTTAAACACATCGGCGCGCAGATACGGAGTCAGGCTCAGTGGTTCTTCGCTGCTGTAACGGCAGCGGGGCAGTTCGATGCCCTGGCGCAGGCCAACCAAGTCACCTTCCTGCAGGTAGAACAGCGGGCGCTCGTCAACCAGCCCATGCAGCAAACCACTTTCGATAATAAACAGCTGCTTGCCCGGCAGTATCTGCGCCAGGTCTTCGACCCGCTCAAGGCGCAGCGGGGCACCGCTAGGTTCCAGGCCCTCCAGCAGCTGGGTGGGGATGCCTTGCAGTCGGTTGATCAGCTGATCGGCGTAGGCCGGTTGCTCCCCGAGTAGATACATAGAGTAATTCCTTGAGCTGGCTGGGCTGACGAGAACGCACGAACGTCCCTGAGACAATAGGTTGCGCCAAGACTTACGTAAATCACCGCGCGCAGAGGTTGTGAGCTAGCTCTTATTGTGCGACAGCGTGGCATCCAGCTGGCCATTCAACGCCGCTTTATGGGCGGGAGGCAACTCATTCCAATGCACATCGAGCAACGCGCCTTCGATCGCATACAGCAAGACTTTCGAGGCGCGAAAGCCGCGTGCCTGCACCGCTCGGTAGGCGCCGACCGCACCTAGCCGGCGCAAGTCGGTGGCGCTGTGGATACCGACGGCGTGCAGCCACTGCGCCGAGGTTTTGCCCAGGTTCTTCAGGTGCTGCAGTTCGTCGTTCATCCTGCCTCCTTGCGATGGGGCATTGCTACCCAAGATTTAGTGAGTCGGGAAGCCTGCAAGAAAGTGTAGCGGCCAGCGGACAAAGCGTGGCTGATCGACATCGCCCCAGGCCTGTTGCAGCGCCGGCGTCAGTTCGGCCACCGGGTCGCGGCCGTGTTGACGCTCCCAGCGCTGGACGGCCGACCAGGTGCGCAGATAGCCGGCCAGATGCTCGAAACTCCATTCCACTGCAATTGCGAAAGGCGGCAGCTGGGTGAGGGGGAAGGGTGCCTGCAGGTCGCGATAACCGACATCTACGCTGGCGCGCCCCTGTGGCCAATAGCCGCCGAGCCTGTTGTGGTAGAACTCGTCGATCACCGCATCGAGTGCGTGGTCGATGCGCATCAAGCTGTAACACCAGGCGCAGAACAGTCCGCCGGGCTTGAGGAGGCGGCGTACCTCGGTGAAAAACACGGGGGTGGCGAACCAGTGCAGGGCTTGTGCGACTACGATCAAGTCCAGGCTGCTGGCGGCTAAGGGCAGTGCCTCGGCATTCGCGGCAAATAGCTCAACTCCTTGCAGCTCCTGGCTGGCCGCCAGTTGCTCGACGCTGGCATCGCAGGCGAGTACCTGCTCGAAATGCGCGAGCAGTGGGCGGCTGGCTTGGCCGTTGCCGCAGGCGATATCCAGCGCGTGTTGCCGTGCGGGGCTGTGTTCGGCCAGCCAGGCGAAGAGTTCGGCCGGATATTCCGGACGGAAGCTGGCGTAAGCGCCCGCTCGGGCGCCGAATAAACGGGCAATTTCACTCATGCGATTAGGTCGCTCGGTAGCGCATGCGGGTGCCGAAGTTGAGCGACATGAGGATCTCGTCGGCGCTCAGCTCAAGCGGAAAATAAGCCCCGGAGATCTGTGCGTGCGCCAGGCTCGCGCCTTCCATGCGGGCTTGCCGGAGGTCGAGACCGCGCAAGTCGGCAGCGCGAAAGTAGGCATCGGTAAAGTTAATGCCATCGGCGTTCAAGGCGCGCACATCGAGGCCGCGGAAATCACCATTGGAGAGGTCGATTTCGCCGCTCTGGGGCTTGTGCGCGTTGAGGCCGGGGATGTCTTCGTCATGCAGGAAACGGTAAAGCGGATGATCAAGCTGACGCGGCTGGCTCATGGCGGGTTTCCGGTGACGGGTTCACCGGCAGTATAGAGGCCACGGCGCGCTCTGCTCGCCGCGGCTCTTCTGGCTAACCCCGGGACTGCTTAGAGCCCCGGCAGGCGTTGGCGAATCCGCGCGATCAAACTGTCCAGGCTGGCGCTCTCATGGGTCTCGACGCGCTTGCTATGGGCCAGCTCTTCGGCATCGAGGGCCTCGCGGCTGGCCTGCTGGGCCTGGATGACTTCCAAAGTGGCATCGGACGGGTCCTGACCGGCGCTCTGGCGTTGTGCCAGCCAGTTGGTGATAACGCTTTCCGGGGCCTGGCAGTCGAGGATCAGGAATGGCGCGCCGGTTTCCTCCGCGACCTGCCAGGCGGCTTCGCGCTGAGCGTGCTTTAGGTAGGTGGCGTCGATCACCACCGGGAAGCCGGCATGCAGCGCGGCATCAGCCAGTTGGTGCAGGCGCTGATAAGTGGCCACACCGGCGTTCTGGCTATAGATGCCGGCGGTCAGTTGGCCTTGGTCAACGACGGCTTGCTCACCGAACAAACGCTTGCGCTCCACATCCGAGCGCAGGCGGATGGCGCCGAGTGCTTCGACCAGGCGCATGGCCACATGGCTTTTGCCGACGGCGGAAACCCCGTGGGTGATGGCGAGGAAGCGCGAAGGAATTGCGCTGTAGCTTTCCGCCAAGGCGGCATAGCTGCGGTACTGGCGCAGGATCACCGCACGCTGCACGGCATCCTGTTCCTGGCCGAGGCGGAACAGGCTGACCTTGCCGCGCACCATGGCGCGGTAGGCCTTGTAGAAGTTCAGCAACTCCAGTGCGGCGTAGTCACCGGTCTGTTCCAGCCAGGCACTGACGAAGCGCCGCGCCAGCGGCTTGAGGCCACGGTCCTCCAGGTCCATGGCGAGAAAGGCGGCATCCGAGGCGATGTCGATCAGGCGGAACGGTTCGTTGAACTCGATGCAGTCGAACAGCACCACTTCGCCATCGAGCAGGGTGACATTGCCCAGGTGGATGTCACCATGGCATTCGCGAATGAAACCTTCGGCCTTGCGCCGTTCAAGCAACGGCTCGAGCCGCGCGAAGCTACTTTCGGCCCAAGCCTGCAGGGCATCCAACTGCTGCAGGTCGGCCTTTTCGGAGAGCATGGCGCGGGCCTGTTCGAAGTTCTGGGTGACCGGCGCCATGATCGCGGTCGGGGTGCCGAGCGGATGCTCGAGGGCGACCCGTGGGGCGACCAGGTGGAAGCTGGCGATCTGCCGGGCGAGGGCGTCGATATGCGCAGTGGTCAGTTCGCCGCGGGCCTGAACTTCGCCGAGCAGTTGGCTCTGCGGGAACTGGCGCATCTTCAGGGCATATTCGATGACCGGGCCATCACCGCCCAGCTGTGGCGCCTCGAGGCTGCCGCTGATCGGCAGGACTTCCAGGTACAGGCCTTGGGTCAGGCGCTGATTAAGGCGCAGCTCTTCGTTGCAAAAGTGCTGACGCGCGCTGAGGTCGGTGAAGTCGAGAAAGCCGAAATTCACCGGCTTCTTGATCTTGTAGGCATAGGGGCCGGTTAGCAGCACCCAGGAGATATGCGTCTCGATGACCTGGAAACCGTCCACCGGGTGTGGGTAAAGGGCCGGGTTCTGCAGGGCGGCGATCAGGGGCTGGCTCACGGTCTATCCTTGAATTACGGATGGGTTAGAAGGCCGTCATTATGGCGGCTGTGCGCGGCTCTGCAAACCGCCAGGAGGCGCCTGCCTGCGCTAGTTAAAGTGCGTATAATGCGCCGCCATGACTCGTACTCGATCCCCTCGTTCTTCTCGTTCGCGCCGCAAACACCGTTCTGGCGGCATGCGCCCGTGGCTTGGTTGGCTGCTAAAGCTCAGCCTGGTCGGCCTAGTGGTGTTGGCCGGTTTCGCCGTTTATCTGGATGCCGTGGTGCAGGAGAAATTCTCCGGCAAGCGCTGGACGGTGCCGGCCAAGGTTTACGCTCGCCCGTTGGAGCTGTTCGTCGGTCAGAAGCTGGCCAAGAACGACTTCCTGACGGAGTTGGACGCCCTTGGCTACCGGCGCGAAAGCGCCGCCAATGGCCCGGGCGCGGCGGCGGTGGCGGGCAATAACGTCGAGCTGAATACTCGCGGCTTTCAGTTTTATGAAGGTGCCGAGCCGGCCCAACGAATTCGGGTGAAGTTCTCCGGTGACTATGTTGCAGGACTTACCCAGGCCAGCGGTAAGGAGCTCGCCGTGGCGCGGCTGGAGCCGTTGCTGATCGGCGGCCTCTATCCGGCGCACCACGAGGATCGCATCCTGATCAAGCTGGATCAGGTGCCGCCCTATCTGGTGGAAACCCTGGTGGCGGTGGAGGACCGGGAGTTCTTCCATCACTTCGGGGTGTCACCGAAGTCCATCGCCCGCGCCTTCTGGGTCAATGCCAGTGCCGGGGAAATGCGCCAGGGCGGCAGTACGCTGACCCAGCAGTTGGTGAAGAACTTCTACCTGAGCAGCGAGCGCAGCCTTAGCCGTAAGGCCACCGAGGCGCTGATGGCGTTGCTGCTCGAGCTGCATTACGACAAGCAGGAGATTCTCGAGGCTTACCTCAACGAGGTGTTCGTTGGTCAAGACGGCCAGCGCGCGGTGCATGGCTTCGGCCTGGCCAGCCAATATTTCTTCAGCCAGCCGCTGGCCGAGCTGAAATTGCATCAAGTGGCGCTGTTGGTCGGTATCGTCAAGGGGCCGTCCTACTACAGCCCGCGGCGCTTTCCGGAGCGGGTGTTGGAGCGGCGTAATTTGGTCATTGACCTGTTGGCGGCGCAGAACGTGGTGACTCCAGAGGCGGCCGCCGCAGCCAAGAAGATGCCGCTGGGGGTGACCAAGCGCGGCAGTCTGGCCGACAGCTCTTACCCGGCGTTCCTCGACTTGGTTAAGCGTCAGTTGCGTCAGGACTATCGGGACGAGGACTTGACCGAGGAAGGTCTGCGCATTTTCACCAGCTTCGATCCCATCCTCCAGCAAAAGGCCGAAGGCGCGCTCAACTCGACGCTGACGGGGCTGTCTGGGCGCAAGGGGGTCGATCAGGTGGAAGCGGCGATGGTCGTGACCAACCCCGAAAGCGGTGAAATCCAAGCCATGCTTGGCAGCCGTCAGCCGCGTTTCGCCGGTTTCAATCGGGCGTTGGATGCGGTACGGCCGATTGGCTCGCTGATCAAGCCGGCGGTTTACCTGACCGCGCTGGAACGCCCGAGTCAGTACACCCTGACCAGTTGGCTGGTCGATGAACCGTTCTCGGTGAAAGGTCAGGATGGCCAGGTGTGGCGCCCGCAAAACTACGATCGCAAGGCGCATGGCACTATTTACCTGTATCAGGGCCTGACCAACTCCTACAACCTGTCCACGGCCAAGCTCGGCCTGGAGTTGGGCGTGCCGACGGTGCTGAAAACCCTGGAACGGCTTGGCGTCTCGCGCGAGTGGCCGGCCTATCCCTCGATGCTGCTCGGCGCCGGTGCGCTGAGCCCGATCGAAGTGGCGACCATGTATCAGACCCTGGCCAACGGCGGTTTCAACACCCCGCTGCGTGGCATTCGCAGTGTCTTGACTGCCGAAGGGGAGCCGCTGAAGCGTTATCCGTTCCAGATTCAGCAGCGTTTCGATCCGGGCGCGATTTATCTGGTGCAAAACGCCATGCAGCGCGTGATGCGCGAAGGCACCGGGCGCTCGGTCTACAGCCAGCTACCCAGTTCGCTGAATCTGGCCGGCAAAACCGGCACCAGTAACGATTCGCGAGATAGCTGGTTCGCCGGCTTCAGCCAGGATCTGCTCGCGGTGGTCTGGCTCGGACGCGACGATAACGGCTCGACGCCACTGACGGGCGCTACCGGTGCGTTGCAGGTCTGGACCGGCTTCATGCGTAAGGCCGATCCGCTGCCGTTGAACATGCCGTTGCCGGATAATGTCGTTCAGGCTTGGGTCGATGCCAATAGCGGTCAGGGCTCCGATTCGAGCTGCCCGAATGCCGTGCAGATGCCGTATATTCGCGGTAGTGAACCGCCCCCTGGGGCTGCCTGCGGTATCCAGGCGCCAGTGGACGAAGTCATGGACTGGGTGCGCGGCTGGATGAATTAAGTGAAGAGGTGCTCAGTGAATAAGTGGTTGATTCCAGCGTTAGCGGCCACCGCCCTGCTGACGGGTTGTGCCAATGTGCCGCGCGGCGCTATTCCGGTCGTGGACTCCGGCGCGCCGCTGTCCGCCGATAGGCCTGCTGTCGGTGGTGGCGGTGTTTATCGCCCAGGTCCCGCGCAGCCGCAAGCGGTTCCACAGGACTCCGGGGTCGTGGTGATGGTGCCAGGGGCGGGCGGTAGCTCGGCGCCAATCCAGACCTTCCCGGCAACCAGTGCGCCGATGGGCGGCTCGAGCGGTAGTGCGCCGATTAGCCCCGGCCCTATCAGCACTGCGCCGCTGACCAGCGGTGGCTATACGGTGCCGGCGCCTGTGCTGCCGAGCGGAATTCCTGCCGCCGGCGGCTTGGCGGCGGATGAGCAACTCGATGGGCCGGTGCTGGCACTGTTGACTACCGCTCAGCAACAGCAGAGCAATGGCGACTTGAACGGCGCCTCGTCCAGCCTGGAGCGCGCCCAACGTATCGCTCCGCGTGAACCGCAGGTGCTCTACCGCTTGGCCCAGGTGCGTCTGGCACAAGGGGATGCGTCCCAGGCGGAGCAATTCGCCCAGCGTGGCCTGACCTATGCGAATGGTCGTCCAGCCTTGCAGGCGAGCCTGTGGGGGCTGATCGCGCAAGCCCGTGAGCGGCAGGGCAATGCGGCGGGTGCGCTACAAGCCCGCGAGCGTGCCCGAGTCAATCTCTGATGGATGCTCGCCTGCCGCTGTTGGCCGAGCAGTTGCTGCTGATTGAGCGTGAGCTGCGCCTGCAAGGCTGGTGGGCAGCAACGCCACCTAGCGCTGAAGCCCTGGCTAGCGAGCAGCCATTTTGCGTCGATAGCCTGGCTTTCGAGGAGTGGCTGCAGTGGGTTTTCCTGCCGCGAATGAAGCTGATCGTGGAGTGTGGCAAGCCACTGCCTACGACTTCAGGCATCCGGCCGATGGCGGAGGTGGTCTATAGCGAGCGCAGCGCTAAGGCCAAGACCTTGTTGGAGATACTCGGCGAGTTCGATCGCTTGATCGGAGGTGCGGCGTAGGCCGCACCTCGGGGCGGATCACTTGCAGTTTTCGGCGATGGCTTTTTCACTTTCCGTGATACGACCCTGGCGCTCCTCTTCGGTCAGCCGGCGGGTTTCGCCATTGACCTCAGCGCGGAGCCGCGGGTTGTTCTGTAGCTGAGCCAAGTTGGTGCGCACGGTCTCGCAATACTTCTTGCGCTCGGTCTCCTGGGTTGCCACATCCTTTTTGACTTTGTCATCGATGGCTTTTTGCTTGTCGGCCTCGATTTGGCTGTCGAGCTTGGGCGGTGCTGGCGGAGCTGGTGGTTTGGGCGGCGCTGCGACGGTGTTGATCGAGGTGGCGTCCTGGTCTTGCGGTGGTTGCGCACCGAAGTGGGTAATGCCTTGTGCGTCGACCCATTTGTAGACCTGGCTGGCCATGGCCGTGGCACTTAGGGCGAGCAGCAAACTGCCCGTGAGAATCATGCGTCGCATACTGTGTCCTTTTGTTAGCTGCGGAACCTGGCACCTACTATAACCAAAAGTCGTGAATCGTCATCCTGCGTTAGGTCACAGCAGTAGATTGAAGAATCCGCTACGGATGACTTGACTTGCTGCGGCCTAATCCGAACAATTCAACGTTCGCTGTAGTGGAGTCCGCCGCAAGCAGGCTTTAGCTCAGTAGACATGAGGCGCACACCCGCGCCGACCTGTTACACCCGCAACGCGTTACCTCGCGCTGGGTGGGAAAACCCCGCAACACTTTGGGGCATTCCCAATACTTGCTCAGTAGTAGCTGACGTAGTCGGCGACCACCGTCGCTCATGCTCTGCTTGGCAGTAAACCTATTCAGACCGTTCAGTTGTGGGCGGTTCTCTGGCGTTTTAGAGGTGAACAACGTGGAGCTTTTATCTGGCGCTGAAATGGTCGTCCGCTTTTTGCGTGACGAAGGCGTTAAGCATATTTACGGGTACCCCGGTGGTGCCCTCCTGCATATTTACGATGCCTTGTTCAAAGAACCGGAAGTGACCCACATCCTGGTTCGTCACGAACAAGCGGCTACCCATATGGCCGACGGCTATGCCCGTGCTACCGGTAAGGCCGGTGTGGTCCTGGTGACCTCCGGTCCTGGCGCGACCAACGCCATCACCGGGATTGCCACCGCCTACATGGACTCGATCCCGATGGTCGTGTTGTCGGGGCAGGTGCCGAGCAACATGGTCGGTACCGATGCGTTCCAGGAAACCGATATGATCGGTATCTCCCGGCCGATCGTGAAGCACAGCTTTATGATCAAGCACCCGTCGGAAATCCCCGAGGTCATGAAGAAGGCCTTTTATATCGCCCAGTCCGGCCGCCCAGGCCCGGTGGTAGTCGATATTCCCAAGGACATGACCAACCCGGCCGAGAAGTTCGAGTACGTCTATCCGAAGAAAGCCAAGCTGCGTTCCTACAGCCCGGCCGTGCGTGGCCATTCGGGGCAGATCCGCAAGGCGGCCGAGATGCTGCTGGCGGCCAAACGGCCAATTCTGTATTCGGGTGGTGGCGTGATCATGGGTGGCGCCGCGGCGCCGCTGACCGAGTTGGCGCAGATGCTTAACCTGCCAGTCACCAATACCCTGATGGGCCTTGGCGGCTATCCGGGCACCGATCGTCAGTTCCTCGGCATGCTCGGCATGCACGGCAGCTACACCGCCAACCTGGCGATGCATCATGCCGATGTGATTCTCGCCGTCGGCGCGCGCTTCGATGACCGGGTCATCAATGGCCCAGCCAAGTTCTGCCCGAACGCCAAGATCATCCACATCGATATCGACCCTGCTTCGATCTCCAAGACCATCAAGGCCGACGTGCCGATCGTTGGTCCGGTGGATAGCGTGTTGACCGAGATGGTCGCGATCCTCAAGGAAATCGGCGAAACCCCGAATAAAGACGCGGTGGCCAGCTGGTGGAAGCAGGTTGATGAATGGCGTGCCGGTCATGGCACCTTCCCTTATGACAAGGGCGACGGCAGCATCATCAAGCCGCAGACGGTGATTGAAACCCTCAGCGAAGTGACCCATGGCGATGCCTTCATCACTTCCGACGTGGGCCAGCACCAGATGTTCGCGGCGCAGTACTACCGCTTCAACAAACCCAATCGCTGGATCAACTCAGGCGGCCTCGGCACCATGGGCTTTGGTTTCCCGGCGGCGATGGGCGTAAAGCTGAGCTTCCCGGATGCCGACGTCGCCTGCGTAACGGGCGAGGGCAGCATCCAGATGAACATTCAGGAGTTGTCGACCTGCCTGCAGTACGACCTGCCGGTGAAAATCGTCAACCTGAACAACGGCGCGCTGGGCATGGTGCGCCAGTGGCAGGACATGATGTACAGCAGCCGTCACTCGCACTCCTACATGGAGTCGCTGCCGGACTTCGTCAAGCTGGCGGAGGCCTATGGTCATGTCGGCATGCGCATCACCGAGCTGAAAGATCTGAAGCCGAAAATGGAAGAAGCCTTCGCGATGAAAGATCGCCTGGTGTTCCTCGACATTCAGGTGGACACCAGCGAACACGTCTACCCGATGCAGATCAAAGATGGCGCCATGCGTGACATGTGGCTGAGCAAGACGGAGCGGACTTAAACCATGCGACACATCATCTCCCTGCTGCTGGAAAACGAGCCCGGCGCATTGTCCCGCGTGGTCGGTCTGTTCTCGCAACGTAACTACAACATCGAAAGTCTGACCGTGGCGCCGACCGAAGACCCGACCTTGTCGCGTCTGACCTTGACCACAGTCGGCCACGATGAGGTGATCGAGCAGATCACCAAGAACCTCAACAAGCTGATCGAAGTGGTCAAGCTGGTGAACCTGTCGGAAAGCGCGCACATCGAGCGTGAGTTGATGCTGGTCAAGGTCAAGGCTACCGGTGCTCAGCGTGCTGAGATCAAGCGCACTACCGACATCTTCCGTGGGCAGATTGTCGACGTGACCAGTAGCGTCTACACCATCCAGCTTGCGGGAACCAGCGACAAGCTAGACAGTTTCATCCAGGCCGTGGGCACTAGCTCAATCCTGGAAACCGTACGCAGTGGCGTCACCGGCATCGCCCGTGGCGACAAAGTGCTGAGCATCTAAACATTTAGCGAGCGGCCCGAGCGGCCTCAGTAAATAGGGGAAATTCATGAAAGTTTATTACGATAAAGATTGCGACCTTTCGATCATCCAGGGCAAAAAAGTCGCCATCATCGGTTACGGCTCCCAGGGTCACGCCCAGGCCTGCAACCTGAAAGATTCCGGTGTCGATGTAACCGTTGGCCTGCGTCCTGGTTCCGCCACTGTGGCCAAGGCCCAAGCGCACGGTCTGAAAGTAACCGACGTGCCGTCCGCCGTTGCTGCTGCCGACCTGGTCATGATCCTGACCCCGGACGAGTTCCAGTCGCAGCTGTACAAGAACGAAGTCGAGCCGAACCTGAAGAAAGGCGCGACCCTGGCCTTCTCCCACGGCTTCGCGATTCACTACAACCAGGTCGTACCGCGTGCCGACCTCGACGTGATCATGATCGCGCCTAAGGCTCCGGGTCACACCGTGCGTTCCGAGTTCGTCAAAGGCGGCGGTATCCCGGATCTGATCGCGATCTATCAGGATGCTTCCGGCAACGCCAAGAATGTTGCCCTGTCCTACGCCAGTGGCGTCGGCGGTGGCCGTACCGGCATCATCGAAACCACCTTCAAGGACGAGACCGAAACCGACCTGTTCGGCGAGCAGGCAGTCCTGTGTGGCGGCACCGTCGAGCTGGTCAAAGCCGGTTTTGAAACCTTGGTTGAAGCCGGCTATGCGCCGGAAATGGCTTACTTCGAGTGCCTGCACGAACTGAAACTGATCGTTGACCTCATGTACGAAGGCGGTATCGCCAACATGAACTACTCGATCTCCAATAACGCCGAATACGGCGAGTACGTGACCGGCCCGGAAATCATCAACGCCGAATCCCGCCAGGCCATGCGCAATGCTCTGAAGCGCATCCAGGACGGCGAGTACGCCAAGATGTTTATCAGCGAAGGCGCGACCAACTATCCATCGATGACCGCCAAGCGCCGCAACAACGCCGCCCACGGTATCGAAGTGATTGGTGAGAAGCTGCGTTCCATGATGCCGTGGATCGCTGCCAACAAGATCGTCGACAAGACCAAGAACTAAGGTCTGCGATGTGAGAAAAAACGCGGCCATGGCCGCGTTTTTTCATTCTAGACTGAGGCTTCTGGTATAAAGCCAGGGTGCTGTGGCGGGGTTGTGAAGCCTGAATCGCCATTTTTGTCGAAAACTTTCCGAACCGTTGCAAGGTATTGTTCATGAACGAACGTCCCGAGGAGCCGAAACCGGCCTCCGACGCAGAAAGCCTGCTGCCAGTTGATGAGCATGTTGAAGAAGGGCATGACGCCGAAGGGCGCAAAGTCCGGCACCGTGGCATATACCTGCTGCCCAACCTCTTTACCACGGCAAATCTGTTCGCTGGCTTCTACGCCATCATCAATGCCATGAACGGCAACTTCTACGTTGCTGCGGCTGCGGTCTTCGTCGCCATGGTGCTGGATAGCCTGGATGGTCGGGTGGCGCGCTTGACCAATACCCAGAGTGCCTTTGGTGCCGAATACGATTCGCTGTCCGATATGGTCGCGTTCGGCGTGGCGCCGGCATTGCTCGCGTTCGAGTGGGCGCTGGGCAGTATGGGCAAGGTCGGTTGGATGGTGGCCTTCATCTATGTCGCGGGCGCTGCCTTGCGGTTGGCGCGCTTCAATACCCAGGTGGGTACGGCGGATAAGCGCTTCTTTATTGGTTTGGCGAGTCCGGCGGCTGCGGGTGTGGTAGCGGGGACGGTGTGGGCTTTCAGTGATTTCGGTATCCAGGGCTCCAACATGTCCTTTGTGGTTGCCTTGCTGGTAGCGGGCGCAGGCATGCTGATGGTCAGCAATATCAAATACCACAGCTTCAAGGATCTCGACCTCAAGGGGCGCGTGCCTTTTGTGGCGATCCTCGCGGTGGTGTTGGTGTTCGCAGTGGTCTTCAGTGACCCGCCGCGTATCCTGCTGCTGATCTTCCTCGCCTATGCGGCTTCCGGGCCGGTGCAATACCTGTTGCAACTGCGTCGCCGCAAAACCGTCGAGTGATGTAATTTCCCCCTGGCTCCGCGGTCTATTGGCGCACCAGTCACCTAAATAGCCGCGGAGTTTCAATGCTGATCCAGATCCCTCCCGCCTCATCGTCTCGCGAATCTGACGTCACTCCCGAATCTGTTTATCTGTCACGCCGTAGCCTGTTGGCCGCTGCCGGTGGCCTGGCGGCTGCGGTGGTCTGGCCGGGCGCTGCCCGGGCCGCGGTATCCCGCTATGCCGATGTCGAGCCCGCAGCCGCTCCGGCCTGGTTCGGAGAAAAGCTGGCGGGCACTCGCTGGCAAGCAGTGACCGCGGGGGGTGAGGCGCTGACGCCGTTCAAAGATGCCAGTCACTACAACAACTTCTATGAGTTTGGGCCTGATAAAGGCGATCCCGCGCGCAATGCCGCGCAATTCAAGGCGGAGCCCTGGACTGTGTTGGTGGATGGCGAGGTCGCGAAGCCGGGTCGTTACTCTCTGGATGATTTATTCAAACCGCAGCAACTCGAAGAGCGCATTTATCGGCTGCGTTGCGTTGAGGCCTGGTCTATGGTCATTCCCTGGCTGGGCTTTTCGCTGGGTGATCTGCTCAAACGGGTCGAGCCGACTGGCCAGGCCAGGTTCGTTCGTTTCGAAACGGTCGTCGATCGGGAGCGCATGGTTGGCCAGAGTTCGAGCTTTTCCCTGATCGACTGGCCTTATGTGGAAGGGCTGCGCCTGAATGAGGCGATGCATCCGCTGGCCATTCTCGCCGTGGGGATGTATGGGCGGGTGCTGCCCAATCAGAATGGTGCGCCGTTGCGCTTGGTGGTGCCCTGGAAATACGGATTCAAGAGTATCAAGTCGATAGTCCGTATCAGCTTGACCCGCGAGCAGCCGAAGAACACCTGGCAGGCATTGGCACCGAGTGAATATGGTTTTTATGCCAACGTTAATCCGGCGGTGGATCACCCGCGCTGGACTCAGGCCCGCGAGCGGCGCCTGCCAAGCGGTCTGTTCAGCCCCAATGTCATCCCGACGCGCCTGTTCAACGGTTATGACGAGGTTGCAAGCCTCTACAGTGGACTCGACCTGCGGGAAAACTACTGATGCGTTATCGACTCTGGCGCATAGCGGTCTTCACCGTGGCGCTATTGCCGCCGCTGTTCTGGCTGTATCAGGGCTGGAGTTTCGCCCTCGGCGCAGACCCTGGCAAAGTTCTGGTCGATCGCTTGGGGTTGGGGGCGTTGACGCTTCTGCTGATCACGCTGGCGATGACGCCGCTGCAGCGTTTGACGGGGTGGGGTGGTTGGATCGCTGTCCGCCGCCAGTTGGGTTTGTGGTGCTTTAGCTATGTCGCCCTTCACCTTTGCGCCTATGCGGTGTTCGTTCTGGGGCTGGATGGCGCGCAATTGCTGATCGATCTGCGCAAGCGGCCTTACATCTTTGTGGGAGCGCTGGCTTTTATTGGGCTTCTAGCTCTGGCCGTGACCTCTAATCGCTTTAGTATCCGTAAGCTTGGTAAGCGCTGGAAAGCGCTCCATCGTGCGGTTTACCCGGTATTGGGCCTGGTTCTACTGCACATGCTCTGGGTAGTGCGGGCTGATTTGGAGGAATGGCTTTGGTGTGCGGTCGTTGCTGCGCTTCTGCTAATGCTGCGGATGCCGGCCATTGCGAGGCGACTTCCCAGGCTTTCACTACGGGCTCAGGAAAAAATGACAAAAAGCTTTCAATAAGTGCTTGACGGTTAATTTGCTGGGCCTATAATGCGCACCACTTCCGGCGCAGACCTCTCGGAAAACTTCTTAGATAACAAGAAGTTAGCTTT
>NZ_SCMP01000022.1 GCF_005502935.1 Pseudomonas sp. 2FG
ACTCACATATCCCCAAAGAACGCCCACTGCCGCATGCGCTCCCAGCTTCTTAAAAAAGTGCTGTGAGCCTTGATGGCGGGAGTGGTTTTGGGGTTTTTCTACAGTCTCGTTAGGCCCGCAATGAAGACAATAATCTCCGCACTTTCGATCATAGTAATCATAAGTTTTCAACCGATTTATGCGAGCGCATTAAATAAAGAAGAAAAAGAAGAGTTCTCAAAAGTAGCCTGTGGCCCAGCTTGGAGAACATTTCTCCCAGACAACGAAGCATTTACAGCGGAAAATATAGAGCTTGCGGAGCTACAACATTACAACCCTGAAGATCAATGCTCACAGAACATCCCAGAGGCCGACTTCGATAATCTTTATAACTCTGTAAAGAGCGCCGCAGTCAACTCCTTCAAGGGCAGCCCATCCTCCTTTGAGGTTATGGTTAGATTCAAATTAACAACCTCGCAGCCTTCTAGTGTGGAGATGCAAGTAAGGGGCGACATAGAGTCGGATTATAAACAACTTAAAAGTTTCAAATCCGCACTAGAAAAAATAGATAACATTCATTCATCATCAGGCATTGCCTATGCGGTGTTCCATTACAAGATAAAACCGGCCTCTACTACCAAGCAATGAGCAGAGCCTAACAAGTGGTATATGGACTCTCCCCGCAAGCGGTGAGTAACGCTTTACCAACCCTGTCGTCAGTGCGGTTGCATTCGTATATTCGGCCTGTGTTGGGCGTTTACGCCCTGGCCACTCTGTAGTTCGCGCAGCGGGGGCCAAGCGCTCAATCGATCACAAAGATCAGCATTGTTATCGGCCTTGTTCCGCTGCAGGACTCGCCCGTTCCGACAGTGTCGCTGTTCACCACAACCACCAGAAACCCTCTTCCTGATTACCCTTGCCCGCCATCAGGCGGGCTGCTTGCTTTGCCAGTTACCACTGAATCTCCGCTCGTGACACCACACCGCCCAGCAGATCCTCACCATTTTGTTTGCCAACGCCACGGTGGCCTTGTTATGGCCAATGCGCGCTGCCGTTTGTGTAGCCCAGCGCTGCAATGCGGTCAGCCGCTCTGGCGTTTTAGCCTGACAGCGCTGGGCTGCCAATAAGGCGGCGCGCGCGCCGTGGATCAGCAAGGTGCGCACATAGGTGTTGCCCTGACGGCTGATGTGCCCCAGCTTGCGACTGTTGCCGCTGCTGTATTCGCGCGGGGTCATGCCCAACCAGGCACTCAACTGACGACCACTGGCAAAACGTTCGGGCTGGCCGACGGCTGCCTTCAAGGCACTGGCGGTCAGCAGGCCGATGCCACTGACTTCATCCAGCTTGTGCACGATCTCGTCGTCGGCATGCCAGCGCTTGAGTTGCTGTTCGCACTCGATCATGCATTGCTCATACAGGTTGATCTCCGCCAGGACGATATGCAGTTGGCCGCTCAGTGGCGCCACCTCAGGCCGATCGACCAACTCCTGGGCCGCGCGCAGAAATGCAGCAGTCGCTGCCGGCGCTTCGATACCGGCCTCACGAAGAATGCCGCGGAGCAGGTTGATGCGCTGGGTGCGGCTCTTCTTCCAGGTTTCCCGCAGGCCGTGCAACTGTTGCACTTGCTGCTGCTCGTGACTCTTCACCGGCACCGGATGAATGCCCTTGCAGCGCCCCGCTTCGAGGATGGCGTCGCAGTCATTACGGTCGGTCTTGTTACGCCGCCGGTAGGGCCTTACATAGCGCGCATGCAACAGGATCACTCGATGCCCCAGCGATTGCGCCAGGCGCCCCCAATAGTGGGCGGTGCCGCAGGCTTCCATCACCCACTCGACCGGCTCGATCTGCTCCTGTATATATCGCTGGAACGCTTCTCGACTCAGCCGCTTGCGCTGACTCACCTGACCGACATGGACACTCTCGGCAACTTGGTAAACGGACTTGGCCAAATCAACTGCAATACGCTTGTGCATAGCGACTCTCCCAGCGATCACCACGAACTGTTCGGTTCGCAGAAGTGTGGTGCAAGGAGAGTCCATTACAGCATTCAAGCCCGCTCGCTTCGCTCACTCGGGACCAGCTAAAGCTGGCCCCTTAACCAAACGTTAGGCACACGAGAGAAATCATTGTATGGAATGGAATCCTTTAGTCCCTGAGTTGGTCGTGAACAGCTACGAAATCTCAAAGAAATTTTACACAGAGATTTTCGGCTTCAATCTTAGCTTCGAACGCCTAGAAGATAGATTTGGATATTTTGATTTAAGTGGCGCCCAAATAATGCTTTTGCAAAGCCCAGGCGCTGACATTTATCAAATTAACCGCACTGGCCCTAACGGGAAAGGTCTTCACTTTCAAATCGAGCTAAATTCAATCTCCGAGTTACTTTCCCGCTTACAGGCTGCATCTATTCCACTGGCGTCGGAAATAACAGAAGAATGGTATCGTGCGGGCGAGATAGCGCACGGCCAAAGAGAGTTTTTTGTTGCCGACCCTGACGGGTATTTATATCGTTTCTTCGAATATATCGGTGAGCGTGCTGCCTAACAAGGCGTATATGGGCAATGGAAGCTCTATTGCCTGACGCACAACATCGAAAAACTGGCGACCCAAGGGGCCTGGCAATGAATCCAAGCCCCCGCACACAGACACTCTTGATGCCCCTGAGGCGCTTAATATGCAGCCGATGGTTTCAGGGTGGTCTTCCAACACACCAATCCCGAAACACCCCGGCCACGACCACGCATTTCAACAACACGAAAAAAAACGTTGTGGAAATAAACGGCGGGAGTGGTTTTGGGGGTTTTCTACAGATTCGTTAGGCATCACACGGACGCACCTTGGATCTCCAACGCCACAGGCCAGTCCCTCGTTCTGTACCCTGAGGAGCATCCGGAGGGCGGTTCGACACGTATACCAACGGTCACTTGCACGGAGCACAATCGAGCCACGAGTGACGCTACTGTCTCCTCGGCATCTGAAAGGAGTACGGAACCATGCTTATCGAACGGTTCAAAATGCAGTGCAGGCCTGAGAAGGTAGATCAAGCCATTGCAGCGCTCGCGGAGGTCGCCAGAGCGAGCCGCAGACTCGATGGTGTCGTCCACTTCGACATCGGCCGCGACATCCTGGATCCAAATACGTTCATCGCCACCGAGGTCTTCTTGGATCGCACCGCCCTGGACCGACAGGAGTCCTTGCCGGAGGTTCATAAAATCATGGGCCTCTTTCCGGACCTGCTCGCAGGTGAACCTGAGGCGACAATCTTTCACGTCTCCTCTCACGAGCCCGCTGCTTGAGCCTGCGCGACCGCGCGGGGGGTGATGCCTAACCCCTCGCTCGAGAGCCGACCCGCGAGGCAGGGCGTCCTGCCTCGCGGGTCGGCTCAGCTCGAACGTTAGGGAAAGTTGCTTTACCAGTTACCGCTGAAGCGCCGCTCATGGCACCACACTGCCCAGCAAATCCGCACCATCTTGTTGGTCGCACTCAATCGGCAAGCTCTAACGCTAAGGTCTAATCCTTCATTGCACCGGACTGCCTTCGGCGTCTGGCAAATTCAATTGTTAGGCATAGGGAGTCATCACATTGAGCACGCTTCCATCTTCGCTCATTGCCGGCAGCGCGGCGATCATTCTGCTGCTTGGCCTCGTTCACCTTTTGTACACCTTCTACGGCTCTAAGCTGCTGCCCCGCGATCCTGAGCTACTGGCGCGCATGCAGGAGGTTTCGCCGGTAATCACCCGCGAAACAACCATGTGGAAGGCCTGGGTCGGCTTCAACGCTAGCCACAGCTACGGTGCCATCCTGTTCGGCGGCGTGTACGGCTACCTGTCGCTGATGCACGGTGCGTTCTTGTTCCAGTCCATCTTCCTTCTGTCGCTTGGGCTGCTACTGCTCTTGGGCTATGTCTTCTTGGGCAAACGCTACTGGTTCAGCATTCCGTTTCGCGGCATCCTTTTGGCTACTGCCCTTTATATCCTCGCGCTCCTCAGCAACTGGGCCTGAGCCGTCGTATCGCTGGCGCGGTCGGCTGAACCCGAGCGTGAAAAAACGTCAGGCTCAGCAAGCAGCTCAGGACGCCAGCTCAAAGCGGCTGCAATGCGCATTGCCAAAAGGGCAAGCGACTGCGGCACCGCAAGGTCATCCAGCAGGTTTATTCGGGGTTGCCCGTATTAACCCAGCCGGGGCGGTTACAATGGCCGCCCTCTCCTTCACGGCCCTTGTCATGACAGACCCCATTCGCCTCTCTAAACGCCTTGTCGAGCTGGTCGGCTGCTCTCGCCGGGAGGCGGAGCTGTACATTGAGGGTGGCTGGGTCACGGTTGACGGCGAGGTGGTCGAGGAGCCGCAGTTCAAGGTGCAGAAACAGAGGGTCGAGCTACTCCCGGATGCCGTGCTGAGCAAAGCCGAGCCGGTCACCCTGCTGCTGCATCAGCCACCGGCACCTGACTCCAGTGCGGCCTTGCAGTTGATCAGCCCGGCGACGCTGTCGGTTGATCACCGCTACGGCACCCGCCCACTCAAGGGCCACTTTGTACGGCTGAGCCCGACCGCGGCATTGCAAGCGGATGCCGGCGGTTTGCTGGTGTTCACCCAGGATTGGCGTGTGCTGCGCAAGCTGACTGACGATGCGGCCAAACTCGAACAGGAGTACATCGTCGAGGTGGCTGGCGAGATCGCCGAGCACGGGCTCAACCGGCTCAACCACGGCCTGACCTACAAGGGTTGGGTACTGCCGCCGGTGAAGGCCAGCTGGCAGAACGAAACCCGCCTACGCTTTGCCCTGAAGAATCCGCAACCGGGCCAGATCGCGCGCATGTGCGCCAGCGTCGGGCTGACGGTCATCAGCATGAAGCGTATCCGCATCGGTGGCGTCTCCATGGGCAAATTGCAGCCAGGACAATGGCGTTATCTGGCGGCGACCGAGAAGTTCTAATCCCGCGCTCGCTGACAGCGCTGCGGCGCTGTCTCTTTATGAATTAATCAGGACACCACAATGATCAATAACGATGTATTGCGCAGCGTGCGCTACATGCTCGACATCAGCGATGCCAAGGTCGTCGAGATCATCAAGCTCGCGGATTACGACGTTCAGCCAAGCGCCGTGAGCGCATTTCTGAAGAAAGACGAAGAAGAGGGTTATGCCGATTGCAGCGATGAAGTGATGGCGCACTTCCTCGACGGCCTGGTGTTCCATAAGCGTGGCAAGGACGAAAGCCGCCCGGCGCATCCGATGGAACTGCCGGTCACCAACAACATGGTGCTGAAAAAACTCCGTGTGGCCTTCGAGCTGAAAGAAGACGACATGCACGCCATTCTGCAAGCCGCTGACTTTCCGGTCTCCAAACCGGAGTTGAGCGCACTATTTCGCAAGTTTGGCCACAGCAACTACCGCACCTGCGGCGATCAGTTGCTGAGAAACTTCCTCAAGGGCCTGACCCTGCGTATTCGCGGCTAAGCAACTTGGCCTATGGGGGGACGGCTTGGCCACCACCCCGCGGCGCATGGCCGTGCATTCCCAAGCGCAATAGTGCCTCCGCGATGCCCTCGCGCCGATTAGGGTATGCCCACCCATCGCTCAGAGGACTCGCCATGCACCCCTACTTCTCCCTGCAAGGCCGCACGGCCTTGGTCACCGGCGGTACCCGTGGCATCGGCAAGATGATTGCCAAGGCCTTCGTCGAGGCCGGCGCCAGGGTGTATGTCTGCGCCCGCGACGCCGAGGCCTGCGCACAGACCGCTGCCGAACTGTCGGCCTTCGGCGAGTGCCGCGGCATTCCGGCCAACTTGATCAGCGAAGAAGCGGTAGAGGCGCTGGCGGCGCAACTGAGCAGTGAAATCGGCCAGCTGGATATCCTGGTGAACAACGCCGGCACTACCTGGGGCGCACCCCTGGAAAGTTATCCGGTGAAGGGCTGGGAGAAGGTCATGCAGCTGAACGTCACCTCGGTGTTCAGCTGCATCCAGCACTTGCTGCCGCTGCTGCGCAAGGCCGGCTCGGCGGCGAACCCCGCGCGGATCATCAATATCGGCTCGGTGGCGGGGATTTCCTCCTTCGGCGAAGACGCCTATGCCTATGGCCCGAGCAAGGCGGCGCTGCACCAGCTGTCGCGGATACTGGCGCGCGAGCTGGTCAGCCAGCACATCAACGTCAACGTCATCGCCCCCGGGCGCTTCCCGAGCAAGATGACCAGCCATATCGCCAAGGATGCCGAGGCGCTGGCCGAAGACAGCGCGCTGATCCCGATGAAGCGCTGGGGTCGTGAAGAAGAGATGGCGGCACTGGCCATCAGCCTGGCGAGCACCGCCGGGGCCTACATGACCGGCACTATCATCCCCATCGACGGCGGCTTCAGCCTCTGAGGCGCGCCTGCCGCCTGCCGCTCGCACGGGTCGCGGTGGGCGACAGCCGGTCAGGCCTTGGGCCCTTGGTCGGCTACCGCTGCTCCGTGCCCCGGCTCTGCTAGCGTTATTGGATGGGGATAACGCGACCTCTCGCGCTAGAAAAGCGAGAAGGAGGTTAGCAGTGAACAAGGCAAACTGGCGTTTGCAGGGGACCGAATTCGCCTCCTGCAACTGCAACTGGGGCTGCCCGTGCCAATTCAGCGCCCTCCCCACCCACGGCAATTGCGAAGCCGTGGTTTCGATGCGGGTGGAGCACGGGCACTTCAACGACATATCCCTGGATGACCTGTGCTGGGTGGGCACTTTCGCCTGGCCCGGCGCCATCCATGAGGGCAATGGCCGTTGCCAGGTGTTTATCGAGGACAAGGCCTCGCCAGCGCAACGCGAGGCACTCCTGACCATCCTTTCCGGCCAGGAGACGGAACCCGGCGCCACCGTGTTCCAGGTGTTCAGTAGCACCATCACCGAAATGTACGAACCGCAGTTCGTGCCGATCGAGTTCTCGGTCGACATGGCCAGCCGTCAGGCGCACACGCGGATCCCCGGCGTGCTGGAGGTGACCGGTGAACCGATCCGCAATCCCGTCACCGGTGAGCCGCAGGAAGCCCGCCTGATCCTGCCCAACGGCTTTGAATTCACCGAGGCGGAAATGGCCAGTGGCAGTTATCGCACCCACGGCGCCATCAAGATCAGCTCGAAGCAGGGCCATGGGCACTTCGCCCGATTGCATTTCACCGGTCAGGGAGTGGTGCGCTAAGGGTGCTCAGGTTATCCGAGGGCGTGGCTGAAAAAGCCCAGCCCAGCCCGCGCCTATGGCCGTTGCGTAGGGAGCAATGGCTGTTGTTGCTGTGCCTGTCGGCGCTGACCGGCCTGGCGTGGCTGGCGCTGTTGCGGCTGGGCAAGGGCATGATTGAGCCTGGTGGTATGGCGGACATGGCCATGGCCGGCATGCCGATGCCCTGGAGCTTCGGCGAAGCAGTGCTGATGTTCGCCATGTGGGTGGTGATGATGATCGGCATGATGCTGCCCAGCGCCATGCCGATGCTGCTGATGTACCAGCTGATGCTGCGCAAACGCCTGCCAAACCCACAGAGGCGCTGGGCCCTATCGCTGTTCTGCCTGGCCTATGTGCTGGTCTGGAGTGGCTTCAGCCTGCTCGCCACCTTGCTGCAATGGGGCCTGGAGCAGCTCGCCCTGCTCAGCCCCGAGCTGCGCGGCAACCCCGTCCTGGCCGCGGGCCTGCTGTTGGCTGCCGGCACTTACCAACTGTTGCCCACCAAGGCCGCCTGCCTGGAGCGCTGCCGTGGGCCGCTGCATTTCTTGCTGGCGTACTGGCGTCCTGGCGTGCGTGGCGGCTGGCGTATGGGCCTGGCCCACGGCCTGTACTGCCTGGGCTGCTGCTGGATGCTGATGGGCCTGTTGTTCGTTGGCGGGGTGATGAACCTGCTGTGGGTCGCGATGATCGGCGGCTATGTCCTGCTCGAAAAGACCCTGCCCGGCGGGCGCTGGTTCAGCCGCCTGGGTGGCCTGCTGCTGCTAGGTTGGGGGGTGTTCCTGCTGCTGCACGCATGAGCACTGGCCAAGCGCCCCTGCGCAGGTATGATGGCGCGGTTCCTGGCCAGTCTTATTCCCATGCCCTACTCCGTATCCCCCATCGGTTTCGTCCGCTCCTGCTTCAAGGAGAAATTTGCCATTCCGCGCCAGCCACAATTGGCGCCGGCCGCGCGTGGCGTGCTGGAGCTGGTGCCGCCGTTCGATCAAGCCGAAGCCATCGAAGGCCTGGAGCAGGTCAGCCATGTCTGGCTGCTGTTCCTCTTTCATCAGGCGCTGGAAGACAAACCGCGCTTGAAGGTACGCCCGCCGCGCCTCGGCGGAAATCAATCGCTCGGGGTGTTCGCCACCCGCTCGACGCACCGGCCCAATGGCATCGGTCAGTCGGTAGTCAAGCTGGAACGGGTCGAACCCGGCAAACTCTGGCTGTCCGGTATCGACCTGCTGGACGGCACGCCAGTGCTGGATATCAAACCCTACGTACCCTATGCCGACCGGCTCGATACGGCCTTCAACCGGATTGCCGACGCGGCCCCGCAGCTGATTGCCGTGGAGTGGTCTGACGCCGCGCTAGCACAGGCCCAGGCGCAGGCGCAGCGCCTCGGCGAGCCCCTGGTCGAGTTGATCGAGCAGTGCCTGGCGCAAGACCCGCGCCCGGCCTATCAGCAGCCGGAACCCTCACGTCGCTACGGCACCCGCCTGTGGGATGTGGAAGTGCGCTGGCACTATCCCGAGCCCACGCGCATCTGCGTGGTGGAAGTGGCTAAAGCCTAGGCATCGAGACCCAGGGCAGAGAACTCGAGTCGCGGTTCTTCAGGGGCGAATTCATGCCCCCCTACAGCCTTGCCCCGTCAGCTACGCGCCGGATTAAGCGCCAGCCCATCGGCCTCCATCACCTCCTGGGTGACGATCAGTGGATTGACCAGCGGCCGGCTGGCGAGGAAGTGCGCCGTCAGCATATGCGCCTCAAATGCCGCCTCGTCGGTGTAAACCTCGTAGAGATAAAGCAGATCCGGATCGCTGCGATCACGCAGCACATCGAACACCAGGCAGCCTGGCTCATCGCGCACCGAGGCGGCGGCGTTGACGCGCATGGCGGCCATAAAGGCCTCGAAGCTGTTGGGCTTTAGCTGGGTCTTGAGAATCAGGCAGTACACAGAGCCATCCTTTTTGTCTTATATTCTCAGCGAATTGTATACAAATTGGAGTACAAGAAAATGCCCAGCCGCCCCAGCCAGCTTAACGGCTTACGCCACCTGGCCCTCCTGGTGCCGAACCTGGAAGCCTGTGAGCGCTTCTATGTCGAGGTGCTCGGCATGCAAGTGCTGCACCGTGCCAATGAAGACCTGGTGTACCTGACCTGCGGCAACGACAACCTCTCCCTCGGCCGCGCCTATGCCGAGAGCAGCGGTGTGCAGGCGGTCGATCACTACGGTTTTATCGTCGACAGCGTCGAAGAGCTGGAAGCCTGGTATCAGTACCTGCAGGCGCAGGGCGTCACCCTGCTCGACCGTCCCTTCGATCACGGCGATGGCGCGCGCAGCTTTCATCTGCTCGACCCCGCCGGCAACAAGGTGCAGCCGATCTATCACCCGGCGCTGTCCGGCCAGCGTTTCAACCACGCCTGAGCAGCTGGCTGCACTCGCCGATTTTGAAAATAGCCTCTAGGCAGAGACAAAAAAGCCCGCCAATTGGCGGGCTCCTCAGGTGGCGCGAGCGGCTTACTTCTCGACGAAGGCACGTTCGATCAAGTAGTCACCCGGCTCGCCCATGCGTGCCGAGATTTTCAGGCCGAAGCTGTCCAGCACTTCGCTGGTCTCATCGAGCATGCTCGGGCTACCGCAGATCATCGCGCGGTCGTCCTGCGGGTTGATCGGTGGCAGGCCGATGTCGCTGAACAGCTTGCCGCTGCGCATCAGATCGGTCAGGCGCCCCATGTTCTCGAATTCCTCACGAGTCACCGTGGGGTAATAGATCAGCTTTTCTTTCAGCGCGTCACCGAAGAATTCATTCTGTGGCAGGTGCTCGGTGATGAACTCCCGGTACGCCACTTCGTTCACGTAGCGCACGCCGTGAATCAGGATGACCTTCTCGAAACGCTCGTAGGTCTCAGGGTCCTGGATCACACTCATGAACGGCGCCAGACCGGTGCCGGTGCTGAGCAGGTAGAGGTGTTTGCCCGGCAGCAGGTCATCCAGCACCAGGGTGCCGGTCGGTTTGCGGCTGACCATCAGCTCGTCACCTGGCTTCAGGTGTTGCAGTTGCGAGGTCAGCGGGCCGTCCTGAACCTTGATGCTGAAGAACTCCAGGTGCTCTTCGTAGTTCGGGCTGGCGATCGAGTAAGCACGCATCAGCGGGCGCCCGTTCTCTTGCTGCAGACCGATCATCACAAACTGGCCGTTCTCGAAACGCAGGCCAGGATTGCGGGTGGTCTTGAAGCTGAACAGGGTATCGTTCCAATGGTGGACGCTGAGCACACGCTCTACGTTCAGATTGCTCATGCAGGCTTCCTCGGAAAGTCGCTCACACCCGACGGGTGCAGTTGCGTGGCATCTTAAGGGCGGCCACAATATCTGTTAAGTGAATTATTAAGATATAGGTTATCGGTTATATAGATATGCGATTCACTCTCCGTCAACTTCAGGTCTTTGTCGCCGTCGCGCAGCAGGAAAGCGTGTCGCGCGCGGCAGCCTCCCTGGCCCTCTCGCAGTCGGCCGCCAGCACCTCGGTGACTGAGCTGGAGCGGCAATCCAACTGCCAGCTGTTCGACCGCGCCGGTAAACGCCTGTCGCTCAACGCCCTCGGCCATCAGCTGTTGCCACAAGCGGTAGCGCTGTTGGATCAGGCGAAAGAAATCGAGCGCATGCTCAACGGCAAAAGCGGCTTCAGCTCGCTTGCCGTCGGCGCCACCCTGACGGTGGGCAATTACCTGGCGACCCTGCTGATCGGCAGCTTCATGCAGCACCACCCGGAGTGCCGGGTCAAACTGCATGTGCAGAACACCGCTCACGTGGTGCAACAGGTGGCGCACTACGAGATCGATCTGGGCCTGATCGAGGGTGACTGTCAGCACCCGGATATCGAAGTGCAGCCCTGGGTGGAGGATGAGCTGGTGGTGTTCTGCGCGCCGCAGCATCCGCTCGCCAGCAGTGGCCAAGCCAATTTGGAGGAACTGACCCGTGAGGCGTGGATTCTGCGCGAGCAGGGCTCGGGTACGCGCCTGACCTTCGATCAGGCGATGCGCCATCACCCGACGGCGCTGAATATCCGCCTGGAGCTGGAGCATACCGAGGCGATCAAACGGGCGGTGGAATCCGGCCTGGGGATCGGCTGCATCTCGCGCCTGGCGCTGCGCGATGCGTTCCGCCGGGGCAGTCTGGTGGCGGTGGAAACCCCGGAGCTGGACCTCACCCGGCAGTTCTACTTCATCTGGCACAAACAGAAGTACCAGACCAGCGCCATGCGCGAGTTTCTCGAGCAATGCCGCCAATTGACGGCAGGCGTCAGCCGCAGCGACGAGATCGTGTTGCCGTCGATTGCCTACTAGAAGGTGGATGCACCGGACTCGCGGTACATCCATGCGCGGACGCCCTACAGCAGAATGACCGCCCAGACGCTGGCGATCAGGCTCAGCGCGACAAACTGCGCGGCGCTGCCCATGTCCTTGGCATTCTTCGACAGCGGGTGCGGATCCAGCGAGATGCGGTCGATTGCCGCTTCGACTGCCGAGTTGAGCAGTTCAACGATCAAGGCCACCAAGCACACGGCAATCATCAACGCCCGCTCGCCGCGGCTGACGTCGAAGTAGAACGCCAGCGGAATCAGCAGCACATTCAGCAACACCAGTTGGCGAAAAGCGGCCTCACCGGTGAAGGCGGCGCGCAGGCCATCGAACGAATAGCCGGCGGCGTTAAGGATGCGTTTCAGGCCGGTCTGGCCCTTGAATGGCGACATAGGAAAACAACCAAAATGTGTGAGGGCCGCAGGCTATGCCAAAAACAGTCAAAAATCCGTGAAAACCCGATGCGGCAGGCCGGCTCAGTTGGCAGGGATGGATTCCAGATGTTGCAACAACAGCGCCGCCTGAGTCCGCGTGCGCACGCCCAGCTTGCGGAAGATGGCGGTGACGTGGGCCTTGATCGTCGCCTCGGAAACGTTCAGCTCGTAAGCGATCTGTTTATTCAGCAGGCCATCGCAGACCATGGTCAACACCCGGAACTGCTGCGGCGTCAGGCTCGCCAGCCCGGCACTGGCGGCCTTGGCTTCGGCCGACACACTGGCCCCCTCGAGCGCCAGCGGCGGCCACCAAACCTCGCCCTCGAGCACCACCCGCACGGCCTGCTGAATGGTTTCCAGCGAACTGGATTTCGGAATAAAACCACTGGCACCAAAGGCGCGGGCACGGGCGACCACGGCGGCCTCTTCCTGGGCCGACACCATCACCACCGGAACCTGCGGATACTGCCCGCGCAGCAGCGCCAGGCCAGAGAAGCCATAGGCGCCCGGCATATTCAGGTCGAGCAGAACCAGATCCCAGTCGGCTTTTTCGCCCAGGCGGGCTTCCAGTTCGGCGATGCTGGCGGCTTCCACCAGCCGCACTTGCGGGCCAAGGCCCAGCGTTAGCGCCTGCTGGAGGGCACTGCGAAACAACGGATGATCGTCGGCAATCAGGATTTCGTAGGCGGCCATGGGCATATCCTGTTCTTGTTGTGGGCCGGAGGCGGCGCCCAGCATGCCGAGCCATGCTGGGGTGGTCAAGTTCCAAGCTTTACGGCACAGTCTGCGGCTTTCTTGCCGAGAACGCCCATGCGAAGCCAAACCCTGCGCGCCGACCTATTAATGCTGATTACCGCGGTGATCTGGGGTAGCGCCTTTGTCGCTCAACGCATAGGCATGGACTCGATCGGCCCGTACCTGTATTCCGCCCTGCGCTTTGCCCTCGGCACCTTGGTCTTGCTGCCGCTGGTGTTGCGCAGGCCAGCCGCAGGGGCAAAACAACCGCTGAACCCTGGCCTGCTGTTCGGCGGCGTACTGATGGGTATCGCGCTATCGCTGGGGATCAATCTGCAACAGGTTGGTTTGCTGTTCACCAGCGTGACCAACTCCGGCTTTATCACCGGGCTGTATGTGATCATAGTGCCGCTGCTGGGCTTGGCCCTGGGTCACAAGACCGGCCTCGGCACCTGGCTGGGTGCGAGCCTGGCGGTGCTCGGCATGTTCCTGCTGAGCGTCGGCGAGAATTTCCACGTAGCCTCCGGCGACTGGCTGCAACTGGCCGGCGCCTTCGTCTGGGGCATCCATGTGTTGCTGGTGGGCTTTTTCGCCAGCCGCTATGACCCGATCCGTCTGGCGGCCATCCAGTTCGCCGTGTGTGCGCTGGTTAGCCTGCTGCTGGCGCTGGTGTTCGAAGAGATTCATGTGGACAACATCGTTGCCGCCGGCCCGGCGATTATTTATGGCGGGCTGATCTCCGTCGGTATCGGCTACACCTTGCAGGTAATAGCGCAGAAAGATGCCATCGCCTCCCACGCGGCCATCATCTTCTCGCTGGAGGCGGTATTCGCCGCCATTGCCGGCGCCCTGTTGCTCGACGAGTCGCTGCACCTGCGCGGCTATATCGGCTGCGGCTTGATGTTCGCCGGGATGCTGGTGGCGCAACTGTGGCCGAAGAAGCTCGACACCGACCCGCTTGCAACCAACACCGCGTGACCGTCTTGCTGGTTCAAGTTTGCTCGGAAGACGCCGTCATACCCGCCAAAGCGGCGGGTATGACGGCGACGATATAGAGCACTCAGCGCTCTCGCACGCTCGAACAGTGCTTTGCGGAAAACCTACAGATACGCCGCCAGCCGCTGGTGCGTCTCGTCTTCGGGATCAACCGCACGCTGATATTTGGCGCCCAGGTAATGCGCGGTAAACACCTCCAGATAAGCATCCAGCGCCGCGCCGGCCCGTTGTTCACCGGCCAGTTCCAGGCACAACGCCGCCACCTCCGAGGTACACAGATGGTCGTCGCGCTTGGAGCGCCGCAGGCGATAACGCGACAGTTGCTCGGGTTGCAGGCTGAGTACCGGCAGGCTGTCGAGATAGGGACTCTTACGGAACATCTTGCGCGCCTCGGTCCAGGTCGCATCGAGCAGGATAAACAGTGGGCGCTTGCCCTCCTCCAGGCTGACCTCGGTCACCACTCGCTCGGGCGCGACAAACTCACCGGGGAAGACCACATAGGGTTGCCACTGCGGATCGTTGAGCAGCATCGGCACCTCGGGTTCGACCGAGGTACGAAACCAGCTGTAGGCGAAGGTGTCCGGCACCACGTCGGCAATCAACCAGCCGGTGTTGGTCGGTTTCAACGGTTCCACGTCGTGCATCAACAGGCAGACACCTGCCTGCGTCTGCATCCGTGGGCGCCAGGCGCACAGGCAATAGCTGTCGATCACCCGGCAATGTTCGCAGCGCACCGCGCGCGAACCACGGGCGATGAAAGGCTTGGTGCTGCGCTCCAGGCGTTCGGCGCGCAGCCGAGAAACGGCATGGCTCATCGCGGCTTTCGAGCAAAAAGATAAGCGCTGAACATAGGAACATTCCGACGGGCAAAAGAGATGGCGAAGTTTATCAGAGGCCTTGCTGAAAACCGCCGGGAGCCAGACTTAAGGTCGTTCAAGGTTCAGCGCGAACAAGCTCTTAACCTACAGCAGCACTGGAATGGTACGCCGCATAGCGAGTGCCGCGGGGCACAGCGGCCATGCTCGGACTTGATCTCCCCTTGCGGCTTGTTCAGGATGCGCGCTGCTAGAGTTCTGCACTCTTGGCCAGGTGGGTGAACACCCAGTGCGATCCGGAGTCAAAGTCGTTTTATCCTTATGGAGATTTACATGCTGCGCGTTATGGCCGTTGCCCTCTGCTTTGCCCTGCCCACGGCACAGGCCGCCTCGCTCAAGGACTACGAACTGATCAAAATGCTGGATCAAGTGGCCAAAGAAAGTAGCCTCGGCACGCCACGAGCGATCAACGAAGACATCCTCGATCAGGGCTATACGGTAGACGGCAATGAGCTGGTCAATCACCTGAGTGTGCGTGAAGGCCACGCCGCACAGATGCGCGGCAACCCCGACGCGGTGCGCGCACAACTGGCCAACAGCGTTTGCCGCAACACCGGCTATCGCCAGCTACTGGCCCGCGGCGCAGTGCTGCGCTATCAATTCAGCGAGTACAAGAGCAACCGCCCGATCACCACTGAACGCTTCAGCAAAGCCGACTGCGGCCTGAAGTAATCGGCTCGGTTGCACCACGGCTCATCGCAAGCCCCTCCACAAGACGCTGCGCACAGTCGTTTAGCTGGCGCTGTCGTTGGCTTGTGCCGCGTGCTGTCGCAACGGTTTACAGGCCAATCCACTGGCAGCCCAATCCCGCCGCCAACAAACCTGCGCCGACCTCCCGCTTCGTGGTACAACCTTAAACACTCGGCAGCGCACGCCAGCCGTCTAAACGGCCTGTTTGATTGCAGTAGTAAGCTCAGCACCTTGAGCTTTACTGAACATTAAAGGGATCGAAAAAACCCAATCACTGCGCGAGCGCATAACGCAAAAGCCCTGTTCGAGCAGGCCCGCTTTTGAACCAGAAGGAGCACTCGCACTCGAAGTCAGCACTGCTCGATACACACCCCTATCGATCAGTGCCTGCCAGACCCCCTTGGGTCTGACTGCGCAATTCAAGCCAATCCGCCTGAATTGCTCGCGACACAGCCCGTGTCGCAGCCGTGCCAACCACAGTGGCACAGCCAAAGGTTCTGCAGCACAAGGAGAAGTTGAATGCCTTACGAACCGGACGACTATCTATCTCGTCACTTCCAGACCAGTGGGATCGACCTCGCCAGCAAGGTCGATGAACTGGTCGCGCTGTCTACCCCTGGCAGCAGCGTCAATCTTGCGCTTTACCGCGAAATGCTGATCACCGTCATCCGCATGGCCCAAGCCGACCGCAATCGCTGGGACGCGAAAATCATGCTGCAAACCCTGCGTGAAATGGAGCACGCCTTCAGCAGCCTCGAGCAGTTTAAACGTCGGCGCAAAGTCACCGTCTTCGGCTCCGCACGAACCCCCATCGATCATCCGATCTACGCGTTGGCCCGTGAACTCGGCGCCACTCTGGCGCGTTATGACTTGATGGTGGTTACCGGTGCCGGTGGCGGCATCATGGCGGCGGCCCATGAAGGCGCCGGGCTGGAGAACAGCCTGGGCTTCAACATCACCCTACCCTTCGAGCAAGGCGCCAACGCCACCGTCGAAGGCAGTGGCAATCTGCTGTCGTTCCACTTCTTCTTCCTGCGCAAGCTGTTCTTCGTCAAAGAGGCCGATGCGCTGGTGCTCTGCCCTGGCGGCTTCGGCACGCTGGATGAAGCGCTGGAAGTGCTGACACTGATCCAGACCGGGAAAAGCCCGCTGGTCCCTGTGGTACTGCTGGATGAGCCCGGCGGTAGTTTCTGGCAGGACGCCTTGACCTTCATCCACAAACAACTGGAGGGCAATGGCTACATCCTCTCCAGCGACATGAAACTGATCCGCCTGGTACACAGCGCCGAAGAAGCCGCGGAAGAAATTGCCCAGTTCTATAGCAACTTCCACTCCAGTCGCTGGCTCAAGGATCGCTTCGTGATTCGCCTGAACCATGCACTGAACGAGACCGCGCTGACGCAATTGCATGAAGACTTTACCGACCTCTGCAAGAGCGGCGGTTTTCAGCAGCAGGCACTGTTCGACGCAGAACGTGACGAACCCGAGCTAAGCCACCTGACCCGCCTGGCCTTTATCTTCAATGGTCGCGATCACGGCCGTTTGCGTGAGCTGCTCGACACCCTCAACCTGCCGCAAAACTGGGCGTAACCGCCTAGCTCTCGCACAGCTATAGCTGACCTGCTTCCTCGACATCCAGCCATGCGCATAGCGCATGGCTTAAGGCTGCCTGCGACACGCTCAGTCGCCGTCGAGGGCACCGCGCAGCAGGCGGCCAATCAAATCCAGCGGGTAACCGCGATAACTGAGAAAACGGCCCTGCTGGGCACGCTCACGAGCCTCGCTGGGTCGCTGTCCGGCAAACTTGCGCCGCCAGGCTTCCTCCAGTTGCTCACGCCAGTTAATCCCACTGTCGCGCAAGGCCTGCTCGATATCCGCCCGCGACAAGCCGCGTTGCACCAACTCTTCACGGATGCGCAACGGCCCATAGCCGGCACGCGCACGGGAGGAGACAAAGCTTTCCAGGTAACGGGACTCAGAGAGCAACCCCTCTTGCGCAAGGCGGTCGAGGGCGGGCTCAATCAACTCGGGAGGGGCGCCGCGCTGGCGCAACTTACGCGTCAGCTCGACGCGCCCATGCTCGCGGCGCGCCAGGAGATCCATGGCGGTCCGCCGTACTGCGGCAGGGTTGTCGAGCACGAGGGACATAGTGCGAATCAGGCGTCAGCGTCAGCCAGATCATCGACCGTGCTGGTCGCCGCGGCGGCGCTAGCGTTGGAAGCCACCAACAGTTTGTCGCGGATCAGCTTCTCGATGGTCTTGCCAACTTCCGGGTTGTCTTCCAGGTACTTGGCGGAGTTCGCCTTACCCTGACCAATCTTGTTGCCGAGGTAGCTGTACCAGGCGCCGGATTTCTCCAACAGGCCAAGCTGCACGCCCAGATCGATAATTTCACCGTTCCGGTAGATGCCCTTGCCGTAAAGAATCTGGAACTCGGCCTGACGGAATGGCGGTGCCACCTTGTTTTTCACCACCTTGACGCGAGTTTCGCTACCCACCACCTCGTCACCCTCTTTCACCGCGCCAGTGCGGCGGATGTCCAAACGGACAGAGGCATAGAACTTCAGGGCGTTACCGCCGGTGGTGGTTTCCGGGCTACCGAACATCACGCCAATCTTCATCCGGATCTGGTTGATGAAGATCACCAGGCAATTGGCGTTTTTGATGTTGCCGGTGATTTTACGCAGCGCTTGAGACATCAAGCGGGCCTGGAGGCCGACGTGCATATCGCCCATCTCGCCTTCGATTTCCGCCTTAGGCACCAGAGCCGCCACGGAGTCGATGATGATCACGTCCACCGCATTGGAGCGCACCAACATGTCGGTGATCTCCAGCGCCTGCTCGCCGGTGTCCGGCTGCGAGACCAGCAGGTCATCGACGTTGACGCCCAGCTTAGCGGCGTAATCCGGATCGAGTGCGTGCTCGGCATCGACGAAGGCGCAGGTCGCGCCCATTTTCTGCGCTTCGGCAATCACCGACAGCGTCAGAGTGGTTTTACCGGAGGACTCGGGACCGTAGATCTCGACGATCCGGCCTTTCGGCAGACCGCCAATGCCCAGCGCGATGTCCAGCCCGAGAGAGCCGGTAGAAATGGCCGGAATCGCCTGGCGATCATGATCGCCCATGCGCATTACCGCGCCTTTGCCGAATTGCTTTTCAATCTGGCCAAGGGCCGCAGCCAAGGCGCGCTTCTTATTCTCGTCCATTGAATCCTCACGTGATCAAGAGGGCCTAGTGGCCGCTAACAACTGTATAAGTAGCCAGTATTATTCCATAGGGCAAGTCGCTCGCCTACCCCTGAACTGGATTTTCTCCCGCGGCTAGCCGGATCAGCCCCGCTAGCGCGGCCTCGACCGTTTGTCGGCGCACCTCGGTGCGCTCACCCGAGAACTGCCGACACTGCGTAACCAGCTGTTCGGCATTGCACCAAGCCAACCAAACCATGCCCACCGGCTTTGCCGGTGAACCACCATCCGGCCCAGCCACTCCGCTCACCGCCACAGAGAAACGCGCTGCGCTTTTAGACTGCGCGCCACGTGCCATGGCCTCGACCACCTCACGACTGACCGCACCCACCGACACAAACAACTCGGCCGGCACATCCAGCTGAAGGGATTTCTGTCTGTCCGAATAGGTGACATAACCCGCCTCAAACCAGACCGAACTGCCAGGGATACGGGTGATCGCCTCGGCAATGCCGCCGCCCGTGCAGGACTCGGCAGTAGTCACCTGGGCATTCAAGGACTGCAGGCATTCGCCAAGCTGCGCGGCGAGACGGGTAATCTCTTCCAAGACCTTCTCCGGGGTTAAAGCGGGTTAGTGGGATACCGTACACTAGCGCCTTTTGCACGCAAGGCCTGGTAATGAGTCAGAGCGACCTTTCCGCCCACACCCCGATGATGCAGCAATACTGGAAACTGAAAAATCAGCACCCAGATCAGCTGATGTTTTACCGCATGGGTGACTTCTACGAGATCTTCTATGAAGACGCGAAGAAGGCCGCCAAGCTGCTCGACATCACCCTGACCGCCCGCGGCCAGTCGGCCGGCACCGCCATTCCGATGTGCGGGATTCCCTATCATGCCGCCGAGGGCTATCTGGCCAAGCTGGTCAAACTCGGCGAGTCGGTGGTCATCTGCGAACAGGTCGGAGACCCGGCGACCAGCAAGGGCCCGGTCGATCGCCAAGTAGTACGGATCATCACCCCTGGCACGGTGAGCGACGAGGCACTGCTCGACGAGCGCCGGGACAACTTGCTGGCCGCCGTATTGGGTGACGAACGCCTGTTCGGCTTGGCCGTGCTGGACATCACCAGCGGTCGCTTCAGCGTGCTGGAAATTAACGGCTGGGAGAATCTGCTCGCCGAGCTGGAGCGCCTCAACCCGGTTGAGCTGCTGATTCCGGATGACTGGCCGCAAGGCCTGCCTGCCGAGAAACGCCGCGGCGTACGTCGTCGCGCGCCCTGGGACTTCGAGCGTGACTCGGCGCTCAAGAGCCTTTGCCAGCAGTTCGCCACCCAGGATCTGAAAGGCTTCGGCTGCGAGAACCTGAGCCTCGCCATCGGTGCCGCCGGCTGCCTGCTGGCCTACGCCAAAGAGACGCAGCGCACCGCCCTGCCGCACCTGCGCAGCCTGCGCCATGAGCGCCTCGACGATACGGTGATCCTCGACGGCGCCAGCCGCCGCAACCTTGAGCTGGACACCAACCTCGCCGGTGGCCGTGACAACACATTGCAATCGGTGATCGACCGCTGCCAGACTGCCATGGGTAGCCGCTTGCTAACCCGCTGGCTGAATCGCCCGTTGCGCCAACGCGCGGTGCTGGACGCGCGCCAGGAATCCATCGCCTGCCTACTGGAACGCTATCGCTTCGAGAACCTGCAACCGCAACTGAAAGAGATCGGCGACCTCGAGCGCATCCTCGCCCGCATCGGCTTGCGTAATGCGCGGCCCCGCGATCTGGCGCGTCTGCGCGATGCCCTCGCGGCGCTGCCCGAATTGCAGAAGGCAATGGCTGAACTGGAAGCGCCGCACCTGAACGAGTTGGCGGCAACCGTCCGTACTTATCCAGAACTGGCAGATCTGCTGCAACGCGCGATTATCGATAATCCACCCGCGGTGATTCGCGATGGCGGCGTGCTCAAGACCGGCTACGACGCAGAGCTGGACGAGCTGCAAGCGCTGAGTGAAAACGCCGGACAATTCCTGATCGATCTCGAAGCACGCGAGAAGGCCCGTACCGGGCTGGCAAATCTAAAAGTTGGCTACAACCGTATACACGGCTATTTCATCGAACTACCGAGCAAACAGGCCGAACAGGCGCCTGCCGACTATATCCGCCGACAGACGCTGAAAGGCGCCGAACGCTTCATCACACCCGAGCTGAAAGAATTCGAAGACAAGGCGCTGTCGGCCAAGAGCCGTGCCCTGGCCCGCGAGAAAATGCTGTATGACGAGCTGCTGGAGCGACTGATCGGCCACCTTGGCCCACTGCAAGACAGCGCCAGCGCATTAGCCGAACTGGATGTGCTGAGCAACCTGGCCGAGCGCGCCCTGAACCTTGACCTAAACCGCCCGCGCTTCGTCGATGAACCGCGTATGCGCATCGAGCAAGGGCGCCATCCGGTGGTTGAGCAAGTGCTGACCACCCCCTTCGTCGCCAACGATCTGACGCTGGACGACACAACCCGGATGCTGATCATTACCGGGCCAAACATGGGTGGTAAATCCACTTATATGCGGCAAACCGCGTTGATCGTGCTGCTTGCGCATATCGGCAGCTTCGTCCCGGCAGCCAGCTGCGAGCTGTCGCTGGTCGACCGTATTTTTACCCGGATCGGCTCCAGCGATGACCTCGCCGGCGGCCGTTCGACCTTCATGGTCGAGATGAGCGAAACCGCCAATATCCTGCACAATGCCAGCGACCGTAGCCTGGTGCTGATGGACGAGGTCGGGCGCGGCACCAGCACCTTCGATGGCCTGTCACTCGCCTGGGCGGCCGCCGAACACCTGGCCAAGCTGCGCGCCTATACGCTGTTCGCCACCCACTATTTCGAGCTGACGGTACTGCCGGAAAGCGAGCCAGTGGTGGCCAACGTGCACCTGAATGCTACCGAGCACAACGAGCGCATCGTCTTCCTGCACCACGTTCTGCCTGGCCCGGCGAGTCAAAGCTATGGCTTGGCCGTCGCGCAGCTGGCCGGCGTACCCGGCGATGTCATTCTGCGCGCCCGCCAGCATCTGGCCCGCCTGGAAACCACCAGCCTGCCCCATGATCTGCCGCGCGCAGCGCCCGGACAGCCTGCACTACCGATGCAAAGCGACCTGTTTGCCAGCCTGCCGCATCCGGTGCTGGAGGAATTGTCGAAGATCAATCCGGATGATCTAACTCCGCGTCGTGCGCTGGAACTGTTATATACACTGAAAGCGCGAATCTAACGCCCGCCCGCGCAAGCTGTTAGAATCGCGCGCGCTTTGGGATGCTGCGGCCTATTAGCCTGGTGCCGTAGCTATAATTTCCCGAGCCGAGGAGTCCAACTCATACAAGGACTCCCCAGCCGCCTGAGGAGAGAATTAGAAATGACCTTCGTCGTCACCGACAACTGCATCAAGTGCAAATACACCGACTGCGTGGAAGTCTGTCCGGTGGACTGCTTCTACGAAGGCCCGAACTTCCTGGTGATCCACCCGGACGAGTGCATCGACTGCGCACTCTGCGAGCCCGAGTGCCCAGCCCAGGCCATCTTCTCGGAAGATGAAGTGCCTGAGGACATGCAGGAATTTATCGCGCTGAACTGTGATCTGGCCGAGATCTGGCCCAATATCACCGAGAAGAAAGAAGCGCTGGCCGACGCCGAAGAGTGGGATGGCGTCAAAAACAAGCTGCAGCAGCTGGAACGCTGATTGCTGCAGACTTGAATGCAAAAGGCCCGCTTCGGCGGGCCTTTCGCATTTTTGCCTGTTACTTTTCTACAGGCAAAAAAAGGGGCGGTATGACCCGCCCACTCTTTTGTCCCTACTCCCTTTCTTTCCCAACTCATCGTCCTGATGAATCGCTTCCCGCGATGCTCCCGACCAACATCCTAGTCAGCCCGCGTCTTTCCCTCGACACAGGTGTGATAGTAGCGATATTCCTGACAGCAGCAAGCCAGGCAAAACACCTAAAAGCCGTTAAATCGCGCTACGACATAAAAATAAAACTATAAATATCAATAACTTAACTTAATAATCGATCGTATCAGGCCACTGACTGGCAGACCTTCCCGCTAATCACTTACACCGCCTGTAAGCAATCACTTACAAGACCCCAGATAAAAAACCCGGCCGAAGCCGGGTTTCTGTTAGAGCGTTAAGCAGTTACTGAAACAGAGCGTCGCTCGACAGGCCGTTCTTCTCCAGAATTTCACGCAGACGCTTGAGCGCCTCCACTTGAATCTGCCGCACTCGTTCGCGGGTCAGACCAATCTCCTGGCCAACTTCCTCCAGGGTGCAACTTTCATGGCCGCGCAACCCAAAGCGCCGTACCACGACCTCACGCTGCTTATCGGTCAGTTCCGACAGCCACTGGTCGATACTCTGCGATAGATCATCGTCCTGCAACAGCTCGCAAGGGTCGGTCGGGCGCTCATCGGTCAAGGTATCGAGCAGCGTCTTGTCGGAGTCTGGCCCGAGGGAGACATCCACAGAGGACACGCGCTCGTTCAGCCCCAGCATGCGCTTGACCTCGCCGACTGGTTTTTCCAGCAGATTGGCAATCTCTTCGGCCGAGGGTTCGTGGTCGAGTTTTTGCGTCAGCTCACGGGCAGCGCGCAGGTAAACGTTCAATTCCTTGACCACATGAATCGGCAGCCTGATCGTCCGAGTCTGATTCATGATGGCCCGTTCGATCGTCTGCCGAATCCACCAGGTGGCGTAAGTCGAGAAACGGAAGCCGCGCTCAGGATCGAACTTCTCCACCGCTCGAATCAGGCCAAGGTTGCCCTCTTCGATCAGATCCAGCAGTGACAGGCCGCGATTAACGTAACGTCGAGCGATCTTCACCACCAGGCGCAGGTTACTTTCGATCATGCGCTTACGCCCAGCCGGATCGCCCTTCTGCGCCAACCGCGCGAAGTGCACTTCCTCTTCGGGAGTAAGTAAGGGGGAGAAACCGATTTCGTTGAGGTACAGCTGAGTTGCGTCTAGCGCACGAGTGTAGTCGATGTACTTGTGTTGCTTAGGTGAGGTGGAGTGTTTGGACTTGGTGCGTTTGCTAGGAGTATCGGACTCCTCACTGAGCACTTCCTCCAAGACGATGCCGGGCTCCATAAGCAGCACTTCATCATCTAAGTCAAACTCCGGCGCTTCTTTGTTGAGTGCCATTTTTTTTGTCCCTTGCTGAGTTCGACAGCAAGCTCCGGCGGCGCCTTGTTTCCCTGGCAACACCTGAGCCCGTCCTCCTACATGGTGGCGCGGGCTGACAGCTGATCAACGGCGAGGCAGGAATTGCAGTGGATCTACAGGTTTACCCTGACGGCGAATCTCAAAGTGGAGTTTCACTCGATCGGCTCCTGTGGAACCCATTTCGGCAATCGTCTGCCCTGCTTTGACCTGCTGCCCCTCCCGTACCAAAAGCCTGCGGTTGTGGCCGTAGGCGCTTACGTAGGTATCGCTATGCTTGATGATCACCAACTCGCCGTAGCCCCGTAAACCACTCCCGGCGTACACCACGGAACCATCAGACGCAGCTAAAATAGGCTGTCCTAATTCACCAGCGATATCAATTCCTTTATTCAAACTGCCGTTTGAGGAAAAACGCCCGATTAAAGCACCGCCGGCAGGCCATGCCCAACCCGAGGCCGAGCGGCTCACTGCTTGCACTGGCGTATTCGTCGGGGGCTGCACGACAGGCGCCTGAATCGGGCGGTTAAGCGGCACCGTTGGCTCTGGCACGGCTGGCGTCTTGACCGGCGACGACCTCACTACGACCGGAGTCGCAGCCGCGACCGCTGGTCCGCCGCGTGACTTGCCATCAAAGCGAATCGCCTGCCCCACCCGGATCGTATAAGGCGCAGGAATGTTGTTGCGCGCAGCCAGCGCTTTCCAGTCCCAGCCGAAGCGGAAGGCGATCGAATAGAGCGTATCCCCACGCTGCACCACGTATTGCCCACTGGTTACGGCTTGACGTTGCGGGGTGGATGCCGCGCGCTTGTTGTTGCGATCGACCACCTGCACGGTACTGGACGGCGAACTACTACAGCCGGCCAATAGCGCACTGAGGACAAGGCCACTCAGTAGACGCTGTGCGCCACCGATGCAAATCCGCTGCCGAATGGCTGTGAGACTCACCCGCCTCTCCCTTTCCCGGTGACTATTCATGGTCGTTATTGTGCAGAAATTATTCGGCGCAGCCAGCCACACGTCTGGCGACACCCTTGGCGTGAAACAGTTAGAGCCGTTTCTTGGATCTATCCACACCAAAGATCAGGCCAAGGGTCCGTTGAGCAGCGGCACAAAACGCACCGCATCCAGTACATGCCGAGAGAAACCATGCTCTTCACGGACAATCAGCAGCAGTTGCTGCACATCCCCCGCTCCGACTGGAATCACCAAACGCCCGTCAGGAGCCAGTTGATCGAGCAGCGCCTGCGGCACCTCGGCCGCCGCCGCAGTCACGATGATGCCGTTGTAGGGCGCCAGCGCCGACCAGCCCTCCCAGCCATCACCCCAGCGAAAGACCACGTTGCGCAGGTTGAGTTCGCCCAGCCGTTCTTTCGCGCGGTCTTGCAGCACCTGGATGCGTTCGACCGAGAACACCCGCTCGACCAGCTGAGCCAGCACCGCCGTCTGATAACCCGAGCCGGTGCCGATCTCCAGCACCTTATCCAAGGGCCCGGCCGCCAGTAGCAGCTCGGTCATGCGCCCGACCATGTAGGGTTGGGAGATGGTCTGGTTATGCCCGATGGGCAAGGCGGTATCTTCATAGGCGCGATGGGCTAACGCCTCATCGACGAACAAATGCCGAGGGGTACGGCGAATCACTTCGAGCACCCGGGGGTTGGACAACCCCTCTTCGTACAAGCGCTGAATCAATCGCTCGCGGGTGCGCTGCGAGGTCATGCCTATGCCGCGGTGCTGCAAATCGTCTTGCCCACGAGCCATCAGAGTAGGCCCTCCAACCAACTGTCGAGGCCCCTGAAGGCCTCATGAAAAGTACGATCCAGCTGCAGCGGAGTAATAGATACATAGCCCTGCATCACCGCATGGAAATCCGTACCTGGCCCACCATCCTCGGCATCGCCGGCCACCGAGATCCAGTAGCCTTCTTTGCCGCGCGGATTCATCACCTTGACTGGCGCCGCCGCGCGGGCACGGTGACCGAGGCGGGTCAGTTGGATGCCGCGGATATGCTCCAGCGGCAGGTTAGGGATGTTCACATTGAGCACGGTGCGCGGCGGCAGATCGAGTTTATCGTGAGCGGCGACCAACTTACGCGCAATGTAGGCGGCGGTCGGCAGGTTGTCCGGCTGGCGCGACAACAGCGAAAAAGCGAAGGCCGGCCGGCCGATGAAACGACCCTCCAGGGCAGCCGCCACGGTACCGGAATAGAGCACATCATCGCCCAGGTTGGCGCCCAGGTTAATACCCGACACCACCATCTCCGGCACCGGTTCCAGCAGGCCGTTAAGGCCCAGATGAACGCAATCCGTAGGGGTGCCATTCAGGCTGATAAAACCGTTAGCTAGGTAGTGCGGGTGTAACGGACGGTCGAGGGTCAGGGAGCTGCTTGCGCCGCTCTTGTCCTGATCCGGGGCGATGACTACACACTCGGCATAATCCACCAGCGCGGCATGCAGCGCGGCGAGGCCGGGTGCAGTCACCCCGTCATCGTTCGAAATCAGAATACGCATGGGTTATCCGTCTGCCCTGCCGGCAGCAGATCGACGAGCTCACGCACCATTACGGTGGCAAAGCATCCAGCCGGCAGGACGAATTCCAGTTGCAGAATGTCAGACTCGGGATAATGCCACGTCAACCCGCCAATGGGGAGGCGCAGGATGCGCCGTTCGTGCGCCATGCCTGCTGCGATCAACCAATCGCGCAATGCCGGCTCATGTTCAGCGACCGCCTGCTCCAAGATATAGGCAGCCCCCGTCGTCGGTGACTCACCCGCGCCCCACATCGGCCCCGTGGGATGCAGATCGAGAATCGCCAGACGCGGATCGGTGCATTCGGCCTCACCCGCAGGAAAAAAACTGCGGCTATCGGTGAAGGCCAGCAGATCCCCCACCCGTGCGTGCTGCCAACTGCCATCCGCCACACGGGCCGCCAGCACCTGATTAAACAAGTAGCTGCGGGCCGCCGAGAGCAAGCGTGAACGCAGGTTGCGTTGCTCGGGCAACTCTTTGCGACTGGCGAAATCACGCGCCTGCACGACATTGCCGCCCTGATAAGCAAAGCGCTGGGTGCCGAAGTAATTCGGCACCCCCTGGGCCGCAATCTGTTGCAGACGCGCTTCCAGGGCAGCGGGATCGCCGCTCAGCTGGGTCAAACGCAAGGTAAAACCATTCGCCGCATGCGCCCCGCGGTGCAGCTTGCGCTTGTGCCGCGCGACCTTGAGGATGCTCAGGGTTTCGCCTTCGGCGGCAGACAGGTCGGGGGCGGCCTTGCCTGGCAGATGCAGACTGAACCACTGGCGGGTCAGCGCCTGACGATCCTTCAAGCCGGCATAGCTGATCATCTTCAAGGGCACACCGGCGGCGCGAGCCAGTCGGCGGGCGGCTTCCTCGGTATTCAGCCCGCGCTTTTCCACCCACAACCAGAGGTGCTCGCCCTCTCCGGCCAATGGAATATCCAGCACTTCATCGACCTGGAAGTCTTCCGCCGTGGCTTTCAGTACCGCGCGGCCGACGGCCTCACCATGGGCTCGCGGACCCAGCAGTTCGAACTCGGTCATAGGGCCACCAACAAGGCGACCGCATGCACGGCTATGCCCTCTTCACGGCCGGTAAAGCCGAGTTTCTCAGTGGTCGTGGCTTTCACATTCACCTGATCCAATTCGACTGCCAGATCGGCGGCAATCGCCGCACGCATCGCCTCGATATGCGGCGCCATCTTCGGTGCCTGCGCGACTATGGTGGCGTCGACGTTGCCGACCTTCCAGCCTTTGGCCTGCACTAAGCCGAGCACATGACGCAGCAGTGCCCGGCTATCCGCGCCCTTGAACTGTGGATCGGTATCCGGGAAGTGTTTGCCGATATCGCCCAGCGCCGCCGCACCGAGCAAGGCATCGCTGAGCGCATGCAGCAGCACATCGCCATCGGAATGGGCGACCAGCCCGAATGGGTGGGGAATACGCACGCCGCCGAGGGTAATGAAGTCGCCTTCACCGAAGCGGTGCACATCGTAGCCGTGGCCAATACGCATTGAACTGCTCATGAAAAAATCGGGCCCTGAAAAGTCAGGGCCCGATTCTAACCGCTTTGGCCGGCCTTAGCCTTTCAGAGCCTGCGCATGATGGCGTAAATGCTCATCGATAAAGCTGGCGATGAAGAAATAGCTGTGGTCGTAGCCCGGCTGCAGCCTTAGCGTCAGCGGGTGACTGGCCGCCTTTGCGGCAGCCTCCAACGCCTCGGGCTTCAACTGATTGACGAGGAAATCGTCGCGATCGCCCTGGTCCACCAGGATCGGCAACTTCTCCGTAGCCTCCGCCAGCAGCGCGCAGGCATCCCACTCGCGCCAACGCGAACGCTCTTCACCGAGATAGCGCGAAAACGCCTTCTCGCCCCAAGGGCAGGACGACGGACTGCTGATCGGCGCGAAGGCCGACAGCGACTGATAGCGCCCTGGGTTACGCAGCGCGCAAACCAACGCCCCATGCCCGCCCATCGAGTGACCGCTGATACCCCGCCTGGCTGAAACCGGGAAGTGCGCCTCGATCAGCGCCGGCAACTCCTGCACCACATAATCGTGCATCCGATAATGCCGCGCCCAGGGCTCCTGGGTGGCGTTCAGGTAAAAGCCGGCACCCAGGCCGAAATCCCAGGCGCCGTCCGGATCACCCGGCACGTCCGGCCCACGCGGGCTGGTGTCCGGCGCGACTATGACCAACCCCAGTTCGGCAGCCAGGCGCTGGGCGCCAGCCTTGTGCATGAAGTTCTCATCGGTGCAGGTCAGCCCGGACAACCAATACAGCACCGGCAGTTTGGCGCCCTGCTCGGCCTGCGGCGGCAGGTAGACGGCGAACACCATGTCGCAACCGAGCACCTCGGATCGGTGCCGGTAACGCTTGTGCCAGCCGCCGAAGCTTTTCTGGCAGGAAATATTTTCCAGAGTCATGACAGTCTCCATAAGGTGCACCGTGCGCAGCACATGAATGCCAGCTGCGCACGACGCACCCTGCTTTCAGAAATGGATAACGGTGCGGATGCTCTTACCTTCATGCATCAGATCGAAAGCCTCGTTGATCCGCTCCAGCCCCATGGTGTGGGTGATGAAGGTATCCAGCGGAATCTCGCCCTTCTGCGCCTTCTCCACATAGCTCGGCAGCTCGGTACGGCCCTTCACGCCACCAAAGGCCGAACCGCGCCAGACGCGACCGGTCACCAGTTGGAACGGCCGGGTGCTGATTTCCTGGCCGGCACCGGCGACGCCGATGATGATCGACTCGCCCCACCCCTTGTGCGCGCACTCCAGCGCCGCGCGCATCAACTGCACATTGCCAACGCACTCGAAGCTGTAGTCGACGCCGCCATCGGTCAGCTCGATGATCACGTCCTGAATCGGCTTGGCGTAATCCTTCGGATTGATGAAGTCGGTAGCACCCAACTCCCTGGCCACGTCGAATTTGGCCGGGTTGATATCGATGGCGATGATCCGCGAAGCCTTGGCCATCTTGGCGCCGATGATCGCTGCGAGGCCGATGCCGCCAAGGCCGAAAATCGCCACGGTAGCGCCCTCCTCGACCTTGGCGGTATTGAGCACCGCACCGATGCCGGTGGTCACGCCGCAACCGAGCAGGCAGACCTTTTCCAGTGGCGCGTCCTTGGGAATCTTGGCCAGGGAAACTTCCGGCAGCACGGTGTACTCGGAGAACGTCGAGCAACCCATGTAGTGGTAGATCGGCTGCCCCTGATAGGAAAAGCGACTGGTGCCATCCGGCATCAGACCCTTGCCCTGGGTCGCGCGCACGGCGCTGCACAGGTTGGTCTTGCCTGATTTGCAGAATTTGCACTCGCGGCATTCCGCGGTGTACAGCGGAATCACATGATCGCCGACGGCAACAGACGTCACGCCCTCACCGACGGCTTCGACTATGCCGCCGCCTTCATGGCCGAGAATCGACGGGAACACGCCTTCGGAGTCCGCGCCGGACAGCGTATAGGCATCGGTGTGGCAAACGCCGGTGGCGACGATGCGCACCAGCACTTCGCCGGCTTTCGGCGGCTCGACGTCCACTTCGACGATTTGCAATGGTTGGTTGGGCGCAAAGGCAACGGCAGCACGCGACTTGATCATGAAGGTTCTCCGGCAGTTAAAACGATGGGCAGAGTGTAGATCAGCGCCATTTGATTAATAATCCACAGCAAAGCAAAACATTATTGCCATACAGGGACAATTAATCACCATGAATCGCTGGGAAGGCTTGGACGAGTTTGTCGCCGTGGCCGAATGCGGCCAGTTCACCGCTGCCGCCGAACGCCTCGGCGTATCCTCATCACACATCAGCCGGCAGATCGCCCGACTGGAAGAGCGTCTGCAAACCCGCCTGCTGTACCGCAGCACCCGGCGCGTGGCCTTGACCGAAGCCGGGCAGACCTTTTTGCAGCATTGCCAGCGCTTGCAGGATGCCCGCGAAGAAGCCCTGCGCGCGGTCGGCGAGCTAACCAGTGAGCCCAAAGGATTGTTGCGCATGACTTGCGCCGTGGCCTATGGCGAGCGTTTTATCGTGCCACTGGTGACCGACTTTATGGCCCGCCATCCGCAGCTACGGGTGGACATCGAACTGAGCAATCGCACCCTGGACCTGGTGCAGGAAGGGCTGGACCTGGCGATTCGCCTGGGTCGCCTGCAGGACTCGCGCCTGGTTGCTACGCGCCTGGCGCCGCGGCGCATGTACCTGTGTGGGGCGCCTGCCTACCTGGAACGCTACGGCCGACCGCACAGCTTGTCGGAACTGGGTCGGCATAACTGCCTGATCGGCAGCAGTGACGCCTGGAGCTTCCAGCAGGACGGCCGCGAATATTCGCAGCGGGTGCAAGGCAACTGGCGCTGCAACAGCGGCCAAGCGGTGCTGGACGCGGCATTGCGCGGCCTGGGCTTGTGCCAGTTGCCGGACTATTACGTGCAGGAGCACTTGAAAAGCGCTGCACTGATCTCGTTACTGGAAAACCATCAGCCGCCGAATACTGCAGTCTGGGCGCTGTATCCGCAGCAGCGGCACTTGTCGCCGAAGGTGCGACAGTTGGTCGATCATCTGAAGGCCGGACTGGCCGGGCGGGCGGAATATTCAAACGCGCTGGCCGAGCGATCCTAGGGCGTACTCGCGAAGCAGTACGCCACCCCGACAATGGCGGGCTGGTCGCTTCGCGACCGAGGCCGCCCTACGGTTGATCAGCGTTTTTGCGACCAGCGTTGACGCAACCACTCCAGGTCTTCCGGCCGGGTGATTTTAAGGTTGTCGGCACGGCCCTCGATCAAACGCGGCGACTGGCCGGCCCACTCGATGGCCGAGGCCTCATCGGTAATCCGCACGCCGGAAACCAAGGCATCGGCCAAGACGCGCTGCAAGGTACCGAGGCGAAACATCTGCGGCGTAAAGGCCTGCCAGATCACCGAGCGGTCGACGGTTTCCGCCACCCGGCCATCGGTGCCGGCGCGTTTCAGGGTATCGCGCGCCGGCACGGCGAGCAGGCCGCCGACCGGATCATCGGCTAATTCGGCGAGCAGCAGATCGAGATCGAAGCGCGACAGGTTTGGCCGCGCGGCATCATGCACCAGCACCCAATCGTCGTCGCTCGCACCCAACTCAGCCAACCGCAGCAAGCCGTTGAGCACCGAGTCGGCCCGCTCGACGCCACCCTCGGCGCGCTGGATACGCGAGTCGCGCGAGCAATCCAGCTGTGGCCAATAGGGATCATCCTCGGCCAGGCTCACCACCAAGCCGCGCAACTGCGGATGTCCGAGGAAACAGGCCAGGGTATGTTCGAGAATGGTTTTCCCGGCCAGTTCGAGGTATTGCTTGGGGCGGTCGGCGCCCATCCGCGCGCCCACCCCCGCAGCAGGAATCAGGGCCCAGAAGGCGGGGGCTGCAGAGGAAATCATTCGGTCAACTGATAGAGGGTCTCGCCCTCTTTAACCATGCCGAGTTCGTGGCGAGCACGCTCTTCGACTGTCTCCATACCCTGCTTCAGCTCCATCACTTCGGCTTCGAGGATACGGTTACGCTCGAGCAGGCGCTCGTTTTCACCTTTCTGCTCGGCGATCTGCTGTTGCAGGCTGGTGACCTGCGCCAGGCTGCCGTCGCCCACCCACAGACGATACTGCAGGCCAGCCAGCAGCAGGATCAGCGCGACGAATAACCCATAAGGTGATTTAGCCATTTGGCGAAAGGTATCCATACAAAAAGGGCAGCTTGCGCTGCCCTTTTACCATTCCTGGCTTAACCGCGGAACTCGGCACGACCATGGTACGGTGCTTTCTCACCCAATTGCTCTTCGATGCGCAGCAATTGGTTGTACTTGGACACGCGATCGGAGCGGCACAGCGAACCGGTCTTGATCTGGCCGGCAGCGGTACCCACGGCCAGGTCGGCGATGGTCGAGTCTTCGGTTTCACCGGAGCGATGCGAGATCACCGCCGTGTAGCCAGCCGCCTTGGCCATTTGGATGGCTTCCAGGGTTTCGGTCAAGGTACCGATCTGGTTGAACTTGATCAGGATCGAGTTGGCGATGCTCTTGTCGATGCCTTCCTTGAGAATTTTCGTATTGGTTACAAATAAGTCGTCGCCAACCAGCTGCACCTTCTCACCGATCTTGTCGGTCAACACCTTCCAGCCAGCCCAGTCGGACTCGTCCATGCCATCTTCAATCGAGATGATCGGATAACGCTGGGTTAGCCCAGCCAGGTAATCGGCAAAACCGGCAGCGTCGAACACTTTTCCTTCACCGGCCAGGTCGTACTTGTCACCTTCGAAGAACTCGCTGGAAGCGCAGTCCAGCGCCAGGGTCACATCGGTGCCCAGCTGGTAGCCGGCGTTGGCCACGGCTTCGGCGATGGCCGCCAGCGCGTCTTCGTTGGACGCCAGGTTCGGCGCGAAACCGCCTTCGTCACCCACCGAAGTGCTCAGACCACGAGCCTTGAGTACGGCCTTCAGGTGATGGAAAATCTCGGTGCCCATACGCAGGCCATCGGCGAACGTCTTGGCGCCAACCGGCTGCACCATGAATTCCTGGATGTCGACGTTGTTATCGGCGTGCTCGCCGCCGTTGATGATATTCATCATCGGCACCGGCATGGAGTACTGGCCCGGCGTGCCGTTGAGGTCGGCGATGTGCGCGTAGAGCGGCACGCCCTTGGCCTGGGCAGCGGCTTTGGCGGCGGCCAGGGATACGGCGAGGATCGCGTTAGCGCCCAAAGTGGCTTTGTTCTCGGTGCCATCCAGGGCAATCATCGCGCGGTCGAGCGCTTGCTGATCGACCGGGTCTTTGCCCAGCAGCAGGTCGCGGATCGGGCCATTGATGTTGGCCACGGCTTTCAACACACCCTTGCCCAGGTAACGGCTCTTGTCGCCATCACGCAGTTCCAGCGCCTCGCGGGAACCGGTGGAGGCACCGGACGGCGCACAGGCGCTGCCAACGATACCGTTGTCGAGGATCACATCCGCTTCTACTGTGGGGTTGCCACGGGAGTCGAGAACCTCACGACCTTTGATGTCGACGATCTTTGCCATTGTTATTAGCACTCCAAAATTTGACGAAAACGGCGCTGCAGAGAAGTTGGCGCTACCGTCTGCGAATGTTCAAAACGAATCGAGCCGGCTACGACGACTATCTGACTCACGGGTCAGAGCTCGTCCGAGCGGCACTTTACCGAAGAATGACCCGCTTAGGCAGTCTCAATCGGCGGAAAACTCTTCACCAGCTCATCCAACGCCTTGAGCTGAGCGAGGAAGGGTTCCAGCTTGTCCAGACGCAGTGCACAGGGGCCGTCGCACCTGGCGTTGTCCGGGTCTGGATGGGCCTCGAGAAACAGCCCCGCCAGACCTTGGCTCATGCCGGCCTTGGCCAGATCGGTGACCTGGGCACGGCGGCCACCGGCGGAGTCGGCACGCCCGCCCGGCATTTGCAGGGCGTGGGTCACGTCGAAGAACACCGGGTACTGGAACTGCTTCATGATGCCGAAGCCGAGCATGTCGACCACCAGGTTGTTGTAACCGAAGCTGGAACCGCGCTCACAGAGGATCAACTGGTCATTCCCGGCTTCCACGCACTTGGCCAGGATGTGCTTCATCTCCTGGGGCGCGAGGAACTGGGCTTTCTTGATGTTGATCACCGCGCCGGTCTTGGCCATGGCCACGACCAGGTCAGTTTGCCGCGACAGAAACGCCGGCAACTGGAGGATGTCGCAGACCGCCGCCACCGGCGCCGCTTGATAGGGCTCGTGGACGTCGGTAATCAGCGGCACGCCGAAGGTCTTCTTCACTTCCTCGAAGATCTTCATGCCCTCTTCCAGGCCGGGACCACGGAAGGAGCTGACCGAGGAGCGATTGGCCTTGTCGAAGCTGGCCTTGAAGACGTAGGGAATACCGAGCTTTTCGGTCACCCGCACATATTCTTCGCAGGTCTTCAGGGCCAGATCGCGCGACTCGAGAACGTTGATGCCGCCGAACAACACAAAAGGTTTGTCGTTGGCGATTTCGATAGCGCCAACCCGGATGACTTTCTGGGTCATGCCTTTCTCGCCTTCTGCGCCAGGGCCGCGTTAACAAAACCGCTGAACAAGGGGTGACCGTCACGCGGCGTGGAGGTGAACTCCGGGTGGAACTGGCAGGCGACGAACCACGGATGATCCGGTGCTTCCACCACTTCGACCAGGGCGCCATCGCCGGAGCGTCCGGTGACCTTCAAGCCGGCGGCCTGCAATTGCGGCAGCAGGTGGTTATTCACTTCGTAGCGGTGACGGTGACGCTCGACTATCACGTCCTTGGCGTAGCAATCGTGCACCAGCGAGCCGTTTTCCAGCTGGCAGTCCTGGGCACCCAAACGCATGGTGCCACCCAGATCGGAAGCCTCGGTGCGGGTCTCGACGCTACCGGCCGCGTCTTCCCACTCGGTGATCAGACCGACCACCGGATGGCCGCTGGCCTTGTCGAACTCAGTGGAGTTGGCATCGCTCCAGCCCAGCACGTTGCGGCCGAACTCGATGACTGCGACCTGCATACCCAGGCAGATGCCTAGGTAAGGAATCTTGTTCTCGCGGGCATAACGCACCGTGGTGATCTTGCCTTCGACGCCGCGCAGACCGAAGCCACCCGGCACCAGAATGGCGTCAACGCCTTCCAGCAGGCCGGTGCCTTGCTGCTCGATGTCTTCCGAGTCGATGTAACGCAGGTTGACCTTGGTGCGGTTCTGGATACCGGCGTGACTCATCGCTTCGATCAGCGACTTGTAGGCATCCAGCAACTCCATGTACTTGCCGACCATGGCGATGCTGACTTCTTTTTCCGGGTTCAGCTTGGCATCGACTACCCGCTCCCACTCGGACAGATCGGCACCGCCGCACTCCAGACCGAAGCGCTCGACGACGAAATCGTCCAGGCCTTGGGCATGCAGCACGGAAGGAATCTTGTAGATCGTGTCGACGTCTTCCAGGCCGATCACCGCACGCTCTTCGACGTTGGTGAACAAGGCGATCTTGCGCCGCGAGGCCATATCGATCGGATGGTCGGAGCGGCAAATCAGCACGTCCGGCTGCAGGCCGATGGAGCGCAGCTCCTTCACCGAATGCTGAGTGGGTTTGGTCTTGGTCTCGCCGGCGGTGGCGATATAGGGCACCAGCGTCAGGTGCATCAACATGGCGCGCTTGGCGCCCACTTCCACACGCAGCTGACGGATCGCCTCGAGGAACGGCTGCGACTCGATGTCACCGACTGTGCCACCGATCTCCACCATGGCCACATCGGCATCGCCGGCGCCCTTGATGATGCGACGCTTGATCTCGTCGGTGATGTGCGGAATCACCTGGATGGTCGCGCCCAGGTAATCGCCCCGGCGCTCTTTACGCAGCACGTCTTCATAGACGCGGCCGGTGGTGAAGTTGTTGCTCTTGGTCATGGTGGTGCGGATAAACCGCTCATAGTGACCCAGGTCGAGGTCGGTCTCGGCGCCGTCGTGGGTGACGAACACCTCACCGTGCTGGAACGGGCTCATGGTGCCCGGATCGACGTTGATGTAAGGGTCCAGTTTGAGCATGGTGACCTTCAGGCCCCGCGCCTCCAGGATAGCCGCCAATGAAGCCGAGGCGATGCCTTTCCCCAATGAAGAAACAACACCGCCCGTGACGAATATGTAGCGCGTCATGAAAAACCCTAGAAGTCTGCGTTTAAGCGGTCAGCGCCGCCGGGGAAAGCGAAGGAAGGCCTGGGCCCACCCATTACCAGCAGAACCTTAACCGGCGCTGCCTTGAAAATTGAAAGCCATCCACCGATTCCGAAGGAGTCTGCAGAAGCTGTATGAGACGGGAGCGTAGTCTACCGGAAAGGGCCTTTCAGCTCAAACCTTGGTCATTCGTCGGCGGCTGCCAGATCAGTTGCCAACTGCCCTCGGCGGGCCCATTCAGTCCCGGTAGGTTGGCGACCGCGAGCAACTCGTCGGCGCAATAGAGCAACGGCAATCGGCCACGCACGAAAGCGGGCAGCCCCGCCTCGTTAAGCAGGCGCTTGAGATCGCGATGGCCGCGACCCGGCAGTAGCAGCGACTCACCACCCTGGCGATAGCGCACCCGCAACTCGCCTGTCGGCCCCCGCCCTTGCACGCGTAAGCAGCCGTTGCCGGGCAGCCTTAGCGGTTGTTTGCAATCACGCCAAGACAGCGGCTGGTGCTCTTTCTGCAACCAGTCGCCGCTTAGCCACCACAACCGTCCGTCGGCCCGGCGCAGTTCGCCCTGGGCTAGACGCCAGACCGGCGCGGCATCCACGGCCGCATCACGCAAATCTTCCCAACCGGCCCAATGTTCGCTATCCGGCAAGAGCGTCAGCGGCGTCAGCCAATGGCGCAGAGCATTGCGTTGGCGCGCCGCCGACACAGCCAACAGCGGCGCAAGCATAAGCGAGGGCAATGGCAACCAGGGAAAGGCCGACGGCGTTTGCGCAATAGCCAGATCAAGCTCGGCCAGTTCATCCAGCAGGCCCTGCGCCTCGCGCAGATGTGCCGCGCTACGCGCCAACGTCACCACGGCTTGCGGCCAGTGGGCCGTTAGCTGCGGAAACACCCGATGACGCAGATAGTTGCGGGAAAATCGAGGGTCGCGATTCGACGGGTCCTCCACCCAGCTCAGCCCCTGCCCATGGGCATAGGCTTCCAACTCGGCACGCGAGAACGCCAGCAGCGGCCGCAACAGCCACCCGCGCCCCAGCGGTCGGCTACTCGGCATACCCGCCAAGCCACGCACGCCCGCCCCACGCAGCAGGCGGAACAATAGGGTTTCCGCCTGATCATCGCGATGCTGAGCCGTCAGCAGCACCTCGCCATCGGCCAAAGACTCGGCGAGCGCCGCATAGCGCGCCTCACGAGCGGCACGCTCCAGACTGGCGCTCGGCGCGACCCGCACCTGCCGCACCTGCAAAGGCACCCCCAGTTGCGCACAGACGTTCTGGCAATGCAGCGGCCACGCAGCAGCCGTGGCCTGCAGGCCGTGATGGATATGGATAGCGGAGAGTGGCGGCAAGGCCTCGCGCTTGGCGAGGCGTGCCAGGAGATGCAGCAGAACGGTGGAGTCGAGCCCGCCAGAAAAGGCGACGCGCCAAGCCGGCGCATCACGCCAGGGCGCTAGGCGCGCTAGCAACCTGGCAGACAGGTCCACTTAGGCGACGCCGTAACTCATCAGGCGCTCATAGCGGCGTGCCAGCAGCGCATCGGTATCGAGCTTCTGCAACGACTTCAACTGCGCCGTCAGCTCCTTGCGGATCGACTCGGCCGCCACAGCCGGTGCGCTGTGGGCACCACCTAGCGGCTCGTCGATGACTTTGTCGACGATGCCCAGGCCTTTCAAGCGCTCGGCGGTGATGCCCATGGCTTCCGCGGCATCCGGCGCTTTTTCGGCGGTTTTCCACAGAATCGAGGCGCAACCTTCCGGCGAGATCACCGCGTAGGTCGAGTACTGCAGCATGTTCAGCTGATCGCAGACACCAATCGCCAACGCGCCACCAGAACCGCCCTCGCCAATCACCGTGGCGATGATCGGGGTTTTCAGCCGTGCCATCACCCGCAGGTTCCAGGCGATGGCTTCACTCTGGCCACGCTCTTCCGCGTCGATGCCTGGATACGCGCCCGGAGTGTCGATGAAGGTCAGGATCGGCATCTGGAAACGCTCGGCCATCTCCATCAGACGGCAGGCCTTGCGATAGCCTTCGGGGCGCGGCATACCGAAGTTGCGCCGAACCTTCTCGCGCACTTCGCGACCCTTCTGGTGACCGATCACCATGACCGGCTGATCGTTCAAACGCGCCACACCGCCGACAATCGCCGGATCATCGGAGAAGTGCCGGTCACCGTGTAATTCATCGAACTCGGTAAAAATGTGTTCGATGTAGTCGAGGGTATAAGGCCGGCGCGGATGGCGGGCCAGCTTGGCGATCTGCCAACTGCTGAGATTGCCGAAGATGCTGGCGGTCAGGGTGCTGCTCTTGTCCTGCAGGCGAGCAATTTCATCGCCGATATTCAGCGAGTTGTCGTTACCGACCAAGCGCAACTCTTCGATCTTGGCTTGCAGATCGGCGATCGGCTGTTCGAAATCGAGAAAATTCGGGTTCATAGTCATCCGTCTTGCGTCGACGGCCAAGCGGCCGGGCGGCTGAGTCCGTTTAGCGCCTTACCTTACGGGATCAGGCGCATTCAGGTCGAGATTAAAAGTGTCGAGACTAACGCGGTGGGTTACCCCTCGCGCGTTAGCGGTAGTGCAAAAAGACGTTGTCGCGCCCGAACTGGTCACGCAATGTTTGAATCAAGCTGTCCGCCGGGTCGATCCGCCAGCCTTCACCGAACTGCAACAACGCCTTGGCCTCGCTGCCGGTGTAGTCCAGGGTGATCGGGCAGGCGCCGCGATGGCGCTTGCACAACTCGCCCAGCCAGCGCAGCCGATCGCCTTGCAGCGCCTCGCTGCGCACCCGCACCCGCAGGCTCTCCGCCAGCGAAGTGCGGGCATCCTCCAGGCTCAGCACGCGCTTGGCGCGCAGGCGCAGGCCGCCGGAGAAATCGTCGTTGCTGACCTCACCCTCGACCACCACCAGGGCGTCGGTTTGCAGCAGCGCCTGGGCCGAGTGGAACGCATCGGCGAACAGCGAGGCCTCGATCCGCCCGGAGCGGTCATCCAGGGTGATGAAGCCCATCTTGTCGCCCTTCTTGCTCTTCATCACCCGCAGGTTGACGATCAACCCCGCCACCGTCTGCGAGTCCCGCGCCGGCTTCAGATCGATGATCCGTTGGCGCGCGAAGCGACGTACTTCACCCTCGTACTCATCGATCGGGTGACCGGTCAGGTACAGCCCCAGGGTTTCTTTCTCACCGCGCAAGCGCTCTTTCAGTGACAGCTCTTTCGCCCGCCGGTGATTGGCATAGACGTCCGCCTCGCTATCCGCGAACAACCCGCCAAACAAGTCGGCATGCCCGCTGTCATGGCTGCGGGCGGTCTGCTCAGCGGCCTGAATCGCCTCTTCCATCGCTGCCAGCAGTACCGCGCGGTTACGGTCGATGTTGGCCTGATAGGCCTTGATTTCGTCGTGAAAGTACGGCCCGAGACGATCCAGCGCGCCGCTGCGAATCAGCGCATCGGTGGTGCGTTTGTTGATGCGCTTCAGGTCGACCCGTGCGCAGAAGTCGAACAAATCCTTGAACGGCCCGTCCTGACGCGACTCGACAATCGCTTCGACCGGCCCCTCACCGACGCCTTTGATCGCGCCCAGGCCGTAGACGATGCGACCATCGTCATTCACCGTGAACTTGAATTCCGAGCTGTTCACATCCGGCGCATCGAGGCGCAGCTTCATGCTGCGGCACTCTTCGATCAAGGTCACGACCTTGTCGGTGTTGTGCATATCCGCCGACAGCACCGCGGCCATGAACGGCGACGGGTAATGGGTTTTCAACCAAGCGGTCTGGTAGGACACCAGACCATAGGCCGCCGAGTGGGATTTGTTGAAGCCGTAGCCGGCGAACTTTTCCACCAGGTCGAAGATGTTGCCGGCCAGGTCCGCGTCGATGTTGTTCTTTGCACAACCTTCGATAAAGCCGCCGCGCTGCTTGGCCATCTCCTCGGGCTTCTTCTTACCCATGGCGCGCCGGAGCATGTCCGCCTCGCCGAGGGTGTAGCCGGCCATCACCTGGGCGATCTGCATCACCTGTTCCTGGTACAGGATGATCCCGTAGGTCGGCAGCAGCACCGGCTTGAGCCCGTCGTACTGGTAGTCCGGATGCGGGTAGGCCAGCTCGGCGCGGCCGTGCTTACGGTTGATGAAGTCGTCCACCATGCCCGACTGCAACGGGCCTGGACGGAACAGCGCCACCAATGCGATCAAGTCTTCCAGGCAGTCGGGCTTGAGCTTTTTGATCAGCTCCTTCATGCCGCGCGATTCCAGCTGGAATACCGCAGTGGTCTCGGCCTTTTGCAGCAGGCTGTAAGTCGGCTTGTCATCCAGCGGGATGAAGTCGATGTTCAGCGGCCCGTCACCGACCTTGGCGCGCTCGCGATTGATGGTTTTCAGCGCCCAGTCGATGATGGTCAGGGTGCGCAGGCCGAGGAAGTCGAACTTCACCAGACCGGCGGCTTCCACATCGTCCTTGTCGAACTGGGTTACCAGGCCGCCGCCCTCGTCGTCGCAATAGATCGCCGAGAAGTCGGTCAGCTTGGTCGGCGCGATCACCACGCCCCCGGCGTGCTTGCCGACGTTACGGGTGATGCCTTCGAGCTTGCGGGCCATCTCCCAGATTTCCGCCGCTTCCTCGTCGATCTTGAGGAAGTCGCGCAGCACTTCCTCCTGCTCGAAGGCCTTTTCCAGGGTCATGCCGACTTCGAACGGGATCATCTTCGACAGACGGTCGGCCAGGCCGTAGGACTTGCCCTGCACCCGCGCCACGTCGCGCACCACCGCCTTGGCCGCCATGGTGCCGAAGGTGATGATCTGGCTGACCGCGTTGCGCCCGTAGGTTTGCGCCACGTACTCGATGACCCGGTCGCGACCATCCATGCAGAAGTCGATATCGAAGTCGGGCATGGAGACCCGTTCCGGGTTGAGGAAACGTTCGAACAGCAGGTCGTATTGCAGCGGGTCGAGGTCGGTGATCTTCTGCACATAGGCCACCAGCGAACCGGCGCCCGAGCCACGCCCAGGACCGACCGGAATGCCGTTGCGCTTGGCCCACTGGATAAAGTCCATGACGATCAGGAAGTAACCGGGAAAGCCCATCTGGATGATGATATCCAGCTCGAAATTCAACCGATCGACATACACCTGCCGTTTGGCTTCATAGTTCGGCGTGGTGTCTTTCGGCCAGAGCACGGCCAGGCGCTCTTCCAGGCCATCGAAGGAGACCTTGCGGAAAAACTCGTCCATGGTCATGCCTTCCGGCACCGGGAAGTTGGGCAGGAAGCTCTTGCCCAGCTGCACCTCGATATTGCAGCGCTTGGCGATCTCGACGGTGTTTTCCAGCGCCTCGGGCAGGTCGCTGAACAGCGCCCACATCTCCTCGGGCGTTTTCAGGTACTGCTGGTCGCTGTAAGTCCGCACCCGGCGCGGGTCGTCCAGGGCCCGACCTTCGCCGATGCACACGCGGGTTTCATGGGCCTCGAAGTCGCCCTGCTTGATAAAGCGCACATCGTTGGTCGCCACCAGGGGCACCTCACAACGTGAGGCCAAGGCCACCGCCAGGTGCAGATACTCTTCGTCGTTGACCCGGCTGGTACGTTGCAGCTCCAGGTAAAAACGCTCGGGAAACACCGCCTGCCACTCGCGCAATGAGGCCTCGGCCTCTTCCGGGTTACCGGCCAGCAGGTTCAGGCCGATCTCGCCCTCCTTGGCCCCGGACAGCGCGATCAGCCCCTCGGCCGCTGCTTTCACCCACTCGCGCTCGATGATCACCTCACCGTTGCGCTGACCTTCGATGAAACCACGGGAAATCAGCTCCGTCAGATTGCGGTAGCCCTTGGCGTTCATCACCAGCAAGGTCAGGCGGCTGAGCGGGCCGTCCTCATCCTTGCTCGCCAGCCACAGGTCGGCGCCACAGATCGGCTTGATCCCGGCGCCCATGGCGGCCTTGTAGAACTTCACCAGCGAGCACAGGTTGCGCTGATCGGTGACCGCCACCGCCGGCATCCCCGCAGCCGCCGCGGCCTTGACCAGCGGCTTGACGCGCACCAGGCCATCGACCAGGGAGAACTCGGTGTGCAGACGCAGGTGAACAAAGGTGGCGGACATGCTGATCCTATAAAAAGCACAAAAACGACAAGGCCCGGATTGTACCGGGCCTTGGAGGAAACATCAGCTTGCCGGCTCAAGGCTTTTAGCAGGCGGTTGAATTAAAGGTAGCGAGCGGCGGCTAGTCCTGAAACTCCAACAATTTGCGCACCGGCGCGAAGGAGCGTCGATGGATCGGCGTCGGCCCCAGACGCTGCAAGGCTTCGAGGTGCAGCGGGGTGGGATAGCCCTTATGCCCGGCAATGCCATAGCCGGGGTACTGCGCATCCAACACCAGCATCTCGCGATCACGGCTGACCTTGGCCAGGATCGACGCCGCGGCGATCGCCGGCACCTGACTGTCGCCCTTGATCACCGCAGCGCTGGGCACCGCCAGTTGCGGGCAACGATTACCATCGATCAGCGCCAGTTTGGGCGTGATACTCAGGCCCTCGACCGCACGCCGCATGGCCAACAGGGTGGCGTGGAGAATATTCAGGCGGTCGATCTCTTCCACCTCGGCGCGCGCGATGTACCAGGCCAAGGCCTTCTCACGGATTTCATCGAAGAGTGTTTCCCGCCGCGCCTCGCTGAGCTTTTTCGAATCGTTCAAGCCCAGAATAGGCCGACGCGGATCGAGAATCACCGCAGCAGTGACCACCGCACCACACAACGGCCCACGCCCGACCTCATCGACTCCGGCGACCAAGTCTTCGACCAGGCTGAAATCCAGACCCAGCTGCATCAGTTCGCGCCTATCAGGCTGAGCACCGCCGTCGCGGCCTCGGTCGAAGCATCCCGGCGCAACGCCCGATGGATCACATCGAAACCTTCGGTCTGCACTTCGCCGCCGTCCAACAGCGGTGCCAGCACCTGCGCCAGTGCTTGCGGCGTGGCGGCATCCTGCAACAGTTCGGGCACCAACAGGCGCCCGGCCAACAGGTTGGGCAACGACACATAAGGGCTTTTCAGCAAGCGTTTGAGAATCCGATAGGTCAAGGGCGCCACGCGATAAGCCACCACCATCGGCCGCTTATAGAGCAAGGCCTCCAGGGTGGCAGTGCCCGAGGCGATCAGCACCGCATCGCAGGCGGCCAACGCCGTATGGGATTGACCATCGAGCAGGGTCAACGGCAAATCACGCCCGGCCAGCATCGATTCCAGCTGCACGCGCCGCTCGGGGCTGGCGCACGGCAGCAGGAAGCGCGTGCCGGGGCGCAACGCTCGCAGGCGTAGCGCCGCATCGAGGAACAAGGCACCCAGGCGCGAGACTTCACCGCCACGACTGCCCGGCATCAACGCGACCACCTGGCCTTCCTCGGGCAGCTCCAGTTCGGCCCGTGCGGCAGCGCGATCGGCCTGCAAGGGAATGACATCCGCCAGCGGATGACCGACGAAACGCACCGGCACGCCATGTCCGTCGTAGAACTGCGCCTCGAACGGAAACAGCGTCAGCATCAGGTCGCAGGCCTCACGGATCTTCAGCACGCGCTTCTGCCGCCAGGCCCAGACCGACGGGCTGACGTAATGCACGGTCTTGATCCCGGCGCGACGCAGTTTGAGTTCGACGCCGAGATTGAAGTCCGGCGCGTCGATCCCGATGAACACATCCGGTTTGGCCGCAATCAGCGTCTGAATCAGGCGTTTACGCCGCGACAACAGCTCCGGCAGGCGGCCGAGCACCTCGACCAGGCCCATCACCGCCAGGCGCTCCATGGGGAAATAAGGCTTCAGCCCCTCGGCCTGCATGCGCGGGCCACCGACGCCGATGAACTCGATCTCCGGCTGTTGGCTTTTCAGCGCCTGCATCAACCCGGCGCCGAGAATATCGCCAGAGGCCTCGCCAGCCACTAGCGCGACGCGCAATACAGCAGCCATGGGTTAGCGCGTAATGCCGCGTGACGAGGCTTGAATGGAGTCGATAAACACCGCGACTTCCGGAAACTGTGCAGCCGACTCAGCCAGTTCGGCCAGGGCTTTATCGACAGTCAGACCCTGACGGTAAACCACCTTATACGCGCGGCGCAGCGCTTGAATCGCCTCATCGCTGAAGCCACGGCGCCGCATGCCCTCGAAGTTCATGCTGCGCGCTTCGGCCGGGTTACCGAACACCGTGACATAGGCCGGCACGTCTTTACCGATCGCCGTACCCATCCCGGAAAAACTGTGGGCGCCGATGCGGCAGAACTGATGCACCAGGGTAAATCCGGAGAGGATCGCCCAGTCATCGACATGCACATGGCCCGCCAGCGCGGTGTTGTTGACCAGGATGCAATGGTTGGCGATCACGCTGTCGTGGCCAATATGCGCATAGGCCATGATCAGGTTGTGATCGCCGATGGTGGTCTCGGCACGATCCTGCACGGTACCGCGATGGATGGTGACGCCCTCGCGGATCACGTTGTGATCGCCGATCACCAGGCGCGTCTCTTCACCCTTGTACTTGAGATCGGGAGTGTCTTCACCCACCGAGGAGAACTGATAGATACGGTTATGTTTACCGATCTTGGTCGGCCCCCTGAGGATCACATGGGGGCCAACCACTGTACCCTCGCCGATTTCCACACCAGCCCCGACTATCGACCAGGGGCCGACTTGAACGTCGTCTGCCAGCTTGGCAGTCGGGTCGATGATTGCGCGAGGGTCAATCAAACTCATAGTTTGCGTTCCGCACAGATAATTTCAGCCGAGCAGACTTCTTTACCGTCGACACTGGCACGGCACTCGAACTTCCAGATGCTGCGCTTGCTGCTCAGAAACTTGGCTTCCAGGATCAACTGGTCGCCCGGCGTCACCGGCTGGCGGAAACGCAGTTTGTCGGAGCCGACGAAGTAGTACAGAGTGCCATCGGTCGGCTTGAGGTCCATCATCTTGAAGCCGAGGATGCCCGCAGCCTGGGCCATTGCCTCGATGATCAGCACACCCGGCATGATCGGATGCTGAGGGAAATGCCCGTTGAAGAACGGCTCATTGATGCTGACATTTTTATACGCACGAATGCACTTACCTTCAGCAGCATCCAGCTCAACCACGCGATCCACCAGCAGGAACGGGTAGCGGTGCGGCAGGTATTCGCGAATTTCGTTAATGTCCATCATGTTCGGGGGAGCCTGTAGTGAAAGTTGGGGACTCGCATTAACCGCGAGTCACGCATCAGATGAAGCATCCCCGGCCGGGGTCACGGCTGCCAGGCGCTTTTCCAACTGCTGCAGGCGGCGCGCCATGTCATCCAGCTGGCGGAAGCGCGCGGCGCTTTTCTTCCAGTCCGCAGCCGGTTGCATAGCAGTTCCGGAGGAGTAGGCTCCGGGCTCGGTAATCGAGCGGGTGACCATGGTCATGCCAGTGACGAAAACACCGTCACAGATTTCGATATGCCCAACCAGGCCGACACCACCCGCGAGCATGCAGTGCTTGCCGATTTTAGTGCTGCCGGAAATCCCGACACAGGCGGCCATCGCCGTGTGATCACCGACCTGCACGTTGTGGGCGATCATGATCTGGTTATCCAGTTTGACGCCATTACCGATCAGGGTGTCGGCCAATGCCCCACGGTCAATGGTGGTGTTGGAGCCGATCTCGACATCATCGCCCACAGTGACTCCGCCAATCTGCGCGATCTTCTGCCAGACGCCTTTCTCGTTGGCGAAGCCAAAGCCCTCACCACCTATGACCGCGCCGGACTGAATGACGACCCGCTTACCGATGCGCACATCGTGATAAAGGGTGACCCGCGGAGCGAGCCAGCCGCCCTCGCCCAACACCGTACGCGCGCCAATAAAACAATGCGCGCCAATGGTCACGCCGGCACCGATTTGCGCACCACTCTCAACCACCGCATAGGCGCCGATGCTGGCACTGGGGTCGAGCTGGGCATCCGCCGCGATCACGGCAGTCGGATGCACACCGACAGCGGCCTTCGGCTTAGGATCGAACAGATGGGAGAGTTGCGCGTAGGCCAGGTAAGGATTGGCGACCAGCAAGGCATCGCCGGCATAAGCCTCGGCATCGGCTGGCGCCAGCAAGAGCGCACCGGCACGGGTCTCGGCCAGGTACTTGCGGTATTGCGGGTTAGCCAGAAAGCTCAGCTGCTCGGGACCGGCCTCGTGCAGGGTAGCCAGCCCGCCGATCGTCTTGTCCGCGGCGCCACGCAAGGTGGCGCCGAGACGCTCGGCCAGTTGACCGAGGGTAAACACCGTTGCCGTCATGATCAGCGCAGCTGATTCATGCGCTCGATGACTTGGCGAGTGATGTCGTACTGAGGTTTGACATCGATCACCGCACCGCGCTCGAGCACCAGGTCAAAGCTGCCCTTTTTGATCACTTCTTCGACCGCCTTATCCAGGTTCGGCTTGAGCTTCTTCAGCATCTCACGGTCGGCAACGGCTTTGGCTTCGTTCAGTTCCTTGGACTGGAACTGGAAATCGCGGGCCTTCTGCTTGAACTCGAGCTCGAGACGCTCGCGCTCGCCTTGCGGCATTTTTTCGCCTTCTTTAACCAGACGGTCCTGGATGCGTTTGGCATCGGTTTCCAGAGTTTTCAACTTGTTCAGTTGCGGGCCAAATTTCTTTTCCGCATCCACGGCGTACTTCTTCGCCGAGTCGGACTCGAGAAGCGCCATTTGATAATTAAGCACGGCGATTTTCATCTCGGCGAATGCCGGAGTCGCCATAAAGGCAACGCTTAACAGAACCAATTGAGTCAACTTACGCACGATGCACTCCTGCAAAACTGTTGTCGTTACAAATTATCAGACAGTTAGAACGTCTGACCGAGGGAGAACTGGAACACTTGGGTATCGGCATCATCCGGTTTCTTGACTGGCATGGCCAAGCTGAAGCTCAGCGGGCCCAGCGCGGTAATCCAGGTCAGACCAACACCGACAGAACTGGCCAGACCGTCCACCCCGAGGTCGCAACCACTGTCGCCGCGACTCTTTTGGGTGGCACTGCAATTGGTGTCGAACACATTACCGACATCCCAGAACAGCGAGGTCCGCAGGGAGCGCTGGTCCTTGACGAAGGGCAGCGGGAACAGCAGTTCGACGCCACCTTGAACTAGCACATTACCACCGAAGGGCAGTGGATCCTGATCGGGGTCGGCCAGCGTACCTTGGTTACCCGTCACGCCCACACCAAGGCTCGGCGTGCTGCGCGGACCGAGGCTGCTATCCTCGAAACCGCGGACCGAGTTGAAACCGCCGGCATAGTAGTTCTCGTAGAACGGCAAGCCGGAGGTCGAGCCGTAGCTATCGCCATAACCCAACTCGGTATGGAACCGCATGGTGGTGGACTTGGTCAGCGGCTGGAACAACTGGCCACGATAATCCAGCTTGAAGAACGACAGGTCGCTGCCCGGCAGCGTGCTTTCCAGCACCAGGCTCTGCGAATGGCCACGGTTAGCCAGCACGCCACGGTTCAGGGTCGACTCGGACCAACCGGCCGAGGCCTTGAAGTTGAGATAACTGTCACCTTCCTGCTCGAGGAAACTGAAGATCTCATCGACGGTATAGACGCCAGTACTGATCTCATCCTGCTGCGCGGTCAGGCCAAAGGTCAGGCGCGAAGTCTCGCTGATCGGATAACCCACGCTAACGCCGCCACCCAGGCTATCTACCGCATAGCTGGAAACATCGGTATCCAACTCGTCGTAGTCGGTAGTCCGGTAGAAGGCGTTGTAACCCAAGCTAACGCCATCGACAGTCCAGTAGGGGTCGACGAAGCCAAAGTTGTAGCGGGTCTGGTACTCACTGCGCGTCAGGCCGACGCTGACCTTGTTACCCGTACCCAGGAAGTTGTTCTGGCTGATCGAGCCACCCAAAATCAAGCCGGCATTCTGCGCAAAACCAACGCTGGCCGTGATGGAACCCGAAGCTTGCTCTTCGACGCTGTAGTTCACATCGACCTGATCATCGGTGCCCGGCACTTGCGGGGTTTCGACGTTGACCTCTTTAAAGAAGCCGAGACGCTCCAGACGAGTCTTGGATTGGTCGATCAGGTAAGTAGAAGCCCAGCCACCTTCCATCTGGCGCATTTCGCGACGCAGCACTTCGTCTTCGGACTTGGTGTTGCCGCGGAAGTTGATGCGATTGACGTAAGCTCGCTTACCCGGGTTAACCACAAAAGTGATAGAGACCGTGTGGTCTTCGTCATGCGCTTGCGGCACACCATTGACGTTGGCGAAGGTATAGCCTTCGTTACCCAGACGGCGGGTGATCAATTCGGACGTGGTGGTCATCACTTTACGCGAGAACACCTGGCCTTCCTTGACCAACAACAACTTCTTGACCTCTTCCTCGGGCACCTTCAGGTCACCACTGAGCTTGACCTCGCGCACACTGTACTTCTGTCCTTCATCGACGTTGACCGTGATGTAGACGTGCTTCTTATCCGGGGTAATGGACACCTGAGTGGAGGAGATATCCATATTGATGTAGCCGCGGTCCAAGTAATAGGAACGCAGGCGCTCCAAGTCACCCGAGAGCTTTTCGCGGGCGTACTTGTCATCGTTCTTGAAGAAGGACAACCAGTTGGTGGTCTTCAGCTCAAACAGATCTATCAGATCTTCATCGGCGAAAACGCTATTACCCACCACGTTGATGTGCTGGATAGCCGCGACTGTGCCTTCGTTAATATTGACCTTCAACGCCACGCGGTTGCGCGGCTGCGGAATCACTTCCGTTTCGATCTCGGCCGAGTAGCGGCCCTGAGCCACATACTGGCGCTGCAACTCGTTACGCACCCCTTCAAGCGTCGCCCGCTGAAAAATCTCGCCTTCCGACAGGCCTGACTGATTCAAGCCTTTGAGCAGGTCTTCACTGGTGATGGCCTTGTTGCCCTCGATCTCGATGCTGGAGATTGAAGGACGCTCCACCACGGTAATAACCAGCACATTGCCATCACGACCGAGCTGGATATCCTGGAAGAAACCGGTTTTGAACAGGGCGCGAGTAGCCTCCACCAATTGACGGTCATCCGCCTGCTCGCCAACGTTAAGCGGCAAGGCACCGAACACGCTGCCCGCGGAAACCCGCTGCAAGCCGTTGACGCGAATATCGGAGATGGTGAAGGACTCGGCGTGAACTTCGGCGATCATCAGTGCGGCAAGCACCACAGGTAGCAGCAGACGTTTCATGAAGTCCTTTCTTATTTCCAACTGACGATAAAAAATCTGCCGCAAAAGGCGACACTTTTTGTAAATGCTGAGAGCGTAATTCAGTAATGCGTTACAGCCGACTCAAGTCGTTTACCAGGGCCAGTAGCATCACCCCGACGACCAGACTAATACCGATCTGCATCCCCCAACCTTGCACTCGCTCTGACAAGGGACGACCACGCACCCACTCGATCAGATAAAACAGCAGATGCCCCCCATCTAGGACGGGTATCGGCAAAAGATTGAGAACCCCCAAACTGATGCTCAGATAGGCTAGGAAATTCAGAAAATCCCCTACCCCCGACTGGGCCGAAGCGCCCGCCACTTTAGCAATGGTTATCGGCCCGCTCAAGTTTTTTACCGAGAGCTCGCCGAAGAGCATTTTCTTTAGCGAATCAAGGGTCAAGACGCTCATTGTCCAGGTGCGGCTGAAGCCCTCGCCCACGGCCTCCAAGGGGCCGAAACGGACCTCGCGCAACATCTCGGCCGGCCACTCGACCCCCTGCACCCCTGCC
>NZ_SCMP01000023.1 GCF_005502935.1 Pseudomonas sp. 2FG
CCTGCCGCATCGGCGAGAAGAGCGTATTTATCCTCGGGCTATCAGGCTCAAATCCCCGAAATATCCGATCAGAAACAAAAATGCCAATCAGCTTAACTGACTGGCATTAGCCCATGGGGCGCTTTTTTTGTGCCTGAGTGGCTTCAGTCCATGGCAAAGCCCTGCTGGCGCCAGGCCTCGTAAACCACCACGGCCACCGCGTTGGACAGGTTGAGGCTACGGCATTCGGGGCGCATCGGCAGACGCAGGCGTCGCTCGTCTGGAATCTGCGCGAGGATGTCGGCGGGCAGGCCGCGGCTTTCCGGGCCGAACAGCAGTAGATCGCCGCGGCGAAACTCGGTCTGCGCGTAGCTGTGGCTGGCTTTAGTGGTAAATGCCAAGACTCGGTCGGCAGAGGTTTCTGTGATACAGTCGGCCAGCGAATGATGGCGTTTTAGCGTCGCGTATTCGTGGTAGTCCAGCCCGGCACGGCGCAAGCGCTTGTCGTCCAGTTCGAAACCCAACGGCTCGATCAGATGCAACTGACAGCCGGTGTTCGCACACAGACGGATGATGTTGCCGGTATTCGGGGGAATCTCGGGCTGGAACAGAACGACATGGAACATAGAGCAGGCTCAGGGACAGGGCTGAAGGCAGCATTCTACAATTTAGTGCCGCGATCTGTCGTTCGCCTGGGGCGAAACCTGCGGATCGCGGCCGGCAGGGGAGCGCGCAGTTGCGGTGGTTCGCGAGAAAAAGAACAACAGCGGACGGATTACTGGGTATCGAAACCGGGCCTGAGGGCATTGCCCTGGCTCGCGTGCTGCGCACCCCCGGCGGATCACCGCGCCTGCTCGACTGCCAGTTTCGCCGGGCCGCGCCCGCGGAGCAGCCCGCGTTGCTGAAAACCATGGTCGGCGAATTGGGTCTCGGCGGCATGCCGGTCAACCTGCTGCTGCACCCCGCCACCTACCAGATGCTCCTGCTTGACAGTCCCGACGTGCCGGCCGAAGAGCTGCGCGACGCCATGCGCTGGCGGGTCAAGGAGCTGATCGCCGAACCCATAGATCAGGTCGTGGTGGACGCCTTCGCCCTACCCGCCGATGCCTACCGCGGTCGTTCGCGCATGGCTTACTGCGCCGTGCTGGCCAAGGCGCGCATGCAGGCCTGGGTGGACATGCTCAAACAGGCCGGTCTGACCCCGCTCAGCATCGACGTCACCGAAATGGCTGTGCGCAACCTCGGTCTGCTGGCCGGTGCCGCGGGTATGAACCTGGCGCTGCTGCGCCTGCGCTCCAGCGAGGGCTTGATCTGCGTGCAGCACGGTGGTGACCTCTATATGGCGCGGCGCATCGAGCAGGGCCTGGAGCAGGCCGGGCAGGATTTCGCTGCGGTGGCCCTGGAGATCCAGCGCTCCCTCGATTACTTCGAAAGCCAGCTGGGCAAGGGCTATCTCAATCGTTTGCTGTTGTTGCCGATGAAGCGCAACGGCGCGGCGGCCCTGCAGGCGCTGTCCGTAGGGCTGGCGGTGAAGTTGCAGGCCCTCGACCTGCGTGAACTGTTCCCCGGCCAGGCCGCCGCCGAGTTGGGCGAGCAGGAGCAGGCCTACTGCATGACCGCCGTCGGCGCGGCGCTGCGTCAGGAGGGGCTCTGATGCAGAACCTCAATCTCTACCAGGTCGAACGGCAGCGCCACAGCGGCCCGCAGAAGGCGCAGATGCTCGCTGGCCTCGCCGTGCTGGCGCTGCTCTGCCTGTTGCACGCGGTCTGGCAGGGCTGGCAACTGCGCCAGGGTGCGGCGCGTCTGGCTCAGGCCGAGAGCGCAGCACAGGAGCAGGAAACCCGCCTGGCCGCGGTTAAGTCCAGCTTTGTCGAGCCGCAGTTGGACGGCCGTCTGCCGACCGAGCTGGCCGAGCGCGAGGCCGGCAACCAGGAGCTGCAGCGCTTGATTGGCTACCTACAGCTGCTGGGCAGCCAGCAGAGCACGGGCTTTGTCGCGCCGCTGCAGGCGTTGGCCCAGTACCACCCGCAGAGCGGCCTGTGGCTGAGCGCCATCAGTCTGCGTGCCGGCGGTACCGAGGTGCGTCTGCAGGGTAGTAGCCAGGATCAGGAGCTATTGCCGCAGTATCTGCAGCGGCTGGGGCAGAGCCCGGTATTCAAGGGGCGCGAGTTCGCCCGCTTCGACGTGCGGCGTGGCGAGGATCAGCTGTTGCGTTTCGATCTGTCCTCGCGTGCCGATGACGGGGAGAAGGTCCATGAATAAGTGGTTGCAACGCTGGCAGGGCCTGGCGCCGCGCGAGCAGTGGCTGACCTACGCGGTTGGCCTGGTGGCGCTGGCTATGCTCCACCTGCTGCTGATCGGCGATCCACTGGCCGCCAGCCGGGCCAAGCAGGAGTCCGGCTACAAGGGGGTCGAGGCGCGCCGTCTGGAGGCCGAGTCCGCTCTGGCCGAGTTGCGGGCCAGGCTCGCGGCCGATCCCAATATGCCCTACCGCAGCGCCTTGCTGGCGGCCTCGGCCAGCCGCGAGGAGCTGATCCGCCAGATCGATCAGAACACCGCCGAACTGGTCACGCCGGACAAGATGAAGGCGGTGCTGGAAGACCTGCTGCGTGCCCAGCCGGGTCTGCGTCTGGTTGGCCTGGAGAGTTTCAGCGAGCCGGTGCAGCTGCCCTCCGTGGCCGCGGCCAAAGCGGCTGCCGGCGCAGCGGTCGCTGCGGCGCCGGTCACCCTCTATCGGCATGGCCAGCGTCTGCAGCTGGAGGGTGGCTACTTCGACCTGCTCAATTACCTGCAGGCCATCCAGGGCTGTAAGTGGAAGCTGAACTGGGACAGCCTCGACTATCGGGTCGGCGAGGCCGGTCCGCGGCGGGCGCAGATCAGTCTGCGGCTGTATACCTTGAGTCGTCAGGCGGGGTGGGTCGGTGTCTAGAGTCCTTCTATTGAGTCTGCTGCTGTGCAGCGGCATGGCCACTGCCGCGGTCGCGATCGACCCCACGCAGCCGCCGGCCAACCTGCTGCCCGCCGCCAGCACAGGCGACACGGCACCGGCAGCGCTGGTGCTGCAGTCGATCCTGCGCGGCGCCCAGGGCAGCCGCGCGGTGATCAGCGGCGAGGCGCTGCGCGTCGGCGATGAACGCGCCGGCGCCCGCGTGCTGGCCATCTACCCGCAAGCCGTACTGATTGAACGGCAGGGCCAGCGCGAGCTGCTACGCCTGGCCGAACCCGTTATGAAAACGAGCCGATGATGCCCATGACCTCATTTATGTCTAGCTTTGGCCGGCCGAGCCTCGGCCTGCTGAGCCTGGTTTGCCTGCTGAGTGCCTGCCAGACCTTCCAGGATGGCGACCAGCAGCTCTACGAGCAGAGCGGCAAACTGCTCGACGAAAGCCTGCAGCAGGCCCAGGGCAAGGTAGCGCCGCCGCCGTCGGTACAGGCCGCACTGATGCCGCCGCTGAGTGGCGGCAGTAGCCTGGACAGCGGCCCGCGCTTCGACGTGGCGGCCAAGGACATGCCGGCCCGCGAGTTCTTCCTCAGCCTGATGGAAGGTGCCGGGCAGAACCTGGTGGTGCACCCGGACGTGGGCGGCAGCATCACCTTCAGCCTGCGCCGGGTGACCCTGGAGGAGGTGCTGGCCGCGGTGCGCGACAGCTATGGCTATGACTTCCGCCGCAGCAGCTACGGCTACCAGATCCTGCCCAACCGCGCGATCACCCGCAGCTACAACCTCAACTACCTGAACCTGCAGCGCCTCGGCCAGTCCGATACCCGCGTCAGCTCAGGCCAGGTGGTCAGCACCGATAGCACCGAGAGCAGTGGCAGCAACAGTTACGGCAATAGCGGCAGCAGCAGCGACCGCTCGGTGACTACCCTCAATGCCAGCCAGGTGACCACTTCGAGCAATGTCGATTTCTGGCGTGAAGTGCGCGAGGTGGTGGCGATGATAGTCGGCGGCGAGCAGGGCAACAGCGTGGTGGTCAACCCGCAGGCCAGCCTGCTGGTGGTGCGTGCCAACAGTGCCGACCAGGAGAACGTCGCGCGGTTCCTCGCGCAGGCGCAGCGCAACTTGCAGCGCCAGGTGATCCTGGAGACCAAGATCCTCGAAGTGCAGCTGTCCGACGGCTTCCAGTCCGGAATCAGCTGGGAGCAGCTGGGGGGCGATGTCAGCACCAGCCTGGACGGCGAGGCGCTGAGCGGCCCGACCGGTATCGGCGGGGTATTCAGCAGCGTGCTGTCCTTCGGTGACTTCACCGCCCTGATCCAACTGCTGGAAACCCAGGGCGAGGTGCGTGTGCTGTCCAGCCCGCGGGTTTCCACGCTGAACAACCAGAAGGCGGTGATCAAGGTCGGTACCGACGAGTTCTTCGTCACCGAGGTGTCGTCGACCAGCTCGACCACCACAGTCGCCGGGGTCACCGAGCCGACCCAGGACATCACCCTGACCCCGTTCTTCTCCGGCATCTCGCTGGACGTGACGCCGCAGATCGACGAGAACGAGACCGTCACCCTGCACGTGCGCCCGACGGTCAGCCGCGTGCGCGACCAGAACAAGCTCATCGTCCTGGGCGAGGATAACGTGTTCAACTTGCCGCTGGCCTTGTCCACCACCCGCCAGTCCGACTCCATCGTGCGAGCCCGCAGTGGCCAGGTGGTGGTGATCGGCGGGCTGCTGCAGAACACCAACGAAAACACCGACGCCGAAATCCCCTGGGCCAGCACCCTGCCGATCGTCGGCAACCTGTTCAAGCAGCAGCGCAAGGCCCTGCAGAAGAGCGAACTGGTCATCCTGATGCGTCCGCAGGTGGTCAGCGACGAGGTCTGGCTGGATGAGCTGCGCAAGAGCGCGGAAACCTTCAAGGAACTGAGGTAAGGCGATGTACGAAGCCTTCTTCGGCCTGCGCGAGAAACCCTTCGCCCTGACCCCGAACACCGGATTCCTGGTGCAGCTGGCGCCCTATCAGGCCTGCCTCAATCTGCTGCGCGTGGCGCTGGCCGAAGGCGAGGGTTTCATCAAGGTCACAGGTGAAGTCGGCACCGGCAAGACCCTGCTGTGCCGCGCGCTGCTCAACCAGTTGGACGCCGAGCGCTACCAGTTGGCCTACCTGCCCAACCCGGGGCTGAGCCCGGTCGGCCTGCGCCAGGCGCTGGCCCGCGAGCTGCACATCGAGGGCTGCGAAGAGCTGGATGCCCAGGCTGTGCTGGAGGCTTTGCATCGCCGTCTGATCGAACTGGCCGCCGCCGGCAAGAGCACCGTAGTCCTGATCGACGAAGCCCAGGCGCTGCCCACCGCCACGCTGGAAGCGCTGCGCCTGCTGACCAACCTGGAAACCGAGCAGGCCAAACTCTTGCAGGTGGTGCTGTTCGGCCAGCCGGAGCTGGACGCCACCCTCGAACGCAACGAATTCCGTCAGTTGCGCCAGCGCATCACCTTTTCCTACCGCCTGCGCCCGCTGGACGTGAAGGACACCACTCGCTATCTACAGGAACGTCTGGCGGTCGCCGGCTACCGCGGCGAGCCGCTCTTCGCCCCGGCCGCGGTACGCCGGTTGGTGCGTGGCAGCGGCGGCATCCCGCGGCTGCTCAACATCCTCGCGCACAAGGCGCTGATGGCCGCCTATGGCGAAGGTCGCCGGCAGGCCACGGCCCGCCATGTGCGCCGCGCCCAGCTGGATACCGAAGGTGCGCAGCCGTTTCTGCGCCGCAACCCGCGCTGGCTGAGCTGGAGCCTGGCGGCCGGCGCCTTGTCGCTGCTGCTGGTGGGCGGCGCCTGGCCCTGGCTGGCGCACTGGCGGGAGCTGCTGCCATGAGCCTGGTCAACGACATGCTGCGCGATCTGGAAGAGCGCCGCGCCGCGCCGACCGAGCGCCTGCAGCTGGATGGCCTGCACGCCGTGGACGAGGCCGGTGCCGCTAACCGCGAGCGCCTGGAGCAGGTACGCCGGGGCCTGATCTGGCTGGTCGCGGCGGTGCTGCTCGGCCTGCTGGCGGGGCCGATGATCGGTAGGCTGGTCAACGAACCGCAGCCGCTGAGCAGTGCGCCGCCTGCTCCGGCGGCCCCTGCGGCTGTCGCACCCGTCGTAGCGCAGGTGCTGGAGGTCTTGCCGCAGCACGATGGCCGTGGCCTGGTGCTACAGCTGCTGCTGGACCGCGCGGTGCCCTACCAGCGCAGCGAGGAAAGCGGTGCGGTCAGCCTGCGCCTGGCCGGCGCGCAACTGGGCGGCGCGCCGCAGCAGGGCCGGCTGCAGCGTGACGGTCGCAGCCTGTCCTGGCGGGTGGAAGCCCAGGGCCAGGATGTGCAGGTACTGCTGGTCGGCCTGGGTGACGGCCTGGAGGTGCGCGATCGCCTGGAACCGGCCGGCGACCGCTGGCTGCTGTGGATCGAAGTGCCGCTGACGTCGTCGGCGCCGGCTGCCGAAGCGCCAGTCGAGTTGGAAAACCTGCCGGCTGCCGCACCGGCAACCCCGGCAGTAGAGGCACCGCTGCCGGCCTGGGCCAGCGCTCCCGTGCCGCCGGCCAATGCGCCGGTAGAAGCGGTGCCGGCGCCAGTCAGCCCTGAGCCGGTGCGGGTCAGCGGGCCGCCCGAAGTCAAGATCGCCCCCTACCAGCCGGATGCCCTGAGCCAGGCGCGTCAGGCCCTGCAGGCGGGCGACTATCCGCGGGCGATCCGCGAACTGGAGGCTCTGCAGCAAAAACGCGGGCGTGATCCCGAGGTGCTGCGCTGGCTGGCCCGCGCCTACCTGGCTGGCGGCGAGCAGGCGCGCCTGCTGGCCTGGCTGCCGGCGCAGTTGGCGCAGCTGCCCCATGACAGCGAACTGCGGGTGTTGCTCGCCCGTACCCAGCTGCAGGCTGGCGATACCCAGGGCGCGGTAGCGACCCTGGAGCAGAATCCGCCGGCGCTGGCCCAGGAACCCACCTATTTCGCCCTGCTGGCGGCCAGCTACCAGCAGACCGGGCAGTGGCAGGAGAGCGCCGCGCTGTACCGGCAGCTGCTCGCCCTGCGCCCCAGCCAGTCGACCTGGCAACTGGGCCTGGCGATCGCCCTGGAGCAACTGGATCAGCCGCTCGAGGCCGGCCGCCATTACCGCCAGGCCCAGCAGGGTCAAGGCCTGGACGACAGCGCGCGACGCTTCGCCAGCGAACGCGCTGCGGCGCTGGGAGCTCGTTGATGACTCAGGAAGACGTTCGTCAGCGCAAGATCCGCCTCGGCGACCTGCTGATCCAGGCCGGGCTGATCAGCGATGCGCAGCTGCAACTGGCCCTGCAGGAGCAGAAACGCACCGGCTCCAAGCTCGGTCGCACCGTGATCGACCTCGGCTTCGTCGGCGAAGTGCGGCTGCTCACCGCGCTGTCCGAGCAGCTGCAGATTCCCTTTATCGAGCTCAAGCACTTCAAATTCGACAGCCAGTTGGTGCAGAGCCTGCCCGAGGCGGTGGCCCGGCGTTTCCGGGTCATGGTCCTGTCCCGCGAGGGCGGCGGCCTGCTGGTCGGCATGGCCGACCCCCTCGACCTGTTCGCCCTCGACGAGCTGGAGCGCCTGCTGAAGGTCCGCGTGCAGCCGGCGGTGGTGCGCGAGGCCGAGCTGCTGGCGACCCTCGATCTGGTCTACCGGCGGACCAGCGAAATAGCCTCAATCGCCGGCGAGCTGGAAGGCGAGTTGCAGGACAGCGACTTCGACCTGTCCAAGCTGGGTGCCGACAATAACAGCGACGCGCCGGTGGTGCGCCTGCTGCAGACCCTGTTCGAGGACGCCGTGCAGATGAAGGCCTCGGACATCCATATCGAGCCGGACGAGGGCGTGGTGCGCATCCGCCAGCGTATCGACGGGGTGCTCAACGAGCAGGTGATGAAGGAGCGGCGCATCGCCTCGGCGCTGGTCATGCGCCTGAAGATCATGTCCGGCCTGGACATCTCCGAGAAGCGCCTGCCGCAGGACGGCCGCTTCAATATCCGGGTGAAGCAGCACAACATCGATGTGCGGGTTTCCACCATGCCGGTGCAGTTCGGCGAGTCGGTGGTGATGCGTCTGCTCGACCAGAGCAGCGGCGTCGCCAGCCTCGATGCCAGCGGCATGCCGGCGGATATGCTGGTGCGTTTCCGCCGCCTGCTGCAGCGGCCGTATGGCCTGGTGCTGGTCACCGGCCCCACCGGCTCGGGCAAGACCACCACGCTGTATGCCGGGCTGGCCGAATTGAACAGCCCGGAAAAGAAGATCATTACCGTCGAAGACCCGGTGGAATACCGCCTGCCGCGCATCAACCAGGTGCAGGTCAACGCCAAGATCGACCTGAGTTTCGCCCGCGTGCTGCGCGCCGCCCTGCGTCAGGACCCGGACATAGTGCTGGTCGGCGAGATGCGTGATCAGGAGACCGCCGAGATCGGCCTGCGCGCCGCCCTGACCGGCCACCTGGTGCTGTCCACCCTGCACACCAACGACGCCCTGACCTCGGCCATGCGCCTGGTCGATATGGGCGCCGAACCCTTCCTGGTCGCCACCGCCCTCAACGCCGTGCTGGCCCAGCGCCTGGTGCGCCGCGTCTGCGAGAACTGCATGGAAGAGCACGCGCCGGAGCCGCGTCAGCTGGCCTGGCTGGAGGGCCTGTACGGCAGCAGCCTGAGCGGGCGCAGCTTCAAGCGCGGCAGCGGTTGCCACCAGTGTCACAATACGGGCTACCAGGGGCGCCTGGGGGTCTACGAGCTGCTGGAAATGGACGAGGCAATGATCGCCGCGCTGCGCCGCAACGACCCGCAAGGCTTCGCCGAAGCCGCCCAGGCCAGCCCCAATTACCGGCCGTTGGCCGCCTGCGCGCTGGACTATGCGCTGGCCGGGGTGACCAGCGTCGCGGAAGTGCTCAAGGTCTGCGCCACCCTCACCGATGAGGTGCTGGCCTGATGGCGCAGTTCCGCTTTACCGGGCGTGACGCCCAGGGCGGCAAGGTCAGCGGTAGCCGCGAAAGCGGCTCGGTCGACGCGCTGGCCAGCGAGCTGCTGGCGCAGCAGATCACCCCGCTGACCATCGAGGAACAGGCGGCCCAGGGTGGCGCCGATGTGCTCGCCGTGCTGGCCGAGCGCCTGCGCCGCAAGCGCGTGGACCTGGAAGAACTGATCATCTTCTGCCGCCAGATGTACAGCCTGAGCAAGGCCGGGGTGCCGATCATCCGCGCCATCAACGGCCTGGCCGAGTCGCACCGCAACCCGTACTTGCGCGAGGTGCTGCAACAGGTGCGCGCCGACCTGGAGGGCGGCGTGGCCATGGCGGTGGCGCTGAACGCTCATCCCCAGGTGTTCAACCGCCTGTTTGTCAGCATGATCAGCGTCGGCGAGAACACCGGCCAACTCGATCAGGCCTTTCGCCAGCTCTCCGAGTACCTGGCGCTGGAGCGCGAGACGCGCAAACGGCTGAAACAGGCCACCCGCTACCCGATCCTCGTGTTGGTGGCGATGAGCGTGGCGCTGGTGGTGATCAACCTGTTCGTCATCCCGGCCTTCGCCAAGGTCTTCGCGCAGTTCCACGCCCAGCTGCCCTGGGCCACCCGCGTGCTGATCGCCACCTCGCAGTTCTTCCAGCACTACTGGTGGCTGCTGCTGATCGGCCTGATCGGCGTGCTGATCGCCTTCTTCAGATGGATAGAGACCGAGGCCGGCGCCCTGGCCTGGGACCGTGCCAAGCTGCGCCTGCCGATAGTCGGCGGGATCTTCGAACGCATCGCCCTGGCCCGCTTCACCCGCACCTTCGCCATGATGTACCGCGCCGGCGTGCCGCTGCTGCAGACCCTGTCGATCAACAGCGCGACGGTCGGAAACCGGCATATCGGCACCGCCATCCTTGGCATGCGCGAGGGCGTCGAGCGCGGCGAGGCGCTGACCCGCACGGCTTCGGCCAGCGGCCTGTTCACCCCGCTGGTGCTGCAGATGATGGCGGTCGGCGAGGAGACCGGCGCGCTGGATGACCTGTTCGTCGAGGTGGCGGACTTCTACGAGCAGGAAGTGGATTACGACCTCAAGCAACTGGCCGATGCCATCGAACCGCTGCTGATCGTCGCCATGGGCGTGCTGGTGCTGATCCTCGCCCTCGGCGTATTCCTGCCGATGTGGGAACTGGCCTCGGCGGCCCAGGGGAAAATGTGAGGGCGGAGTATGACAGCGCCGCCACCGTGCGCCGGGCGCGCCGGCTGGGCTGGGGGCTGACGGGCGTGATCCTGCTCGGCGTGGCGCTGACCCTCGGCTGGCGCATCCTGCAGGTCAGCGAGGCGCGGGCGCTGGACGCCATGCGGGAAAATCTGGCGGCCAGCCTCAACAGCCTGGCCGCCGAGGGTGTCGCCCAGCGCCGGCCGCCGGCAGCCGTCTGGCTGACGCTTAATCCTTTCGTCCTGCTGCGCTGGCAGCCGGACAGTTACTGCGGTGAGCTGGCCGAGGGCCAGGCACCGCGCCCGGGCTGCTGGCATTTCCTGCCGCGGCAGGCCTGGGTGCTGTATCGCGCGCGCTTCGCCGGCGCGCGCGCGGAAATGGTGGAGCAGACGCTGGCCTGGCGCCTGCGTCTGCTCCCCGAGCCGATGCGGGCCGGCACCGGTCAGGCCGAACCGCCGCTGACGGTGGAACTGCAGCCGGTGCCGGCCGCGGAGTTACGCAACAGTCTGTTCGCAGGCTAACCCTAGAGAGAGCTCATGAGAAAACAACAAGGCTTTACCCTGATCGAGCTGGTGGTGGTGATCGCCATCCTCGGCATCCTGGCGGCGGTGGCGCTGCCGCGCTATATGGACGCCACCCGCGATGCCCATCGGGCGGCCTTCAACGGCGTCGCCGGTGGTTTCAGCTCCGCCGTGGCGCTGGTGCGCGCACAGTTCGAGGTGAACAGGAGTGGTGGCCTCAATGGCTGCGCCGCTAGCAACTGCTTCGTCAACGTGGCCGGTTTTGGCGCCGGTAACCTGGACGTCAATGCCAACTTCTTTCCGATCGGTATTGCCGGCGCGGGTAACCCGCCTGCGGTTGCGACTCCTGCCCTAGGCGAATGCGTGAGCCTGTGGACAAACCTGCTGCAAGGCTCCGCTCCCAGCGTCGGGGCCGCGGCCGGCACGGTGGACTATGTGGCGACTGCCACCCCGGCCGACAGCTGCACCTACACTTACCAGCTGGATGGTGCCGACGACAGCATCGTTTACGACACCAGCACCGGCAACCTGACCCGCACCTTCAATTAGCCCCCCCCAAAAAAAACAGGGATTACTGAAAATGAAGAAACAACAAGGCGGTTTTACCCTGATCGAACTGATCATGGTCATAGTGATCCTCGGCGTTCTGGCGGCCTTTGCGCTGCCACGGTTTGCCGACCTGGGCCAGGATGCTCGTGTGGCTACATTGAATGGTGCGCTGGGCTCCGTGCGCTCTGCAGCAGCAGTTGCGCACTCTACCGCACTGGCAAGAAACACGACCGGCGCGGTCACTCTGGAAGGTCTGGCTATTACCATGGCTAACCAGTACCCGACAGCCGATGCCGCAGGGATTTTTGCTGCTGCCCAGCTGAGCGCTGAGTTCGACACCACTGGTGGCGGTGCTGCTGCGCTGGTGATCCGCGTAGCAGGAGCTACCACCCCGGCCAACTGTTCCTTCAGCTATACCGCCGCCGCCGCAGGCGCGGCTGCGGCGATCAGTGGCCTCACCACCAACGGCTGCTGATGACCGCTATGCGCGGCTTTACCCTAATCGAGCTGCTGCTGGTGCTGGTCATCCTCGGCATCTTGTCGGCCTTCGCGTTGCCACGTTTCGCCAGTCTCGGCACCGACTCGCGAGTGGCGTCTTTGCAGGGGTTGATGGGCGCCTTGCGTTCGGCTTCGGCTACGGCTCATACGTTGCAACTGAGCCGGGGGTTGGGGCAGAACGTGGCGGTGACTCTGGAGGGGCAGGTGGTAAGCATGCTCAATCGCTATCCGACGGCCAACGCCAATGGCATCGGCCGGGCGCTCATTGCGCAGGGGTTCACCCGAACCGGCGGCGGTGCCGGGGCAAATGCCATCAGCAACTTCGGAATCACCGGCTACACCCCCGCCAGCGGTCAATGCCGGGTGCGTTATCAGGCCGCCAACCCCGCAGCCGGTCGCCCGGCTCCGCTGTTGACCCTGCAGACCAACGGCTGCTGAGATGAGTAGAAGTCGCGGCTTCACCTTGGTCGAGCTGATTCTGGTGATAGTCATCATCGGCATCCTCGCCGCCGTGGTGGGGCCGCGTTTCTTCGACCGGCAGGTGTTCGACGGGCGCCTGTATTTCGAGGAGACCCGCGCCGCCGTGCGTTATGCGCAGAAGCTGGCCTTGGCCAGCGGCTGCCGGGTGCAGGTCGGTCTCGGCGCCGGTGGTTATAGCCTGCGTCGAGACGCCAACTGCGGCACCGGCAACCCGGCTAATTATGTGGCCCAGGTGCTAGGTCCGGATGGGCAGCCTTATGCGGATGCTCCTGCGCCCAGTGGTGTTGCGGTGGTTCCGAACAGTTTCCCCCTGGTGTTCGACTCCCTGGGCCGCCCGTCCAACGCGGCGAACGCCAACATCGGCGGCTTCGTGCTCAGCGTGAACGCCGACACCGGGCTGGTGCAATGAAGCGCCAGCGCGGCATGACCCTGGTGGAGCTGGTGATCGCCATAGTGATCATCGGCATCGCCGCGGCGGCGCTGTACAGCGCCATGGCCGCCATCAGCGGGCGCTCGGCCGACCCCCTGCTGCGTCAGCAGAGCCTGGCCATCGCCGAGGCCTATCTGGAGGAGATCCTCCTGCAAGCCTATCTGGACCCGAGCAGCGCCGTCTGCCCGGCCCCGCCGGCCAATCGCGCCGACTACGACAACGTCTGCGACTATGCGGGGCTGGTCGATAACGGCGCCCGCGACGCAAGCGGCCAGGCCATCGCCGCCTTGGCCGCCTACGGCGTGAGCGTCACCGTCACGCCCCAGGCCTGGAACGGCCTGGCCGAAGCCGCTGCGCTCTACGTCGAGGTGACGGTACTCGATCCCGCCGGCCAGAGCCTGGTCCTCGGCGGCTACCGGACGCGCTATTGATGACTGGTGCGATGAAAACTGTAGGAGCGAGCTCTGCTCGCGATCAGGGCCGCCGTCGGGCCATCGCTCGCGATGCTCGCTCCTGCGCTTGCGCCATGCCACAAACACGCGGTTTTACCCTGGTCGAACTGGTGATGGTGATCGCCCTCGCCGGCATAGTCGCGGTGATGATCGGCACCGTGCTGTCGAGCCCGCTGGAAGGCTTCGTCGCCCAGAGCCGGCGCGCCGGACTGGTCGATCTGGCCGCCACCGCGTTGAATCGCCTGAGTCGCGATGTGCGCCTGGCGGTGCCCAACTCGGTGCGCCTGTCGGCCGATGGGCTGACCCTGGAGACCCTCAATATTCTCAGCGCCGGCCGCTACCGGCCGAACCGGGTCGGTGGCGAGGGACTGCGCTTCGCCGCCGGCACCGATGCGACGTGCACGGCCATGGGCAATCGCTGCGATGCCTTTCAGGTGCTCGATCCGGCCTTGAACATCGCCGGGGCGCGCTGGCTGGTGCTGTACAACATCGGCGTCACCTCGGGCGGCAACCCGGTGACGGGCAATCTCTGGGCCGGCGTCAATCCCGGGGTGATCAGCCCGAACGCCGTGACCTTCGCCACGCCGGGCGGAGCGCCGGCGGGGGAAACCCTGGTGGTGCTGAACAACTTCGGCGGCGGTTTCAGTTTCGCCTACGCCTCGCCCCAGCGGCGTTTCTATTTCGCCGATCAGGTGATCGGCTATCGCTGCGATCTGCCCGGCAGGCAATTGCTGCGCTATACCGGCATTGCCCTGAGCGTAGCGGCGCCGAACGTGGCGCCGGCCGGCGCGCAGGTGCTGGCGAGCAATGTCAGCGCCTGCACGCTGACCTACCAGCCCGGCAGCACCCAGCGCGCCGGCCTGCTGACCATCGGCCTGGGCCTGACGGACCCCGCCAGCGGCGAAAGCATCCAACTCCTGCAGCAGGTGCACGTCGACAATGCGCCCTGAGCGAAGTGAACGCAGTGAGCAGGGTTTCGCCCTGGTGGCGGCGCTCTTCGTGATGGTGGTCATCGCCCTGGTGGTGGTGGCCATGGCGCGGCTGTCGGCCAACCAGCACGGCACCAACAGCCTGGCCATCCAGCAGGCGCGCGCCTACGAGGCGGCGCAGGCGGGGCTGGAGTGGGGTATCAATCAGGCGCTGGCCGGTAACTGCCAGCCGGTGCCGACAGCCGTAGGCCTCGCGGGTTCTAATCTGGCGGAATTCAACCTGCTGGTCGTTTGCAGCGTCGCCGCCTATGTCGAAAACGGCGCTGCGGTGAACATCTATCGGCTGACCGCCACGGCGGATAACGGTAACCCGGCCAATCGACCGGATTACGCCTATCGGCAGCTGACCGCGGTGGTGGAATGAACAATCCGTCGATGTCGCCGGCCCGGGCGGCGCTGCGCCGCCTCGGCCTGTTCGGACTGGCCCTTGCGGCCCTGCTCTGGAGTCTGGGCGCGCAGGCCTCGCCAGCGGTGCGCGCGGTGAGAGCGCCGACTTTCGTCGTCACCGCACTCACGACTGTGGTCGTACGCCAGCCGACCGGCACGCTCGTCGGCGACCTGTTGATCGCCACGGTTTATGTGCGCGGCAACGCGACCATAAACACCGTGCCGGCCGGCTGGAACCTTATAGTCAACACCGCGAACGGAACCAGCCTGCGCCAGGCCGTGTACTGGCGAGTCGCCACGACGGCCGGCACCGGCAGCCATACCTGGAGGCTCAGCGCCTCGGGGCTGACGCGGGGCGGCGGCATGCTGGCGATCAACGCCGGCTCGTTTGATGCGGGCACTCCCGTTGCCGCCGTCACGACCAGTAACACCGGCCAAAGCCGGGCGATGACGACGCCGGCCCTGGTGACCAGCGTCAATGACAGTCTGGTTCTCGCCGGCTTTGTTAGCGATCGCGGCAATCGAGCCCTGGTCGCCGTCAGCCCCGTTTCCACCGTCTTCAACGCGCGGAACAATGCCGCTGCTGGCCTGGCCACGCTGCTCACGCTCGCGACCCAGAGCACCGCCGGTAGTTTCAGCCCGATCAGTGCCACCGCGTTCAACGCCAGTGATCGCTGGGTCGCCCAGGCCTGGTCGGTCAGGCCGTCGAACCGCCCGCTCGCGCTGCGCTTGAGCTGGAACCTCGACGAAGCCGCCTGGACCGGCGCCCCAGGGCAAGTGCTCGACGGCTCCGGCAACAACCTGAACGGCACGGCTTTCGCCAGCGCAAACACCGCCGGGACCACGCCGGCGCTGACCACCAATGGCGCCGGCCAGGGCACTTGCCGTTACGGCAGCTTTACCAGCGCCAGCAGCCAGTATGCCCAGGTCGCCGACAACAACCTGCTCGATCTGGACAGCTATACGATTTCGGCCTGGGTTTACCCTCGAAGCTTGCCGTCGGGCGCGGCCCTGATGACCATCCTGTCCAAGGACGAGAATTTCGAGCTCCACCTGAAGTCGAGCGGCGTGGTCAACTGGTGGTGGCGGGACAATAGCGCCGTCCGCCAGTTCGACAGCACCAACAATGCAGCGGGACGCGCGCCCATCAACACCTGGACCCATGTCGCCATCCGCCTCCAGCCCGGCAGTCAGCGCCTGTATATCAATGGCGTATTGAACAACAGCGCGAGCAACGCCCTGGCTCCGCAGATCAATGCCGACCCCTTGCGGATCGCGTCCAACTCACCCGCTGTAGGCACTCATTTCAATGGCAGTCTCGACGAAGTCCGGGTTTACAGTGGCGCGCTCACTGACGCCCAGATCCTCGCCCTGGCCAGCGAACGGCATGCCTGTGCCGGCGCCGCGCCCCATCATCTGGAGCTGTTGCACGATGGCACGGCGCTGACCTGCCAGCCGGAGACCATCACCCTGCGCGCCTGCGCCGACGCCAGTTGCGCGACCCTGTTCACCGGCAGCGTCACCGCCGACCTCACGCCCAGCGGCTGGTCTCAAGGCGTGATCGTGAGCGACAGCCAGACCCTGACGGGCGGCACGGCGAGCCTGCAATTGCGCCAGAACAATTCGGGGCCGGTCGCGCTCGGGATCGTCTCGGCCAGCCCGGCGCCGAGCAACCCAGCCCAGTGCTATATCGGTGCGACCGCCAGTTGCAGCCTCGACTTCAAGGACACGGGTTTCATCTTCGACGTGCCCAGCCTGCTCGCCAACAAAGCCTCCGGCACCATCGACCTGATCGCCGCCCGCAAGGACGACAGCACCCAGCGTTGTGTGCCGGCGTTTGCGCCGGGCATGCGGACGGTGCAGTTCTGGTCCGGCTATGCCAACCCGGCGAGCGGCACGCAGAGCGTTAGCGTCAACAACACGCCCATCGGCGGCAGCCCCGGCACCAGCCTCAGCCTCAACTTCGATGCCAATGCCCGGGCCAGCATCGAGGTGCGTTATGCCGACGCCGGGCAGATGATGCTCAACGCCAGTTACACGGGCTCCGCCGGCAACGGCGACGCCGGCCTGGTCTTGACCGGTAGCGACCAGTTCGTGGCCCGCCCGGCGGGGCTCTGCGTGTACAGTGACTCGGCCAATAGCGACTGTGCCTCGGGCGCTGCCAGTTGTTCGGCCTTCGTGCCCGCCGGCGATGACTTCCGCCTGCGGGTGAAAGCCGCCGCCTGGGAGTCGGACACGGACACGGACTTCTGCAGTGGCAATGGCACTACGTCCAATTACCGCCAGACCGGGATCGCGCTAGGCAGCACTCTGATCGCGCCGGCCGGCGGCACGGCCGCCACCCTGGGCGTGGCCAGCGTCGATATCGCCGCCGCCGATCTGGGAGAGAAAGTGCTCAGCAACCAGACGGTTTCGGAGGTTGGCGTGTTCACCATCAGCGCCACGCCAGCGACCAACGGCTATTTCGGCGATACCGTCAGTGGCGGCACCAGCGTCAACATCGGCCGCTTCTACCCGGCCAGCTTCCTGCTCGCCGATCCGAGCCTGACGCCTGCGTGCAGCACCGGCTCCACTTACGCCGGCCTGGCCGCCCAGGCCGGCCCACCGGCGCAACCCGCCAAGGTCGGCCAGACCTTTAGCTTTACCGGGTCGCTCTCGGCGCGCAATCGGAGCGGCGCCGTGACTCGCAACTACACCGGCAGCTTCGCCAAGCTGACCGGTGCCGGTATCGGCTACGCCGATCCGGGGAGCGCCGGCACGCTCAACACCAGCAGCACCAGCCTGACCGAGCCCGGCGTTGGCGGCGCCGGCACCCTCGACTACAGCGCCAACGCCGCCAACTTCCTCTTCAGCACGCCACGCGCGCCCTACAACCTGGCGATCCGCAGCACCGCGACCGACAGCGATACCGTGACGGGCAGCGTGACCGACGCCCAGACCAGCGACTTCCGCCTGGGCCAGGCGCGCATCGGCAATGCCCATGGCTCGGAATTGCAGGATTTGCGTCTGCCGTTCAGCACGGCTTTCTTCAACGGCAGCGGTTATGCGCCGAATCCGTTGGACAGTTGCACGGTCTTCGACCCGGCGGCACTCGCTGGGCATCAGGGTAATCTGGCTGTCGGCGAGACCCTGTTGAGCTACCTCAACAGCGCGGGAGCGGCCGGTGCCCCCTATGTGGTGAGTGGCGGCAGCAGTCTGCTCGGTGGTTATCTGCTATCCGCGCCCGGTGCGGGCAATGACGGCAGCGTGCGCCTGACCTACAGCACGCCCAGTTGGCTGCAGTTCGACTGGGATGGGGACGGCGTACTGGAGGACGCAAGCGGTTTGGCCACCTTCGGCATCTACCGAGGCGCCGCCCGTCTGATCTACCGCCGTGAGCTGTACCGTGGACCGTAATTGCAGTGAGCACGATTGGGGCGGGGTGCACCAGAACTGTACCTGTTTGAACTACTGGGCTTGTCGGGCAAGAGCCGCTGTTACGCGCGGCTTATCTCGCTCAGTGAGGCCTTGGAACCTGGCTCTACCAGGTATCTAGCGGGCCTCAAAAGAAAAAGGCCACCCGCGAGGGTGGCCTTTTTGTTGGGGGGTAAAAGAGGGGAATCCCCGGCCTGCCTGTACCAAGGTCCCCGAAACTGGAGTCACCTGATACTAAGCATGAGGTGTGCCAGTTTTATTACCGCAGCTGCTGGCCGGCCCTTTGGGCCGGGTGCTGGGTTACGGTCTGCGGCCTACGCATCGTCGCCTTCGTCGTCGTCGCCGGCCACCTTCATGCCGAGTTCCTTGATCTTGCGCGTCAGGGTGTTGCGCCCCCAGCCGAGCAGCACGGCGGCGTCGCGGCGGCGACCGGCGGTGTGCTTGAGGGCGGTCTCGATCATGATCCGTTCGAAGGCCGGCACGGCGCTGTCGAGCAGGCTCGATTGGCCACGCGCCAGGGACTGGTCGGCCCACTGGCGCAGGGCCTGCTCCCAGTTGGTCGCCGGCGCGCTATCGTGCGGCTGGGTCAGCAGCTCCGGCGGCAGATCGTCGATATGCACTTCGCGCCCGGAAGCCATCACGGTGATCCAGCGGCAGGTGTTCTCCAGCTGGCGCACGTTGCCCGGCCACGGCAGGTTCTTCAGGTACTCCTCGGTCTCGCTTTTCAGCAGCTTCGGCTCGACCGCCAGCTCCTGGGCGGCGCGGTTGAGGAAGTGGCGGGCCAGGGTGGGGATGTCTTCACGGCGGTCGGACATCCGCGGGATATGGATGCGGATGACGTTGAGGCGGTGGAACAGGTCTTCGCGGAATTTGCCGGCCTGCACCAGGGTTTCCAGGTTCTGGTGGGTGGCGGCGATGATCCGCACGTCGACCTTGACCGGCGTGTGCCCGCCGACCCGGTAGAACTCGCCGTCGGCCAGCACCCGCAACAGGCGGGTCTGGGTGTCGGCCGGCATATCGCCGATCTCGTCGAGGAACAGGGTGCCGCCGTCGGCCTGCTCGAAGCGCCCGCGGCGCTGGTTGACGGCGCCGGTGAAGGCGCCTTTCTCATGACCGAATAGCTCGGATTCCATCAGGTCTTTCGGAATCGCCGCCATGTTCAGCGCGATGAAGGGTGAGGCCGCGCGCGGACTGTGGCGGTGCAGGGCATGGGCGACCAGCTCCTTGCCGGTGCCGGATTCGCCATTGATCAGCACGGTGATATTCGAATGGCTGAGGCGGCCGATGGCGCGGAACACCTCCTGCATCGCCGGCGCCTCACCGATGATCTCCGGCGTGCGGGCCAGTACGACCGGGACTTCCAGTCCCTGCTGCTCCTGGGCGTGCTGGAAGGCGCGCTTGACCAGGGACACGGCCTCGTCGACATCGAAGGGCTTGGGCAGGTACTCGAAGGCGCCGCCCTGGTAAGACGCCACCGCGCTTTCCAGGTCGGAATGGGCGGTCATGATGATCACCGGCAGGCGCGGGTGCAGCTCGCGAATCTTGGCCAGCAGTTCCAGGCCGCTGGCGCCGGGCATGCGGATGTCCGAGATGATCACGTCCGGCTGTTGCCGCGTCAGGCGGCCGAGGACGCCGTCGGCGCTGTCAAAGCTGGTGGTGGTCATGCCTTCCTGTTGCAGGGCTTTTTCCAGCACCCAGCGAATGGAGCGGTCGTCGTCGACGATCCAGACGGTTTCACTGCGGCTCATGACGAAGTAACTCCTTGTTCCAGCGGCAGGAAGATCGAGAACACGGTGTGGCCGGGATGGCTCTCGCACTCGATCAGGCCCTGGTGCTGACTAATGATGTTCTGGGTGATGGCCAGGCCCAGCCCGGTACCGTCCGGGCGGCCGCTGACCATGGGATAGAAGATGGTGTCTTGCAGCTCCGCGGGGATGCCGGGGCCGTTGTCGATGATCTCGACCTTGGTCACCAGGCGATGGCGGGTGTGGCCGATGGTGAATTGGCGCAAGGTGCGGGTGCGCAGGGTGATGCGGCCGAGGCGCAGTTCATTCTGCGTGCCAATGGCCTGCATGGCGTTGCGCACGATATTCAGCACCGCCTGGATCATCTGTTCGCGGTCGATCAGCAGGTCCGGGATGCTCGGGTCGTAATCACGCACCAGGGTGATGCTGCCCTGGCTTTCCGCCTCGACCAGGCTGCCGACGCGCTCCAGCACCTCGTGCACGTTGGTCATGGCGAGGCTCGGCAGCTTGTTCGAGCCGAGCATGCGGTCCACCAGGTTCCTTAAACGGTCGGCCTCTTCGATGATGACGTTGGTGTAGTCCTTGAGGCTCTCGTCCGGCAGCTCGCGGGCCAGCAGTTGGGCGGCGCCGCGGATGCCGCCCAGCGGGTTCTTGATCTCATGGGCGAGGCCGCGCACCAGCAGTTTGGTGGTTTCCTGCTTGGACAGCTGCGCCTCTTCCTTGGTGATCCGCAGCAGCCGGTCACGCGGATGGACCTCCAGCAGCAGCAGGGTTTCGCCGCGATTGAGAATCGGCGTCACCGCATAGTCAACGGTCAGGGTTTGCCCGGTCAGGGCCGTCAGCACCGCTTCGCGCTTGTTGAACGGGTGCGCCTGTTCCACCGCCTGGCGCAACGAGGCCAAGGCCTCCGGCGACTCGGTGAACAGTTCGCTGATGAATTGGCCATGGCTGCGTTGGCCACTGACGGCCAGCAGCATCTCGGCCGCCGGATTCATGTACTCGAGGCGCAGTTCGGCGTTGAGCAGCAGGGTCGCGGTGGTCAGGTTATCCAGCAGCAGTCGGTGCAGGGCGTCGTTGATGGTCATCGTAGGGATCCCAGGAATGGATCTGAAAATGCAAAAAGCAAACCAAAGCCCCGAAAAGACGCGCGAACACTGCCAGGCGGGGGCCTTGGGCTACTTTCCTGCGCCAACCAGGCCGGTTGGCGAACCAAAATGGGGAGTGTATAGAAAGTGGTGCGGGCTATCGCACCAAATCAGTGCGATAGCCTGTGGGATTAGATGAAGGGGACGTACGGGACGTCCTTCTTCTCCACCGGCTTGTCCTTCAGCGGACACTCGGGGCGCACGCCGTACTCGTCTTTCTGGCAGGGTTTGACCCTGCGTTTTTGTTCCAGGGAAATGCGCAGGACGTGTACCGGTTGGGTCGGCGTGCGCTCCAGGGTGCGGCCGTTGCCGTCGAGGATTTCCACGGCCAATTGGTGGGTGCCGCGTGGCAGATTGCTCAACGGGAAGACCGGACTGCGGCTGGGTTCGCCCACCGTCTGGCCATCGAGCAGCAGGCGGTAGTTATGCCCGGCTAGCAGGCTGGGCTCGCTGGTGGCGGTGACGATCAGGTCGCCGGAGGCGCCGTCGCGGATCGTCGCATCCGGCTCGGGGACCAGGATGCGCAGGAGCTGATAGGCCGGCGGCGCGGCTGGAGCGGCCTGCACCGGCGCGGGTGGCGGCGGGGCAGGGCTGGCCGACATGCCGTTGGACGGGGCCAGCTCGATGCGCTTGGCATTGCCTGGCTTGGGGCGGTCGGTGAAGACGCGATTACCCTCGCTGTCGATATAGGTGTAGACCTCGGCGGCAACCGGCAGGCCGATCAGCAGTAGGCTAAGCAGAAAAAATCGCATGTTTAGGGGGCAGGCTTCGGTGTGGGGGCGGGCGGGCGCAGCGCTGGACTGCTGGTGTTGACGCGTTGCACGGTAAAGGTCGCGGTGGCGCTTTGTTGCAGCGACTGCTCGCCGCTGAGGACTTCCACCGCCAGGCTGTGTTCGCCGCGCGGGATATTACTCAGCTGCAGGCGCGGCAGATTGCTCGCCTGGCCATAGGGTTTGCCGTCCAGAAGCAGGCGCAGACGGTGGCCGGGGCTCAGGCGCGGTTGCAGCTGCACGCCGACGCTGAAGGTGCCGTTATTGGCGCGCAGGGCTTCCTCGGAAGGCAGGTCGGTCAGCTGTAGCACGCTGTAAGCGGCTTTCGGCGCCTGGCTATTCGCCGGGTCGGCTGTGGGTGCGCTCGGCGCCTGCATGCCCACGCTGTTGGTGGGTGGCAGTTCGACGGTTTCGCTCGGTGCACCGTCTGGCGGCTGGTTGGTGTACACCGTGTTGCCGTTGGCGTCGGTGTATTTGTAGATCTGCGCGGCGGCCGGCAGGGTCAGGGCAAGCAGCAGACAGGTAAGCGTGAGGCGCATGGCTGGTTTCCCGTTGAGGGTGTGTTGCTTAGCCTTGCACTGGCGGGCGGCGCTGGCAAGTTCGTACATTTATAGCTGTGCGCGCAAGCAAATAAAAAACACCAAATAAAAAAGGCCTCCCGAAGGAGGCCTCTAACCACGCTGCTTGCGCAGGTGCTACTGGCTTAGACGCTGTAGTACAGGTCGTATTCCAGCGGGTGCACGAAGGTGCGCACCTTGATTTCTTCTTCGTTCTTCAGTTCGATGTAGGCATCGATGAAGTCGTCGCTGAATACGCCGCCCTTGGTCAAGAACGCACGGCCCTTGTCCAGTTCTTCCAGCGCTTCTTTCAGGCTGCCGCAGACTTGCGGGATCAGCTTGCTTTCTTCCGGTGGCAGGTCGTAGAGGTTCTTGTCGGCAGCATCGCCGGGGTGGATCTTGTTCTGGATACCGTCCAGGCCAGCCATCAGCAGTGCAGCGAAGCACAGGTAGGGGTTGGCAGCCGGATCCGGGAAGCGCGCTTCGATGCGGCGGGCTTTCGGGCTGGAAACGTAGGGGATGCGGATCGAGGCGGAACGGTTACGTGCCGAGTAAGCCAGCATTACCGGGGCTTCGAAGCCTGGAACCAGACGCTTGTAGGAGTTGGTGGCCGGGTTGGTGAAGCCGTTCAGGGCCTTGCCGTGCTTGATGATGCCGCCGATGAAGTACAGGGCGGTGTCGGACAGGCCGGCATAGCCTTCGCCAGCGAAGGTGTTCTTGCCATCTTTGGCGATGGACAGGTGTACGTGCATGCCCGAGCCGTTGTCACCGTAGAGCGGCTTCGGCATGAAGGTAGCGGTCTTGCCATAGGCGTCCGCGACGTTGTGCACGCAGTATTTCAGGGTCTGAACTTCGTCAGCCTTGGCTACCAGGGTGTTGAACTTCACGCCGATTTCGTTCTGGCCGGCAGTCGCCACTTCGTGGTGGTGAACTTCGATGACCAGACCCATTTCTTCCATGGCGTTGCACATGGCAGTACGGATTTCGTGGTCGTGGTCGAACGGCGGAACCGGGAAGTAGCCGCCTTTGACGCCTGGGCGGTGACCCTTGTTGCCGGTTTCGATGTCGGCGTCGGACATCCAGGAACCTTGTTCGGAGTAGATCTTGAACATGGAGCCGGAAATGTCGGATTTGAATTTCACTTCGTCGAAGATGAAGAATTCGGGTTCCGGGCCGACGAATACGGTGTCACCGATACCGGTGGTCTTCAGGTATTCCTCGGCGCGGTGGGCGATGGCGCGCGGGTCGCGGTCGTAGCCTTGCATGGTCGAGGGTTCGATGATGTCGCAGACCAGAATCAGGGTCGGCTCTTCGGTGAACGGGTCGAGCACGGCGGTGCTGTCGTCCGGCAGCAGGATCATGTCGGAGGCTTCGATGCCTTTCCAGCCGGAGATGGAGGAGCCGTCGAACATCTTGCCGATTTCAAAGAAATCGTCGTCCGCATCACGGGCCGGCATGGTCACGTGGTGCTGTTTGCCTTTGGTGTCGGTGAAGCGCAGATCAATCCACTTCACGTCGTGTTCTTTGATGAGTTGAAGCGACTTCGACATGGTGTCCTCCAGATGGATGGGGGCTGGGTCAGGGTTAGCCCCCAAAAATAAACGGGTGAAGCCGGGCGGGCATACTCCGCCAGGGCAACCTGCCTCACAAGGGAGCAAATTGCATGCCAGTGCCCTGAAGTGGGCTTGGCCCGTGAAAGTCAGGCGTGACGGGGGCTGCGTGGCCAATTTTGACGGCTATGCGCACTGATATGGAGCGTGAAATAATCGTTATGCTTTGTTTTGGTGCGCTGCAGATCTTTGTGCTCGATAGCTGGTTAAACCTTGAGCAATTTCCGCTATAATCCTGCCCCCTCTTTTTCGGCTGACCTCGCGCGCGCTGTTTCATGAAACTTATCGTTAAAGTCTTCCCTGAAATCACCATCAAAAGCCGGCCGGTGCGTAAGCGCTTTATCCGCCAGCTGGCGAAGAACATTCGCATGGTGCTGCGTGACCTGGATCCAGACCTGGTGGTGGACGGCGTGTGGGACAACCTCGACGTCGAGACCCAGCTGACCGAGCCGAAAGTGCTGCGCGAGATGATCGAGCGCCTGACCCGTACCCCGGGTATTGGGCAATTCCTCGAGGTCAACGAATACCCGCTGGCCGATCTCGATGACATGGTCGCCAAGTGCAAGGCGCATTACGCCGACCTGCTGCCTGGCAAGGTCTTTGCCGTGCGCTGCAAGCGCGCCGGCAAGCACAGCTTCAGCTCGATGGATGTCGAGCGTTATGTCGGCAGCCAACTGCGTCAGCAGTGCGGGGCGGCCGGGATTTCCCTGAAAGCGCCGGAAGTCGTAGTGCGCCTGGAGATTCGCGACCAGCGCCTGTTCGTCATCCATCATCAGCATGAGTGCATCGGCGGTTATCCGCTGGGCGCCATCGAGCACGCGCTGGTGCTGATGTCTGGCGGCTTCGACTCGACGGTAGCGGCCTATCAGATGATGCGCCGCGGGCTGGTCAGCCACTTCTGCTTCTTCAACCTCGGTGGCCGTGCCCATGAACTGGGGGTGATGGAGGTGGCGCACTACCTCTGGGACAAGTACGGCCGCTCGCAGCGGGTGCTGTTCGTCAGCGTGCCGTTCGAGGAAGTGCTCGGCGAGATTCTCGGCAAGGTCGATAACAGCCATATGGGGGTGGTGCTCAAGCGTATGATGCTGCGCGCCGCCAGCACTATCGCCGATCGCCTGGATATCGACGCGCTGGTCACCGGCGAGGCGATTTCCCAGGTCTCCAGCCAGACCCTGCCGAACCTCGCGGTGATCGACCGGGCCACCGACAAACTGGTGATCCGCCCGCTGATCGCCAGCCACAAGCAAGACATCATCGACATGGCGACGCAGATCGGTACCGCCGAGTTTGCCAAGCACATGCCGGAATACTGCGGGGTGATTTCGGTGAACCCGACCACCCGCGCCAAGCCCGAACGCGTCGTCTACGAAGAGGCCCAGTTCGATATGGCCGTGCTGGAGCGCGCCTTGGCGCGCGCTCGCCTGGTGCCGATCGACCGGGTGATCGACGAGTTGGGCGAAGACATCCAGGTCGAGGAAGTGAGTGAAGCCTTGCCTGGGCAGATCGTCCTGGACATCCGTCATCCGGATGCTCAGGAAGACCTGCCGCTGGAGCTGAACGGCATCGAGGTCCAGCCTTTGCCGTTCTTCGCACTCAACAGTCGCTTCAAGGAACTGGATATCACCCGCCAGTACCTGCTGTATTGCGACAAAGGCGTGATGAGCCGCCTGCATGCCCACCACTTGCTCAGCGAGGGGCATGCCAATGTGCGCGTTTATCGTCCGGCATAAAACGCCGGGTCTGTTTGGCGGCAGTATCCGCCACCGCCCCCCCGACCGACGGGGCTGCCCCGCCACTTCATTATTCATACTGGCCGCTTAAACTTAGCGGCGAACCGAATCCTCTGATCGAGATACACAAGTGATCGAAAATCTACGCAACATCGCCATCATTGCTCACGTTGACCATGGTAAGACCACCCTGGTAGACAAACTCTTGCGTCAATCCGGCACCCTGGAACGCGGCGAGCTCAACGACGAACGCGTGATGGACTCCAACGACCAGGAGAAAGAGCGCGGTATTACCATTCTGGCGAAAAACACCGCCATCAACTGGAACGGCTACCACATCAACATCGTGGATACCCCGGGCCACGCCGACTTCGGCGGCGAAGTTGAACGCGTAATGTCGATGGTTGACTCCGTTCTGCTGCTGGTTGACGCTCAAGACGGCCCTATGCCGCAAACCCGTTTCGTGACCAAGAAGGCGTTCGAAGCCGGCCTGCGTCCAATCGTGGTCATCAACAAGGTTGACCGTCCAGGTGCGCGTCCGGACTGGGTTCTGGACCAGATCTTCGACCTGTTCGACAACCTGGGCGCTACCGAAGAGCAGCTGGACTTCCAAGTCGTTTACGCCTCCGCGCTGAACGGTATTGCCGGTCTGGAACACGCCAACATGGCTGAAGACATGACGCCGCTGTACCAGGCGATCATCGACCACGTACCGGCTCCGAAAGTCGACCGTGACGGTTCGTTCCAGATGCAAATCTCGGCACTGGACTACAACAGCTTCCTGGGTGTTATCGGCGTTGGTCGTATCGCTCGTGGTCGCGTCAAGCCGAACACTCAAGTTGTGGCCATCGACGTTGACGGCAAGAAGCGTAACGGTCGTATCCTCAAGCTGATGGGGCACCACGGTCTGCACCGTATCGACGTTGAAGAAGCAGCTGCCGGCGATATCGTCTGCATCAGCGGCTTCGACGAGCTGTTCATCTCCGACACCCTGTGCGACCCACAGAACGTTGAAGCGATGAAGCCGCTGACCGTTGACGAGCCAACCGTTTCCATGACCTTCCAGGTCAACGACTCGCCGTTCTGCGGTCGCGAAGGCAAATTCGTCACCAGCCGTAACATCAAAGAACGTCTGGACAAAGAACTGCTCTACAACGTAGCCCTGCGCGTTGAAGAAGGCGACACCGCCGACAAGTTCAAAGTCTCCGGCCGTGGTGAGCTGCACCTCTCGGTACTGATCGAAACCATGCGTCGCGAAGGCTTCGAAATGGGTGTCGGTCGTCCGGAAGTGATCATCCGTATGGTTGACGGCGTGAAGCACGAACCCTACGAAAACGTCACCATCGACGTGCCAGAAGTTTCCCAGGGCGCTCTGATGGAGCAAATGGGTAACCGTAAAGGCGACCTGACCAACATGGTTCCGGATGGCAAAGGCCGCGTTCGCCTTGAGTACAACATCCCGGCCCGTGGCTTGATCGGTTTCCGTAACGAGTTCCTGACCCTGACTTCCGGTGCCGGCATTCTGACCAGCATCTTCGATCGTTACGACGTGATGAAGTCCGGCGATATGTCCGGCCGTCAGAACGGCGTACTGGTTTCGGTGGCTACCGGTAAGGCGCTGACCTACTCGCTGGAAACCCTGCAGGCGCGTGGCAAGTTGTTCCTCGGCCACGGCGAAGACGTGTACGAAGGCCAGATCGTCGGCATCAACAGCCGCGACAACGACCTGGGTGTGAACCCGACCAAAGGCAAGAAGCTCGACAACATGCGTGCTTCCGGTAAAGACGAAACCATCGCATTGGTTCCGCCGATCCGCTTCACCCTGGAGCAAGCTCTGGAATTCGTCCAAGAAGACGAACTGTGTGAAGTGACGCCGAAGTCGATCCGTCTGCGTAAGAAAATTCTTGGTGAGAGCGAGCGTACCCGCGCTGCTAAGAAAAGTAGCTGATACGCTACGAAGCTGAAAAAAACCGCCATCCTCGATGGCGGTTTTTTTTGCCTAAGCGAATAGTCGCTGAGGCGTGCCGAGCATGCCCTGACGTTTTATCAGCCGTGTACTATCCAGCATCTTGTCGATGCCCGACGGCATCCCGCAACTTTTCCAAGGAGTCCCGACATGGCCGGAGTCAGCCTGCTGACCCTGATTGACGATATTGCCGGCGTGCTGGACGACGTGGCGGCGATGACCAAGGTGGCCGCGAAGAAAACCGCGGGAGTGCTGGGCGATGACCTCGCACTGAATGCCCAGCAGGTTGCCGGCGTCAAGGCCGACCGCGAGCTGCCGGTGGTCTGGGCAGTGGCCAAGGGCTCGGCATTGAACAAGCTGATTCTGCTGCCGGCGGCGTTGCTCATCAGCGCATTCGCACCCTGGGCGGTGACGCCGCTGCTGATGCTGGGCGGTGCCTACCTCTGCTTCGAGGGCTTCGAGAAGCTGGCGCACAAGTGGCTGCACAGCGCAGCGGAGGATCAGGCCGAACATGCGGCGCATGCCGAGGCGCTGGCCGACCCCGAGGTCGATCTGCTCGCCTTCGAGAAGGACAAGATCAAGGGCGCGATCCGTACCGACTTCATCCTCTCCGCCGAGATCATAGTGATCGCCCTGGGCACCGTGGCGGGCGCCGTCTTCGGCACCCAGGTGGCGGTGCTGGTGGGCATCGCCGCGGTCATGACGGTCGGCGTCTATGGCCTGGTGGCCGGCATCGTCAAGCTGGACGATCTGGGGCTGTATCTCAGCCAAAAGGGCAACGGGCTGGCCCGGGCCATCGGGGGCGGCCTACTGCGCGCGGCGCCTTACCTGATGAAGGGCCTGTCCGTGGTCGGCACGGCGGCCATGTTCCTGGTCGGCGGCGGCATCCTGACCCACGGCATGCCGGGCGCCCATGAGCCGCTCCAGCATCTGGCTCAGATGGCCGGCGCCGTGCCGGGGATAGGGGGTGTGCTGAAAGTCGTACTGCCGACTCTGCTGAACGCCCTGGTGGGGATCGCCGCGGGTGCGCTGGTGCTGGCGGGCGTGAGCCTGGTGAAGCGGTTGATCCCGGCCGGCAAAGGCTGAAACCGCCAGCGGCCCTGCGCGATGTTCAGCCGAGCTGGGCATCGCGCAGGGCCGACGCACAGCAGATCATGAACAGGTCCTCAGGCCTTCGGCTTGTAGGCGCAATAGCCAGGCCGTGGGCCAATCTTCGGGTGATTGCGGCAGGTGTCTGGGCGCTGGTCGTAGATGCTGCACAGGCGCGTCTTGCGATCCAGATAGAGGCAGTCGTTATTGCCCATGCGGGTCAGGGTGTAGATGCCATATTTCTGGTTGAAGCGCTCGACCACACCCTCTTTCATCAGGCGCTTGGCAATCTGCTTGGGCGGCTCGCCGCGTTCGAACTCCTGCACCAGTCCGATGCGCAGCAAATCGGTGAAGCGCACTTCCACCGGCATGGTGCAGCAGCTGGAAACGCAACTGCTGCACATGGTTCTTTCGTATTTGATCCAGGTGTCCGTGCGATCGAGCTCGGCACCGACGATCAACAGCTTGGTCATTTATCCACACCTGCAGGGCGTTCTGGGCGCGGCATGATAGCGGGGCTGGCGAATTTGTGAACAACCATCTGCCGGCTGGTCGCACTGGCTGGATTGTTTTGAACCTGTGCGGCGCAGCGCATTCGCCGCTATAAGCTGAGGTGGCGGGGCCGATATACTGGCCGGCAGCTTAATTGCGCCGGCCTTGCGGGCTGCAGCGCAGGGCCGCCGGTGGTGTGTTCGTAACCCGATGGGGAAATCAGTGCATGCAATGGATCTTCATGCTGGTCGGTCTGCTGGTCGGCGCCTCGGTGGGTGAGTCGGTTACTGGCGGGTTCTTGGGCGGATTGCTCGGTCTGGGTCTCGGTCAGGCGCTCAAGCTGCAGCGCCTGCAAGCGCAGAACGCCGAGCTGCGCCAGGAGTTGAAGCGCTTCGCCGAGCGCTTCGAGCGCGGTACCGAGGCGATGCATCAGCGCTTGCTCAAGGTCGAGCAGGGTCAGGCGCCCGAAGCGGCGCAAGCCGCCGCGCCGGTCGAGCCGGCAGCGCCGCCGCAGGCGGCCGCCGAGGCGCCGGTCACCGCGAGGGTCGAGCCCGAGCCGCTTGCTGAAGCCGAACTGAGTTGGGAGCTGCCTGCCGAATTGCTGGCCGAGCCGGCTGAACCCGCACCCGCGCCGCGTGCCGCCGCGGCCAGTGCCTGGACCGCCGAAGCCCAGGGCGCCGAGCCGCCGCGCCGAGCCGCCGCACCTATTCCGCCACAGCCGCGCGAGCCTTCGCCGATCGAACGGGCGATCGACGTGGCGCAAGCCTGGCTGTTCGGTGGCAATACCGTGCTGCGCATCGGTGTGCTGCTGTTGTTCCTCGGCCTGGCCTTCCTCCTGCGTTACGCCACCGAAGGCATGCTGGTGCCGGTGGAGATGCGTTACGCCGGGGTGGCCGCGAGTGCGATCGCCTTGCTTGGCCTGGGGTGGTGGTTGCGCCTGCGTAATCCGAACTATGCGCTGATGCTGCAAGGCACCGGGATTGCCGTGTTGTACCTGACGGTGTTCGCCGCCATGCGCCTGCATCCGCTGCTGTCGCCGGGAATGGCGCTGTCGCTGCTGGTGGTGGTGACGCTCTGTTCGGCGATCCTGGCGGTGGCGCAGAACGCCATGGGCCTGGCCGCGGTGGCGGCTTTGGGCGGGTTTGCCGCACCGATCCTGACCTCGACCGGCAGCGGCGACCACGTCGCGCTGTTCGCCTATTTCGCGCTGTTGAATGCCGGCATCTTCGCCATCGCCTGGTTCAAGGCCTGGCGCCTGCTCAACCTGATCGGCTTTGTCGGCACCTTCGGCATCGGCTTCGCCTGGGGGCTGAGCTCCTACACGCCTGAACTGTTGTGGAGCACCGAGCCGTTCCTGATCCTGTTCTTCCTGATGTACCTGGCCATCGGCCTGTTGTTCGCCCGGCGCCGGTTGCGTGAAGTGGGCACCGGGCCGGAGGACGACAGTCGCGCGGCGTTGCTGCGCTGGTCGGCGCGCCAGGGCGACTATGTCGACGGCACCGTGCTGTTCGGCCCGCCCATAGTCGGTTTTGGCCTGCAGTTCGCGCTGGTGCAGCACCTCGAGTTTGCCGCCGCCTTCAGTGCGCTGGCGCTGGGGTTGTTCTACCTGGGCCTGGCGCGGCTGCTGGCTGGGCGGGCGCCGGGGCGCGTCTTGCTGCTGGTGGAAACCTGCCTGGCGCTGGGGGTGGTGTTTGCCACGCTGGCGATCCCCTTGGGTCTGGATGCGCGTTGGACGGCGGCGGCCTGGGCGGTGGAGGGTGCGGGCATCTACTGGCTGGGCCTGCGTCAGCAGCGCACCCTGGCCCGCGCCTTTGCCTTGCTGTTGCAGCTGGGGGCGGCGCTGGCGTTCCTGGCCGAACTGGAGTCGGGCGTGGATAGCTTGTTGAGCGGTGCGCCACTGGGTGCGCTGCTGCTCGGTGCGGCCTTGCTGTTCAGTCATGAGCGGTTGCGTCGTGCATTGCCTGCACAGGCGACGAGTTGGGAGCGGCGTGGCTTGCCGGTCCTGGCCTGTGCCGGTCTGGCCTTCCTCTATCTCCTGGCGCCGTTGAACCTGTTGGCCGAGGCCACGGCGATTGGCTGGGCGCTGGCCGGTTTGGCGACCTTGTTCGCCGGGCTGCGCATCCATTCGCGCAGCTTCCTGTTCAGCGCCTTCGCCGTGCAGTTGCTCGGCGGCGCGCTGTTCCTGCTGCAGCTGAAAACCGCCTCGGGGACCGAGACCGGTGTATTCAGTGCCGGTTGGCGTGGCTTGGTCACTGCCTCGCTGATCGGCCTGGCGCTGATCGGCGGCATGCTGATCGCCGCGCGCGACAAGCAAGTCAGCAGCGATGCGCGCTTGATGCGCGGCTTGTCGCTGGTGCTGCTGGTCGGCCTGGTGTTTATCAACCTGGCGGTACTGTTCGTGCTGCCTTGGCAGACCGCCAGCGCGGTGTGGGCGGGTAGCGGGTTGTTGATCATCTGGCTCAGCTTGCATCTGCAACAGCGCGCGAGCTTCGTCTTCGGCCTGCTGCTGCAAGCGCTGGGCGGGGTGGCCTTCCTGGCGGCGAGCCCGCTGTTGCTCGGTCAGTTGAGTGCGCAAGGCTTGCGGCCGCTGGCACATGCCGGATTCTGGACCCCGGCGGTGCTGGCGCTAGCCGCGTTGATCGGCGCCTGGCGGCTGTTCCTGGCGGCCAGGCGTGACGACGAGTCGATGGGCGCGCTGAGCCTGGAGCGGCTGTCGCAGTTGCTGCTGGTCTGGGGTGCGGGCTGGTGGACGCTGGCGTTGGTCGGCGAGGTGCTGCGCTTCGCGACAATGGACTTGCAGGTGCCGCTGCTGTTGATGGTCGCAGCCGGCACGGTGGCGCTCTGGACCTTGCTGGCCGTGCGTGTGCAATGGCGAGCGCTGGCGCTGCTCTGCCCGTTGCTGGTGCCGGCCGCCGGCGTGGCGCTGCTGTATGCCTGGCAGGCGGACTACCACCCGGCGGCGAATTTCGGCTGGCTGGCTTGGGGGCTGTTGTTTGCCGTGCATCTAGGCTCCTTGCAGCGCCTGGCCACGCTGCTGCCCGCGGGCGCCTTGAGTGCGGCCCATGTGTTTGGCTGCTGGCTGATCATCGGCGTGCTGGCGTTGGAGTTGCGCTACCTGCTGTATGTCTTGTCCGAGCATTACAACGCTTGGCGTTGGCTGGGCTGGGCGTTGCTGCCAAGTGGCTATCTATTGCTGATGGCTCAGCCGCTGAAGGCTCCACTGCCGATGGCCGCGGCGCGTAGCTTGCCGTGGCCGGTGCGGGCCTACCCGCGCGAGTATCGAGTGCTCGCCGCCGGGCCCTTGGCACTGTTGATGCTGGCGTGGTTCTGGCTGGCGAATAGCGCCAGCGATGGCGGCGCCGAGCCGCTGCCGTATCTACCGCTGATCAACCCGCTGGAACTGGGCTTGCTGTTCGCCTTGCTCGGCGTGTGCAACTGGCTGCGCAGCGGCTTGCCGCAATTGGGCTTCGCCGCCGGCCAGCTGAGCTGGCTGCCACAACTGGTGGCGGGCGCCTCGTTGTTTGCCTTGTGCACCGCCGCGGTGTTCCGCACGGCGCATCACTGGGGTGGCGTGCCTTATCAACTGGCGGCGCTGCTCGAGTCGATGCTGGTGCAGGCGGGTTTGTCCATCGTCTGGACGCTGATCGCCCTGGCCTTGATGATCGCCGGCCATCTGCGCAGTCGCCGCGAGTTCTGGCTGGTGGGTGCGGTGCTGATTGCCGTGGTGGTGGCCAAACTGTTCTTCGTCGAGCTGGGCAATCGCGGCGGCCTGGAACGCATAGTGTCGTTTATCGGAGTCGGCGTGTTGTTGTTGATCGTCGGCTATTTCGCCCCGTTGCCACCCCGGCAGCCGGCATCTGAAGCAGAGCAGGGCCGTACATGAGTGGTTTTTCTTCCTTGCGACGTGTGCGGCTGCTGCTGGCGGCTGCCGGGCTGCTGGTCACGGCGCTGGCCGGCGCCCAGGAGCAGCGCGGCGACTATGCCGCACAGGTGCCGCTGACGCTCAGCGGTGAGGGGCCCTGGTATCGCCTGGAGTTGCCGATGGCGCTGCATTTCGCCGCGCGCTTCGGCGATCTGCGCGACTTGCGGGTGTTCAACGCCGAGGGCGAGGCCCAGGCCTATGCCTTGACCCTCGGGAGTGCCCAGCACAGCGAGACGCATACGCAAACCGCGGTCAAATGGTTCCCGCTCTATAGCCAGGCGGATGCCGTGCAGGCTCTGCCGAGCATTCGGGTGCAGCGCAGTACCGGCGGCACCTTGGTGGAGCTGGCGCCGGAAGGTGCGACTGCCGGCGACCAAGAGGTGCTGCGTGGCTGGCTGCTGGACGCCAGTGCGATCCAGGCGCCGCTGCACAAGCTGATCCTCGATTGGAGTGCCGAGCGTGACGGTTTCCAGCGCTTTTCCATCGAGGCCAGCGATGACCTGCAGCACTGGCGAGCCTGGGGTGACGGGCAGATTGCCCGGCTGGCATTCGCCGATGAGCGCATTGACCAGCGTGAAGTCAGCCTGCCGGGGCAGCGCGCGCGTTACCTGCGCCTGCTCTGGCTGGCGCCGCAACAAGCGCCGGCACTGACCGCGGCCCGTTTGCTCAGCGCCAGTAGCAGCGCGCCGGCGCCGATGGCCTGGTCGGCGGCGCTGGCTCCGAGCCGCGTGAAAGCGGGCGAGTACCGCTGGGACTTGCCCCTGGCGTTGCCGCTGGAGCGTGTGCGGGTCGAACTGACACAGCCCAATACCCTGGCGCCGGTGATTCTCAGTGGCCGTCGCGATGGCCAGGTGCAGTGGCAACCGCTGGCGCGCGGCCTGCTCTATCGCCTGCCGCAGAACGGCGCAGAGGTGACCCGCAATGAACTGGAGCTGCCTGCGCAACGGGTACAGCAATTGCGTTTGCAGGTCGACGAGCGCGGTGGCGGGTTGGGCAGTGCCGTGCCGCAGCTGAGGGTCGGGTTGCGGGCGACGCAAGTGGTGTTCCTCGCCCGCGGCACGCCGCCCTATGTGCTGGCGCTTGGCAATGCGGCGGCGCAAGCGGCCAATCTGCCGCTAACGACCCTGATTCCTGGCTATGACGATGAGCGCCTGGCCAAGCTGGGGGTGGCGCAAGCTGGCGCCGAGCCGCAGGTGCAGGCGGCCGTCGAGTCCAGTGCGGTGCAGACGGCCAGTTTCGACTGGAAGCGCCTCGGACTTTGGAGCGTGCTGTTACTCGGGGTCGCTCTGCTGGTGCTGATGTCCTGGAGCCTGCTGCGCGCGCCGGCGGCCAAGCCCTGATGGCCAACTGAGATGCAGAAAGTCATCAGGCCACTGAAAGCCTTGGCATATCCTTGGCTCGGCACGCAGCCCTGTGCAATTCGTCAGCCTGGTGTCAGGTCGGGAAGTCCTTTGCGTAACTACCTTTCGAGTACTTTGCATGTGGCTCCGATAGCCCCCAGGCGCCTGCAGGCGTGCAGTCATGAGCGCCTGCAGTAATTCGGGCTGGGCGCTGAGCGCGCCGGTCCTCCTCACCGGCGTGGTCTGTATCGGCGTCATCCTGCTGGCGCGCTGGGTCACCCGGCAGCGTTATTTTCCGGGGCGCGACAGTTTTATCCTGCTGCATCTGGCCAGTCTCTGGTGGATGCTCGCGGCGAGCGTCGAGATGGCCGCCCAGGGCGCCAGCTGCAAGATGTTCTGGGCCAGCATGGCCTGGCCAGGCATAGTCGGAGCGCCGACCTTCTGGGCGGTCTTCCTTTGGCAATACGTGAACAGCGAACGTCAACCGTTGCCGTTACGCCATGTCCTCGCTCTGACCGTGGGGCCGGCGTTGGTCTGGCTGCTGGCCCTGAGCAATCCCTGGCATGGTCTGTTCTACGCTGCCGGCAGCGCGCCAATCTCCGCTGTGCCGGGGGCGCCGATTCGCTACCAGCATGGCCCGCTGTTCTATGCCACGGCGGTCTACGTCTACCTCTTCATGCTGTTCTGCCTGGCTGTCGTGATTCGTGCGGCGCTGCTCAGCCGGGGCCTGCACCGCCGGCATTATCTGGCCTTCGCGCTAGTCACCGCGGTGCCCTGGACGGCGAATATCGGCTATGTGCTGTTCGGTTGGATGCTCTTTGGTTTCGACCCGACGCCCTTCTGCTTTGCCTTCACTTTGGCGGCTTTTGCCTGGCTGATAGTCGGGGTGCGCCTGTTCGACCTGCTGCCCGTGGCGCGCCATCTGCTGTTGCAAGAGCTGCTCGATCCGGTGCTGGTGGTCGACCCGCAGCAGCGGGTTATCGAAGCCAATCCGGCGGCGCTCAAACTGGCGGGTTTAACCAGTGCTTGGCAGGGCCGGGTGCTGGAGCACTGGCCGGTATTTGGCGTGGACTTGCACGCCTTGCTCCAGGAGCCACCGAGCTGCGAACAGGATCGACTGCTGACCCTGGCCAGCCCAGTGCACTATTTCGAGGTGCGCACGCGGGCCATCGAACGGGTTACCCGCACCGGCACCTTCGTACTCGGACAGATGCTCTATCTGCGCGACGTGACCCAGCGCCACCTCAGCGAACTCAAGCTGGCCGAGGCCCTGGCGACCAGTGAGGAGCGTCTGCGCACCATCTCCAGCCTGCATGAGCAGTTGCAGGAGCAGGCGCTGTGCGATCCCTTGACCGGGCTCTACAACCGCCGTTATCTGGATGAATTCTTCGCTCGGGAACTGGCCCGCGCACAACGCGAACAGATGCCGATCGCCTTGGCGTTGATCGATCTGGATCACTTCAAGCGGCTCAACGACACGCACGGCCATTTGGTCGGCGATGACGTGCTCAAGGTCGTGGCGCAGCACCTGACCGACAGCCTGCGCAGCTCGGATGCGGTGTTTCGCATCGGCGGCGAGGAGTTCCTGCTGATCCTTCCGGGCGCTGGCGTGCAAGAGGCGCAGCAACGGCTGGCGCTTATTTGCCGGCAATTGGCCGGCAGCCCGCTGCCCACCCGCAGCGGCCCCCAGACCGTGACCCTGTCGGCCGGTCTGGCCTTCTGGCCAGCCCAAGGGCAGACGCTGGACGAGCTGATGCAAGCCGCCGACGCGGCACTCTATGAAGCCAAGCGCAGTGGACGCAACCAAGTCTGCGCGCTGGCGGGCGCCTCTACACTCTGAGCGCAGGTCCGCGCCGCCGGTCACAGTACGTTCGGAGCAAGCGCTTGCTGCGGCGTCGGTAAAATAGAGCTAAAGTCCCAACTTCGTACCTGAGCCAATAACAACGATAAGGACTCACCCGATGATGCGAGCGCTCACCCCGCTGGCGGCGGCTTGCCTGTTGGCAATCGCCGCGGCCCCCCTGTCCGCCTCTCCCTATTCCAACCTGGTGGTCTTCGGCGACAGCCTGAGCGATGCCGGGCAGTTTCCCGATACCGGCGGCCCTGCTGGTTCGACCCGGCGCTTTACCAACAGGGTCGGCCCGACCTATCAGGGAGGCAGCGGGGAAATTTATGCCTCGAATGCCACCCAGCTACTCAGCCAGCAGCTCGGCCTGGGCGCCCTGACCGGCTCGACCTCGCCGGTGAATGCCGCGTTGGGGCTGCCGGATGGCACCAACTATGCGGTGGGTGGCAATACCACCGCACAGATTGCCGACTCCATCATTGGCACGGGTGAGGGCTCGGTCGTCGAATTGACCGATGGCACCAACCTGCGGACGCGCCCCGGCTACCTGGCGGAGCTGGCCAGTCGCGGCGAGCGGATCGATCCCAATACCCTGTTCTATGTGAACGGTGGCGGTAACGACTTTCTCGATGTGATCATCAATCCGTTCGCGCCTCCCGCCGTGGCAACCCAGCAGGCACAGGATGCGGCGATCCGCCTCGCGGATGGGATCCGTGCGCTGGAAGCGGCCGGGGCTCGCTACATCGTGGTGTCCCTCCTGGGGGATGTGGGCAAGACGCCTAACGCCGCCTCCCTGGGGACATTGATCCCGAGCTTGCCTGCGACAGTCTCCGGGCTGGTGGGGGATTTCAACCAGGAGTTGGTCAGCCAGCTGGAAGGTCTGAACGCGGAAATCATTCCGCTGAACGTGCCGCTGCTGGTCAGTGAAGTCGTTGCCGACCCGGCAACCTACGGGTTGGACCCGACCCAGAACTTGCTGGGCACCTGTTTCGATGCGAGCGGTGGCGGTTGCGTGGAAAACGCCACCTATGGCCTGACCAGCGGCAACGCGGATCCGACCCGGCTGCTGTTCAATGACAGCGTGCACCCGACCAGCACCGGCCAGCAGCTATTCGCCGACTATGCCTATTCCTTGCTGGCTGCGCCCTGGGAGCTGACCCTGCTACCGGAAATGGCCCATGGCACGCTGCGTTCCCATCAGGATCAGTTGCGTAACCAGTTCCAGGCCGACTGGGAATCCTGGCAAGCGCCGGGCCAGTGGCGCGTCTTCGTCAATGGCGGCGGCCAGCGTCTGGACTTCGACGAGCAGGACAGCTCCGCCAGTGGCGACGGCAATGGCTACAGCCTGAATCTGGGCGGCAGTTATCGCTTGAACGAGGCTTGGCGCGCCGGCGTCACCCTGGGCCTCTACGAGCAAGAGCTCGAGGCGGGGGCGGCGGATTCCGACTACGACCTGCGCAGTTACCTGGGCAGCGCCTTTGTCCAATACCAGCAGAACCGCTGGTGGGCCGATGGCGCGCTGAGCGCCGGCTACCTCGACTACGACAGCCTCAAGCGCAAGTTCGAGCTCGGCATCAGCGAGCGCAGCGAGCAAGGCGATACCGACGGTTACCTGTGGGCGCTGAGCGGCCGGCTCGGCTATGACATCGCGCAGCCCGGCAGCACCTGGCACCTGAGCCCCTTTATCAGCGCCGATTACGCGCGGGTGGAAGTCGACGGCTATCGGGAGCAAGGCAGCAGCGCCACGTCCTTGCACTTCGACGATCAGAAGCGTTCCTCCAAGCGCCTCGGTGCCGGCCTGCAAGGGCGTATCGAAGTGACTCCCGCGACCCAGGTGTTCGCCGAGGTGAGCCGCGAGAGGGAGTACGAGGACGACGCCAGCGAGCTGACCATCGCCCTCAACAGCCTGCCGGGTCTCGACTTTAGCTTGCAGGGCTATGCCCCCGAGGACCGCCTGACCCGTGCCAGCATCGGTTTCAGTCAGAAGCTCGCCGCCGATCTGGCTTTGCGCGGTGGTTACAGCTTCCGCAAGGGCGAGAACGACACCCAGCAAGGCGCCAGCTTGTCGTTGGTCTGGGACTGGTAGCGGCCAGGAACTCACGCGCGGTTGTCGGTGTCGGGAGGCGCCGACCCGGGTTACAGGTTAAACTGCGCGCGAGTTTTTCCATCCTCCGGAGCCTTCCATGTCCCGCGTTACCCTGAGCCGCTATTTGATCGAGCAGACCCGTTGCAACAACACCCCGGCCGATCTGCGTTTCCTTATCGAAGTGGTGGCGCGCGCGTGCAAGGAAATTAGCCATGCGGTCTCCAAAGGCGCGCTGGGCGGCGTGCTCGGCAGCATGGAAACCGAGAACGTGCAGGGTGAGGTGCAAAAAAAGCTCGACGTCATTTCCAACGAAATCCTGCTGGAAGCCAACGAATGGGGCGGTCACCTGGCCGGTATGGCGTCCGAAGAGATGGACAACGCCTACCAGATCCCCGGCAAGTACCCGAAAGGCGCTTACCTGTTGGTATTCGACCCGCTGGACGGCTCCTCGAACATCGATGTGAACGTTTCGGTCGGCACCATTTTCTCGGTGCTGCGTTGCCCGGACCGCAACGGCAACGACGGCGACCTCGGTGAAGAGGCGTTCCTCCAGCCGGGCACCGAGCAAGTCGCCGCCGGTTACGCGATCTACGGCCCGCAGACCATGCTGATGCTGACCCTCGGTGATGGCGTCAAGGGTTTCACCCTCGATCGCGAACTGGGCAGCTTCGTCATGACCCACGACAATATCCGCATCCCGGAAAAGACCGCCGAATTCGCCATCAACATGTCCAACCAGCGCCACTGGGAAGCCCCGGTGAGCCGCTATGTCGACGAGTTGCTGGCCGGCAAGAGTGGGCCGCTGGGCAAGGACTACAACATGCGCTGGGTTGCCGCGATGGTCGCCGACGTGCACCGCATCCTCACCCGTGGCGGGCTGTTCATGTACCCGCGCGACTCCCGCGAGCCGGAGAAGCCGGGCAAGCTGCGCTTGATGTACGAGGCCAACCCGATGTCGTTCATCGTCGAGCAAGCGGGCGGTGCGGCGACCAATGGTTCGCAGCGGATCCTCGACATCCAGCCGACCTCCCTGCACCAGCGGGTCGCGGTGTTCCTCGGCTCCAAAGAAGAAGTCGAACGGGTTACCGCCTACCACCAGGAGTAAGCCATGGGCGCGCCTTGGCAGCCGTTGCTGGACTGGTGGTTCGGTTCAGCCGTGACGGCTGCCGAGGTCGCTGCCGCGCGCGCTGGGCTCTGGTTCGGCAAGCAGGACAGTCAAGATGACCAGGCGCGTGAGCGCTTCGCCGAGCAGGTGGAGCAGGCTCTGAGTAGTGGTTTGCCGGAGTGGCTGGCCGAGCCCGCAGGCTGGCTGGCGCTGATCCTGCTGCTGGATCAGTTGCCACGGATGATCCATCGCGACAGGCCACAAGCCTTTGCCGGCGATCGCCGCGCGCAGCAGCTGGTTCGCGAAGGCTTGGCACATGGCTGGGAGACCGGGTTGGCGCCGATCCAGCAGGTCTTTATCTACCTCGTGCTCGAACATGCCGAAGACCTGCCCAGCCAGACTCAGGCGTTGGCGCGGTTTGCCGCGTTGCACGCTGGTGCGGCCGCGTCGGAGGACAAACTCTTCGCCGATTACCTGGACTACGCCGAGCGGCATCGGCGGGTGATTGCCCGCTTTGGCCGTTTCCCCCATCGCAACAGCATCCTCGGCCGGGTTTCCACGGCAGAGGAAGTTGCATTCCTGCGGGAACCGGGCTCGCGCTTCTGACGTCCAACCGGGCAACCCGCGGTTTGCTGTGCCAAGCTTGCCGCCAATGTCCCGTCTAGGAGTCGCTTCATGTCCCTGCGTCGCTTCGCCCTGTTGTCGTTCTGCGTGCTGTTAGCCGCGTGCAGCAAGATCAATCAGGAAAACTACTCGAAGATCAAAACCGGCATGAGCAAGGCCGAAGTGGAAAGCCTGCTCGGAGCCCCGACCGATTGCTCCGGCGCACTGGGTTTCTCCAGTTGCACCTGGGGTGACCAGAAGAGCTTTATCAGCATTCAATACGCCGGCGACCAGGTCCTGATGTTTTCCGGGCAAGGGCTGAAGTAATGATGCGGTTATTTTTTACTCTGTGCGCGGCGTTATGGCTGGCCGGCTGCGCCAACTCGGGCACTGGGCCGGTGCCACCGAAGACCGTCGATGAGGTCGATCTGCAGCGCTACCAGGGCGCGTGGTATGAGCTGGCGCGTTTGCCGCTGTTGTCCCAGCGCAACTGTGTGCAGGCCGAGGCGCACTATCAGTTGCAGGGCGATGGCAGTCTCGCGGTGACCAACCGCTGTCGCAGCCAAGACGGCGAGTGGCAGCAGGTCATCGGGCGCGCCGAGCCGCAGGTCGCCGGCGAAACCGACAAGCTTTGGGTGCGCTTCGATGACGGCTTCTCGCCGGTGTTGCCAGGCCTGGGCAAGGGCGATTACTGGGTGCTCTACCTGGATGACGACTATCGCACCGCCCTGGTGGGCAGTCCGGATCACGACCACCTCTGGTTGCTATCGCGCACGCCTGAGGTAGCGCCCGCGACCCGCGACACGCTGCTCAGGGTGGCGAACGACCGCGGCTATGCGGTCGAGGAACTGATCTGGCGCATACCGGACGCCAAGATCCCGTAGGCGCGGCCCATGGCCGCGAACACCTTTAGCTCAGCAGTTCCCGCAGCAGCTGGGCAAAGGCCTGCCCGGTCTGCTCCTGGGCGGCGTGCCGGCCTTCGCGGATCACCCAGCGGCCGCCCACCATGACATCGCGAATCTGCCGGTCGCCGCCGGCGAACAGCCAGCGGTTGAGGATCGCGTCGGCCTCGGCTGTGGCGATGTACGGGTCGTCGCCATCCAGTACCAGCAGGTCGGCGCGTTTGCCGACTTCGAGCGCGCCGATCGACTGCCCCAGCGCCTGGGCGCCACCGGCGAGGGCGGCGTCGTACAGGGTGCGGCCGATCATCGGCTGGTCGCTGCGGTACAGGCGGTTGCGCTTCTGATCGCGCAGGCGCTGGCCGTATTCGAGCCAGCGCAACTCTTCGGCCACGCTGACCGACACATGGCTGTCGGAGCCGATCCCCAGGCGCCCGCCTAGGGCGAGGTAATCGACTGCCGGGAAGATGCCATCGCCCAGATTGGCCTCGGTGGTCAGGCACAGCCCGGCCACGGCGCCGCTTTGCGCCATGCTGCTGACCTCCTCGGCGCTGGCGTGGGTCGCATGCACCAGGCACCAGCGTCGATCCACCGGTGCCTGTTCATATAGCCACTGCAAAGGCCGGCGGCCGCTCCAGGCCAGGCAGTCATCGACTTCCTTCTGCTGTTCGGCGATGTGGATATGGATCGGGCAAGCGCTGCTGTCTGCGGCCAGCACCGCGGCGATCTGCTCGGGGGTGACCGCGCGCAGGGAGTGGAAGCACAGGCCCAACTGCTGCGCCGGTTGTTGTGCCAGCAGCGGGCGCAGGCGCTGCTGCAGGGCCAGGTAGCTGTCGGTGCTGTGGATAAAGCGCCGTTGCCCTTCGCTCGGTGGCTGCCCGCCGAAGCCGGCGTGGGAATACAACACCGGCAGCAGGGTCAGGCCGATACCCGCATCCGCCGCGGCCCGGCTGATGCGTAGCGCCAGTTCCGCCGGGTCGCTGTAGGGGCGGCCGGCGCTGTCGTGATGCACGTAGTGGAACTCGGCGACGCTGGTGTAGCCGGCCTTGAGCATCTCGATATACAGCTGGCGGGCGATGACTTCGATCTGCTCGGGGTCGAGCTGGCCGACCAGGCGGTACATCAGCTCGCGCCAGGTCCAGAAGCTGTCGTTCGGGTTGCCCGCCACCTCGGCCAGCCCGGCCATGGCGCGCTGAAACGCATGCGAATGCAGGTTGGGCATGCCCGGCAGCACCGGGCCATGCAAGCGCTCCGCCCCCTCGGTCGAGCCGCCGATGGTGATTTTTTCCAGGCTGCCGGAGGCGGATATCTCCAGGCGAACCTCGTGCGCCCAGCCTTCGGGTAACAGTGCGCAGGGCGCTATGAATGCAGGCATAATGGCTCACCTAAGTACTCGCATTTATTTGTATATACATATACGTGTGTTTGCGGCGAGAGTAAACTACCGTCCAGGCTGACAAGGAGAATCACATGTCGAAACAGCCCTCGAGGTCTTCTTCGCTGGCCGATCAGCTCAGTGATGTACCGGCGCCTCTCTATGTGCAGGTCAAGCAGATGATCATCCAGCAGATCCAGAGCGGCGCCTGGCTGGCCCATCACCGAGTCCCCTCGGAAAGCGAGCTGGTGGAAGAGCTGGGATTCAGCCGCATGACCATCAACCGCGCCCTGCGCGAACTCACCGCCGATGGTTTGTTGCTGCGCATGCAGGGGGTAGGCACCTTCGTCGCCGAGCGCAAAGGCCGTTCGGCTTTATTTTCGGTGAATAACATCGCCGATGAGATCAGCGCGCGCGGCCATCGCCATCATTGCAAGGTGATTCGCCTGGCCGAGGAACTGGCCAGCCCGGAGCGGGCCCTGACGCTGGATATGCGTGAAGGGCAGCGGGTGTTTCATTCGCTGATCGTGCACTACGAGAACGACGTGGCGGTGCAGCTCGAGGATCGCTATGTGAATGCCGCAGTGGCTCCGGATTACCTCCGGCAGGATTTCACCGTGCAGACCCCCTATGCCTACCTGTCCCGGGTCGCGCCGCTGACCGAGGGTGAGCACGTGGTCGAGGCGATCCTCGCCGAGGCCGAGGAGTGCCGGTTGTTGCAGATCGAGCGCAACGAACCCTGCCTGTTGATTCGCCGGCGCACCTGGTCCGGCAGCCAGGCCGTCACTTCTGCGCGCCTGCTGCATCCGGGCTCGCGGCACCGCCTGGAGGGGCGTTTCAGTTCATGACCCGGATTAATACCTATAGGGCCGCCGACTATCCGCGCATGCCCTGGAAGAACGGCGCGGGCAGCACCCTGGAGATCGCCCGGGACGGCGGCGAAAGCCTGGACAGTTTTGGCTGGCGCCTGTCGATCGCCGATGTCGGCGAGTCGGGGGGCTTCTCTGCCTTCAATGGCTACCAGCGCATCATCACTGTCCTGGAAGGCGGCGGGATGCAGTTGCAGGTGGATGGTCGGCTATCGCGGCCACTGCCGGCCCTCGAGCCCTTCGCCTTTGCCGGTGACAGTCAGGTGGATTGCCGTTTGCTGGCCGGTGCCATCCGAGACTTTAACCTGATCTATGCGCCCGAGCGTTACCTGGCGCGCCTGCAATGGCTGGCGCTGGAGCAGCCGCAACGACTGTTCAGCTCGGCGTCTAGGCTGCTGTTGTTCAGTGCCGGTGACGGGCTCGAGGTGCGCCTGGATGACGCAGTTTGCGCCGTCTTGGGCCGTTACGATTGCCTGCACCTCGAACGCGAGCCTGGGCTGGCAGAGTTGCAGATTCAGGCCGCAACCGCGGGCAGCTGCTGCCTGATCGAATTAACCCCTAGATAACTCTTAACTGCTGCCAGTAACGCCGGTGGAGCCCCTGGCGGGGCCCCCTCGGGGCTACAGCACCTGGCGCAGGAAGGCCTGCGCCCGCGGGTCCTGCGGCTGGTCGAAGAACTGCGCCGGCGGCGCATCTTCCAGCAGCTTGCCGTGGTCGAAGAACAGCACGCGGTCCGCCACTTCGCGGGCGAAGCCCATCTCGTGGGTGACGCAGACCATGGTCATGCCTTCCAGCGCCAGGGTCTTCATCACGTCGAGCACCTCGCCGACCATTTCCGGGTCGAGCGCCGAGGTCGGCTCGTCGAACAGCATCACCTTCGGCTCCATGCACAGCGCCCGGGCGATGGCCACCCGCTGTTGCTGGCCGCCGGACAGCCGTGAGGGGAACTCGTTGGCCTTCTGCGCGATGCCGACCTTGGCCAACAGCGCCCGCGCCTTCTCCTCGCGTTCGGCCTTGCCGCGCTTGCGCACCACCTTCTGCGCCAGGCAGAGGTTCTCCAGCACGGTCATGTGCGGGAACAGGTTGAAGTGCTGGAACACCATGCCGACTTCACGGCGGTAGGCGTTGACGTCGGTCTTCGGGTTGGCCAGGTCGAGGCCGTCGATGCTGACCGAGCCGGAATCGAGCTCCTCCAGGCCGTTCAGGCAGCGCAGGAAGGTCGACTTGCCGGAGCCGGACGGGCCGATCACCACCAGCACCTCGCCCTTGTCCACCCGCGTGCTGACGTTATCCACCGCGCGCACGACCTGGCCGCGGGCGTCAAAGACTTTGAGTAGTTCACGGACTTCAATCACTTTGGGCGAGCCTCCGCTCCAGTCGGTTGGCAATTTGCGATAGCGGCAAATTGATCAGTAGGTACAGCGCGGCGACGCAGAACCAGATCTCGAAGGTGGAAAACGAGGTGGTGATGGCCTCGCGGCCGCTCTTGGTCAGTTCGGTGATGGCGATCACCGAGACCAGCGAGGTGTCCTTGACCAGGCTGATGAACTGCCCGGCCAGCGGCGGCAGCACGCGTTTGAACGCCTGCGGCAG
>NZ_SCMP01000024.1 GCF_005502935.1 Pseudomonas sp. 2FG
AACCCGGCGGTGCAGGCCCTGGACAGCGGCCAAAGCCTGACTGAAACCTTCAGCTACAGCATGCAGGACGCCGATGGCGATACCGCCAGCGCAACCCTGACCCTCACCATCACTGGCAGCAACGACGGGCCGCAACTCAGCGTCGACCCGGGCAACCAGGGCGGCAACGACCAGGTCTCCGAAGCCGGCCTGCCAGCCGGCTCGAACGCCGCCGGCAGCGGCGAGTTCGCCACTGGCACTTTCCTCCTGAGCGACGCCGACGGCCTCGACGACCTGCAGAGCGTCACCCTCAACGGCACCACCGTGGTGTTGGCCAGCCTGGTCGGCAGCGTGTTCGCCGGCAGCAACGGCAGCTTGACCATCACCGCCTACGACAGCCTGACCGGGGTGGCCAGTTACAGCTATGAACTGACCAGCCCGACCAGCGATGGCCCCGGAATCGAGACCGAGGTGTTCAGCCTGACGGTCTCGGACGGAACGGCCTCGTCGGCGCCGGCCAGCCTGGTCATCGAGATCATCGACGACCTGCCGGACGCGGTGGATGACGGCAATGCCACGTTCGCCTCGGAGATCCTGCAGACCCTGAGCGGCAACGTGCTGACCAACGACGAGCAGGGCGCCGACCGGCTGGCTGGCGGGCCAATCCAGCCGGCGGTGCTGCAGGGCACCTATGGCACTCTGACTCTGAACGCCGACGGTTCTTACAACTACCAGATGGACCCGAATGATCCGGACTTCCTCGCCCTGGGCGGGGGCGGCAGCGCGACCGAGACCTTCGGCTACACCCTCAATGATGCCGATGGCGACAGCGACACTGCCAATCTGTTGCTACAGATCAGGAACAAGGACGATGGCGTCCAGATCCAGGATCTGGACGTCGCGGGCGGCGAGCAGAGCGTCGATGAAGACGACCTGGCGGACGGCTCGGACCCGAGCCAGGAGCCCACCACGGTCAGCGGCAGCTTCAAGGTGGAGGCTCCGGATGGGCTGCTGAACCTGAGCGTGGGCGGTATCAGCGTGGTGGCTGGCGGCGTGGTTAACGGCTTCCCGCAGTCGGTGACGACCCCGCTGGGCAACACCCTGACCATCACAGGCTATGAAGCGGATGAGGGCATCGTCAGCTACAGCTACAGCCTGCTGGACAGCGCACAGCACACGCCGGGTGCGAACGAGAATCTGCTGGCCGAGCACTTCGCGGTGGTGGCCGAGGACGTGGACCATGACACGGACAGCGCATCCCTCGACATCAACATCATCGACGACCTGCCGAACGCGGTGGACGACGGCAACAGCATCGCCGAAGACACGGTCGCCGCGCTCAGCGGCAACGTGCTGGACAACGACCTGCACGCCAACGGCCAAGCGGGCGCCGACAGCCCGACCAGCTTCGTGGCCTGGGGCAGCACCGCGGCCAGCTTCGGCAGCTTTACGGACACCGGCAACGGCAGCTACAGCTACAGCCTGAACAACGCCAACCCGGCGGTGCAGGCCCTGGACGCCGGCCAAAGCCTGACTGAAACCTTCAGCTACACCATGCAGGACGCCGATGGCGATACCGCCAGCGCGAGCCTGACCCTCACCATTACTGGCAGCAACGACGGGCCGCAGCTCAGCATTGATCCGGGCAACGAGGGCGCTAACGACCAGGTCTCCGAAGCCGGCCTGCCGGCCGGCTCGAACGCCGCCGGCAGCGGCGAGTTCGCCACTGGCACTTTCCTCCTGAGCGACGCCGACGGCCTCGACGACCTGCAGAGCGTCACCCTCAACGGCACCACGGTGGCGTTGGGCAGCCTGGCAGGTAGCGTGTTCGCCGGCACTCACGGCAGCCTGACGGTCACCGCCTACGACAGCGCGACCGGCGTGGCCAGCTACAGCTACCAGCTGACCAGCCCGACCAGCGACGGCTCCGGAATCGAAACCGACAGCTTCAGCCTGACGGTCTCGGACGGCACCGCCTCGTCGGCTCCAGCCAGTATCGTCATCGAGATCATCGACGACCTGCCGAACGCCGTGGATAACCTGCTGGACGGTGCGGTCAACGAAGTCAGCACCAGCTTCAGTGGCAATGTGCTGAGCAACGACATACAAGGCGCGGACCGCATTGCGCTGACGGGCAGTGGGGCGGGCAGCACTGGGCCGGTCACGCCGCTACTCAGCCAGGCCGGCACCTATGGCACATTGAATCTGTATGCCGATGGTTCCTATACCTACACGCTGAATACGGCCGACGCCGATTTTCTCGCCCTGGCAGGAAACCCCAGCGCAGTCGAAACCTTCACCTACACGCTGTCCGACAGCGATGGTGATAGCGATACGGCGACCTTGTCGCTGATCGTCGCGAATAATGACGACGACGTGACCATCAGCGGCCTGAACGTCAACGGTGGGGAGGAGAGCGTCGACGAGGACAATCTGCCTGGCGGTAGCAGTCCCGATGCACCGGCGCTTACACAATCGGGCAGCTTCGCTATCGATGCACCGGACGGCATCGCCTCCATCAGCATTGGTAGCGGTGGGCCGTTCACTCTGGCGCAATTGCAGAACTCCGGCACCGTCAATCTGGTCATCGACAGCCCGGCAGGGGTGTTGACGATCAACGGCTTTTTCAGCTCGGCCACGGGTGGCACGGTTTCCTACTCGTACACTCTGCAAAACCGGATTGCCCACGACCTTGTCAATGGCGAAAACAGCGCCACCGAGAGCTTCGCGGTGACAGTGACGGATGTGGATGGCGACTTCGATACCGATAGCCTGGATATCACCATCGTCGACGATGTGCCGACGGCTAAAGACAACGAGGCCTGCACTACCGAGAGCGGTCTGCCGCCGTTCAATCTGACCATTGTGCTTGATACCTCGGGCAGTATGCTCTGGCGACTGGGCACCACGACCAACGGTTCGCCCAACCGCTTGGAAATCGCCAAGGCGGCATTGAACAACCTGATCGATAGCTATGCGGCGCTAGGCGTGCCGCTGGCGATTCGCCTCATTGAGTTCGATTCGGGGGCGAGCGTGGTCATCGAAACGACCGATACGGCGGCCGCCAAAGCGGCCGTCAATGGGCTCGGCGGCGGCGGTAGCACCGATTACAACGACGCCCTCACGCTTGCCCAGGGCGAGCTGACTGGAGACTTGGTTAATCCCAACTTGGTCGGATATGAAAACCGGGTGTACTTCCTCTCCGATGGTGCGCCGAACGAAGGCTTCACCCCGGCCAGTTGGCAGCCCTTTGTCGATAACAACAATATCGAGGTGTTCTCGGTTGGCATCGAGGTGTCCGGCAATGCCACTGCGGTGGCCCAACTGCAACTGGTGGAAAACTCCGGCGATACGGTCACGCTGGTCGACGACCCGAATGACCTGTCGGCAGCGCTGGCCGAGACCGTGCCCGATCCACTGGAGGGTAACGTGATTAGCGATGTCGACCCGGTTGCCGGTGTCGACGTGGCAGGAGCCGATGGGCCGGTGACGGTGACCCAAGTCAGCTTCGAGGTCGATGACCAAACGCCTTATGTCGGCGTGGCCGATAGCATCATCAACAATGCTGGGTCCTTCACCATCGTTTTCCTGGTGGAAGGCGGGACGACCGGGCCTATCGAGACCCCAGCCGGTGGCCTGCTGACGGTCAACAGCGACGGTAGCTACAGCTATGGCGCGCCGTCGAACGTGGCGGACGATACCGAAGAGCTGTTCACCTACACCCTCATTGACCGCGATGGGGATACCTCGGATGCGCTGCTGACCCTCTGCATCGAAGACACCGCGCCGGTGATCGGCAGGGTGGATGAGGATGAGTTGCCCAGCGGCAATACCGATAACGATACGGTGACCACCGTCGCTTCCGGTAACTTGAGCGAACTGCTGATCGGCACCAGCAGCGGGCAGTTCAGCCTGTCGAGCACTACCACTGGACTGCCGGCCTTGCAGTCCGGCGGGGTCAACGTCAGCTACGCGGTCGCCGGCAATCTGCTGACGGCCAGTGCGGGCTCGCAAACCATCTTCACCCTGGCGGTGCAGACGAATGGCGATTACAGCTTCACCCTGCTCGGCCCGTTGGATCATCCGAATGCAGGCAGCAACGACAACGAACTGTTGGTGCTGAATCTGGCGAGCATCCTGCAGGCCAGTGATGGGGTCGATCCGCTGCCGCTGGCCGGGGATTTCCTGATTCAGGTCGAGGACGACATCCCAGTCGCCTTCTCGCCGGTGACCGCACTGCTGGTGGATCAGGTGGCCGGTACTCGTTCGGTCACCGAGCGGTTGCGCTTCGAGGACGCAGCCGGTGGCGACGGCCCGGGGGATGCGCTGCTCAACATAGTCGTGGGTGCCCTGGCTACCGATGCCAATGGCAACTTGCTGACCATGGATGGGGCGCAATTGTTCCTCTCCTACGGTGCCGATCAGTCGATCATCGAGGCCAGAACCAGTGGCGGTACGCTCGGTTTCCGGATCGGCCTGAATGCCGCGAGCGACAACTACACCCTGACCACCTTTGGCATCATCGCCAATGGCAGCGAGATCACCGCCGCGAGCCTGACCGGGGTGGGCGGCGGCAACGTGCGTTACAAAGGCTTGATCGATATCGGTAGCCCGGCGACCACCAACGATGCCTTGCTCTCCACCACTTCCGGTGAGAGCGTCAACACCAACAATACGGAAATCGGCATTAGCGGCGGCAACAGCATCGGCAATGGCGAGCAGCTGCGGCTCGACCTGGTCAACGGCTTGGCCACCGCCGCCCCGGCGCCGTCGAACGGCAACACCGGCTTCGTCTACTCCAGCCATAACCAGACCAACCGCTTCGAGCAGAAGGTTTCCTTCGTCAATTCGAGTGGTTCCGGTACCGCAACGCTGGTCATCAGCGCGATCTTCGCCGATAACGACTTCGCCTTTATCGGAGATGGTGCGGGCGAAACCACCCTTAACCTGGCCACCAGCAATATCAAGGTGTTCGAGGTGGTTGGCGGGGTGGATGTCGACAGAACCGCTGAGGTGAGCCTGACCGACTTGGGCAACTCGGTGCGAATCAGTGGCATGGAAGAAGGCTGGTGGTATCAGATCACCACCAGCACAGCCTTCAATGCGGTGCATGTAACAGGTGGTAACGCCCAATCCTTCAAACTGGGCTTCTTCTCCTACAGCCAGATCACCACAGGCTCGCCGATCGATTTGTCCTACGACATCACGGCCAGCGACAACGATGGGGACTCTGTCTCCAGCCAGCTGAAAGCTACCTTGGTGCCGGATGCGTTGTCGGTGGATGGAACTGCGGGTGTCGACAACCTGGTCGGCACGGGGGCGGCGGACTATCTGTTCGGTATGGGCGGCAACGACACCCTCAACGGTGCCGGCGGCAAGGATGTGCTGTCCGGCGGGGATGGCAACGACCTGCTGATCGGTGGGCTGGGCGATGACATTCTGGCCGGTGGCCTGGGGGCCGATACCTTCAAACTGCAAGCCGGAGATACCACGGGTGCCGACAAGGTGCTCGACCTGATCGTGGCGGACGGCGACAAGCTCGACCTCCGCGACCTGCTAGTGGGCGAAACCAACACTGCAGCCTCGTTGGACGACTACTTGTCCTTCACGGTGGCCGGTAACAATACGACTATCGCGATAGCTCCGACCGGCATTGGCGCCGCAACGGGCTCGACCGAGCTGGTCGGCTTCAATGTGGCAGCTGAATATGGCGTGACGCCGGTGGGCGGGGTGATCTCGGCAGGTGCGGACACCGCGACGGTGATCAATGGTCTGCTCGGGGACAACGCGATTCAGGTGGATACCGTCTAATCTCAAACAAGCAGACAAGCCCGCCATCTTTCCGGGTGGCGGGCTTTTTAATGGTCGCTTGCAGGAGGCAACCATGGTTTACGTGCAACGTGATGAGAAGGGACGAGTGTTGCGGGTCGAGAGTGAGCCATTCGAGGCCATGACCCACAAGGTGCCGGCGAGCGATCCCGAGATGCAAAGCTGGCTGGCCAGCCATGCCCTGCATACGCATTTGATGTCGCTGCAGCACTCCGACCTGGAACTGGTGCGGGTGATCGAGGACCTGGTCAGCGTGCTGGTCAGTCGCGGCCTGATCCGCTACACCGACCTGCCAGAGGCCGCGCGCAACAAACTCAGCAACCGCGTCGAGGCGCGCGCGCAGCTGGGCGATCTGGGCAGTCTGGTGGAGGACGACGGACGCCTGCCGTACTGAGAGCCTGTTCATGATCTGCTGCGCGTCGGCCATGCCGCGTTGAAATCGGGCTCAAAATGCTCATTTGCTACATGTAAACTGCGCTTTTTCGCTCGATTTCGCCTTGCCTGACCTCAGCTCGCGAGATCGTGAACAGGCTCTGAGTGTCCAGCGCGATGCCTGTCGGCGCGGCCAAGCTGGAGTCACAGGGCAGGGATCGCCCCGGGATGCAGCGGCGTGTCTCGTGGCTGATTCGCGCGGGCCGTTAACCCTGCCAGGGCGTCGGTGCGCCGATCAGGTGGCCCATGGCGCCGTGAACGCCAAGCTCGTTGAGTACGGCGAGCTCGCCTGCGGTCTCCACCATCTCCGCCATCAGCGGCAAATCGATACTGTTGGTTGCGCGGAACATGGCTTCGATAAACAGGCGCTTGTCGCCTTCCTGATCGATGGCGCGAATGTAGGTGCCGTCGATTTTCAGGTACGCGAGGCCAAGGTGCGTCAGGTTGCCGATCAGGCTGAAGCGGCCACCGAAGTGTTGCAGGCCAAGGTTAACGCCGGCGTCATGCACCGCTTGGCTCAGGCGCTCCAGCTCGGCCGGCGGTGGCAGGTTGCGCTCGTCGATCTCCAGGGTCATCAGCTTGGCTTGCTGGGGGTGTTCTTTGAGGATGGTGACCATCCGCGCTTGGTTGTCCGGCTCACGCAGGGTCGCGGCCGACAGACTGAGAGCGACTGGGTGCGGGTGTTGCGCGAGGTGGGCCAAGCTGTGCTCCAGCATCGCCAGGTCGAAGCGCGCGGCCCAGCCCAGGCGTTCGATCCAGGGTAGGAAGCGGCCGGCCGCAACGGCCTTGCCCTGCGGGTCGAGCAGGCGCGCCAGGATCTTCCGATGCAGCACCTTGCGGGTGTCCGCACACGCCACCACCGGTTGGAAGTACAACTGCAACTTGCTGTTGTTCAACGCCTCGTCGATCCAGTTGCGCCAGTCGTTCAGGCCCTGGCTGGGGAGGGCGTTGAAATCATCCAGACGTTCCCAGGCTTTGCTCGGATTGCTTTGTGCCTGGGCCAGAGCCTGATCGGCCCGACTTAAGACGTGGTTAACCTCTTCGCCAGGGCGGAAGGCGGCGATACCCAGGTGGGCGACGGGTGTGCAATCGCTGGCAGCGGTCTGCCGCAGGCTTTCCAAACCATCACTTAGCTCCAGCGCCAGCCGGTCGGCATCCTCGCTAACCAGCCCCGGTGCGAGCAGGCTGAACTCGCCGCCGCGGCTGCGCGAGGCCAGCCAGTTGGCGCGGCTCGGCTGGTCGAGTAGGCGCTTGAGCTGCTCGCCGATGGCACCGATCAGGGCATCGGTGCGTTGCCCACCCAGGCGCTGGTTCAAGCCACCGAGGTCATTGACCCGCAGCAGAATCAGGTAGCCCTCGGCGTTTTGTTCGTGAACGGCGAGCCGGGTGGCCAAGTTAACCTCGAACAGCCGGCGGTTGGCCAAGCCAGTGAGGCTGTCTTGATAGGCTTCTTCGCGCAGTTTTTCGCTACGGGCGGCTTCTTCGGCAAACAGGTTTTTCAGTTTCTCGACCATCTGGTTCATGGCCAACACGACCCGTTTCAGTTCGGGGGTCCGTGGTAGGTGCGGCAGGGTGAAGAATTCGCGGCGGGTGATGGCCTCAGCTTGCTGCACCATATTGTCCAACGGCCTTAGCTGGGTGCGCAACAGCCAGCCGCCGAGGATGGCGCTGAGCAGCCCGCACAGCAGCAGCCAGAGCAGGCTGCCGATGGCGCTGTCCCAGAGCTTGGCCAGGGCGAATTGCGGATGGCTGAGCACTTCGACTCGCGCCGCCTGTTCCCAGCCGCGCATGATTAGCGCATCGCCACCCTGGGGCTGGAGGTCGACCAGGTGGGCGAACCAGCTCGGCACTGTCTCCGCGGTCGTGGTGTTGCTCCGCTCGACTATCACCCGCTCATCGGCAATGCGCACGACACGGATGCTGGCGAAGTAGCCGCTGTCGAAAATCGAACTGACCATCAACTCGATCATCGCCGGGTCGTCCACATGTGGCGTCATCGACAGCCCCAGCGCGGTGGCGGCGTCTTGCGCGTGGGAGCGCAGTTGGCTGAGCAACTGTGCGCGCGAACTTTCTACCCCGGCGATAAAACTGCCGGTGAAGGCCACCACCAGAAACAGGCAGATGGCGAGAAATAGCTGCTTGAGTAGCGACATAGTGTTCTCCTAACCCTCACCAACGGCGAAGCCTTCGGCGTGCATTTTTTTCAACAGATCCTGCCAGCGCGACAGCTTCTTGGAGTCACCGCGTTTGCCGGCGGAGCCAGGCAGATAGAGGCCTTCGGCGTTGAAGGCATACACCGGGAGCAAGTCTTTGCGTTGCGCGGCGGGGCGGATGGCGCCGATCAGGTTATCCAGTACCAACGGCTGCGCCGTGGGGCTGGCGTAGTAGGTCAGCACCATATGGGCCTGGTTGTAGTTCAGGGCTTTGACGTAGGTGATGCGCAGCTTTTCGCTGGGGATGCCGAGGCGGCGCAGGGTGAAGTACTTAGCGATGGAGTAGTCCTCGCAGTCGCCCGCACCTTTGACCAGCGCCTCGATCGGCGTGGCCCAATAATCCTTCTGCCGCCAATTGCGGCTGTCGTCGACAAAGCGCAGTTGGCGGTTGAAGAAGCGATTAACCGCGCCGAGTTTTTTGCTCTCAGGCAGCTCGCCGCTGCTCTCGATCAGCGCACTCCAGGCCTCGATCCGGCCCTTGGCGGCGCCGAGGCTGCCGTAGCGGGTTTCGGCTTTCTGGAGGATCACGCCAAAGTCCCAGTTAGCCCAAACGTTAGCGACGCCGACGATGAGGCCAAACAGCAGGCAAAAGCCCAAGCAAGCCAGTAGCGGGCGCGGTTGTCGTCCATGAGTGCGCTGCCGAGGTTGCATGTGCCGCGTCTCCGCCGAAGATGGCAATAGTCTAGGCAGTACCTGGGGGTTTTGCCGGGTAGAGGTTATTAGCTGACGCTATTAAGTGTCGGTTGGCGGGCACTGCATCAGCGAGCGGGCAGGGTTTTCTGCTTGAGGATGTAGAGGCTGACCAAGACCGCACTGCTGAGCATAAACGCGCGGGCCCAGGGTAGCGGCACCAGGTAGCAAGAGAGGGCGATGCTGATCCACATCAAGCCGATGGCGTAGACCTTGCCCTTGAGCGGGATGCCGTGGCCGTCGAGGTAGTCGCGAATCCACGGGCCGAGCTTGGGATGGCCGACCAGCCAGAGATAGAAGCGCCGTGAACTGCGGGCAAAGCAGGCGGCTGCCAGCAGCAGGAAGGGCGTGGTCGGCAGCATCGGAACGAAGATGCCGATCACGCCGAGCACTACGCTCAACCAACCGAGGGTCAGCAGGCCATAGCGCACGCCAGGATGACGACTTTCGCGGATTTCGTGGCTCATCCGCGCAACCTTAGTGGTGACGCGGCTTGAGCAGCGCGGGCTTCTCGTCGGGGGCGTTGCAGAGCAGGAACAGCGCGGTGAGCAGCTCCGGGATTTGCTCGACCATGTCGTCCATCAGGTGGCGATCACGGGCGATATCGACGAACTCGGGCTGTTCATCGAACAAGCCGGAACCGACCATGATCGGCAGCAGCAGCTCGCTGACTTCGTCTTCGGCGTCTTCGAACCAGGCGGCTTCGCGCAGGAACACGCCTTCCATAAAGCCAATGCACCAGCCGCGAATGTCGGAGTCGTCCGGCACTTCACCGAGGTCGAGCTCGCAGGGCAGCTCCAGGTCGTCATCGGCGGCCAGCAGGCGGGTGATATGGGCTTTGAGCTGGATCAGCGTGGCTTCGATCTCTTCCCGTTCGGCGTCGCTGCGGTAGTGCGGCGGTTCGGCGAACAGCGCGTCGATCCACTCGCGCTCTGGCGCTTGGTCGGGGCAAATCGACAGGGCGGTCAGGTAGCCGTGGGCGGCCACGTAGTCCAAGGCCTCGTCGTGCAGCTCGTCAGCGTCGAGGAAGGCTTGCAGGCGGGACAGTTGCTCGGCGAAGGACATCGTGGGACTACCTTAGAAGGACTTAACAAGGCTGGATTTTAGCCCGGATAGCCCAGCAAAGCGGCGCTGATCTGAGATTTTTTTCGATTTAACCTCATGCCATCCGGCGTTATGGCTGGAATGGCGGATATTCCAGGGGGGTGGCGCGATGGGCGTCGATCTCTGGCGGCGGTCGCTGGCGTATACTGCGCGGCTTTGTGACGGCGCCCGTGCGCCACCCGCCGGCTCTTCAGCCAGCGCGGGTATTCCGAGGAAACGCTCAGGGATGGGCTTTTTCGGGGACTCTTCTTTTGCAACAGCTTGGGGTTTATATGCTCGAACCGGCTCTGCGCATTCTTAAGGACATCTTCGGCTACGACAGTTTCCGTGGGCGTCAGGGTGCGATCATCGAGTGCGTTGCCCGGGGTGGCGATGCCCTGGTGTTGATGCCGACGGGGGGCGGTAAGTCGCTGTGCTTCCAGGTTCCGGCGCTGCTGCGTGAAGGCTTGGCGGTGGTGGTTTCGCCGCTGATCGCGCTGATGGAAGATCAGGTCGCCACGCTCGACGAGTTGGGGGTGGCGGCGGTCGCGTTGAATTCCACCCTGAGTGCCGATGAGCAGCGCGAAATCGCCGAGCGGATCAAGCGTGGCGAGATCAAGCTGCTGTACCTGGCGCCCGAGCGCCTGGTGCAGCCGCGCATGTTGGCGTTCCTGCAAAACCTCGATATCGCGCTGTTCGCCATCGACGAGGCGCATTGCGTGTCGCAGTGGGGCCATGATTTCCGCCCGGAATACCTGCAGTTGGGCCAGTTGGCCGAGCTGTTCCCACAGGTGCCGCGGATCGCCCTGACGGCCACCGCGGACATGCGTACCCGCGAGGAGATCGTTACCCGCCTGCATTTGCAGAATGCCGAGCGTTTTCTCTCGAGCTTCGACCGCCCCAACATCTTCTACCGCATAGTACCGAAAGAGCAGCCGCGCAAGCAGTTGCTGGCCTTCCTCGGCGAACGCAAGGGCGATGCCGGGATCGTCTACTGCCTGTCGCGCAAGAAAGTCGAAGAGGTCGCGGCCTTTCTTTCCACCCAGGGTTACCCGGCGCTGCCGTACCACGCGGGCCTGCCCCATGAGTTGCGCGCCTATCACCAGAAGCGCTTCCTCAATGAGGAAGGCCTGATCATGGTGGCGACCATCGCCTTCGGCATGGGTATCGACAAACCCAACGTGCGCTTCGTGGCGCACCTGGATCTGCCGAAATCCCTCGAGGCCTATTACCAGGAAACCGGGCGGGCCGGGCGCGATGGCTTGCCGGCCGATGCCTGGATGGCCTACGGCCTGCAGGACGTGCTGCTGCTCAAGCAAATGTTGCAAAACTCCGAAGGCGATGAGCGCCATAAGCGCCTCGAGCAGCACAAGCTCGACGCCATGCTCGCCCTCTGCGAGCAGATTCGTTGCCGCCGCCAGGCCCTGCTGGCCTACTTCGATGAAGAACTGCCACAACCCTGCGGCCATTGCGATAACTGCGTCGACGCTGTGCAAACCTGGGACGCCACCGAACCGGCGCGTCAGGCGCTCTCGGCCATCTTCCGCAGCGGTCAGCGCTATGGCGTCGGTCATCTGGTCGATCTGCTGCTGGGCCGCGATAACGACAAGGTGCGCAGCCTCGGCCATCAGCACCTGTCGGTGTTTGGCGTCGGCAAGGCGCTCAGCGAAGGCGAATGGCGCTCGCTGTTCCGCCAGTTGGTGGCGCGAGGCTTGGCCGATGTCGATCTCGAGGGCTACGGCGGTTTACGCCTGAGCGACAGTTGCCGGCCGTTGTTGCGCGGCGAGGTCGCCTTGCAGTTGCGCCGCGACCTGAAACCGCAGCAGACCGCCAAGCCCTCGGCCAGCGCCGCCAGCCAACTGGTGCGTGGCGAGGAACGCGAGCAGTGGGAAGCCCTGCGTGCGCTGCGGCGCAAACTGGCCGAGGAGCATGCGGTGCCGCCCTATGTGATCTTCCCCGATGCGACCTTGCTGGAGATGTTGCGCAGCAAACCGGGTTCGCTGTCGGCAATGGCGCAAGTCAGCGGAGTCGGGGCGCGCAAGCTGGAGCGCTATGGCGAGGCCTTCCTCGACGTGCTCAACGGCGCGGCCGAGACGCCGCAGGTGGTGGTCGACCTACGCCACGAGCTGATCAGCCTGGCCCGCGCGGGGATGACCCCGCAGCAGATCGCGGGGCAGCTCAAGTGCAGCGAAAAGAACGTCTACAGCCTGCTGGCCGAAGCCATTGGCCGGCAACAGTTGTCGCTGGAGCAGGCGCTGGATCTGCCACAAGAGCTACTGGGCGAGATTCAGGATGCCTTCCTCGATGGCGAAGGCGAGCTGCCAGCGGTGGCGGTGTTAGCCGAGCAATTTGCCGGGCGGGTGGCGGACGGGGTGCTCTATTGTGTGAGGGCGGCGTTGCAGGCGGAGTTCGAGGTCTGAGACGGCCCGGCCGGTCGTAGTTTGGGTCTGGTCCGCCAAAGCCTTGGCGCGTCAAAACGACAAACTTGTGACGCCTGTCACCAACGGTTAAGGTGTGTCGAAAGCCTCCCCCATGAGAAGAGGTAAAGGTGTCGTTCCATCATGCCTGGCTAGACGATGTTCGCCCCAACCCCTATGCCGATCAGCTGGCGCTTGGTTTCCGCCTGCTGCGTTTCGTCCGCCCGCTGGAGCGTGAGTACCGCGCCTATATGCGCGCGGACGGCTTCGACCTCAAGCGCATCGCGCTAAGCGGCGGCATGCTGCTCTGGCTGGCGTTCGCCGGCCTCGACTCATTCCTGATCCAACCCCCGCAACTCTGGTGGATGCTCGCCGTGCGTTTGGGCGTGTTCTTGCTGCTGCTGGTCTGCGGCGCGTTGGTGCTGCAGCGCCGGCATACACAGCTGTTGGTGCCCTTGAGCCTGACCTGCATCGGCGCGCTCGGGCTGGGGGCGGCGGCTGTCGTGGCGATCGCCCATACGGTCGATCCGAACTATCCCTATGAAGGGTTGCTGCTGGTCTGCATGGCGGCTTACTTTCTGGTCGGCCTGCGGTTTTCCGAGGCGCTGGCCAGTTCCCTGGTGGTGTTGCTGGCCTATGTCGGCTTTGAGCTGCTGGCCGGTTTGCCGATCCCACGGCTGGTCAATAACGTGCTGTTTCTGTTGTTTGGCAACCTGATGGGGGCGCTGGGTTGTTACCTCTTGGAGTTCAAGTCGCGGGAGCATTTCCTGGTCAGCCAGCTGATGCGCGTGCTGGCCGAGCGCGATAGCCTCACCGGGCTGCACAATCGGCGCAGCTTCAACCGCCAACTGGAGCGTCTGTGGCGCCAGGCCCAGCGGGATAACCGGCCCTTGGCCCTGCTGCTCTGCGATATCGACCACTTCAAGGCCTACAACGACCGCTACGGTCACCAGGCCGGGGACAAGGTGCTGCAACGGGTTGGCACTGTGCTCGGTGAGGCCGCGCGGCGACCGCTGGATATGTCGGTGCGCCTCGGCGGCGAAGAGTTCGCGGTGCTGCTCTATGAGCTCAGCGAAGAGCAGGCGCGCCAGCGTGCCGAGACGCTGCGGGCGGCGTTGGAGCACCTGGACATTCGCCACGAGCGCTCGGATACCGCCGACATGGTCACCATGTCGATCGGCGTGGCCTGCCTGCGTCCGGCTGAGGGTGGCGAGCTAGCCCAGCTATATGAGCACGCAGATCGCGCGCTGTATGAGGCCAAGGCCTTTGGCCGTAATCAGGTGGTGGCCTAGACGTCGCTACAGCGCCGTGACCCGAGCGTCGCGGCTGGCCGATTTTGTCCTGAGAGTTGGCGTCGGCGGTGACTGCCTGATCTGGCACACCGGTGCTAGCATCGCGCCATCCCCTCGCAGCGAGCTCGCACCTTGATGGACCCACTGATCCAGGCCAACGGCCAGCCGCATTACGGCATCTTTCCTGCCGCGCCCAGCGTGATCAATTACCGCGACTTCGACTTCCGTTCCCCCATGGGCCGGCGACTGGGGCCACTGGCCAAGTGGCGGCGCTTTCATCAATTTCAGTATTTCGGCCTGATCAGCGAGCAACTGATCGGTGGCTGCGCGCTGGCCAACCTCAGCCTGGCGGGGATCGGTTTCGTCTACCTGTTCCATCCCGCCAGCGGGCGGATGATCGAACGCCAGTTCAAGTTGCCGCTGGGGTTTGGTACACGCTTTTCACAGCGGCCGAATGACGGCGTGTGCGAGCTGCGCAGTGGGCGCAATCTGCTGCGCCTGGAAAATCATGGTGCCTCGCAAGAGAAGCATCTGCTGGTGGAGCTGGACGACGGCACGCGCATCGCCGCCTGCTTCAGCGAGGCCATACCGGCGTTTCAGCCGATGTGCATCAATACCCCGACCGCAGTGAATGGCTGGGTGTATGCGCAAAAGGTCGCCGGTGTGCGTTGCAGCGGGCAGGTCAAAAGCGCCTTGGGTGACTTCGACCTGACCGCGCTCGAGGCCTTCGCCCATCACGATTGGTCGGCCGGCTATATGCGCCCTGAGACCTGCTGGAACTGGGCCTGCTTGTCTGGCCAGGCCGGTACGCAACGGGTGGGGCTGAACCTGTCCTGCGGGGTGAATGAGACCAGCTTTACCGAGAACTGTTTTTGGCTGGATGGTGAACTGATCAAGGTCGATACGGTGCGCTTCGACTATGACCGCGAGCAGCCGCTGCAGCCTTGGCGGATCGACTCTTACGATGGCCAGGTGGCATTGCAGTTCGAGGCCCGTGGCCTGCACCAGGAGCGCATGAACCTGGGCGTGTTGGCCAGCAACTTCAAGCAGATCTTCGGCCAGTTCCGTGGCGTGTTGCGGCCCCATGGGCGTGCGGCAATCGGCATCGACAACCTCTGGGGCTTTGTCGAAGAGCAATATGTGAAGTGGTGAAATGTCGCAGGGGCTTGCCCCTGTGTCCGCGGTTATGGTTAGCTGGCTAATAATTAGTTTAAGCAGTTATCAGAGCCGTTCTTATGTCCCATACCGATCAACATCGTTTTGCCATGCAGCTCGCTCAGCTGTCGCGCGCCTGGCGCGGCGAGCTGGACCGGCGCCTGGCCGGGCTCGGTTTATCCCAGGCGCGCTGGCTCGTACTGTTGCACCTGGCACGCTTCAGCGAATTGCCGACCCAGCGTGAACTGGCGCAGAGCGTCGGGGTTGAAGGGCCGACCCTGGCGCGCCTGCTCGACAGCCTGGAAGCCCAGGGTTTGGTCAGCCGGCAGGCGGTAGTGGAAGATCGCCGGGCGAAGAAAATCGCCTTGAGCCCGTCGGCGCGCCCCTTGATCGAGCAGATCGAGGCAATTTCCACCCAGCTGCGTCTGGAACTCTTCGCCGGCATCGATGAGGAAGAGCTGCGCCGCTGCCAGCAGGTGCATGCGCGGATTCTGAGCAACCTGGAAAAACGTTGATGGGGCAGGATCTGCAGGCCCTGCAGGCGCGTTTCGGCGCGCGCTACCCGCTGTGGCTGCTCGGTGTGTTGATGATCGGCAGCATGGCCATGGTGCTGGCATCGACCAGCATCAACGTGGCCTTGCCGGCGATCATGGAGGATTTCGCCATCGGCCGGCCGCTGGCGCAGTGGTTGTCCACCGGCTTCCTCGCGGCGATGACCGCCGGCCTGTTGCTGGCGGCCTGGGCACAGGCGCGTTTCGGTGCCCGGCGCACCGCACAGCTCGGCCTGGTGTTCTTTATCCTCAGTTCACTGTTGGCACTGGCGGCGCAAGCGGCCTGGCAGTTGATCGCGCTGCGCATCGTTCAGGGCTTGTGCGCCGGGATCATCCAGCCCTTGGCCATGGTGCTGATCTTTCGCGTGTTCGCCGACGGTGGCCGTGGCAAGGCGTTGGGGCTCTATGGCCTGGGGGTCATGGTTGCGCCAACGCTGGGGCCGACCATCGGCGGCTATCTGGTCGATCATTTTGGCTGGGTGGCGGTGTTCTGGCTGCCGCTGCCGCTGTGCGTCCTGGCGCTGCTGGGCGGGCAGTGGTTGCTGCCCAGCCAGCGCGCGAGAGCGACTCCACTCCTGGATATCTGGGCCTTTGCGTGGTTATGCGTGGCAGTCTTTGCCTCGCTCGGCGCCTTGGCCGAGGCGCAGCGTTTCGCCTGGCTGGAGCCGCGCGTGTGGGTGCCGACGCTGCTGGGCGTGCTGGCATTCATGGGGTTTTTCTCGCGCAGCCGACGCAGTGACAAACCGCTGCTGCCGCTGAACTTGTGGCGGCATGCCGGTTTTCGCCGCGCCAGTTGGGTGGCATTGACCCTGGGCATGGGCCTGTATGGCTCGACCTATTTGATCCCGCTGTACCTGCAAACGATTGAAGGTTACAGCGCCGGTCGCGCCGGGCTGTTGTTGCTACCGACCGGGGTGCTGATGGGCATGGCCGCCTTTGTCGGCGGCTGGCTGAGTGATCGGCTGTCGGCGGCCGTGCTGCTGATCAGCGGCTTGCTGATCTTCGCCCTGTCGGCGGCCGGTCTGGGCTGGCTCGAGCAGGGTGCCTCGTTTGCCGTGCTGTGTTTCTGGGCGTGCGTCGGTCGGTTCGGGCTTGGGCTGTTGTTGCCGGCCCTGAGCACCGGTTCACTGGACATTCTGAACCCGGAGGAACTGGCCCAGGGCGCCGGCGCCATTACCTTCGTGCGCCAGCTGGGTGGGGCGTTCGGGGTCAATCTGCTGACCTTCTTCCTCGAGTGGCGCCACAGCGCCGAGGGCGGTAGTGGGTTGGCCGAGGCGTTGGCATTCCAGCAAAGCTTTTGGCTGATGGCGGCGGTCTTTGCGCTGACGGTGCTGGCGGCACGGGGCGTACGGCCGACAACGCACTGACAGTTAGGCAGCGCAGTCTTTCTTTGTCGTTTATCGACTGTTTTTCTATGCTTTTGCGTATCATGGCCACCGGCCTGATTGCTGTGTGCTCACTAAAACGCGAAAGCCTTTAAATAGTGGCCATAATCACTTACTAGCAGGGTTCGACACGGACGTTTCTCCCGACGCAAGCATTTGCCGCGCCGTTTGTTTGCACCACCTACTGGATGAGCACGCCAAGGCGTGCGGTGGTGCAATGATGCGGAGCGGAGTTACCGGGAGAGGTCGTATGACTTGGGTTCGGCAATTGTTGATTGGCCTCGCATCAGGCTCGGCATTCTATTCGGGGTTGGTGCCCGCCTTGGGGCTGGGCGAAATCACCTTGCATTCGGCTTTGAATCAGCCGTTAGAGGCTGAAATCGAATTACTGGAAGTTGCCGATCTGAGCGCCGATGATCTGCGGGTGCGGCTCGCGCCTGCCGAGGTGTTCAGCCGTGCTGGCGTCGATCGCTTGGCCTTTCTGAATGATTTGCGCTTTACCCTCTTGCTGCGCGGTGGCAACAGTGTGATTCGCGTGGTGTCGAATCAACCGGTGCGTGAGCCTTACCTGAATTTTATTGTCGAAGTGGCGCGGCCTAATGGTCAGTTGCTCCGGGAATACACCTTGCTGCTCGATCCACCCAACTCCTCTACATATCGTGCCGTTGCACAGGCGCCAGCTGCACAGGCGCGGCCCGACCGGCCGCTGGTTGACGTATCGCCCACTGTGCCTGCTGCGCCAAGCGTCATGCCTGCCGCCAAGCTGGATAAGCGCTATCGGGTCAGCAGTGGCGATAGCCTATGGACGATCGCCGCGCGTTTGCGCGCATTGGGTAGCCAGGCTTCGCAACAAGCTTTGATGCGCGATATCCAGGCACTCAACCCGCAGGCATTTGCCAATGGCGATATCAATCGCCTGCGCGCCGGGGCCGATCTGTTACTGCCGGATGTGGCTGCTGCCGCGCCGGACAATAGGCCGGTAAGCGAAGCGCCTAACGCGGTTGCCAGTGAGCCGCCGCTTATGCCCCCCGAGCAGCCGCATGACCCGCAGGCCGAATTGATCGCGCAAGTGCAACGGCGGGTGGAGCAGGAGCTGGCCGATCAGGCTGCGGAAAACCTTCAGCTGCAGCAGGGCATCGCCGACTTGCAGGCGCAGTTGCAGCAGTTGCAAGCGCAGGTGAGTGGCAAGGATCAACAGTTGGCAGCGTTGCAGGCCGAGTTGGTCGCACGCCAGACGCCTGCTGAACCGCTGCAAGCGCCCGCACCGGCTAAAGTCGCAGAGCCTGCCGCGGCAGAGCTGAACGAGCCGGCAGTCGTTCACCTTAGCAACTGGATCAGCGTAGGCTTGGCCATGCTGGCGTTGTCGCTGGTCGGCCTTCTGGGCCTGTTCTGGCGGAGCAAACGTCAGGCCGCTCGGCCCAGTCTGGAAAGCCAGGCAGCCTCTGTGTCCGCTGCGGTTTCCTCGGAATTCCTTGCGCCGCCGCTCAATGCCAATACCTTCGTCCGTGTCGATGAGGTATCGACGGCCGCGTCTATTCGCCCAGCAACGCTAACCGATACCTTGGAAGGCGCGAATATCTACATTGCATATGGGCGCTTTAGCGAAGCCGCAGCGACCTTGCGCAACGCTTTGGTCGCTCAGCCGCACCGCAGCGATATCCGCTTTCGTCTGCTGGAGGTGCTGGCGCAACTGGGGGATGCTCGGGCATTCCTCCAGGAGGAGGCTATTTTGCGTGACTCCGGTTTTACTGCGGAACCTATCGAGCAGCTCAAGACCCGCCACCCTGGCTTGCTTGGCGGGGCCGCGGCTGATCCCCTGGACGAAGCCGCGCTGGACCTGGACGAGGCGCCGCCGCAGCCGTCGGCGGATGGTCTGACGGATGATGACTTTCAGCTCAATTTGGATGACTTGTCGTTGGATCCGGACAGGGATCTGGTCAGCCCGTTCTCACCGAGCGCGCGCAACAAAACAACGGCGGCGCCGGCTCAGGCGCAGATCGATTCGAATCGCAAAGAACAGTCGCAGGTTTTTGGGCTGACAGGCGAGCGTGATGCGCTGGGTCCTTTTGCCAAGTCAATGCTGGTTGAAGAGACATCGGCTGAAGGCTGGTTCCAGGGAGAGCTGCACGAGGCTTTCCTCAATCAACCGCGGGCCGAAGGCAACGCTTTGTTGAGCGACCTGGATCACCTGGCGGGGAGTCGCGATAACCTGGCCAAGTTCAATCTGGCCTTGGCCTATATCGAGCAGGGTCATCTGGAAAGTGCCTGCAGTATTCTCAACGAGCTCATCGACGCCGGCGATGACGAACAAAGACAGGAGGCTTACGAGTTGCTGGCCAAGATCGCCTAGCTTTGTATGAGAGGGCTATGTACCCGCTAGTTGCTCTTCGTAGGAGCAGACCTTCTTTGCCTGCTCGGCGTTATCATGGCGGCCTAGTGCCTTCAGAGTTGTTTTATGTCCAGTCCAAAAGCCGAAGTGGTCATCACCTATTGCACGCAATGCCAGTGGCTGTTGCGCGCCGCCTGGTTGGCCCAAGAGTTACTCTCGACCTTTGCCGATGACCTGGGCAAAGTCAGCCTGGAGCCGGCCACCGGCGGGGTGTTTCGGATCACCTGCGACGGCGTGCAGATCTGGGAGCGCAAGGCCGATGGCGGCTTCCCCGAGGCCAAGGTGCTCAAACAGCGGGTCCGTGACCAGATCGACCCGGCGCGCGATCTGGGTCACAGCGACCGGGTTGCGCCGTCGGCGGACTGAGCGCGCGTTCGCTCGCCGGCATAGTCCTTCGGAGGCTGCGTCGCTGACTTATTCCACCGTCGTTTCCGCCAGCCGCCGCTGGCGTTCGGATGCGGCGCCGTGGCGGGCGGCAATCGCGATGGCGAGAATGATCAGCACGCCCCCGGCAATCATCCGCAGGCTGGGCGTTTCCGCGAAGATCAGCCAGGCGAAGCTAATCCCGTAGACCGGCTCCAGGGCAAAGACTACGGCGGCGGTGCGCGCCTTGAGTACGCTCAGGCTGGCGACGAACAGGCTATGGGCCACCCCGGTGCAGAGCACACCAAGCAACGCCAGCCACAGCCAATCGAGCGCCGATACGCTGGCTAGGGTGGGCGCGGCGAAGGGCAGCAGGCAGAGTGCGACGACCAGATTCTGGCAGAGCGCGGCCTGCACCGGCGGCACCTTAGCGGAGCCGGCGCGGTTGACCAGTGACAGCAGGGCGAACAGCAAGCCGGAAAGCACCGCCCAGAGCAGCCCGCTGGTGGCGCCGCTGGCCAGGTTGAAGTCGGGTGTGACCAGCACCAGACCTAGGCTGACCACGGCAACCAGGGCGATCTCGTTGCCACGTATGCGTTCGCGGAAGATCAGGCCTTCGAGTATCACCGTGAACGCCGGAAAGCTGGTGAAGCCCAGCGTGGCGATGGCCACCCCGGCGACTTTCACGGCGATGAAGAAGCTCACCCAATGCCCGGCCAGGAGCAAACCGCCCAGCGTCAGACGTGCCCAGTCGGCGGCCTGCAGGCGTTGCCAGGGCGTGCGGGTGATCAGGCGGGCGAATAGGCTCAGGGCCAGGACGGCAAACGCCGCCCGGCCGAACACTATGACCGCCGGGCTAGTGGCGGCCAGTTTGCCGAATACGCCGGTCAAGCCAAACAGCAGGGCGCCGCAATGCAGGGCGGTGAGGGCTGAGCGCTGATTCATGTTGATCCTTCGTTCAGGCCAGGCGGCTGCCATTGGGCAGGGGATGTTCGAAGCTGGCCAAGACCACACGACTCTCCGCGTCATAGGCACCGGTGACGAGGATCTCCGAGCGCACGCCAGCAATCGACTTAGGCGCGAAATTGCACACGCAGAGCACCTGGCGGCCGATCAGGCTGTCGGCCGCATACAGGGCGGTGAGTTGCGGGCTGGAGGTTTTCAGCCCGAGTGGGCCGAGGTCGACTTCCAGCACATAGGCGGGCTTGCGTGCCTTCGCGTTGGGTTGCGCGCTGCGGATGGTGCCGACGCGCAGTTCCACCCGCTCGAAATCCTGCCAGTCGATAGTCTGCATGGTGCTCCCTGGCCCAGCATTATTGAGTAATGACGGCAGTCTAGAGCCTGCGCGCGGGGCTGTCTGTCGCGCGGCTAGCGGGAATTGTCGCGGGCCTCGCGGCGCAGGCTGCGGGGCGTGGCGCCAAACTCACGGGCCAGGGCGGCGGTGAAGGCGCTTTGCGAGCTGTAGCCGACCCGGGCGGCAATCTCAGCGACCGCCAGTTGTGTTCCGCGCAGCAGTTCCAGGCCCTGTTGCAGGCGGCGGCTGCGTACGTAGTCCATCGGCGTTTGCCCGGTTTCTCCGAGAAAGCGCGCGTGGAAACGCGCGCTGGACAGGCCGGCCAGGCGCGCCAGGTCGGCGACCTGCAGCGGGTGCGCGGCGTGTTGGTCGATATAGCTATCCAGCGCGGCAAGCGGCAGGCGCTGGCTGGCGCCGGCGCCGTGGCGTTCGGTCTCCAGGCTGGCCAAGAGCAGGGCGGCGCCTTGCTGGGCGATCACCGGATCATTGATCGGGCTGGCGGCCAGCCAGTGGACCAACTGGTTTTGCGCCGGGCTCAGGGTCAGGGCGGCGGGCTTTTCCAGCAGACGGCGACTGCTGTCCGCGTGCGGGCCGAGGCTGTGCTGCAACCACTCGGTGGGCGGCACATCGAGCACCAGGCACTGGCTGCCAGTGGGGCTGCCGCAGGCATGGTGGGTCGCGCCAGGCACCACCACCAGGCTTTGGCGGCTGACCTGGCTGCCACGTCCGGCGACTTCGAAGTCCAAGTGGCCGCTCAGGCCGAACACCAGCTGGGCGTGCTCGTGGCTGTGGGCGATCAAGTCATGGCTGTAGTGGCGCAGGGAGAGAATCGAACTCATCGCGGCTTCCTCGGCTGAGGCGCTCAGTCTACCCGCAGTTGTTGGCGGCGGCGCTGTCATCAGTTTGTCGTGTGGCTGTCATGCGCGTTTCACCGCAGGCGCTCAAGCTCGGAAAAACCCTGCCGGAGGCCGCCCATGAGCAGCGCTCAGCTCGTCAAACCTAGTCGTAAGCAACGCGTCCGTACCCTCTGGATCTCGGATGTCCATTTAGGCACCCGCGATTGCCAGGCCGAGCATCTGTCGCAGTTTCTCAAGCGCTACCAGACGGACAAGGTCTACCTGGTCGGCGACATCATCGACGGCTGGCGGCTGCGCAGCGGCATCTTCTGGCCACAGGCGCACACCAACGTGATCCGCCGTTTACTGACCATGAGCAAACGCGGCACCGAGGTGATCTACGTCACCGGCAACCACGACGAGTTTCTGCGCCGTTACTCCAAGCTGGTACTGGGCAATATCCAACTGGTCGACGAGGCGGAGCATGTCACCGCCGATGGCCGCCGCCTGCTGATCGTGCATGGCGACCAGTTCGACGTGATCACCCGCTACCACCGCTGGCTGGCCTTTCTCGGCGACTCGGCCTACGAGTTCACCCTGACCCTGAATCGCTGGCTCAATCACTGGCGTCGCCGTTACGGCTATGGCTACTGGTCGCTCTCGGCCTACCTCAAGCACAAGGTCAAGAGCGCGGTGAACTTTATCAGCGACTTCGAAGAGGCCATCGCCCACGAGTGCGTCAAGCGTGGCTTCAATGGCGTGGTCTGTGGGCATATCCATCATGCCGAGATTCGCCAGGTGGGCGAGGTGGAGTACCTGAACTGTGGCGATTGGGTGGAGTCGTGCAGCGCCTTGATCGAGCATCTGGACGGCACTATCGAGCTGTATCGCCTGGCCGATGATCAGGCGCGCCTGGCCCAGCAAGAGGCCGAGCAGGTGCTGGCGGTCGAGCCGGCGGCATGAGAATCCTGATCGTCAGCGACGCCTGGCGGCCGCAGGTCAATGGCGTGGTCACCAGCCTGCAAGCGCTGGTCGCCGAGCTGCGTGGGCTGGGGCATCTGGTCAAGCTGCTGTCGCCGCTGGAGTTCCGCCACCGGCCGTGCCCGACTTACCCGGAAATCCCGCTGGTGTGGGAGCTGTGGAAGGTCGGTGCGGCGATCCGCGAGTTCCGTCCGGATTGCGTGCACCTGGCCACCGAAGGCCCGCTCGGCTGGGCGGCGCGCCGTTGGTTGGTGAAGCGCGGGTTGGCCTTTTCCACGGCGATCCACACGCGCTTTCCGGAATACATCCACACGCGCTGGCCACGGATTCCGTTGGCCTGGGGCTATGCCTATCTGCGCGTTTTTCACCGCCCGAGTCAGGCGGTGCTGGTGACGACCGAGCGCTTGCGCAGCGAGTTCGCCGGCTGGGGCTTGCAGCGTTTGAGGGTGTGGCGCAAGGGCGTGGATCTGCGCCTGTTCCAGCCGTCGCTGGCACACACCCGGCCGGAACAGCCGGTGTTTCTGTATGTCGGGCGGATCGCCGCGGAGAAGAACCTGGAGGCCTTTCTGCGTCTCGAGCTGCCAGGGGAGAAGCGTGTGGTCGGCGACGGTCCCCAGCGCGCGGAACTAGAGGCGCGTTATCCGCAGGTGCGCTTTTTCGGTTACCAGCATGGCCAGGCGTTGGCCCAGGCCTATGGCGCGGCCAGCGTGCTGGTGTTTCCCTCGCGTACCGACACCTATGGCTTGGTGATGCTGGAGGCGTTGGCCTGCGGCACGCCGGTCGCGGCCTTCCCGGTAGCCGGGCCGCTGGATGTGCTGGAGGCGGGGGTGACAGGGGTGCTGGATGAGGATCTGGCCAAGGCCTGCCTGGCGGCGCTGGAGTTGGACCGCAGAGGCTGCGCCGAGCGAGCGGCACGGCAGTCCTGGCGAGCCTCGGCGCTGGAGTTCCTGGCGCAGCAGCCGTTGCTGGATGGTGAGCCCGGCGAAATCGGCGCGGCATTCGTCAAGCCGTAGACGCGAGAGCGGCGCCCTTGCTGCTCTACCCAGTCAGCGGTTGAGCCTTGCCCGCGCTTAGAGAATCACCTTGTCGCGCAGTTTCTCGGCCGCCAGGTTGAGCGCCTGGATCACCCGTTCCTTGTCGAAGTTCTGGATGCCGTTGGTGTCCAGGTACATGGAGAAACCGGGCAGTTCGTGCTCGACATAGCTGGAGGTGGCGCCGAGGTCGCGGCGAAAATCCACCACTTGATAGATCTGCACCGGGCGGGAGAAGCCCTTGACGCTGATCTGGCCCTTGTCGCGGCACATGATCACGTCTTTCACCAGCGAGTAGGTCTCATGGGAGATCAGGATCTCGCCGGACTCGGCGGCGCTTTCCAGGCGGCTGGCGAGGTTCACGTCGCGGCCGATGATGGTGTAGTCCATGCGCGTGTCGGCGCCGAAGTTACCCACGGTGCAGTAGCCGGTGTTCAGGCCCATGCGGATTTCCAGCGGCTTGGTGATGCCCTGGGCACGCCACTGTTGACGCAGCACCTTCATATGCTTGCGCATGGCGATGGCCATGGATACCGCGTTCACCGCGTCCTTCTTCGCGCCCTGGCTGGCCGGATCGCCGAAGAACACCATCACGCAGTCACCGATGAACTTGTCGATGGTGCCACCGTATTTCAGGGTGATCTTCGACATCTCGTTCAGGTAGGTGTTGAGCAGGTCGGTCAGGGCCTCGGCTTCCAGTTCCTCGGACAGCTCGGTGAAGCCCTTGATGTCGGAGAAGAACACCGTGAGCTTCTTGCGCTGGGTTTCCAGGCGCACGCTCTTCTTGCCGCTGAAGATCGATTCCCAGACCTGGGGCGACAGGTATTTGGCCAGGTTGCGTGCCAGCCGCGCGGCCTTTTCCTGCTCGCGTTTGATCTCGCTACGGGCGACGCCGAGGCGGATGCCCTGTTGGTGCATGAAGTAGGCGGTAATGCCGATGTACAGCGTGGTGAACAGCACGCTGACCAGCGCCACCAGGGTTGGCGTGGTGGCTTTCAATTCGGGTTGGACGACGACGCTGGTCAGCACCAGTCCGCTGACCGCGATCAACAGCGACAGCCCGAGGTAGCGCAGGCCGCCAATGATCAGCGCGCTGAAGCTCAGGGTGAGCAGGAGCATCAGACTCGGGACCACCGAGAAACCCAGCAGCGCCGCACCGGCGCCGACATGCAGGGCGTCGATAAACAGCAAGACCAGGTTGGTGTGTTGTGGATGCTCGCCCTTGAAGCGCTGACTCAGGTGATGCGCCAGGTGTGGGTAGAGCAGGGCGTAGGGCACCAACCAGAGGATGTCGTAACCGAAATACTGCACATAGGTGCCCGCCGCGATGCTGGCAGCCGTGGCGATATAGGCCAGTACGCGGGAGTAGTACTCGCGTAGGGGGAGCGAGGGTAAGTCGTTAAAGCGCTCGAGATGGGCTGATTTCATGGCGGTGACACTATCCCTACTGATTTTCTGACGTCTCTGCTGGGCGTCTATGCGCTTTGCAAGGCCGAGGCCAAGCTTTTGACTGGTCGGGATCATAACCAGCAAAGGTTCGGCAGCCAAGCATGGCTGCCGAATGGCGGCGCCAGGGTTGCCAGTGGTTAGCCAGTCGTTGAAAAGGCTGGCGAGCGAAACCCGCAGTAGTTCTTCAACGGCCGGTTAGAACTTGATGCGTCCGGTCAGGGCATCCTTGAGCATCACCCAGTCGCCCATAAAGCTGTAAAGCGGGTACTTGAAGGTGGCGGGGCGGTTCTTTTCGAAGATGAAGTGGCCGACCCAGGCGAAACCATAACCGGCCAGCGGTAGCGCCAGCAGCCACAGCCACTGCTGGCTGACGACGGCGTAGGCGAGGATGCTCAGCACCAGCAGGCTGCCGGCATAATGCAGGCGGCGGCAGGTCGCGTTGCTGTGTTCCTGCAGGTAATAGGGGTAGAAATCGGCAAAGCGGGTGTAGCGCTCGCTGGTTTGCGTGCCCATGGCACACCTCCTGTCATGGTTAAGGCGCGGATTGGCTGTCCCGGTAAACCACCGCGCGGTGAGTCCGGCACGGGCCCGGACTGCGCTCACGCCCCCGTTAGGTGGGCGGCACAGCCCTGCGCCCGTGGTATTTGCAGTCTAGGGCGAGTGTCTTCGCGGGCCAGTGACATTAGGCGCCAGTTTAGTATCCTTGCGCCGCCAGGCCGCGCTCTTGCGGCCAGCGTGGATAGCACAAGAAGGCGCCATGAGCGAACGTACGACTTCCTCAAGCTGGGCCCTGGGCATAGTGCAGGCGCTGGAAATGGGCGGGGTCGACTGCCGTCGGCTGTTTCCCGAGCTGGGGCTGGATTACGCCGCACTGGATGACCCGGATGCGCGTTTCCCGCAGGACGCTATGACCCGGCTGTGGCAGCGGGCGGTGCAGCTCTCGGGCAATCCGGCGATTGGCCTGAACATGGCCAAGGTGGTGCGCCCGGCGTCCTTTCATGTGGTCGGTTATGCGCTGATGTCCAGCCGTACTCTGAAAGAAGGGTTCGCCCGGCTGGTGCGTTATCAGCGGATCATCGGCGAAGGGGCGGACCTGAGTTTTCGCCCGCTGCCTGAGGGTTATGCGCTGATGCTGGCGATCCATGGCGACCGCCTGGCCCCCGCCCGGCAGAGTGCCGAGGCTTCACTGGCCTACGCCCTGGCTTTCTGTCGCTGGATGACCGGCAAACCCATTCGTCCGCTGCTGGTCAGCTTTCAGGGCGAGCCGCCGGCCGATCTCGAGCCCTATAAACAGGTGTTTCAGGCGCCCTTCCAGTTCAATGCCGCGCATTACGCGCTGCTGTTCGAACGCGCCGACATGGAATCGCCGCTGCCCACGGCCAATGCGTCGCTGGCGCAGTTGCACGATCGCTTCGCCGGCGAATACCTGGCGCGCTTCTCGGAAAGCCGGGTGACCCATCTGGCGCGCCAGGTGCTTTGCCGGTTGTTGCCCCAGGGTGAGCCCAAGCGCGACACGGTGGCGCAGGCGCTGCACCTGTCGCAGCGCACCCTGCAGCGGCGTCTGCAGGAGGAGGGCACCAGCTTCCAGCAATTGCTCGACGATACCCGCCGCGAACTGGCCGTGCAGTACCTGGCCCAGCCTAATCTGACCCTGCTGGAAACCGCCTACCTGCTCGGCTTTGCCGACCCGAGCAACTTCTTCCGCGCCTTCCGCCGCTGGTTCGACGCGACCCCGGGCGAGTATCGCGCGCGGTTGTAAAATTGTGCCTGGATAAAGCCCTTCAACGACCCGTCGCAAGCGCGTGTAGGCCGCACGCGGATCAGCTGCGCGCAGCAGGTCGGAAAAGGGTTTTCAGTGCTTCCAGAAGGCCGGGGTGAGCAATACCAGCACCGTCAGGATTTCCAGGCGGCCCAGCAGCATGCCCAGCGAGAGCAGCCACTTGGCCGCATCCGGCAGGCTGGAGAAGTTGCCGGCCGGGCCGATGATCGGGCCGAGGCCCGGGCCGACGTTGGCCACCGCGGTGGCGGCACCGCTCATCGCAGTCATCCAGTCCAGCCCCATCAGCGCCAGACCGAGGGCGATCACGCCGATGGTGATGCCGAAGAAGAAGGAGAAGGTGAGGATCGAACGGACGATCTCATCGTCCAGGTTATGCCCGTTGTATTGCTGCTTGATCACCGCGCGCGGGTGTACCAGTTGCTGCAGGTTGGCCTTGAGCAGCACATAGGCGACCTGGAGGCGGAAGATCTTCAGGCCGCCGGAGGTGGAGCCGGAGCAGCCGCCGACGAAGGTCAGGTAGAAGAACACCATCACCGCGAAGCTGCCCCACTGGTTGTAATCGCCGAGGGCATAGCCGGTGGTGGTGGCCACCGAGGTGACGTTGACCGCGACTATGCGCACGGCGTCCAGCCAGGCGTGCTCGGAGTTCAGCCATAGCCAGGTGCCGAACGCCAGCCAGATCGCCACCAGAAAAGCGACGAAGTCGCGCACCTGATGGTCCTTGATCAAGGCTTTGCGGTTACCGCGTAGGGTGGCGACATAGAGGGTGAAGGGCAGGGCGCCGAGGATCATGAACAGCACCGCGACCCAGTGCACCGCCGGTTGCGTCCAGTTGGCCAGGGAGGCATCGGAGGTGGAGAAGCCGCCGGTGGCGATGGACGACATGGAGTGGTTGACCGCGTCGAACGGCGTCATGCCGGCGACCCAGAAACTCAGAAAGCCGAGCACCGTGAGGCCGATATAGACCAGCAGGATGTACTTGGCCGCCATATGCGAGCGCGGCATGACCTTCTCGCCCCAGTCCGAGGATTCGGTCTGGAACAGGCGCATGCCACCGACCCGCAGCAGCGGCAGGATCGCCACCGCCATGCCGATAAAGCCGATCCCGCCCAGCCAGTTGATCAACGAGCGCCACATCAGCAGGCCCGGCGAGGCGTGATCCAAGCCGACCAGCACGGTGGAGCCGGTGGTGGTAATGCCGGACATGGTTTCGAAGAAGGCATCCGTATAGCTGATGTCTTGAATGATCACCATCGGCAGCGCCGCGAAGCAGCACACCACTATCCAGCTGGCGGTAGTCAGCATGTACATGTCGCGCGGCCGCAGGTGCGCGTGCTCCGGGCGTCCGGGGGCAACCAGCGCGAGGCCGGCGAGTACGGTGATCAGGCTCGACCAGAGGAAGGCGTTGAGATCGTCGGTGCGCTCGAAGAGCAGCAGGGTCAGCATGGGAATGACCATGCTGACCGCGAGGGTGATCAGGAAGATGCCGAGGATAAAACCAATGATGCGCAGGGTCGGCAGGGCCATGGAGTCGGCTCGGGCTCAGGAAGACAAGGGGCGCCATTCTACTCGCGCCTATGGGCCTGTAAACCAGCCTTTACGGGGCTGCGCAGGCGTTTTCTGCTGGTTAGGATAGCCGCCGCTGCTTGTCATGCCGTAGGGCGTACTCGCCGCAGGCAGTACGCCGACCTATTGGCGGGCTGTCGCTGCGCTCCGAGACCACCCTACGCGCAAGCGGCCGCGGGCCGAGTCGTCCGATCGGCTAGAATGCGCGCTATCTTTTTTCTGGAGGTGGCCGATGGAGGCTCTCGACGCTCTGCTTAACCGTGTTTCCGCGCCGCGCTTGCGCGAGCCCGCACCCGATGCGGCGCAACGTGAGGTGCTGTTTCGCGCGGCCTTGCGGGCGCCGGATCATGGCCAGCTGCGGCCCTGGCGTTTTCTCACGGTGGAGGGGGCTGCGCGCGAGCAACTCGGTGAGTTGTTTGCCGCGGTGCTGACCGCTGACTCGGCGCAGGTCACGCAAGAAGCCTTGAGCAAGGCCCGGGCGATGCCGCTGCGCGCACCGCTCCTGATAGTGGTGATCGCCCGTTTGCAAGACCACTTCAAGATCCCGCAGCAGGAGCAACTGCTGGCGGCTGGCTGCGCGGCGCATGGCATTCTGCTGGCCGCTCACGCCCAGGGCATTGGTGCGGTCTGGCGGACCGGCGAGCTGGCCTACAACGCGGGGGTGGCCCAGGGCCTGGGCTTGAGCGCGGCTGAGCAGATCATCGGCTTTCTCTATCTGGGGACGCCGGAGCGTGAGTTGCGTACCCCGGCAGAACTGGCGGTCAGCGACTTCGTCAGTGCCTGGCCGGCTTGATTGCTAGGGCAAGACCCTAGGCCGGGTTCTACCCAGCCTAGAGCTCGCTCGCCATCAGCGGCAGTTCCAGGCTGGCAATAAAGCCACCGCCTGGATGGTTTGCCAGCTTCAGGCTGCCGCCGTGCCGTTCGGCGGCGCGGCGGGCAATCGCCAAGCCCAAGCCATGCCCCGCCGTGCTTTGTTCCGGGGCGCGGAAGAAGGGTTCGCCGAGTCGAGGCAAATGCGCGGTCGGCACGCCGGGGCCATGATCGCGCACGCTGAGCAGCAAGCGTTCAGCCTGACGCTGCGCTAATAGCTCGATCGGCTGGTCGGGCGGATTGAAACGCAGGGCATTGCGCAGCAGGTTGTCCAGCGCGCGCTCGAGCATGTCCGGCCAGCCTTGCAGGCTCAGCCCCGGCTCTATTTCGATGCGGATCTCCTGCTCCGGGGCGCTCAGTTGTGCATCCTGCCGCCGACTTTCGAGCAGGGCCGGCAGGTCGATCGGCTGTGCGGCGCCAGGCTCGGCATCCAGGCGGGCGAGGGCGAGAATCTCACTGATCAAGGCTTCCAGGCGGTCGCATTCGCGGGACAGACGTGGCCACAGCTGTTCGCGTTCGCCTGGACCTGCGCGTTCGGCCAGGGCCAGGGCGATGCGCAAGCGCGCCAGCGGTGAGCGCAGTTCGTGGGACACATCGCGCAGCAGTTGGCGCTGGCTGCCGATCAGGCCTTGCAGGCGTGCGCCCATGCGGTTGAAGTCGCTGGCCAGTACGCCGAATTCATCGCGGCGGTTGGCCAGGCGCGCCAGGCTGTGCTGCTGATAGCTGGTCTGCCCGAGGTCATGCACGGCGCCGCGCAGGCGGCTCAGCGGGCGGGTGATGGAGAGTGTCAGCAGTAGGCTGAACAGGCTCAGCACCACCAGCGCGATGCCCAGCGCACTCAGCGGCCAGAGCAGGCTGCCGCGGTGCCAGGCATCCAGCTCCGGGTGTGGAATGCGGTAGATCAGCAAGTAGGTCTCGCCGCTCGCCGGGCTGGTGTAGTCGGCGGTCAGGCGGCGCCAGGGCAAGCGCCGCCGATCATTGTGCCGACGCGCCTCGAAGGCCGCCGCGCGTCGCGGGAAGGTGCCCTTGACCAGTGCGTCGCCGTTATCGTCGAGCACCTGGATGTCGATGTGGTAGCGGCGTTTGCGCTGCTCCAGATAGTGCTGCGCGGCCTGCTCGCCTTCTGCTTCATAGATCTGCGTCCAGCGCTCGGCCAAACCCTGGAGGCCTGGGTGGCGGCTGAGAATCCAGGCGTCCTGGTTCAGCGCATGGCCAAGCAGCATGGACAGCCCGGCGACCAGGGCGATGGCCAGCCAGAAGCTGGCGAAGATGCGCCAAAACAGTGAACGCACAGCAACTCCTTAAACGGACAAAGCCCATCCAACAGCGCTGTGCTGGATGGGCGGGTAGCCTTCGGCTTTTATACCGCGGCAAGCTTACTGGGCTTTTTGCTCTTTCTGGGCTTTCCAGGCTTCGAACTCGGCGCGTTCGGCGCGGCGTTCTTGCTGCTTCTTCTGCAACTCGTCGAACTGTTTCTGTTGTTCAGGCTTGAGCAGGGCGCGGATCTCGCTCTGAGTCTTGTCGTGTTTGGCCTTGAGTTCATCCTGCATGGCTTTCTGTTCGGCTGCGGGCAGCTTGTCCAGGTAGCGCTGGGTGATCTCGTGGCGGCTGTGCATTTGCTCGCCCATCAGCTTGCCGATGGCATGCCGTTGCTCCTTGCTCAGATCCAGTTCTTTGAACACCTGCGAGCCGTGTGCGCCGCCGTGGCGTGGGCCGCCCTCGGGCATGGCCATGGCGAATGTCGGCAGGGCTGCGGCGAACAGGACGGCGATGAGGGTCTTACGCATGAGGTGTCTCCTTGTCTCGATTCCGGCCGGTTGCCGGATGTGCCCAGTCTAGGGATGGCAAGGTCAAGGGCGGTCAGGCAAGGGTAAAGCTTAGGTAAAGGCTGGGGGAGCTGGGTTCAGGCGCTGTAGTAGTAACCGCGGCTACGCAGCGCGAGGATGCGCGGCCGGCCATCGGGGTGTGGGCCGATTTTTTTCCGCAGGTTGCTGACGTGCATGTCCAGGCTGCGGTCGTACAGGGTCAGCTTACGACCGAGGGCCAGTTGCGCCAGTTCTTGCTTATCCACCGGCTCGCCGGGTTGGCGCAGCAGGGCTTCGAGCAGGCGGCTTTCGGAGACGGTGAGGATGACCTCATGGCCGTCAATGTTGACCACGCCGCGGGCCGGGCTGAAGCACAAGTCACCCAGCTCCAACTGGCTGGACACGGCCACTGGCAGGCTACGGCGCAGAACGGCGCGTAGACGGGCCGTCAGTTCACGAGGATCACAAGGTTTGGCCAGGTAGTCGTCGGCGCCGAGTTCCAGGCCGAGGATGCGATCCAAGGGTTCGCCACGGGCCGAGAGCATCAATACCGGCAGTTCGGGGTGGTCGCTGCGCAGCTGCTTGAGCAGCTCCAGGCCGCTGCCGTCGGGCAGCATGACATCCAGCACGACGGCGGCGGGTGGCTGTGCGGCGAGTGCCGCACGGGCGCTATGGCCGTCATGACAGGCGCTGACTTGAAAGCCTTCCTGACTCAGCCAGCTGGTCAGCAGTTCGCACAGTTCACGGTCATCGTCGATCAGCAATAAGGTGGGCATATGGCGGCGCTTAGTTGATCCATTCGCGGCGGGTTCTGCGGCGACCACGCAGCATGGCGCCGCAGAGCAGGGCGATGAGTGCCACGCCCGCGCCAACCACAAACCACAGCTGTTGTTCGCTCAGCAGGCGTGCCGGCTGTTCGGCCTGGGCTTGCTTGAGTTGCAACTTGAGCCGCTGGTTGTCCTGGCGCAGCCGCGTCAATTGAGCGTTCTCGCGCTCACCGCCAGTGCTTTGTAGTTGCGCGGCCAGTTCGGCGCGCCGCTGTTCACTTTCGGCCAGGCGCTGCTCCAGTGCGTCAATTTGCATTTGCGTCGCGGTGGCGGCCAAGGGTGGGTTGCTGTCAGGCGCAGCCGATAGTTCCTCGGCGTGCAGCTGGCCAGTCATCAGCAATGCAGCGAGCAGCAGGGACAGCGGACCTTGGCGCATCGGAACTCCTATTTCCTGGTTGTTAGCGGCCTGCGGTTTCGGTGGCGCTTAGGGGAGCACGAGCTTGAAGGGTTTCACCAGCACGCTGGCATAGACCCCGGCAGCCCGGTAGGGATCGGCGTCGGCCCAGCTCTGGGCGGCGCTAAGGGATTCAAACTCGGCGACGATCAGGCTGCCGCTGAAGCCGGCGGCGCCAGGGTCATTGCTATCGACTGCCGGGTGCGGGCCGGCGAGCACCAGGCGGCCTTCATTTTTCAGCTGTTCCAGCCGAGCCAGGTGGGCGGGGCGGGCGGCCAGGCGGTTTTCCAGCGAGTTGGCTAGATCGGTGGCAATGATCGCGTAGAGCATGTCAGTCCTTGGTTTTAGTAGCAGAAGGGGCGGGTTCGACGTCATGGATATGCCGAGCGAGGAACAGGCCTTGGCCGATCAAGAACAGCAGGGTCATGCCCAGGCTGCCGAATACCTTGAAGTCGACCCAGATGCTCTGGAAGGTGAACGCGACGAACAGGTTGGCGGCGCCACTGACGAGGAAGAACCCAATCCAGGCAATATTCAGACGGTTCCAGATCGGCTCGGGCAGGCTGATGGCATGGCCCATGATGCGTTGGATCAGCGGCTGCTCACCGATAAAGTGGCTGCCGGCAAAACCCAAGGCGAACAGCCAGCTGACCACTGGCGCCTTCCATTTGAGGAAGGTCTCACTGTGGAAGGCCAGCGTCAGGCTACCGAATACCAAGCAGGCGATCAGGGTCAACCACTGGCTTTTCTCCAGCTTGCGCTGCAACAGGAAAAAGATGCCGTAGACCACCACCGAGCTGAGGATCAACATCGCGGTGGCACTGAAAATACCGCCTAGCATGTAAGTATTGCCGGCCAGTTCAACCGCACGGGGTTCGAGCTTGTAAACGATGAAGAACAGGATAAGCGGGATGAAGTCGATGAATTGTTTCACAGTGGCAGCCAGAAGCAGGATGTGCCGGCATAATAACAAACCAAACCAGTAGGGAAACTCCGAACGCATCAGAGTTTCCCGCGGGTAGAGAGAGAAGCACCGAATGAACGTCGATCTGCACTGCCACAGCACAGCCTCCGATGGCGCCCTAGCGCCTGCCGTGGTGGTCGCGCGCGCCCATGAACGGGGGGTGCGCATGCTGGCGCTGACCGACCATGACACTTTGGAAGGCCTCGACGAGGCCCGTGTCGCCGCCACTGCGCTGGATATGCAACTGATCAACGGCGTGGAACTGTCCTGTACCTGGGGTGGTGCGACCATTCATGTACTCGGCTACGGCTTTACGGCCACTGCGCCAGCGCTATTGCAGGCGATTGCCGAGTTGCGCGATGGCCGCTGGTTGCGCGCCGAAGAAATCGACAAACGCCTGGAAGCCAAGGGCATGCCGGGCGCACTCGAAGGCGCGCGGGCCATCCAGCAAGAGTTGGGGGATAGCGGTAATGCGCCGGCGCGGCCGCACTTCGCCGAGTTCCTGGTGCGTGCCGGGCATGTGCGCGACCGCGCCGAGGCGTTTCGCAAGTGGCTGGGCTCCGGCAAGCTGGGTGACGTCAAACAGCATTGGCCGACCCTCGAACAGGCGGTCGCTACCCTGCGCGAGGCGGGTGCCTGGGTCAGTTTGGCGCACGCCTGGCAGTACGACTTCACCCGCAGCAAGAGGCGCAAGCTGATCGCCGACTTCATCCAGGCTGGCGGTCATGCGCTGGAGGTAGTCAATGGCATGCAGCCGGCGGAACAAGTCGGCAGCCTGGCCATTCTGGCGCGTGAATTTGGTCTGCTGGCTAGCGTCGGTAGTGATTTCCATGCGCCGGGAGACTGGTCTGAGCTGGGCATGTACCGCCCATTGCCGGATGATCTCCCGCCGCTCTGGTTGCGTTTCGAGCATGTCCAGCAGCCTGCTGCCCTCTGAACAGGGAGTTCCCGTGAGTCAATTCTTCCAGGTACACCCGGAAAACCCCCAGGCGCGCCTGATTAAACAGGCGGTGGCAATCATCAAGGCCGGCGGGGTGATCGTTTATCCAACGGATTCCTCCTACGCGCTGGGCTGTCATATCGGCGACAAGGGCGCGGTGGAGCGGATCCGCCGTCTGCGCCAGTTGGACGATAAGCACAACTTCACCCTGGTCTGCCGTGATCTGTCGCAGTTGGGGTTGTTCGCCAAGGTCGATACCGGAGCGTTCCGCCTGCTCAAAGGCCATACGCCGGGTCCTTACACCTTCATTCTGAGCGCCACCCGCGAAGTGCCGCGCATGCTGCTGCATCCCAAGCGCCGCACCATAGGTTTGCGGGTGCCGAGTCATCCGATTGCCCAGGCACTGCTGGAGGAGCTCGGTGAGCCGCTGATGAGTGTCAGCCTGATTCTGCCCGGCGAGGAGCTGCCGATGAGCGATCCGTACGAGATGCGTCAGGTGCTGGAGCATCAGGTCGATCTGATCCTGGACGGCGGTTTTGGCGGCCTGGAAGCCTCTACCGTGGTCAGCCTGGTCGACGATGAGCCGGAAATCGTCCGTGTCGGTTGTGGCGATCCGACGCCTTTTGTGGGTGGCGCCTAGGTGCTGGCTATAATCGGCTTTCTGTCTGTTCGGCAAAGGAAAACTGTTTGAGCCTCGTCGATTCTCAACGGCGCGTGCTATCGGGCATGCGCCCCAGCGGCCGCTTGCACCTCGGTCACTACCACGGCGCGCTGAAGAACTGGGTCAAGCTGCAGCACGAGTACGAGTGCTTCTTCTGCATCGTTGACTGGCATGCGCTGGCCACCGATTACGATGAGGTCGGGCAGATTTCCCAGCACGTCATGGAGATGGCGGTGGACTGGCTGGCCGCAGGCGTCAGCCCCAGTTCGGCGACCCTGTTCATCCAGTCGCAGGTGCCGGAACACGCCGAACTGCACCTGCTGTTGTCGATGATCTGCCCGCTCAGCTGGCTGGAGCGGGTGCCCTCCTATAAAGAGCAGCAGGATCAACTGCACCACAAAGACCTCAGCACCTATGGCTTTCTTGGCTACCCCTTGCTGCAGGCGGCCGACATCCTGTTGTATCGCGCCGGCCTGGTGCCGGTCGGTGTCGACCAGGTGCAGCACATCGAGTTTGCCCGCGATGTCGCGCGGCGTTTCAACCATCTGTACGGCCGCGAGCCGGGCTTCGAGGACAAGGCCGAAGCGGCGATCCTCAAACTCGGCAAGAAAACCGCCAAGCTCTACAACAGCCTGCGCAAAGCCTTTCAGGAACAGGGCGATGTCGAGGCGCTGGAGACCGGGCGAGCACTGCTCAAGGAGTTGCAGAGCGTCACCCTTGGGGATAAGGAGCGCTTGTTCGGCTATCTGGAGGGCGGCGGCAAGGTCTTGCTGCCGGAGCCGCAGGCGCTGCTCGATGACACGCTGAAGATGGCCGGGCTGGATGGCAGGAAGATGTCCAAGTCCAATGGCAATGCCATCTACCTGCGCGATACCAGCGAGGAGGTGGAGGACAAGCTAAAACGCATGCCGACCGACCCCGCGCGGGTACATCGCGCCGATCCGGGTGACCCGGCGCGCTGCCCGGTGTGGCAGTGGCATGAGGTGTACTCCAATAACGAGACTCGGGCGTGGGTGCAGCAGGGCTGCAAAAGCGCCGGCATTGGCTGCCTGGACTGCAAGGCACCGCTGATCGAGGCGGTTCAGGCTGAACTGAAGCCCTTGCAGGCGCGCGCCATCGATTACCAGGACAGCCCGGAGCTGGTGCGCAGCATTCTGGCTGAGGGCGCTGAGCGGGCCCGTGATGAAGCGCGTGAAACCCTTGCCGAGGTTCGTTTGGCCTTGGGTTTGAATTACCGATAACTCGACTGAGTAAGCCGTGGTTGGGCGCCCTGGCTTACTCAGGCGAGGGGCTCCTGTGGCTGTCATGACACCTCGGTCAGAGGGCTATCGCCACCAGAATGGCAACCAATAGGATGATCACTATATCGGTATTACTGAGGGCGCCGCCGGCGGGAAGGGCATCGATCCGTTGCGCCAGCAGGGTGACTTCTTGCACCGTCAAGGCATCGACACGCTCTTTGGCAAAGGTCGCCTCGACGCCCAGAGCCTGCATTTTTTCCTGCACGCTAGCGCGGCTCAAAAAATCGTGGACTTTGTCGCGGTCGGCCTGAGCCTGTTGTGCGGCTACGGCCTCTTGCGTCGAGATCATCCCGACTTGCACCGCAGAGGTTTGGACGAAAGCCAGGCATGCGAACAGCAAAACAACACCGAATGCCATCGTTAATGTTTTCATGGCGCGCCTCCCAAGGATCCTGTTAGAACCCATTGAAGTGAACGTTCCGAACTCATTAAGTTTGGCACAGCGTGTGGACGTGGCAACTTTCCGGCCTTGGCCGGGATTGCGCGACCTATGCCCGATCCGGAGGAATATATGCAGGACATACCGCCAATAGCGCCTTCAGACAGCCAGGCCGGCGCGCAGCAGGAGCTGCCGTTCGCCCTGGTGTACGGCAAGGCCGTCACCGAGCTGCCGCTGGATTTGTATATCCCGCCGGATGCGCTGGAGGTGTTCCTCGAAGCCTTCGAAGGCCCGCTCGACCTGCTGCTGTACCTGATTCGCAAACAAAACATCGACGTGCTGGATATCCCGGTGGCGGAGATTACCCGGCAGTACATGGGGTATGTCGAGTTGATGCAGTCCGTGCGCCTGGAGTTGGCCGCCGAGTACCTGGTAATGGCTGCGATGCTCGCCGAGATCAAGTCGCGCATGCTGCTACCGCGCTCCAGCGAGGCGGAGGAAGAAGAGGATGACCCGCGCGCCGAACTGATCCGGCGGCTGCAGGAATACGAACGCTATAAGGCCGCCGCCGAAGGCATCGATCAACTGCCGCGGGTTGGCCGCGATCACAGGGTGCCGTGCCTGGATGCGCCGCAAGCGCGGGCGCGCAAGCTGTTGCCCGACGTAAGCCTGGAAGAGCTGCTGCTGTCGATGGCCGAGGTATTGCGCCGTGCCGATATGTTCGAGAGTCACCAGGTCACACGGGAGGCGCTGTCGACCCGCGAGCGGATGAGCGAGGTGCTGGAGCGCCTCAAGGGCGGGGCCTTTGTGCCGTTCGTGGCCTTGTTCCGCGCCGAAGAGGGCCGCCTCGGCGTGGTGGTGACCTTTATGGCGGTGCTCGAGTTGATCAAGGAATCCCTGGTCGAGCTGGTGCAAAATGAGGCCTTTGGACCTATCCATGTGCGTGCGCGAGCCGAATAAAGAGTCGAAAGATGAACCTGAGCGACCCCCGCGAGCTGGCCTCGCTACTCGAAGCTTTCCTCCTGGCGTCCGGCAAACCGCAGTCGCTTGAGCGCTTCTTCGAGCTGTTCGAAGAGGCCGAGCGGCCCGAACCGGCCGTGTTTAAAAAGGCCTTGGCGCTGCTGGGTAAGTCCTGTGAAGGGCGGGCCTTCGAGCTGAAGGAAGTCGCTACGGGTTACCGTCTGCAGGTGCGCGAGCAGTACGCGCCTTGGGTTGGCCGGCTCTGGGAGGAGCGGCCGCAGCGCTATTCCCGCGCCATGCTGGAAACCCTGGCGCTGATTGCCTATCGCCAGCCGATTACCCGCGGCGAGATCGAGGATATTCGCGGCGTGGCGGTGAACAGCCATATCGTCAAAACCTTGCTCGAACGTGAGTGGATTCGCGTCGTCGGTTATCGCGATGTGCCGGGCAAACCGGCGATGTTCGCCACCACCAAGCTGTTTCTCGATCACTTCAACCTGAAGAGTCTCGAGGAACTGCCGCCGCTGGCCGCGCTGCGCGAGTTGGAGCCGGAACCGCTGCTGGCCTTCGACGACGAGCTGCCGGTGCCGGATGACTTGCAGGCCCGCGCCGACTTGGCCGATTTGCCCGAGGACGCGGTGGAGCCGCGGAATGAAACCAGCTTCAGCAGCCTGTTGGCGGAGTTGGATTCGATGGAGCAGGGCCTGAAAACCGATTTCGATGACCTGGCCGATGCCGAGCAAGACGACAAGCGCGTAGAAGCCTTGCCGGACGAGGCGGAGGCTACCCGCGACTGAACGGAACCTGGGGGCATCCCCGGGTTTTGTGCGGGAATGAATGGCCCAAGGAAGGCTGATCGTTTATCGGTTGCTGGCAAAGTATCGCGAGCTAAGGCCGGCAGATGCGCTAGGCTTGATTGGCTGCGCAGCGTATGATGCGCGCCCCTCGGCGAGTCCTCGCCGCAGGTGACCAGATTGCTACACCGGGAGGTGCCCAGAATGAGTGAGTCCGAAGAATACAGTCCCGCCGGGGAAAAACTGCAGAAAGTCCTGGCGCGCATGGGCCTAGGCTCGCGCCGCGACGTGGAGGCCTGGATCGGCGAAGGCCGGGTCAAGGTCAATGGCAAGGCGGCGACCCTTGGTCAGCGTGTCGATCTGCATGACGCCATCGCCATCGATGGTCGCCTGCTCAAGCGTGAAGAGGCCGCCGAAGAGACGCGCCGCGTGCTGATCTACAACAAGCCCGACGGTGAAATCTGTACTCGCGACGACCCAGAAGGTCGCCCCACCGTATTCGATCGCCTGCCACGACCGAAAGAGGGTCGCTGGATCAATATCGGCCGCCTCGACATCAACACCACCGGTCTGCTGATGTTCACCACCGACGGTGAGCTGGCCAACCGCTTGATGCATCCGTCCTATCAGATGGACCGCGAATACGCCGTGCGCGTGCGTGGCGAAGTCGACGAAGACATGCTCCTGCGCTTGAAAAACGGTGTGCTGTTGGAAGACGGCCCGGCGCGTTTTACCGATATTAAGGAAGCGCCCGGCGGTGAAGGCTTCAACCATTGGTACCACTGCGTGGTGATGGAAGGTCGTAACCGCGAGGTGCGGCGCCTGTGGGAATCTCAGGGCTTGGTGGTCAGTCGGCTGAAGCGCGTGCGTTTCGGTCCGGTGTTCCTGACTTCCGATCTGACCATGGGCCGCTGGCGCGAAATGAGCCAGGGTGAAGTGGATATCCTCAGTGCCGAAGTGGGCCTGGCGCCTATTGTCCAGCAGGGGATGAAGGCCAAGACCCGCGAGAAGCTCGACCGCATGCAGCGTAAATCGGCTAAACCTGTGGGTCGTGGCGAGCGCCCGGTGAGAACCCTGCGCCCTGCCCATGGTGGCCCTGTAGCGAGCGGCGAAGGTGGCGAGCGCCCGTCCCGCGCCCCGCGCCCAGAGGCAGGCGAACGTCCTGTTCGGGCCCCGCGTGGTGAGGGTAATGAGCGTCCGCAGCGCAGTGGCGAGCGCCCAGCGCGTAGCCCGCGTCCTGAAGGCGGCGAGCGTCCTCAGCGTAGCGGTCCACGCTCCGAGTCCGCTGAGCATGGTTCGCGTACGCCGCGGCCCGCCGCTGGGCGCGCTGAGCAGAACCGGGGTACGCCGGTGGCTGAGCGTCCGAGCGAGGTGAACAAAAAGCGTCCGAGCGCTGGTAAGTCGGGACGGCCAGGCATCGAACTGGCCGATCGGCCGGCACGTAAACCCGCCGGTGCGCCGGCCAAGCGCCGTGGCCCGCCGGCTGGCGAAGGTCAGCGTCCGGGTTTCGGTCGCGGTCGTAAGCCGGAGAAATAATCCAGGCTAATAAAAAAGGGGCTCATTGAGCCTAATGCCAGTCAGTTAAGCTGATTGGCATTTTTGTTTCTGATCGGATATTTCGGGGATTTGAGCCTGATAGCCCGAGGATAAATACGCTCTTCTCGCCGATGCGGCAGGA
>NZ_SCMP01000025.1 GCF_005502935.1 Pseudomonas sp. 2FG
CCCCCCAGCCCCTCACGCGAGGTCATAAGAAGCGTGAACGTACTCGTCGCGCCCTGGTGGACGCAGCATTGCGCCTGCTTGCACGCAAGGAGGTGGGGGAAATCGCGCTGCTCGAAGTCGCCGCGGAAGCCGAGGTCTCCAATGGCACCATCTACAACTACTTCCGCACTCGCGACGAAGTACTGGAGGCCGTGGGCATCACCCTGGCGGACGAGTTCTCCGATGCCATCTCCGCCCTGAGCACCAACGTACATAGCGGTGCCCAACGGCTTTCGATTGGCGTACGCATGTTCATACGCCGGGCTGCCGATGATCACCAATGGGCCAACGCACTGCTGCGCATCATCCATCTCGATCAGGCCATGCGCTCGCGATTGGCCGACCGTGTGCTTGATGACTTGCGCGAAGGGCACCGTGAGGGTGCCCTCACTTTCGAGGACGAAGGAATAGCGCGGGACATGGTGGTGTCGTGCACGACCGGGGCAATGCGCTCGGTCGTCGAGGGGCGCGCTGTGGCGGAGCATGATGTACGGGTCGCAGAAATGACCCTCAAGGCTCTGGGCGTTACACCCGCCAGAGCCAAGAAAATCGCCGGCCTGCCGTTACCCGCCACCTCCTGAACCCAGTCGCGCAGCGACTGGCAGGCCGTTGAAAAAAGCCAGAGCCCGTTTGGCTCCGGCAGATTAAAGGCCATCTTCTTCCAACCGATCCCAGCCCAAGCCAATGCGTGGACTTGGCCCCAAACAAAACGAGCTGTTCAGCTACACCACGCTGGAGCAGCGCATCCCAAGCGATCAGCCGCTGCCATCCTTGATGGGCACCTACGCTTGGAGGTGCCTGGTGAAAACCGCCGAGAATGGCTGTGCTGCGAGCTACTGCGGGCTCACAGGCCATCCTTGTCCAGGTGGTCGAAGTCGACGGGCTCGCCCGGATGCACGCCGAGCTGCTCGCGGATGTCCTCGAACATGGCGTCGTACTCGGCGTGCTCGGGCGCGATCGGGCCGCCGTTGAACGACAGGCCGTGTTTGGCCACGGCCTTGGAGATCGGGCTGGCAAAGTTGAAGGCGGTATCGCGATGCAGGTCGAACTCTTCGCTGAACGCACGCCCCTCGATGGTGCCGACCACCTTGAAATGCATCAGCATGCCTTCGACCGGGTCGCGGCGGACTTCGTAGAACACATCGATGTCGAAATTCGGCAGGTGTGGCATATCGAGTGGATTGGTGCGATGCAGATGACCTGGTTTGAACATGCTAGCCCCCATGGCCCGGCAGAATGGTTGGATGACGGTTTCTTGGGAGGGACGTCGCTTGCTGCATTTCCGGCAAGCGGGTCGTCCCTGGCCCGAATCACGCTGCCGAGGGCAGCAGAAGTGCCCGGCCAGGCAATTGCCGCGCCGCGCGATCGAAGGCCTGCCCCGCCGCGGACAGCGGCACCGCGATGCCGACCGGCAGTGCCAGTGCGCCTTCGCGCAAAAGACGCTGCAGTGCGTCGAGCGCTTCGTCCTCGGGCTTGAACACCACCCAGCCGTAGCGCGCCCCCTTGGCGCCCGCCAGCGCCTTGCAGCGGCGCAGGTCGCTGCGGGTTTGCCAGGCCCCGGCCAGCCAACCGCAGCTGTCGAAATTCGCTAGCAGCGGATGGACCGTGCTGGCAAAACCGAGCGCCCCTTGCTTGAGCGCGCCGATCAGCTTCTCCTCGTCCTGCCAGGCGCCGAAATTCAGCGCCGCATCGTAGCGCTGCGGCATCCCGGACAAAGGCTGGTGCGTGCGGTCCCAGACGGTGGTCGCGCCGAGTTCTCGGCAAGTGTCCACGTTCGGCGTGCTGCAGATGGCGGTCACCGCGGCACCTCAGCGTGTCAGGAGCTGGATGGCCATCCGGCCGAGCCCGCCGGAGGCGCCGTGTACGAGCACTTCGAGGCCTTTGGCGTTGTGCTCGTCTATGCCGGCCTTGCGCAGCGATTGCCACAAGGTGGTGAAGGTGTACGGGAAAGCCGCCAGCGAAACGGCGTCATGGCCGTCGACGAAGGGGCGAAGCCAGCGCGATTCGACTGCCACATGGGTCGCGTGAGCACCGCCTTTTCCCGTCGGGACCAGGCCGAAGGCGCGATCCCCCGGCTGCCATGCGGTGACGCCTAGGCCGACGGACTCGACGACCCCGGCGACATCGTTGCCCAGGACCAGGGGGAATTTCCCCGCCCCCTTGAGCTTCAGCAGGCGCTGGCCGTAGCCGCCGGCACGCTTGACGTCGATCGGGTTCACCGAGGCGGCCTCGACCCGCAGCACAACCTCGCCCTTGCCGGGACGTGGAACGGGCATGGCTCCGACCGAGAACACCGGCGGTTCGGCCGGGGACAGGCAGAGGAGCCGTTCGGCCGCGGTCATGCCACCACCACCCGGGTGCGCTGCCGGCCGAGATCCAGCGCGCCGTCGTCGGTGCGGATGCTCAGGGTCATGACATCGTTGGGTTGAAGGTAGAGCGGGTTTTTCGTCGCCTTGGCGATGAAGGCCTTCCATTTCCCGGCATCGGACATGAAATGCTTGAGGATGAACATGACCAGTTTGCCGGGTGCCTTGGCGGCGCAACCGGCCGGAGTCCCGGTCGCCACCAGGTCACCGGTGTGCATGCCGTGCAGCGATGCGAGTTCGGTCAGGGTCTGATGCGGCTTGAACAGCATTTCGCCGCAGTAGGCTTGCTGCCGGGCGATGCCATTGACCGTCAAGGTCATCTTCAGCTCGCGCCAGCGCCGCCACTCCTGGGGTTCGAGCAGGAGCAGCACCGGGCCGACCGGACCGAAGGTCTGGTAGCTCTTGCCCTTGTAGAACTGGCCCTGAGGCAGCTGGACATCGCGGGCCGAGACGTCGTTGACGATGGTCACGCCAGCCAGAACCTCGTGCAGCTTGTCCTCCGTGACAACCTCGCCGGGAACCAGATCGCGCCCGAGGACCAGACCCAGCTCGATCTCGTAGTCCAGCAGTTTCACGTGGGAGGGGCGCACCACGTCGTCGTACGGGCCGCTGATGCAGGAAGGCGCTTTGGTGAAGATCGTATTGAACGGGAAGTTCTTCGGATCAAGGCCGGATTCGCGCACATGGCTCTCGTAATTGACGCCCTGGCAAATGAATTGCTGGTTCGAGGTGACCGGCGGCAGGACGCGGACGCTGCTCAGCTCAAGCGTGGCCTGGGCCGGCGTGAGCTGACGGGCGGCCTCGCGCCCGTCACGAATCAGGTCGGCGGTGGTCGCGTAGCGGCCGTCCAGCGGCGCGACCTTGTCGCCGAAGACGACGCCCCAGCGGGGTTCGGTGTCGGCAGGTGCGTTGGCAGGGATGAAGCGGATCAGGGTGATGGCCATGGATCAAGTCCTAGTGTGTCGAATTCAGAGCCAGGGACGCGCCGGGGTATCGAGCGTCTTGCCGATGATGCGTAGCTTGGACAGGGTCAGGCGCCCCTGGCGGATGAGCTTCAATGCCCGCCAGACCAGGCCGAGCGACTTGGCCGGGAAGATCTTCTTGGGCGCGTCGTCCCCCCAGGCCCAGATGCTGCCCGTCGAAAACGGCACGTAGCGCGTCTCGTGATCGGCGGTGAATACGTCGCCATCGGTGTAATGCTCGAAGTCGAAGCCATCGGCGTCTTTCCAGTAATCGAACAGCTGGCTGCCGAGCAGGTGCCGGCCGATGCCCCAGAAGTGCTTATGGCCGCGGGCATGCATGACTTGCTGCCCCTGTCCCAGGGCGTCGAGGTCGATCACTTCCCAGGCGCTGTGTTCATAACGCGGCTGCAGAGCGCTCGCCATGACGAAGGTATGGTGATCCGCCGGCTGGTCGCCCAGGTCGAGGCGAAAGAAGGTGACCAGCGGCGAGCCGTCTTCCAGGTACTGCACGTCCGTCGGAATGATGCCGAGGTGGCGCATGTACCACTCGGACATCACCTCGAAGTTGCTGGTCTGGTAGACAACGTGACCCAGGCGACCGACCAGCGCCGGCTCGATGGGCGAACGGACCGTGCGGTTCACCCGCTGGATCTCGCCCAGCACATTCATTTCCCGGTGGATCGGCGACCGAGTCGGCAATGCCGGCAGCGATTCCCAGTCCGTGATCAGCCACAGTTCGGTGCCATCCGGATCAGTCAGTGCGACGCCACGCCCGCCGCCGGGAATGCGCTCCGGCGCCAGCGGCTTGGCATTGCTTTCGCGTTCCAGGCGGGCGAAATCGGTATCGGCCGGAACCACGAAGACCGAGCCGACGAAGCGCGAGGTCTCGCCTTTGGTGGCAACGAGGATGGCCGGCGCCGTCCCGGCGCCGCGCAGCACCAGTTGCTGCGCGGTGCGCGACACCGTCACCAAGCCGAAATCGTTCCAGAAGCGCTCAGCCTCGGCGAGGTCCTTCTTTTCGAAACGCAGGAAGGCCAACTGCGTAGCCTTCTGCCAGGCCTTCGGCCTGACCAGCTTCTTGACGTGGGCGGGCGCCGCGCTTTCCGGATATTCCGGCGGCACGCTCAGTTCCTGGGTGTGATTCATGCTGTTTGCTCCTCAATGCCTTCCTGATGGCTGCTCACCAGCCGGATTTCGCCGAGATAGAGGCTTTCGTCGAGTTCGCAGTCGCACTGCGCCTCGCCCAGGTCGTGGCGGACTTCAATGCGATAGCCGCCGCTTTTCTTGCCCAGGCCGGCGAAACGGAAGTCGCCGAAGGCGTCGCTGTGGGTGACCGCGATTTGTTTCCCGCTCTGATGGAGCGTGATTTCGGCACCGACGACGCAATCGACCACGCCGTCAACGCTGGCGCTGACGCTGCCGCCGATGAAGCAGGTGTCCCAGCGCTGCAGGCCCCGGTAATAGACCCTCGGCTTCGCGTTCAACTTGGGCAGCAGCACCTGCAGCCCTTCCTGGCGCGCCTTCGCCTGCATCGCCGCGTCGTCGAGTTTCACCGCTTCGAACACGTCTGTCGGACAAACCTGCTGGCAGCGCGGACCTTTCCAGCCGCCGTCGAGCAGGTGGGCGTCGAAGATCCAGGTCTGCGGCAGCTGCAGTTCCTCGTTCCAGACGATGGCCTTGTAGGGGCAGGAACGGACGATGTCCTTGCGGCCCTTGGCCTTGACCGGGTCGATGATGACGATGCCGTCGGCACGCTTGCTGATGGCGTCGCCGCCGACCTTCATGCACGGCGCGTCGTCGCAGTGATTGCACATCACCGGCAGGTAGGTCGTCTCGACCATCGGCGCCGCCCCCTGCACCCGCCGCAGAATGCGGATCGGCGCCTCGTCGGCGAGGGAGGCCGGCGCCGCGTAGCCCGGATAGTCGTTGCCAACGTGCTCGTCGCGCTCGGCGAGCACGCAGTTGTAGCAGTTCTCGCAACGACCGACATTGATGATCAGGTTCCACTTATTCATGAGCGACTCCCGCCTCGGCGCGCAGGCGCTTGAACGCGTCGGCGCCTTGCCATTTTTCGATCTGGACCAGGCATGAATTCGGACTCATGCTGCTGGTCCCCTGGGTTTGCGGCCGATCCGGGGTGAGGATGTTCATGCAGCCGCCGATTTCGACGGTCTCGCCGGCCACTTCCAGCATCTGGAACTCGGCGCTGGCCTCGTAGGACTTGACCACGCCCGGCACCACCAGCGCCGACACGTCGGCCGCGCAGATCACTGCCCCGCGATCGTTGTAGATCTTGACCAGGTCGCGGTGCGAAATACCGCGGGCAGCCGCATCGGCCGGGCAGATGCGCAGCAGCCAGAAATCGTGGCCGGCGATGCGCGCACGATGGTCCTGCACCCGGCTGGTCACGCCGTTCTTGCCATCACTTGAGGTGTGGAAGCTGTAGCGCGAGTGGGTCGCGATCATCTGCAGCGGATATTTGCCGACCAGCTCGGTTGTCCCCAAGCCTTCCCAGGAGGGGATGTAACGGTTGAGCGCCGGCCGGTCGGGGTTGTCCTTGGTGTGGCGCTTGAGGATTTCCGGAACGAACTCCAGCTTGCCGCTCGGCGTCTGCAAGCCCTTGCCGAACTCTTCCGCCCACTGCGACGGCAGCGGAAACGGCTCCGGCAGGTCCTTAGGACGGCCTTCGGCGAACCAGCGCATATCGACCGGCGGGCGCAGTTCGGGCCGTTCCGGCGGGACGATGTAATAGCCCTTGCGGCAGAAATCGGCCCAGGAGACATGGTCCGGCAGGTCGGAGGAGTCGAACACCCGCTTGACCCAGTCGAGCTCGCTGCAGCCTTCGGTGAACACGCCGCCGAGGCCCAGGCGTTCGAGGATGGCCGTGAAGATGTCGTAGTCCGAACGCGACTCGCCGAGCGGCTCGATGCACTTGTGCTGCAGCGCCACCACGCGATGATTGACCAGGGTATAGCCATGGTGGGCATAACCGCCGGAATTGCACCACTCGCCGATGTCCCAGCGCTCGAGCTGGGTGCAGGCCGGCAGGATGATGTCGGCGAACTGGGCCTCGCCCTCCATCCAGATCGACTGGTTCACCACGAACTCGATGCTGTCGTGGCGGTAGGCCTCGACCCAGCGCCCGGATTTCGTCACTGTGCTGAAGGACGAGCCGCCGTAGCGGTAGATCATGTGGATCGGCGAATAGCCGGCCATCGGATAGGTGAAGGGGGCGAACTGCGCCTCCTGCGACATGCCGTCCCACAGATAGCCGGTGGCGTGGCCATTGATGATGGCATCGGGCAACTGCTGCCGCGGCACCAGTTGCTTGACCGGGTTCATGGTCAGGATGTGCGGCATGCGCTGGTAATTGTTCACCGCGTTGCCGGTCCACATCAGGTCGCCGGAAATTCCGCCGTCGGCATAGCCGGGGAAGTAGAAGTGATGGTCCACCGGCGTGCCGATCTGCAGGCAGCCGAAATTGACCCCGGGTTTGCCCCAGCCCTGCATGCTCATCATCATGATCAGGCAGCGCGCCCACTGCTGGCCGGTCGCGCCGCGGCCGGCGCCACCGAAGCCGGCGCCGGTCATGCCGGTCGCCAGATAGACCTTGCGGTTACCCCACTTGCGCGCCAGGGCGCGCACGTCCTTGGCCGGCACGCCGGTCTCCCCTTCCTGCCACTCGGGCGTCTTGGCGATGCCGTCGGTCTCGCCCAGCAGGTAGGCTTTCCACTCGTCGAAGCCGGTGGTGCGGGTCGCGACGTAATCCTTGTCGTACAGGCCTTCGACGGCCCACACGTACATGATGGCAGTGGCCAGGGCGGCGTCGGTCTGCGGCCGGATCGGAATCCAGCGCCCGCCGAGCAGTTGCGCGGTCGGGTTGTTGTGCGGATCGATATGCACGAACTCGATGCCGAGCTCCTTGGCCCACAGGCGCCGGGTGGTGCCCTCGAAGCCGGCATAGGCGCCGTTGGTGCTCTCCGGGTCGCAGGACCAGAAGACCATCATCTCGGCTTCCTTCAGGCAGTCCTCGACGGCGCCATAGCCGGCCGGCACGCCGACCCGCATGGAGTTGCCGAAATGGTGCATGGCGCCCCAGTACCAGCCCTCCCAGCTGTCCGGGTTGGCGGCGACGCGGGTGAAGCCGATCAGGTTGGCGAAGCGCGTCAGCGAGCTGAGGTAATAGCCGACATTGCCCCACTGATGGTGGGACGACATCGGGAAGGTGATCGAGCCGGGCCCGTGGACGCGCTTCTGCCGGTTGATTTCCTTGGCGACGATAGTCAGCGCCTCGTCCCAGCTGATCGGCACGTAGGGCGACTTGCCACGGTTCTGCGGGTTGCGCTCGCCGTCGGGATCGAAATCGACCCGCTTCATCGGCTGTAGGATGCGCTTGTCCGAATAGACCAGGGATTTCAGCGACAGGGCGTGCGGCGCCACCAGCGCGCGGCGCTTGGGGCGGAAGGTCCTGCCGCGCGCCTGCAGCTCCCAGCTCGGCGCATCCTTGTCGTCCAGCTCGAGTGGCGTGACGCGCTGGATGCGCCCGTCCTTGACATAGATGAACAGCGGCCCGCCGTTGGTGCAGGTGGTGTAGCGCCGGGTGCCGTCGCGCATCGGCAGGCCCATCTCCAGGCCGACCGTCTGGCTGAGGTTGAGCATCTGGGTGAACCACACCACCAGATGATCCGGGCCCTTGGCGACCACCTTGAAATTCTTGGCGGCGTGGACGATCTCGCCCATATCCGGATTGGGCGAGAGGAATTTCAGCGCCGTCGGCAGGTCCTTGAACAACATGCTGACATCGGCCTCTGCCGCCGTGCCGGCGCGCGACGACACCTTGCCGCCCCTGATCTGCAGGAAGCGGCCGATGCTGCCGTCCTGCAGCCCCATATAGGCGGTGCAATTCTTCTGCTTCAGGCGCTCGCGGAACTTGGGATGTTTACGGGCAGTGAAACTGAGCACCTTTGGCAAGGCGAACAGTATGGTTTTCAGTATTATTTTTTTCATTCAGGTTGCCACCGGTGTTGGGGGTTCGAGGTGCTCCAGCGGGACGATTTCTCGGAACCTGTGGGTGGTGGGGGAAGCCGTCCGATTTCCGCACGGACTCCCGCCACCTCGCATTGGGGAAAGTAGAAGCGCGTCGTTCAACGGCCTGCGAGGCTGATCCATTGCCGGTAGTCCTTCGCCTGACGGCGGGACTTCAACTGCGCCCCGATCAACGCCATAAGTGGCGAGGTCCTGGGCCTTGTCCGCTTGCCCTGGCTGAGCAAGCCGAGTTGTTTCTTGACCACCGAGGCCAGCGCAAGCGATGCCAGCGCCTTGTTCTTCCAGGGCACGACGATGGGTTCCACTTCGCCGCCTTTACCCTCCCGCCACTGGCTTGGCAGGGCCGGCTCGATAGCCAGCGCAGTGGCCAGTCCCACCATCGACACCGAGCCGCTCACCACGCGCTCGGCAACCTGCTTTCTACGCACGCCGCCGGTGACCATCAGCGGCATGCGCGCTACGCCCCCGACCCTTTCGGCGAACTCGAGAAAATAGGCCTCTCGCGCCAGGCGACTGCCGTCGCGGGTCCGCCCCTGCATGGCCGGGCTTTCATAGCTGCCACCGGACAACTCGACCAGGTCGACCGCCTTGGCGTTGAGCATTTCCACCACGCGAACCGCATCCTCGGCATCGAAGCCGCCGCGCTGGAAATCCGCGGAATTGAGCTTCACGGCGACGCAGAAGGTCGGCGCCACTCGCTGACGAATTGTGTCGAGGGTTCGCAGGAGGATCTGCACACGATTTTCCAGGCTGCCGCCCCAGCGGTCGCTGCGCCTGTTGGTCAAGGGCGACAGGAATTGGCTGAACAGGTAGCCATGCGCAGCATGGACTTGCACGCCGGTGAATCCGGCGCGCTCGGCCAGTGCTGCGGTATGGGCATAGCGCTCGATCAGCGCCTCGATCTCCACCTCGCTCAAGGCCCTGGGCGGCGCAAAAGCCTTGGACAGACCGGGAATGTCGACGGCAACTGCGGAAGGTCCCCGGGCCGGTTGCCCCAAGGCAGCCAGCACCTGCCGGCCGGGATGATTGATCTGCATCCAGGCCTGCGCGCCGCGACTGCGGCAAGCATCAGCCCACTGCCTGAATCGATCCAGGTTTTGATCGGACTCGAGCACCACACCAGCCGGCCCGGTCAAGGCATGGCGATCGACCATGACGTTGCCGGTGATGATCAGTCCGGCCCCGCCTTCCGCCCAACGCCGATAGAGCCTGACCAGCGCTTCTCCCGGTGCGTGATCGTCATCGGCCAGGTTTTCCTCCATGGCAGCCTTGGCGATTCGGTTTGGAATCACCGCGCCACTGGGTAACCGAAGCGGTTCGAAAAGCCTTGAGCCGGTCATGTTCTGTCCTTCATCTGATGAAAAATCGGCCAGCCAGCGCTACGGAGCAAAGCCTTTGCAGCAACCAGTCGGCAGGCTCGGTGCTCCTTCAAGCGTTCTCAATCCGTCGAGGTAAGGCCCGTCTGCAGTCGGCAAAGCGGATGATCGACATCGGCCCAGCCGGCTTGATGTCCCTATCGGGAGTTAGCCTGAGCAGCAAAGAATTGAACACGCGTGTCCAATAAAGTCAATATAGCCATTCTCGACAATCCCCATATAGCTTGCTTAAACAGCCATACAGCCCTGCAATAACAGGCATATAACGTTTTCCGCATTGCAATGCGGATTTTCAATGCAAAAACATTGTTGACGCAGATCAAACACGCGTGTTCAATCCACTCATAGGCAATCTTGGAGAAAATGTGTGGAATCCCTGAATCCGACACAGCGCCGCATTCATCAGGCTGCTTTTCGCCTGTTCGCTGAAAAAGGCACCGCTCAGGTGAACATCCTCGACCTCGCGCAAGAGGCGGGCGTGGCGCGCGGCACGATCTACAGCAACATCGAGAGCATGGAAGGCCTGTTCGAGTCGGTCGCCAGCCATCTCGCGGGGGAGATGCATGAACGCATCAAGAAGAGCTTCGACTCCCTCGAAGACCCTGCTCAACGCCTGGCCAACGGCATTCGACTGTTTATTCGTCGCGCGCACGAGGACTCCCAATGGGGAGCCTTCATCCATAAATTCGCCATGAGCAATACCTCGTTGCGGGAAATGTTCACCAGTCAGGCGACTACCGATCTTCTGAACGGACTTTCCAGTGGCCGCTACAGGTTTCAGCAGGCGCAATTGCTTTCCGTCATGACCCTGGTAACGAGCAGCGTCCTGGGCTCGATTTTCCTGGTGCTGGAAGGGCACCGAACGTGGCGCGAATCGGGCTCCGACACGGCCGAGCTACTGCTCCGGGCATTAGGTGTGCCACCAGAAGAAGCTCGTGCGCTGGCGACCAACGAGCTACCGGCACTGCCCACACTCGACTGACCGCGTAACCGACCCAGCTAGACAACACTCCTGGACTTCCAGGGGTGCGGAGACGGCTTTGCTCTAAAAACCGGGATAAGAACAACAATGAACAGCAGAAATGATTTACCCCGGCTGGCGACACAACAACCTGCCCGCCACCCTGCCCCAACGGTCAAGGCTAAACGCCTTGCCCACCTGATTTTCGAGCGCCCCAACCTCGATGAGGCGGCGCGCTTTCTGACCGACTTCGGCCTGACCGTCAGCCATCGGGATGCCGATACGCTTTATCTGCGAGCGGCCGAACCTTCGCCCTACTGCTACCGCATCCATCGCGCGGCGCAGGCGCGCTTTCTGGGGTTCGGACTGGAGGTTCGCAGCCTGGACGACCTGAACCGCCTGAGCGGAATCCACGGGGCTTCATCCATCGAGGAGGTTGTGCATCCGGGCGGCGGGAAGCAGGTCCGGCTGATTGACCCCTCTGGTTTTATCGTGGAAGCCGTTTACGGACAGAGCCCTAGCGCATCCCTTCCGCACCGGCCAGCCCTGCAGTTCAACTTCGCGCAAGAGCAACTACGCATCAACGACACTCAGCGACCGCCGGTAGCGCCGCCGGAAGTGCTGCGGCTCGGCCATGTCGTTCTGGAGGTCGCCGATTACCAGGCGACCTGCGCCTGGTATACCCAGCATCTCGGTTTCATTCCCAGCGACGTGCAGGTCCTTCCCGACGGCACGCCTATCGTCACCTTCATGCGCCTGGACCTCGGTGAGATCCCGGCGGATCACCATACCCTCGCCATTGCCCAGGGCTTCATGGCGACCTACAGCCACAGCGCCTACGAGCTGGTGGATGCCGATGCGGTGGGCATGGGGCAGCGCGTCCTGCGCGAACGTGGCTGGAAGCACGCCTGGGGCATCGGCCGGCACATCCTGGGCAGCCAGATCTTCGATTACTGGCAGGACCCCTGGGGTGACAAGCACGAGCATTACTGCGACGGCGACCTCTTCACCTCCTCGCAGCCCACTGGCGTTCATTTAGTCAGCCCCGAGGCCATGGCCCAGTGGGGTCAGCGCATGCCCAAGAGCTTCACGCAGCCCAAGCTGAGCCTGGCCAGTCTGCGCGCGCTGATCCGCAACCTGCGACGCAGCCCGGACTTATCACTGCGCAAGCTGATAACGCTCATGCGGCTGTTCGGCTAGAGCTGCCGCCATGTCGGAAAACTCAACTAAATATGGCCGGCGGGATGTGCTTAAAGCCGGCGCCTTGCTCGCCGGCGGCTCACTGGTCTACAGCCTTGCCGCCCCCCATTCAGAACAACACCAAAGTCCTCGCACCACCGAGCGCGAGACAAACGCTGCCCCAGGAGTGCCTTCAATGCCTGCTGTACATGTAGTCCGCTTTGAATATCAGAACGCTATCCACTGGGGCGTTATCCGCCAGGGCCGTATCACGGTCGTTCCCGGCGCTTTCGAAACCACCGGCGAGTTCATCCGCCAGAACAGCATCGAAGATCTGCTTCAACTCAAGGGAACCGAGCTGGCCGAGAGCGAAGTCAAGCTGCTGTCGCCGCTGACCCGTAACCAGCAATTCGTCTGCCAGGGCGCCAACTACCGGCAGCACATGATCGAGTCGGGCATGGACCCTGACGCGAAGAAGTTCAACATGATCTTCACCAAGGCGACCAGCTGCCTGGTGGCGGCGGACAGCGACCTGATCAAGCCGCGCAACGTGCGCTTTCTGGACTACGAGATCGAACTGGGCCTGGTGATGAAACGCGCGATCACTGGCGCCACCACGGTTACCGACGCCAACCTGCATGAATTCATCGCCGGCGTAGTCATAGTCAACGACTACTCGGCCCGCGACATCCAGATTCCCCAGATGCAGTTCTACAAGGGCAAGAGCTTCCGCACTTTCGGCCCGGTCGGTCCTTACCTCTGCCTGCTGGATGCCAAGGACATGCATTACCTGAAGGCACTGCAGCTGCGCCTGACGGTCAATGGCCAGGTGCGCCAGAACGACAGCACGGCCAACCTGGTTTACGGCCCCGCGGAAACCCTCACCGAACTCTCGTCGGTTCAGGATCTCGACGCCGGCGACCTGCTCGCCACCGGCACCCCGGCTGGCTGCGCCTTGAGCATCCCCTCCCCTGCCAAGCAGCGCATCGCCGCCCTGATGCCGGAAGCCACCAAGTGGAAGCTGTTCCTCAAGGCCCAGGAGAGCCGGTCGCAGTATCTCAAGCCAGGCGACGTGGTCGAGGCGCGCATTCGCAGTGCCGATGGCGTGATTGACCTGGGCGCGCAACGCAACCGCGTCGTGGAGGAAGCCTAATGAGAGTGCAGACCCTGAGCGACATCGAAAATCTCGAATTAGTCCCGCTGGCGGAGCGCGGCTTACCGGCCAGCACCTACGAAGCGTTGCGACTCGCCGCCGAGCGCACCCCCCAGGCGCCGGCGCTCAGCTTCTTTGCCGATGCGGCCGACTTCAAGCGCACCCACGACTGGAACTACGCCGAGCTCTTCGCCGATATCACCCGTGCGGCCAATGCCTTCCACGACCTGGGCATAGCACCGGGTGAAGTGGTCGCCTTTATCCTGCCCAACCTGCCGGAAACCCACTTCACCATCTGGGGCGGCGAAGCGGCGGGCATCGCCATGGCGGTCAATCCGCTGCTGGAGGCCAAGCAGATGGCTGGCTTGCTGCACGCCGCCAAAGCATCCGTGGTGGTGATGCTCGCGCCGATGCCGGGCAGTGACCTGTGGCCCAAGCTGGCCTCGCAACTGGATCAACTGCCCGCGATCAAGCACATCGTCTGGGTCAGCATGGCACCCTATGTCGGCGCGGCTCGGGCCGACGGGATCAGGTCCCTGGAAGAAAAGGAGCGTGAGCTGCACAGCGGTGTCGCGATCCACGAGCTGCGGGCGCTGATGGACGCTCAGCCAGGCACACACCTGAAGAGCGGGCGGCAAATCCGCTCCGATGAGCGTTCCTCTTACATCTGCACCGGCGGAACAACGGGGCTGCCCAAGATCGCTGCGCGTACTCATGGGTCGGAGGTATTCAACGCGTGGGCCATGGCCACGCACTTACAGCCGCGCAGCAGTGGCCAGGTAATCTTTTGTGGCCTACCTCTCTTCCATGTCAACGGCCAACTGGTCACTGGACTGATGCCGTGGACCCAAGGTGACCATGTGATCCTGGGAACGCCGCAGGGCTATCGTGGCGAGGGTGTGATCGCCCGCTTCTGGGAGATGGTGGAACACTTCGGCATCCACTTCTTCTCCGGCGTGCCAACCGTCTATGCAGCACTGCTGCAAGCAGAGATGCAGGGCCGCGACCTATCCAGTCTGCGCTATGCCCTCTGTGGTGCCGCACCGATGCCAGTTGAGCTTTTCCGAGAGTTCGAGCAGCGGACCAGGGTGAAGATCCTCGAAGGCTACGGCCTCACGGAAGGCGCCTGTGCTTCCTCAGTCAATCCACCCCATGGCGAGCGCCGCATCGGCTCCATCGGCATACGGATCGCCTACCAGAACATGCGTGTGGTCGTGCTCGATGATTCCGGCGAGTACCTGCGCGATGCCGAGGTGGATGAGGTCGGCCTGATCACGATCAGTGGCCCTAACCTGTTCGACGGCTATCTGGAGGGGAGTCATAACCGGGGACTGTGGATCGATATCGACGGCCAGCGCTGGCTGAATACGGGCGATCTGGGTCGCCAGGATGCGCAGGGCTACTTCTGGCTGACCGGGCGCAAGAAGGAGCTGATCATCCGCGGCGGCCACAATATTGATCCCAAGCAGATCGAGGAGGCCCTGCAGGCGCACCCTGCCGTTGCCTTGGTCGCGGCTATCGGCAGCCCAGACGCTTACTCGGGCGAGGTGCCGGTCGCCTACGTTCAACTGCGACCGGGGCAAGCCTGCAACGCCGAAGAGCTGCTGGCGTTCGCCAACCTCCACATCAGCGAGCGGGCCGCCGTTCCCAAGCGCATCGAAATACTCGAAGCGCTGCCACTGACCGCCGTGGGCAAGCTATTCAAGCCTGCCCTGCAACAGCGCGAGATCGCCCAAGTCGTGCGCCAGGAGGCCGAGCGAAGCGGCCTTGCCGGCATCCAGGTGGAAGTCGTACAGGACGCCCGCCGGGGGTTGGTCGTGCAGTTGGCCGCCAGCCCTGATCGGGAGCGCTTAGCCGCCGCGCTGGGGCGTTACAGCTTTCAGGTCGAGTGGCTGCCATCAACCGCGTCGACCTCCACTCTCTGTCATTCCCGTAGCCAGTAGCGTTACCAAGGTCGACGCATAGCTTATGCAAACCCGTCAGTTCCACTTTTAGCACCGGAGTCAGTACCGCAAATCCCAGTCGAACAGCGTGCCAAACAACAACAAGAGGTAGTGAACATGAGCAACACGCGATTTCCCTGGCGGCGCGCCCGCCTACCACTGGCCATCGCCCTGGCCGGCAGCCTGACCACGCCGGCGTTCGGCCTGACCTTCAACCTCGGCGAGATCGAAGGGCAATTCGACTCTTCGCTCAGCGTCGGCGCCAGCTGGGCGCGGCGCGGCGCCGACCCCGAACTGATCGGCGCGACCAACGGCGGCAAGGGCGATGCCAGCGTCAGCGACGACGGCCGGCTGAACTTCAAGAAGGGCGAGACCTTCTCGAAGATATTCAAGGGGCTGCATGATCTCGAACTGAAATATGGCGAGTCGGGCCTGTTCGTTCGCGGCAAGTACTGGTACGACTTCGAGCTGAAGGACGAGAGTCGTCCGTTCAAGGACATCTCCGACAGCGGCCGCAAAGAAGGCGCCAAGTCTTCCGGCGCCGAGTTGCTGGATGCCTTTATCTATCACAACTATGTGATCGGCGAACTGCCCGGCACCGTGCGCCTGGGCAAGCAGGTGGTCAGCTGGGGCGAGAGCACCTTTATCCAGGGCGGGATCAACAGCATCAACCCGGTGGACGTGTCCGCTTTTCGCCGCCCCGGCGCCGAGATCAAGGAAGGCTTGATCCCGGTCAATATGCTCTATCTGTCGCAGAACCTGACCGAGAACCTGTCGGCCGAAGCCTTCTACCAGTTGGATTGGCAGCAGACGGTGGTGGACAACTGCGGCACCTTCTTCTCGCAAAACGATTTCGTCGCCGATGGCTGCCAGCCCCTCCCGGTCGGCCCGGATCTCAGCGCCAACCCGCTGGCCCAGGCCGCCCTGAGCCCCTTCGGCATCAGTCTGGGCGCGGAAGGCATCGAGGTGCCGCGCGTCGGCGATGACGATGCGCGTGACGGCGGCCAATGGGGTACCGCCCTACGCTGGTTCGTGCCCAGCCTGGATACCGAATTCGGCGCCTACTTCCTCAACTATCACAGCCGTCAGCCCTACGTTAATTCGATCTCCAGCCCGAACGTCGCCGACCTGTCCTTCGTCCCGCAGCTCTGCGCCAACCTTGGCATCACCGACCCTGCGGTCTGTGCCGGCGCCAGCGGCTCGGCCATCGGCCAGCAGTTGATCGGGGCCTATCGCCTCGGCACCTCGAAGTATCAGGTGGCTTACCCGGAGGATATCCGCCTCTATGGCCTGAGCTTCGCCACCACCCTGCCGACCGGCACCGCCTTGTCCGGGGAAATCAGCTACCGGCCCAACCTGCCGCTGCAACTCAACGGTAACGATCAGGTCCTGGCCGGCACGGGCGCCGCCGCCACCTCGCCGCTGCTCTCCTCGGGTGCTTATCAGGCGACCAACAATTCGCTAGTGCAGGGTTATCAACGCAAACCCGTGACCCAGGCGCAGATCACCGGCGTGCACTTCTTCGATCAAGTCATGGGCGCCGACCGCCTGACCCTGGTCGGCGAAATCGGCATGGTGCATGTCGGCGATTTGGAAGGCCAAGGCGGCCTGCGCTATGGCCGCGATGCGGCGTTCGGTCAGGGCGAGTTGTTCCCGGACAACAGCCTGTGCCTCACCAGCTCCGCCACGCCGCAGAACTGCAACGACGAGGGCTTCGTCACCAGCACCTCCTGGGGTTATCGCGCACGCGCGATCTGGGAATACAGCAACCTGATTCCGGCGGTGACGCTCAAGCCAAACCTGGCGTGGTCCCACGATATTGACGGTTATGCCCCCGAGCCGGGCTTCAACGAAGGCAGCAAGGCCATCAGCCTGGGACTGGATGCCGAGTACCGCAATACCTACAACGCCAGCCTGTCATACACCGACTTCTTCGGCGGCGATTACAACACCAACATCGATCGCGATTTCGTCGCGCTCAGCTTCGGCATGTCCTTTTAAGCAGGAGAGCAGATCATGAAACGCTTAATGCAAAGTACCAGCCTGAGTCTGTCACTGCTGGCAGGTACGGCACTGGCTGCGGTCACCCCGGAGCAAGCCGCTCAGCTCGGCAAAACCCTGACCCCACTTGGCGCAGAGCAAGCGGGCAATGCCGACGGCAGCATTCCGGCCTGGACCGGCGGCCTCGGCAAGACCAGCGGCAAGCAGAGCCCCGAGGGCTTTCTCGACGACCCCTTCGCCAGTGAGCAGCCGCTATTCACCATTGAGGCGAAGAACGCCGAACAATATAAGGACAAACTGAGCCCCGGCCAGTTGGCCATGCTCAAGCGTTATCCCGACTCGTACCGGATGCCGGTCTACCCCAGCCACCGCAGCGTCGCGCTGCCGGATTCCGTCTACGCCGCAGTGCGGTCCAATGCGCTGAACACCCAGCTGGTGGAAGGCGGCAGCGGCCTGACCAACTTCCAGACCGCCTACCCGTTCCCCATCCCGCAGAACGGCCAGGAAGCAGTCTGGAACCACCTTACCCGTTACCGGGGCGGCAGCATGAGACGCGTTAGCGTACAGGCTACCCCAGAGCAAAGCGGCGCCTTCACTCCGGTGAAATTCGAGATGGAGTTCGTCTACCGCGATCAGCTGAAGGACTTCGATCCGGCCAAGCCGGGCAATGTCCTGTTCTACTACAAGGAGGAGGTCAAATCCCCCGCGCGCCTGGCCGGCAGCGTATTGCTGGTACACGAGACCCTGAATCAGGTTCGCGAGCCACGCCTGGCCTGGCTCTACAACGCGGGCCAACGCCGGGTAAGACGTGCCCCACAGGTCGCCTACGACGGCCCCTATCCGGCCTCTGAGGGCCAGCGCGTGGGCGACAACTTCGATATGTATAACGGCGCGCAGGACCGCTACGACTGGAAGCTGGTCGGCAAGCGTGAGCTGTACATCCCCTACAACAGCTTCAGGTTGGACTCTCCCAAGCTGAAATACGATGACATCGTCCAGGCAGGGCACCTCAACCCGGAGTTCACCCGCTACGAGCTACACCGGGTCTGGGAAGTGGAGGCCAACTTGAAGCCAGGCGAGCGGCATGTCTATGCCAAGCGGGTGTTCTTCATTGATGAGGACTCCTGGCAAATCGTCCTGGCCGACCACTACGACGCGCGTGGCACGCTTTGGAGGGTTGGCGAAGGCCATCTACAGCCCTATTACAACGCCCAGGTGCCCTGGCTGGCGGTGGAAACCCTGCATGACCTGCTGAATGGTCGCTACATCGTTTCAGGCATGAAGAACGAGGAAAGTCAGGGTGTCGAGTTCGGCGTCAAAGCCCTTGCCGCCGACTACACCCCGGCTGCCTTGCGCAACTCCGGGGTCCGTTAAATAACGCTACTTAGTTAAAGGCCACAAGCCCGAGACCTCGGCCGCCACTACGATGGCGGCCTTTTTTTATCCAGCGTATTGTCCCAGGGTAGCGCTTGGGTGGTACGCGCTCTTTCAGGATGCTTCGGGCGAGCACAGACTACTGGCAACGCGCCATTAAACGACAATAATCAAATACCCCTGAAAGTGGAGTTTGCCAGTGAGCCCGTTTACGCTCAAAAACCCACTCGACAGTCAGGCCGAGTTTGCCTGGCTTCTCAGCACTTCACAAAGTGTTGCACCCTTGGTGCGTCGCGAACTGTTGGCCACCATCCACGAGTCGCTCCCCATCGCCCTGCTGGCTTCAACCTCCACCTACGGCATCGCACTGTGCGCTCAATAAGGTTTCGGACTTTGACTTGGCTGCAAAAGAGCTCGCCGCAGAAGCGACCAAGCTTTTGAGGGTGAAGTGTGAGGCGGAGCTCAGAGCCACCGACAAGCCATTCACAGAGGAGGAACAGGCTGTGCTGGACGAGCTCCACTCGGAGGAACTCTCGGAGATCAAGGGACGCCTAACTCGCGCTACGTCACTTGCTGCATTCAGCTCAAGACCATATATCTACAGCCCCAGCAGAGCTGGCACTGGAATCCAAGACCAGTAAGAGACACCTAGAACCACCCCAACCCGCACTATCAATGCCCAAGCCGGAAGCGCTGGCAATCAGTTAGAGGCTAGGCTACAAAACCGGGTATGGAGAATTTCGTAATTGCACCCTTACCAACCACAGCAAGAGCTACAGCGGCGACTTACCATCTAACGTTAAGCGCTTGATCGCGCGCATAAAATCCCAGAAGTTAAGCTTGACAGCCAAGCCTTAGCCGAGAATAATGCGCGCCACTTGGCTACGTAGCTCAGCTGGTTAGAGCATAGCATTCATAATGCTGGGGTCCGGGGTTCAAGTCCCTGCGTAGCCACCAAACATAAAAAAGGCTTGCCGAAAGGCAGGCCTTTTTTATTGCCTGCAGTGAGTACACCGTGGCTACAGCGCGCCCACACTTAGCCCCTCTTAGCCAGGCCGGCACTGAGAGCTCTCTAGACGGCTGCGCATCATCGAGATTCAGACGCGCCCAGCCGAGGTAGCTGCGCCGAACCAAAGCGCAACGTGGGCAGTCCAAACCTGGCATCACAATCACCAACAAGGTGACTGAGCGTTGGTATTCCGAAGACCAAATCAGGGTAGTGAAGATGGATAAGCGAACACGGCTCGAAAGCTTTAGTGCGCGGGAAGATGACCTGAGAGAGCCGGATGAGCTGTATGGCATCGGCCAGGCCAGCAGGCATCAGCCACGCCAACGCAATCTTGCGCTGCAAGTCGCCTTGGGTATCTGGCTCGGCGGCACGGCCTTGATGATCACCTGGTTCATCTTGAGCCTGCTCTTTGCCAACCTGGCTACGAATGTGCTGAACGGCAGCTTCACACCCAAATTTGGTAGTCTCAGCCCGGCAAGCTTCCAGCCTGAGCGCGCTGCCCGCCCGCAGTCAGCGCAACTCATCGAAATGCGCCTGGGCACCTCAACCGGTGTGACAGACGTGGTATGAAAGAACCCGCCTAAGCCGGACCAGAAAAACCTGACAGCTCTGGATCAGCGGGTTTAACTGCCGGCGCAGCAGGCGATCACACAGAGAGTGCGCGTACTCTCTCAGCTCAGCAACCGTAAGCCTTAACTCTGACCAAGCGGACGCAGGCGATATTGCGGCGGCAGTTGTTCCATGCCACTGACGGTAACGTTGAGGTTCTTCCAGCGGCCATCCTTGATGCCGTAGATACAGCCATGCACCGAGAGCGCCTGACCCCGATGCCAGGCGTTCTGCACTATGGTGGTATGGCTGACGTTGGCGACCTGCTGGATCACGTTCAGCTCGCACAGCCGGTCGACCTGCTCCTCTTCCGTGGGGAATTGTGCCAGGTGCTCGCGGTGTTCGTAGTAGAGGTCACGGATAGTGCGGATCCAGCCATCGATCAACCCCAGCTGCACGTCGCGCATCGAGGCGCGTACGCCTCCGCAGCCGTAGTGGCCGGTGACCAGGATGTGTTTGACCTTGAGCACGTCGACCGCGTACTGGATCACCGACATGCAGTTGAGGTCGGTATGCAGCACCACGTTGGCGACGTTACGGTGGACGAACAGATCGCCCGGCAACATGCCGACTATCTCGTTGGCCGGCACCCGGGCATCCGAGCAGCCGATCCACAGGTATTCCGGGGCCTGTTGCTTGGCCAGCTTCTCGAAGAACTCCGGGTCCTCCTGCTTGATCGCCTCGGCCCAGCGCTCATTGTTGTCGAAGAGGTGCTGTAGATCACTCATGCCAGATGCTCCCAGAAAACCGGATGCGCACCATACGGAACGCGTGTGGGTTTTGACAAGCCACGTATGCCCAAGGTCACAGTGCAGTATTCCTCTGCTTTGCAACCGATTATGTCGATGCCGGACACCCGCCCCTTTAGCCGACAACACTCATTGCCGCCGCAGCGGCCGGCTCAGCAACCAGAGGATCAGCAGTACGCCCAGCAACAGCACAGCGCTGGCGCCCCATTGCAGCGCACCGGCGTTGCGATACAGATCCCCCGGCAGCAGGCTGGGCGCGCGCAGCATGCGTTGCTCGGCTGCGGCGCCGCTAGTCGGGATATCGGCCAGACCGTCGCCATCGAGGTCCGGCAGGCTGCGGATGTGGTCGAGCAGGCCCTGCCACTCCTTGTATTCCTGCACGCCTGGGGTCTGCGGATCTGCGTCGATGACCGCCGCCTTGATCTCGGCCAGGGGCTTGCCCTGGGCGTCCTTGGGTACGACTTCAAGCAGGCCCTTGGTGAGATCGGCCATCAGCCAGGTGAAGCTGCCGACATAACTGCTGGTGCCGATGCTGTAGAGGCGCGGATCATGCAGATCCAGCTCGCGGTAGCCCTGCACGGCATCGCCCAGTTCGATCCGGCTGACCCGGTCGAACGGAACGCGATACGGGTTGTAGCTGAATTTCAGCCCGGAAACGCGTGGGTAGTAGCTATCGCTGTCGCGCAGTTGGTAGGCCAGCAGCAACACTTCGAGAATACTTTTGAGCTCTTGCCCGCTGACGTACACCTTGACCAGCGGGTAACCCGGCGCGTCGTCGTACTGGCCGATGCCAATTGGGGCAATGCGGAACAGGTCGGAAACCGCCTGCACGCCGTTACGGCCCTTGATCAGGTCATCGCGAATGGTGCCGTTACCGGTGAACGCCACGTCACTGCCGGTGGCATGCCGTAGGGAATCGGTGACCAGGTTGGCGAGAATCGGGTCGTCATGGTCACGGCTCAGGGTCTTATCGACTGTGGCCAACGGCTGATCGAAGCGATAGCCCTTGGGCGCCAACATCTGCTCGTCGACCACCCGTTTGAAACCTTCGACCCGAGTGCTGATCACCTCATCACCCAGGGTTTGATCGTCGAGCGGATGCAGGCTGTAGTCGAGCACCCGGGTTTTGCCGCTGTCATCCAGGCGCATATGCAACTCGCCGAGGTACTGGATCTCCGACCCCGCCTGCATCACCGGCGTATGTCCATTCACCAGGATCGGCTGCGCCAGCGCGACGTGCGAATGGCCGCCGACGACGATGTCGATGCCCGGCACCTGCTCGACCAGCTCGACCTCTTCGCCGCGCCAACTGCCATCGGCCTGCTGGCTGACGCCCATGTGCGACAGGAGGATCACCACATCGACCGCCTCCTCCTCGCGGAGTTTCTTCACCATCGCCTTGGCGGTTTCGATCGGGTCGGCAAAGCTCACCGGCGTCATCATCGGCGCCACGGCCATGGCGTTGTAACCGAGCAGACCGAACAGGCCGAAACGAATGCCGCCCTTCTCGATCACCTTGTACGGCAGAATGCGCCCGGCGTCGTAATGCGCCTTGAGGCTGTCATCGTCTTGGCGCGTCGGATCGAACTGGAGGTTGCTGGAGAGCAACGGCACCAGCGCCGCGCCTTCGGCCTGCTGTGCGGCACTGAGCATGGCGGCGAGACCCGCAGGGCGGAAATCGAACTCGTGGTTGCCCAGGGTGGCGGCGTCATAGCCCAGCTCGCTCAGCAAGCGCAACTCACCGCCGACCTCACGGCTGACGGTATGAAACAGCGTGCCCATGCTGAAGTCGCCAGCATCGAGCAACAGCAAGGGTTGCTCACCGGCCGCCGCCCGCCGCGCCTTGACCAAGGTCGACAAGCGCGCGATGCCGCCGACGGTGCCGTCGTCATTGCCGGTCGCCGGGGTGTATTCGTTGTTCGGGCCGAACCCGAGCAAGCGCGATTGCCAGTCGTTGGTGTGCAGCAGGGTAAAGCTGCGTTCGGCCGCCGGGGCCAGCATGGCCGCCAGCAGGCAGGCGGCCGCGAGCAAGGGGCGAAGCAGTCGCATCATGGTGTCCTTGGTCAAGCACTGGGAGAGGCGCCGCCGCTCTGGGCAGCGGGAATCCGGCCCAGTATGGTCGAGGCTCGCGCGGCGGACAGCGACCGATGGCGTCGACCGCTGTAGCCAATCGGGTCAGTTGGGCAGCACTTGTGCTCGCGCAGGCTCGGCCGTCGCTACTGCGCCGTCGAAATAGCCCTCCCAGCGGGTCGCCCTCTCGCTGCCGGCAAAATACAACCGACCGAGCGGTTACCGCTCCGATGGAGAGACCGAGGCCTGGCGTGCGAGGAGCCCTTCAGTCGAACAGGGTGCAGGCCATCACCAGCGCATCCTCGCGCCCACCCGCAGCGGGGTAGTAGTCGCGACGACGGCCGATTTCGTTGAAGCCGTAGCGCTCATACAGGCGGTAGGCGGCCTGATTACTGGCGCGCACTTCGAGGAAGCACTCGCCCGCTTTCAGCTCGCAGGCGCGCTGCATCAAGCGCTCCAGCAGCAGCAGGCCAAAGCCGCGGCCCTGGCTTTGCGGGGCGACGGTGATGTTCAGCAGGTGCGCCTCATCGATGATCACATTGATCACGCCGTGGCCGACTTGCTGCTCGCCTTCGAACATCAGCCAGCAGTCATAGGACTTCAGGCCATCCTCGAAGATGCCCCGAGTCCAAGGGTGGCTGAAGGCGGCGCACTCGATCTGCAGTACGGCGTCCAAATCCGCCTCGGTCATCGGGCGGAAGGTTACGGCATCACTCATTCGTAGACTCTACTTGCGGCTGTTGCCAACGGCGCATCACTCGACGCATGGCTTGCCACAGCTCGCCCTTGCGGATCGGCTCGTCCATCAACAGCTCCAGCCCCGGCAAGGCCCAGGCGCTGCCGAGGCCATCGATCTGCAGTTCGCGGTTATAGGCCTCGGCATCCGCCTCGCCGGCAAAGCGTACGGCCGGCAGGCCGACTAGCCAGAGGCAGGCGCAGGCGCTCTCTTCTTCCAGGCGCGCCGAGATAAAGCCCTGCACATACTCCATGGCGGCTTGCGGGCCCTGATCCAGGTTACCGCGCACCAGCAGCGGCCAGCGCACCGGCTCACCGATCAACTGCGGGCTGTCCGGCAGACCCGCGGCGCGCAGCAGGTCTTTGAGCAGCAGGTAGGCCGGATCACGGGAGGTAAAAGGTTCGCCAGTGGGCAATTCGACCAGCAGCACGCATTGCCCGGCACGCAGCAGTTGCAGGACAAAGCGCGGTGGCGGTTGAGGAGCGGGCTTGGCCGGCGTCGGCGCGGGCTCAGCCTCGACAGGCGCTTGCGGCTTGGCGCTGACCCGAGGTGCGGCGCTGGGTCGCGGTACCTCGACCTGCGGCCGCTCTAGCGGGCGCTCGACCGCCGCTGCCGGGGCAACCGCGGTCGCCACCGGCGCTACGGCCTCGACCTCCGGCACTTCAAGCGCCGGCTCAAGCGGGGCCAGCAGCTCCGGGCGTGACGCTGCGGCAAAAGGCAACGCCATCCGCGGCAGCCAGTTGGCAACCTGCATGGCGCTCAGGTAAGCCCGCCGCCGCAGTTCCGGAATCAAACGCCTGCCACCTGCGGATGCGCCTTCGAGCCGCCGGCCTGCATCAGGTTCAGGGCGTTGATATAGGCCTTGGCCGAGGCCACCAGAATGTCGGTGTCGGCACCGTTGCCGTTGACGATCCGCCCGCCCTTCTCCAGGCGTACGGTGACCTCGCCCTGGGAGTCGGTGCCCTGGGTGATGGCATTGACCGAATACAACTGCAAGTTGGCCTCGGAGTTGGCGATGGATTCGATCGCCTTGAACGTCGCATCGACCGGACCGGAACCCTCGGCACCGACGCTCTGCTCCTGGCCGGCGACGCTGATCACCAGCGTGGCGTGCGGCACTTCGCCGGTTTTGCTCGCCACTTCCAGATAGACCAGCTTGAAGTGTTCCGGCGCCTCGTCGGCCAAAGTGTCGGAGACCAGCGCCTGCAGGTCCTCATCGAAGATCTCGTGCTTCTTGTCGGCCAGTTCCTTGAAGCGTGCGAAGGCGGCGTTCAGCTCGGCCTCGCCGGCCAACTGGATGCCCAACTCCTCCAGGCGGGTGCGGAACGCATTGCGCCCGGAGTGCTTGCCCAACACCATCTTGTTGGTGTGCCAGCCGACCGACTGGGCGGACATGATTTCGTAGGTTTCGCGGTGTTTGAGCACGCCGTCCTGGTGGATGCCGGACTCGTGGGCGAAGGCGTTGGCGCCGACTATGGCCTTGTTCGGCTGCACCGGGAAACCGGTGATGCCGGACACCAGCCGCGAGGTGCTGAGAATGTGCGGGGTGTCGATATTGGTGTAGACGTTCAGCAGGTCGGCGCGGGTCTTGATCGCCATGACGATCTCTTCCAGCGCGGCGTTACCGGCACGCTCGCCGAGACCGTTGATGGTGCACTCCACCTGCCGCGCACCGGCGACCACGGCGGCTAGCGAGTTGGCCACGGCCAGGCCGAGGTCGTTATGGCAGTGCACCGAGAACACCGCCTTGTCGGCGTTGGGAACGCGATTGAGCAACTGGCGGATGGTTTCCGCGTATTGGTGCGGAATCGCGTAGCCGACGGTGTCGGGAATGTTGATGGTGCGCGCGCCGGCGTCGATGGCGGCTTCGATGATGCGGCAGAGGAAGTCGATCTCCGAACGGCCGGCGTCCTCGCAGGAGAACTCCACATCGGCGCAGAGGTTGCGCGCGCGCTTGACCGCCTTGACCGCCTGCTCGACCACCTGATCCGGCTGCATGCGCAGCTTGTATTGCATATGGATCGGGCTGGTGGCCAGGAAGGTGTGGATACGCCCGGAGTTGGCCCCGGCCAGCGCCTCGGCGGCGCGGTCGATATCGCCATCCACCGCGCGCGACAGGCTGCAGACGGTGCTGTCCTTGATGGTATCGGCAATCGCCTTGACCGCCTCGAAGTCGCCCGGGCTGGCAATCGCGAAGCCCGCCTCGATCACATCGACACGCATCCGCTCCAGCGCCTTGGCGATCCGCAGCTTCTCTTCCTTGGTCATGGAAGCGCCCGGGCTCTGCTCGCCGTCGCGCAGGGTGGTGTCGAAAATGATGACGCGGTCGTTGCTGCTCATGTCGGACTCCTCACGGCCCCACCGGGGATGCGGCCGAGGCACTGGCTATGGCGCCGCAACGCTCGTGGCGACGGCACCGAATAGCGGAATTGTGGCTTGAAACGCGGCGTGCGGGAAGGGCGACGACACCGAACGGTGTTTAGCGCCAGGCTGCCGGCTGCATTACCCCACAGAGTAACGCAGCCGGTCAGTTGATCGGGGTGGCGGTCAGATTGGTACGGATATCGGCATTCTGCGCCTTGATGCCGTACATCGCCGTCACCGCGCCACCCGTGGGATGCACGTTCTGCAGGCGCTCGACGTTGATTTCCTTGAAGTGGATGCGCCCGTTCACGGCGAAGCCCAGTGGGTCCGGCGTGACCGTGCTGCCGGCGTTGGCACCGCTTTTGATCTTGACCTTGGTCGGCGCCACATCGAGGTTGAGGTCGGCGTTGAAGCCATAGGTATTGGCGTTGGGGTTGTTCGGGTCGCCGTCGGAGGTCGAGAAGTTGTCGATCACCAACTGGCTGCCCGTGCCATTGCCGCCACTGCGGTTGGTTTCCCAGAGGATCTGGTTGCGCTTCTCATCGGTCGCCACGCCATTGACCGAGCTTTCGATACTGCTGTCGCGGACAAACACGTTCTTCAGCTTGACCGAGACGCCTTCGTTGCCGCGGTCTTCCCAGCGCCCGCCGCTGCTGGCGCAGGCGCCCGCACTGCTGCCGCTGCCACCGACACAGAGCGCCCCGGCGCCCCCGGAGCTAATGGCCAGAGTCGAGCCCTGCTCGTAGCGTTGGAGCATGATGCGACCCAGGCTGGTACCGACGACTCGGTCACCCCAGCGCAGGTCGGCGACGTCCAGCCTCGACCAGTAGGTGCCTTTGCGCAGCTCGACCCCGTTGTTGCTGATGTCCAGCGAGCCATCGCGAAAGTGCATGTCGTAGCTGGTGCCGGAGAGCCACAGGCCCTTGCCGGCTTCATCCACGGTAATCGCCGCGCGCGCCTCGCTGACATAGAAATCGGCGTTGTAGCGCAGACCATCCCCCACCGAACCACCCGGCTGGATCGTCAATTGGCCATTCAGGGTGAAGTCGTAGGCCGGGAAGATTTCCATCAGCACCAGCAGTTCGGTGCCGCCCTGCAGCGGCGCGCTGGCCGAGCCGACCCGCAAACCATCGAAGCTGTAGCTGCCGTTGACATTGCTCATGCCCAGGCGCAGGCCGTCGAAATGACCGTTGTAAGTGCCTTTGCTCATGTCGCTCTGGCTACCGGCATAGCAGCCGGGACTGACGCCGGCGGCGCAGCTTTTGCTCAGATCGAGACTGAACTGCCCCGTACCGTTGGTACGCAGGCCGCTGAACCACAGGCTGTTGCCGTTATCGGTCAGGGATACCGAGCTGTTGGCCAGGTTCCAGCTGAGGTCGGCACTGAGACCACTCAGGCCGGAGTTGGAAGTGCCGCCGGCACGCAGTTTCAGCCAGTTCTGCTTGCTGCCCTGATCAATAAAGTTGAGGTCAAACGCCAGACTGCCGAGCTTCTGATTCGCCGGATTGCCCATGATCAGGCCGCCCAGGGTGGTATTCAGTTTGAGGTCCTGGAAGGCAATCTTCGCGTAACTGACAGCGCCATCCTGCTCCAGGTCAAGGGTCAGGCCGGAAGTGCTGCTCAGCGTGCCGGCAAAGTTCTCGGCCCGCAGCACGCCCTCATCTTGGTACTGGAACAGGCTGCTGCCGATGGTCACGTTGGGTTTGATCCGCAACCCTTCACCGCTGGCGCCGCCACTGCCGATGCTGATGCTGCCGCCCAGGTGCAGGTCCATATTGAGTTTGCCGAAGCTGCGGCTGGCGTTGGGGTCGCGGCTATCCGGCGTGCTCGGCGTCACCGCCACCCCCGCCGTCGGGTCGCCGTGGGCCAGATCCAGGCCGATGCCGGCGATCGCGGCGACAAAGCGCGAGCTGCCCAGATCCAGCTTGACCTCCGTGCCGCTGCCGCCGCTGACGATATCGACGTAGGCGTTATTCAGGTAGGTATCGAAGGACATACCCTTGACGATCAGGTCGAAGCCGTTGTCGCGGTAGTAGAAGGTCACATCCGCCAGCGACAGCCGGCTGCCATCCACGGCAAAGCCACTCACACCGCTGGTGTCGCCGCCTTTTAGCTTCAGGCTGGCCCCCAGGGTATAGAAGGCGCGAAAGTTACCGAAGCTGTTGTTGCTGCCGGCCATTTCGATGCTGTCGACGCTCAATACCGACGGGCTGGAGCCGTGTTCGATCTGTAACTGCTCACCCAGCACATCGATGGTGCTGGTGGAGACCGCCGAGCCAGTTTGCGGCCGGCTGCTGGCATCCTTGAGGCTGAGGGTCTGGCCATCCTGGCTGTAATTCACGCTCGCGGCCGACCAGCCGCCGCCAGTGGTTTCCAGGCTGATGCCGTTCTGCCCGCTAACCCCCGCCAACGAGGCGTCATCCAGCGCCTGCAGGGCCTGCGCCAGCGGGCTGAGCACAACGGGCAACAACAGCAAGTAACGACGCATCGGCAGCCCTCTCAGTTCTTTGGAAACACCAGGACATTGCCCTGCATGCGGATAGTGCCGTCGACTTTGGCCGAGAAGATATTGGTTTGCTGATAGCCGGGGTCGCCGCCATTGGCGACGCTGCCGGACTTGTTGCGCCAGCCGCCCTGGTTGGCCACGGCGAAGGCGAAGCTGCCGTCCTTGAACTTGACCTCGTTGGGCAAGCCGAACTCCAACACATCCTGATTGAAGGCCGTGCCGTCGCCATTGAAACCGGCGTTGATCACCCGGGTGCGCAGGGTCAGGCCTTCGAAGCTGAAGATGCCCTTGATATTGTCCAGCACATACCAGCCGCCGGACGCCGCGGAGCGAATCGCCAGGCGCATGCCGCAGTTTTCTGGCGTGCTGGCGCCCAGGGTCGCACAGCTGCGCTCGCCAACGGTCCAGGTGCTCGGGGTGTTACTCGCCGGCTTGCTCCAAAGCACGCCACCATCCTTGTTGATGCTGAACTCACCCGACAGGTACACCCCGCCCTGGCCATTCACGTCGCTCAGCGAGGTATCCGCCAACGGCTGCAACTCGGCCTGTGCCGAACCCGCCAGCAGCGCCAAGAGCCCCAGCAGCCACAGATTAGAGGTCACGGCTGGTCACCTTCAGGTAGTTGAAGCTCATCCCGGAGATTTCATTGCGGCCGAAGTTGTAGCCACCGCTCGGAACCTGCCCGGCGCCTGGGCGCGTGCCGCCAAAGTTGAGGTTATCCACCAGCACGTGGGTGCGTGGGGCATTGGCGTAAAAGTCAGTCGCCCGGCTGGTGCGTTCGGCAGCGGTAGCAGCACCCGCGAGCGGATTGGGTAACTCCAGAACGAATTGACCATTGCTGCTGACATCGAACAGCAGCGGCTGGGTCTTGCCATAACCGAACGCGACATTGGCGTAAGCATTGGTCAGGTAGATGCTGCGCGCCGCCTGCTCGGCCGCAGATACGCAGTTTGGTGCCCCTGCCGCACAGGACATGATGTCGAACGTTTTCGCGAAGAGATTCAGGCGAGCCTCGCTGACCAACTGCGCCCGGGCGCTGTCCCCCCACAGGCGCAGGTAAGAACCATCCATCGCCAACTCGGTGATATCGATATTGATCACATCGGTACGCCCGGCCGCGACCTGAAAGTCAAAGCGCACACCCAGGTCGACTTTTTCCGCGGCGCGGCTGGAGCAGTTGCTGCCAGCGGCCGCGAACCCGGCGATACAGGCTTGCCCGCCGGTCGTCAGGCGTTCGGGGAATGCCAACTCGAGCACCGCAACATTGCTTGGTGTGGTCTGCACAAACTGCCCGTCATCACGCAAACTGCGTAGCGCCTCACCCTTGGCCAGATTCAGGGTAAATGGCGAGCCTAAACGGCCAATGCTCACCGGGTTGAGGTTTGCCCCTTTGTTACTGCCCGCCGCGCCCAAGTAGAACTCTTTCACCGAGATGGGGACGTTTTGCCCGCTAGCGTTGGTGATGTCATTGATGGTGATAGTGGACTGGCTGGCATCCAGCAAGATCTCCTCCAGCACTATGCCGAAACCCGCGCCTTGCACGGCCGACATTTCGTTGTCTTCCAGGGCAACCATCTCGGCCCGGACGCTGGCGACACTCAGCAATCCCAGCCCCAATCCCAATAGCGGCAGCAGACGGCGCATGCTCAGCAGCCCTTGGTCGCAGTGCCGAAGCAGGTGTCCACCCGCGGAATACCGTTGAAGGCCTCTTGGAAACTGGTGGTAATGGCCGCAGTCCCATCGGCATTGCGCGGTAGGTTCATAAAGGCGCCGGCCAAGGCGGTAATGAACTTGGCTGCATCCTGCTGATCGCGCCATTGCAGATCCTGCGTCTGCATCGAGAGAAACACGCCTTTTGCCGTCTGGGTGAATTGCTGACTCGCCGTATCGATTTTGCCAATCGGGAAGGAACCGTAATTACTCAGGGGGAAGCAGGTGGTAGTGCTCAATAGACTGCAGTTGCTGGAAGAGAACAGGCTAAGCAGAAAGTTATCGAAGCCAGACCCCCCTGGGATCGACAGCTTCTGCCCATCGACCATGCCGATCATAGTCGCCCGCACTGGGTCAGGGTCGCCACCACTGTTCACCAATTGCGCCTGAGCACTGAAGTCGCTGTTGGCATAGGCGCCGCCCACCAGCGACTTCGCAATGCCACAGGTAGCGTCCCACCAGGCACAGCTCATCTGCGTCGCTAAATAGCTGCCTTTACCGTAGAGGTCTACCGCGATATTGCCGGTAACCCGGTTGATATCGCCGGACATATGGCCCTGGGCCTCGGCAAACCCCAGACGCATACCCACCACCTTGTTGCCCTGATAGGCCAGCTCGAGGAAAGGGTTCTTGATCAGAAAGGGGTTGACCTGCCCGGTCGCATCATTGACCGAACCCAAGGCGAAATTACTGATATCGACATCCGCCGTGCCGGCCGTCTCACCTGAGCGTGGATAGAGCCCCAGTTGCAGCTTCTTGATATTCAGCTGGGCCGCCACATCCATGCCGAAATTAAGCCGGGTGAAGTTCATCCCGTTATAGGCGTCAGTCGTCAGGTTGAGAAAGGCCTGCCCGGTCACCTCCGACAACTCGCCGTCCGCCATCTCGACCAGCGCGGCCTGCGCAGGCGCCGTGAGCAGGCTGGCGCACAGCCCGGCGAGGAGCAGTTTGGCGAGACGCAAGGTCGGACGCATGGCGAGTTCCTTTGTGCTTATGACGGCCAAGCGCTGACGGCTTAAACCCAGGCTGCCACTATAAGAAGCTCGCGAGCGGAACGGCCCGACCCATAGTCGAGAAACGCGCGCCAAGGAGTTGCCCAGACCGGCGGCGGTGACGAGCGGCTGTTACCCATTGCCACAAGGGTGTAACAGCTGCCCTCCGATCAGCAGGGGTGAAGCGCTGCGCGGCTGATGCAGTACAATCCGGCCTCTTTTTTCCGCACTGGCAAACCCCGGCCCTGAGATGATCGAACCCAAGCGCGTATTGCGCGCCCTCGCCGAACACTGGACCTTGCTTGAGCCGCTGTGCGAGCGCTTCGACCAAGGCACCCTGAGCCTGATCGAGTTGCGCGGCCAGCTCGGCGGGCAGCTAGCGGACAGCAGCCCGGCGGATATCACCGGCCTGCTCGACACCTGGATTCGTCTGGACATCCTGGTGCCGGTGGCGAAAAGCCCGAACCGTTTCGAGCTGAATGCACAGATCCACGACTTCCTCGCCTACCTGCGGCGTGAACACCGCCTGGGGCTGTGCCTGGAAATCGAGGCCTACCTGCGCCATCTGGAGCGTTTGGCCGGCTATATCCAGGACGCCTTCGAGATCCGCGACGCCAGCGACCTGGCCCGCCAGCTGCGGCTGCTGGATATGCGCGTGCGCGACGTGCTGAAGAAGCTGGCCAACGACGAGCAGGCGCTGGTCGGTGTGGCCGAGCGGGCCAAGACCAGCGACCGGCAGATCCCGCTGCGCCAGCGCTATGCCGAGGTGCTGGCGACCTGGGACGAGTACGTCGAACCGATGATCCAGTTGGTCAACGCCGACGGCGCCTTCGAGCAAGGCGTGCGGCGGGTCGAACAGGTGTTGCTGAAACTGCTCGGTGACCAGCAGCGCCTGGGGCAACTGGTGGACGACGACCTGCTGCTGCGCACCCACGCGCGCATCCTCGAGATGCAGACCACCGCCCAGCTGACCCTGCGCCGCGCCCGCGAACTGCTGCTGCCGCTACGCGAGGAAGCGCGCCGGCACAACGCCGTCACCCGTGGCGCGGCCCTGGCCCTCGCCGCGATCCGCCGCAAAGGTCTGGATGCCGTGCCGCAGACCGCGTTACCGCTGTTTAGCCGGCCACAAAGCACCTTCCTCGGCAGTGCCAGCCAGGTCGAAGCCTACGTCTACGCCCTGGCGCGCTTCGAGCCGCAACCGACCCAGTTCCCCAAGGCCAGCGGCACCCGCAAAGGCGAGCCGCCGCCGGCACCGCGCACCGCCCGGGAAATGCTCGAGCGCTGCCAGAGCGCCCTGCCGCTGCCGGACCTGATGCTCTGGCTGCTGGAGCAGGAACCGGTGGGCGCGACCGACGAATTGCTCTACTGGTTCTCGCGGTTGTCGCGCGACAGCCGCTTCCAACGCGAGCGCCTGCAGCGCCGCGACTACCTCAGCGCCGAGCATCGGGTCAGCCTGTGCTCCTTCGCCCTGTTGAAGACCGAATCCCATGCATCTTGATCTCTCCGAACTGAGCCAGCTGGCACCGATCTTCCGCGAGCTGTTCAAGGGCTACCACGTCAGCCGCCGCGACGCCGAGCTCTACAGCCAGTTGTCGAACCTGCAGGACCAATACCGCGCACTGTTCAAGGCCCTGGGTTTCGAGCTGGTCTGCGACAGCCGCGGCTTCTACTACTTCGTCCCCGAACAGATGGGCGCGCAGGTCAACAAGACCGCCCAGCGCCTGGCGTTGTTCACCTTCATCCTGGTCGAGCACCTCGCCGATCAGGGCCGCGACCCGCTGGCCGTACTGGATGGCGGCAGCCTCGGTCGCGATGAACTGCCGCCGCTGCTGGAGAAATACCGCGACCTGTTCCTCCAGGCCGAAGTGCAGACCCAGGAAGAACTGGAAGAAAAGGTCATGCGCCGCATGACGCAACTGGGCTTTGCCTTTGATGAAAATGGCATCTACCGCTTCCTGCCGCCGATGCACCGCTTCCTCGACGTCTGCCTGTCCGTGCAGCAGGACCGCGACCTCGCCGCCAGCCTGCACAGCGCGCTGCCGCTACCGACCCCGGTATTGCTGGATGACGACAGTGGCGACGAGATTCTGCTGATCGAATCCGACGAAACCGAAACTGCTGTCTACGAATCCGAAGAGCAGGCGCTGGCCCGCGCCATGGCCGAAGAACGCGCCCACCAGGAGGTTGAAGCATGAGCCAGGAACGCTACGGCATCCGCCGCTTCGCCCTGCTGAATACCGCGGGTTACAGCCTCGGGCTGTTCCCGCTGGAGCAGCCGCTGTCGGTGTATGGCGCCAACAACCTGGGCAAGAGCGCCTCGATCAACGCCCTGCAATTCCCGATTCTGGCGCGCATGTCGGACATGAGCTTCGGCAAATACAGCCTGGAGCAGTCGCGCAAGTTCTACTTCGCCAGCGACACCAGTTACATCCTGGTGGAAGTCGCCCTGCCCCACGGCCCGCATGTGATAGGCGTCGCCGGGCGCGGCCCGGGTGGCGGCTTCGGTCACCAGTTCTTCGCCTATGCCGGCGAACTGCAGCTGAGCCACTACCAGAAAAACGGCACCTGCCTGCGCCAACGCGAGCTGTTCGCCAACCTCGAACGGGAACACATCAAGGCCTACGAGCTGAAACCGGAAGAGCTGCGGCGCCTGCTGGTCGGCGGGCATACCTCGATTCCGCTGGATTTGACTCTGATCCCGCTGCGCTCCACCAGCGAGCAGAGCCTGAAGACCTTCCGCGCGCTGTTCATCAACCTGCTGCACATGCGCGAGATCACCGCGGCCAAACTCAAGCAGCTGTTCCTCGATGCCTTCGAGCACAGCCTGCGTTCCGCTAGCGTCGATTACATCGCCGCCTGCGAAGAAGCCTTCCGCGATGTGCGGCGCATGGAGCAGGACTACCAGGCCCTGGTCGCCGCCGGGCCGCTGGTCGAGGCCCTGGCCGCCGGCGTGGCCCAGCGCGAACGGCTGCGCGGCAAGCTGCAGCGCATCTCGCCGCTGCTCGATGCCTTGCTCGGCACCTGGCAGGACTACGCCGGCGCCCGCCGCGAAGAGCTGCTGATCCAGGCCGAACACTACCGCGCCGAACAGGATGGCCTGCAGCACGAACAACGGGGCGGCACCCAGGAGCTGATGCGTCTGGAACGCGAAATCAGCGAGATCCAGCGCTGGCTTGGCGAGCTGTCGGTGCTGAACAACCGCTTCGCCCTGGTGGAAAATCCGCAGGTGCTGGAACAGCAACTGCTGGCCGCCAAGGACGCCCACGACGAGTTGGCGGGCGCCCTGGCGCAATCCCGGCAGTTCTCCGCCGAGGACCTCGATGAGCGCCTGCGTGAGCTGGGAAAACGTCTGAAGTCGGTGAAGCAGCAGCTCGAGCACGCCGACAACAACAGCTACGCCCGCCTGCGTGAAGAGTTCACCCAGCAGGATCTGGAACGCCTGATGCGTCTGTTCAACGGCGCGCTGTTCAGCCTGCCGCTCGGCGAACACGGGATTGCCCTGGACGACAATGGCACCTGGGTGAAATCCCTCGAAGCGCTGCTGGATGGCTTCAAGGCTGAGCGCTTCGAAGTGCCCGGGCTGTCCATCGACCTCTCGCACATCGAGCCGCCCGCCTTGCAAGCCTTGGCCGACCGGGCTGCGCTGCGCGAGCAGAAGGAGCGCCTGGAAAAAGAGCTGAAGCAACTGCAGGCCCAACAAGCCGTCGCCGCCGACCGAGCCGCCAGCAAGGCCCAGGCCGAGACCCTGTATCGGCAGGTGTTGGACGCGCAGAAGGCCCTGGAAGACTTCCGCCGCAGCCAGACCCTGGCGGTCGAGGAACCGGAGAAGCTCGAACAGCTGGCCCAACTGGAAGCCGCCCAGGACGAACTCAAGCGCTCCAGTGACGCCTTCAGCGAACGCGTCCAGCAGATTTCCGCCAAGCTGCAACTGATCGGCCGGCAACTGGCCGACCTCGAAGCCAAGGAGCGGACCCTGGAAGACGCCCTGCGCCGCCGCCAGCTGCTACCGGCCAACCTGCCCTTCGGCACGCCATTCATGGACCCGGTGGATGACTCGCTGGATAACCTGCTGCCGCTACTCAACGACTATCAGGATGCCTGGCAAGGCCTGCAGCGCATCGACGGCCAGATCGACGCGCTGTACGCGCAGATCCGCCTCAAGGGCGTGGCCAAGTTCGATAACGAAGAGGATGTCGAACGCCGCCTGCAGCTGCTGATCAACGCCTACGCGCACCGCCAGGACGAAGCGCTGACCCTTGGCAAGGCGCGCCGCGCGGCGGTGACCGACATCGCCCGCACCCTGCGCAACATCCGCAGCGACTACGACAACCTGGAACACCAGTTGGCGCTGTTCAACCGTGAGATCAACCGCCGCCAGGTCTCCAACCTGGAAAGCTTTCGCATCACTCTCGCACCAAACAAGGACGCCCTCAGGCACATCGACCAGATCATCCACAGCGCCGGCCAGTACGAGGAAGGCGAGACGCTGTCGGTGTTCGACCTCAATCAGTCGGCCGATCAGGATGTGAAAAACGAGGAAGCCAAGGAATACCTCGCCCGGCTAGTGGCGGCCAACCACAACCAGTTGGGCTTGAAGGAGCTGTTCGAGCTGGCCTTCGAGATCACCAAGGTCGGCGGCCAGCCGGTGGTGCACACCGATATCGACGGGGCCGCCTCCAACGGCACGACCATGACCATCAAGGCGCTGACCAACATGTACCTGTTGCTGCACCTGATGGACCGCGAGCAGGCCGGGCGGATTCGCCTGCCTTATTACCTCGACGAAGCCGCGGATATCGATGAGCGCAACCAGCAGGCACTGATCGAAACTAGCCTGCAACTGGGCTTCGTGCCGATCCTCGCCAGCGTCAAACCGCAGGTTTGCGCCCATGTGGCGATTGACCTGGAAGGCGGCAGCGGGCCGAACGGCATCTATATCGATGAGGCCGACTGGAAATATATCCGCCGCCATGAGACGAAGCACGAGCGGGTCGCCGAACCGGCCTAAGCCCAGGACGCCACAGAAACTCTCGACCACAAACCGCACAACGATCTAAAGCAACCGCACTAGCTGCAAAAACGCCAAGGCCCGCATCTGCGGCCCTTGGCGTTTCAGGGGGGCTAGCGCTTGGGCTTACTTGCCCAGCGCTATCTTCGGTGCCCACTTCAACCACTCTTCATTCGCCTCGTCAAACAGCGCGAAGGTTTGCTCCGGCTTCGCTGGGCTGCCCATCTGCTCACCCTCTGGGGTGGCGAAGGCGATCCCACCCTCGATCAGCGTCTCAACCGACTCGGTGCGCACCTTCACGCCCTTGAACAGCCCCCAGTCCACCCCGAAGCCACTGGCATTCCAGAAGCGGCTGCCGGTGCGCACCAACATGGCGTAGCGCGGTTCGATGAGGATGTGGATCAACACCCGATCCGCCGTCGCGCCAAGTTCGAAGCCGGTCACCTTGCCGACCGCAACCTCACGGTAGGTCACCGGCACACCCGGCTTGATCGAACCACGGCGGGGCGCGCTGAGGACCAGGCTCAGACCGCTTTCACGCGCCGAGACTGTCGGCGGCTGCTCCAGAGCGATAAAGCGGGTTTGCAGCGCACCGGCCTTGGTGGCCGGCTGCACCTGCAAGTATTGGCCGCTGACCAGGGTCTCCAGATTCGCCGTGCGCACCAGGCCGAGCACCGGTTTGACCACCCAGAACTGCGTGCCTGCACGCGCCACCCGCTCGGCGCTATCGGTGATGCGCGCATTCAGCAACACCGCCTGCAGGTCATCGGTCAGTTCGATGGTTTCCACCTTGCCGATATCCAGGCCCTTGTAACGGATCGGCGTGCCCGGACGCAGGCCGTCGCCGCTGTCGACGCGAATCTGCACGCTAACACCCTGCTGCAGCGCGCTCTCGCGATCAGAGTGGAGGCTGAAGCGGTGCACCCGTTTAGTGGCTGCGGCCTTGGGATCCGGGGTCTCGAAGGTAATGCCGCCGGCCAGCAAGCTCTGCAGCGACTCGCTTTTCACCGTGATGCCGGACAGCCCGCCCGTCAAGGTGATGCCGCTGGCATTCCAGAAGCGCGTCGAGCTGTTCACCAGGTTGGCGTACTCCGGTTCGATGTGCACACCCAAGGCCACTTGCTTGCGATCACGGGAGAGCTGGTAGCTCTGCACCGAGCCGACCTTGATCTGCTTATAGAGGATCGGGCTGCCGACCTCCAACGAGCCGAGGGCATCGCTGAACAACACCAGGTGCAGCCCCGCTGCGCTCAGATCCAGCGGCGGCGCCTTGGCCCGCGCGGTGAACTCCCGCGCCGGTGCTGCGCCCTTCTCGCCGGGGCTCACGGCGATGTAGTTGCCTTTGACCAAGGCTTCCAACCCGGTGATCCCGGCCAGCGAGATCGAGGGTTTGACCAGCCAGAACTCGGTGCCCTCCACCAGATAGTCCTCGGTGCGCGGATCGAGCGCCAGCTCCGCCGAGGCACTGGCCAAATCCGCATTGACCGCAAGGGTCTTCAGGGTGCCTACCTGGGTGCCCTTGTACATCACCGGTGTGCGGCCCGGCTGCATGCCCTCGAAATCGGTCAACTTGACCTGCACCTTGATGCCCACTTGCGCGGCATCGAAATCTTCGTAAAGACGAAACGGCAGGCTCGAATCGGTCGGCGGGCTGTCCTTGCGGTGCTCCGGCGTAGCGAAGGCGATCCCCCCGGCAACGACACTGGCCAGCGACTCACTGCGCAGCTTGAAGCCGGACAGATCCGCGTTGACGGTAATCCCGCTGGCGTTCCAGAAGCGCGTGTGTTTGCGCACCAGTGGCGCATACAGCGGTTCGATAAACACCTTGATCTCGACGGTGCTCTGATCCGCTGCGAGCAGATAGCTCTTCACCCGACCCACCTGGATCTGCTTGTAGAACACCGGGCTGTCGCGATTCAGCGAACCCAGTCGATCGGCCTTCAGGGTCAGATGCAAGCCGGGCAGACTATCGGAGAGCGGCGGCGCTTCTGTGAGTGCCGTGTACTTGCGAGTCGGCTCGCCATCGCCCGGGCTGGCGGCGATATAGTTGCCGGACACCAGGGTTTCCAAACCGGTAACCCCGGCCAGGGTCACGCTCGGTTTGACCAGCCAGAAGCGCGTGCCGCTGCGCAGGTACTGCCCGACGTCCTTGTCCATCTCGACCGTGGCGATCACCCCGCGCTGCTCACCGCTGTCATCCAGGGCCAGGGTCTTGACCTTGCCGACCGGCATGCCTTTGAGGATCACCTCGGTCTTGCCGGCCTGAATGCCGTCACCGGTGGCGAAAATGATTTGAATGTCGACCCCGGCCTGGTCATAGGCGCGCCATGCCAGCCAGCCACCAATCAGCAAGGCAATCAATGGCAAGACCCAGATGGCCGACCAGTTGGAGGCTGGACGGGTTTTCGCCGTGGGCAGATCACTCATAGTCATCGTCCGATTCCGTGTTATCCCAGATCAAGCGGGGGTCAAACGTGAGGGCGGCCAGCATGGTCAGCACCACCACACTGGCAAAAGCCACAGCACCATGACCAGGCTCAATGGTGGCCAGGTTTCCGAAATTCACCAACGCCACCAAGATCGCGATGACAAAGACATCCAGCATCGACCAGCGGCCAATCCATTCGATAAAGCGGAACATGAGCATGCGCTGGCGCGGTGACATCGGCAGATGCCGTTGCACCGAATAGAGCAGCAAGGTGATGCCCACCAGCTTGAAGGTCGGCACCAGAATGCTCGCAACGAAGACCACCGCCGCGATGGGCCACATACCGAGCTGCACCAGGGTGATCACCCCAGACATGATAGTGTCCGGCTCGCCCTTGCCCAATGAGCTCACAGTCATGATCGGCAACAGATTGGCCGGGATATACAGAATCGCGGCAGTGACCAGTAGCGCCCAGGTCCGTACCAGGCTGTTTGGCCGACGCCCATGCACCAAGCCACCACAGCGGGTACAGAACTGCTTGGCGCAACCCGGCTCTTGCCTATTTAGCTGATGGCATTCCGGGCAAATCAAGATGCCTGCATCAATGGCCCGCATGGGCATCCTCTCCCGACAAAGCTTCCCAGATCTGGTGTGGCGACATGGTCACCTCCAACCAGACCTGCAGCAAAAGCAAGCCAATAAAACACGCCAAGCCGAATCCCAGACTGAGATCCGCCAGGTCGATCAGTTTGACGATCGACACCAGGACTCCCATCAGATACACCTCGAGCATCCCCCACTCCCGCAGATGGTGGTAGATGCGGTAGAGCAACAAGCCATAACCACGTCCGATATCCCAGCGGATACTGAGTAGCACGGCAAGCTGACACAGCAGTTTTAACAGCGGAATCCCCATGCTGCAGAGAAACACCACCACCGCGATGCCCTGCATGCCGGTGCCATACAGGCCCAGCACACCACTCCAGACCGTGTCCTGAGAGCTCTGCCCCAACAGATTGAGTTGCATGATCGGCAGGAAATTCGCCGGGATATAGAGCAGCAAAGCCGCGATGACCAGAGCCAGGCTGCGCCGCACCACCTGATGGCGATGCCTGTAGAGCTCGTACCCGCAGCGCGGGCATTCGGCGCTTTCGCCACTCTGCAACTGCGGCTTGAGCATCAGCAGGTCGCATTCGTGGCAGGCCACCAGCGCTTCCAGGGGCAATTCAGGCAATCCACGGGAATCGGCCGGGGCAGGCATAAACGAGGGCTCTGGGCGGTTTGCGCTTATTTTAGACGAGCGAGCTGTGAATCTGTCTATTTGTCGTTCTTAGCGGGTCTTCGAAGTTCCAGGCCAGCACCTCGCCCGCTCCGGGCAGGGCCTGACCTCTACTTCTGACAAGCATTAAAAATGGGGGGATTACCCCTCCGCCAAACCCCTGCCCTGTTTTTTTGCGCGCAAAGACAAACCCCCCACCCGCTTGCGCGAATGAGGGGTTTGGAATTTAAGCTTGACGATGACCTACTCTCACATGGGGAGACCCCACACTACCATCGGCGA
>NZ_SCMP01000026.1 GCF_005502935.1 Pseudomonas sp. 2FG
CCTCGTCACCCCCTCGGTCGCCCGCCATCCTCTGAAGCTGGCGTAGAGGGTGAAACTGCGAGACGGGTCACGTCAGCCAGCGGCCAAGCGCACAGTTTGACTGGCACTGTCGTGCTTATACTCGTGCACGACTCGTACCCTGCATTCGATCCGCTATCAGCACGGAAGCCCGCCATGTCCCAAGCCCACGACCAGCTGATCGGTCCAGTGCCGTCCCGCATCGCCGACTCAGCCCGCACGCTAGTCGCACCTTACGAAGGGCGAGTAGCCGAATACAACATCGCCGCATGGCTGCAGCTACCCGGCCTGGCCAATCTGCCGGTGTCGTTATTGGTCAGCTACCACGATGGCGACAGCCGTCGCGAGGTGCTGGTGGATCACGGCAAAGTCAGTGTCCAGCACAAGATCCTGCTGTCCGGCATCGCGCGCCTGCCGGTCAAACAGAAGATCCAAGACATGCAGATTTGCCTGCGCTCGGCAGTGCCGGCGCCCAGTCTGATCGTCGAAGAGTTATTCGTGCAGGCCGTGGAACCGGCCAGCGCCGAGAGCCGCCAAGCCCAGGCCTGATGGCCGCCGTGCAGAGCCAAGCCCCGCGCCCAGCCGCGTGTTTGTTGCTCAGCGCTGCGCAACGCTGGAACTGGTTGGAATTGCAACGGCGAGGTCGTTGGCCTCCTGTTCAGCAGCGTCGGCCTGCAGCGACTGTTGCACCAGAGACTCGGGCCACTGCGCAAAACGCAGGCCGGTAAGCCGATTAAGCCGCGCCAATGCCTGCTGCGGATCCCACTGCTGCAAGTGGATCACCTTGCCCTTAGTTCTGCTCATAGCCCCCATAGTTCCTCGGCCAGTCCGTGCCCCGCTGGCAGTTCGATAGCAATCGCTTACCGAGAGAGCCAAAAGCGTGCCAACCTCCAGATCATCGGCCTTACGGCCTCAGCGCCGGCCTTGAACCTGCGCGGCAGTAGCTATGCGCCGCAAACTGACATTTTTCGTCATCAGTTGGCTTGCGCACGGCGACCGAGCTTACTTAGTCGCTTGTAGCCATTGCGCCAAGCTACCGCCAAATAGCGCCGCCTGTTCCTCATGCAGCATTTCCAACGCCGCGCGCAGCCCCGGATACCAAGCCTCATCCAGCTGCGCCGGCAGTAGCCTCAGGCGCGGCAAGGGCCAAGGACTGTGGCTGAGCAGTTGATGCAGGCTGTATTGCGTCAGATCGCGGCACAGCACCCAGCCCCCGCCACTGGCTCGACAGATCAGTTGCTCGCGCTCGAGGAAATCGAGGATCTCGTCCCACTCGTCCTCCGGTAGCTGCCAACCTTGATTCTGCACATCGCTATGGCGCACCAGTTGACCGCGTAGCTGGCAATCATGGAATACCCGCAGAATGCCCAGCACCACCAACAGCCTGGGCACCGCACGACGCCGCCAATGCCGCGATGACGACAGGTTGCACACCAACTCGGCACCAAACAGCACGATCAGCCAAGACAGGTAGATCCACAGCAGGAACAGCGGCACGGTCGCGAAGGCGCCGTAGATCAACTGGTAACCGGGAAACAGGCGGACATACAGGCCGAACAGCATCTTCGCCACCTCGAACAACACCGCGGCAAACACCCCACCGAGCAGCGCATGCTTGAGTGGCACCCGAGCGTTGGGCACCGCGGCATAAATCAGCGTGAACGCCGCCACACTGGACAACAGCGGCATGAAGCCAAGCAAGGTCTTGGCCCCGATCAGCGCATCCGGCCCGGAAATCAAGGACAGCGAAGTGATGTAGGTGCTCACCGCGAAGCCGACGCCCAACAGCAGCGGGCCGAGGCTGAGAATCGCCCAATACAGCAAGAAGCTGGAGATGCCACGCCGCGGTTGGCGCACCCGCCAGATGGTGTTGAGCGCCTTCTCCACCGTTACCAGCATGGCAAAGGCGGTCACCGCGAGTAAAACCACACCGATCCAGGTCAGTTGCCGCGCCTGGGTGGTGAAGTCTCTCAGATATTCCTGCACCGTTTCACCGGACGAGGGCAAAAAATTGCGGAAGATAAAATTCTGAATTTCCTCGCCAACGCCCTGAAAAGCCGGGATCGCGGAAAGCATGGCGAAGGTCACCGTCATCATCGGCACCACCGCAAACAGGGTGGTGTAGGTCAGTGCCGCAGCGCTATTGGGCCCATGGTCGGCGAGAAAGCGCCGCAGCAGAAAGCGCCAGAATTCCACGACATCATCGAAGCGTTGGCGCATGCCCTCTCCTTAGCGATTGACGAACGCGGCCTAACAGACTGCAAACCTTGCGCCCTGTTCAGACAGAGGCACCGACGCGGTTAGAATAGCCGCCACCTTATGCAAGATGCGACCCGCACATGACCGATCTGACGCTCTATCACAACCCGCGCTGCTCGAAATCCCGCGGCGCGCTGGAACTGCTCGAAGCCCGCGGCCTCGCGCCGACCCTAGTGCGCTATCTGGAAACCCCGCTGAGCGCCGTCGAACTGCAGGACCTGCTAGGCAAGCTCAAGCTGTCTGCACGGCAGTTACTGCGCAGCGCCGAGGACGAATACAAAACCCTGAACCTGGCGGATCCCAGCCTCAGTGAAGAACAACTGATCGCCGCCATGGTCGCCCACCCCAAGCTGATCGAGCGGCCGATTCTGGTCGTGGGTAGCAAGGCCATCATCGGCCGCCCGCCGGAGAGAGTGCTGGAGATTCTGCCGTGAGCCAGCCCTATATCCTGGTGCTCTATTACAGCCGCAACGGCGCCACCGCCGAGATGGCCCGACAGATTGCCCGCGGCGTCGAGCTGACCGGCATGGAAGCGCGCCTGCGCACGGTGCCGGCGGTCTCCACCGAGTGCGAAGCCATAGCCCCAGCCATTCCTGCCGAAGGGGCGCTCTACGCCAGCCTGGATGACCTGAAGAACTGCGCAGGCCTGCTCTTAGGCAGCCCGACCCGCTTCGGCAATATGGCCGCGCCGCTGAAATACTTCCTCGACGGCACCAGCAGTCTCTGGCTGACCGGCGGGCTGGTCGGCAAACCAGCCGGCGTCTTCACCTCCACCGCCAGCCTGCACGGCGGTCAGGAGACTACCCTGCTGTCCATGCTGCTACCGCTGCTGCACCACGGCATGCTGATCACCGGTCTGCCTTACAGCGAGCAGGCACTGTTCGAGACCCGCGGCGGCGGCACGCCCTACGGCGCCAGCCACCATGCCGGCACCGATGGCAAACGCCCGCTGGATGAACACGAGATCACCCTGTGCCGCACCCTCGGCCAACGCCTGGCACAGACCGCGCAGCGTTTGGAGAACCACCGTGGCTAAAACCCCCAAGCCCCTACCGGCCCTGAGTTGGCTGGCGCCACGCCTGGCCCTCAGCCGCGCGCTCAGTTTGCTCAGCTTTGGCGGCTTAGCGCTGTTGCTGCTGATCTGGAACCTGGTCTACGCCGACCTGCATGGCGCGCGCCCCTGGGTGATTTTGAGCATCGAACTGGCGCCCCTGCTGATACTCGCCCCCGGTTTACTGCTCGGCAGCGCGCGGGCCCACGCCTGGACCTGCTTCGTGGTCAACCTGTACTTCATCAAAGGCGTGCTCGCCGCCTTCGATCCCAGTCGCAGCTGGCTCGGCTGGAGCGAAACACTGCTCAGTCTGACGCTGTTCTGCGCGGCGCTGCTCTATACGCGCTGGCGCTTCCAGTACGACCGTAAACTGGCGGGAGAAAGCTGAGTCCGTAGGGTGCACTCGCCCGCAGGGCAGTGCACCGCTCGCGGCCTGGTGGATTGCCGCAGCGCGGCGAATCCACCCTAGGGTCTCACCAGCCGAGGATTTCTTTCAGAAAGGGAATGGTCAGCTTGCGTTGCGCCTGCAGGGAGGCCTGATCCAAGCGCTCCAACAGTTCGAACAACGCACTCATGCTGCGCGTGCCGCGCGTGAGGATGAAGCGGCCGACTTCGTCGGTCAGGTGCAGACCACGACGCGAGGCGCGCAGCTGCAGGGCGCGCAGCTTGTCTTCGTCGGACAGTGACTGCAGCTGGAAGACCAGCGCCAGGGTCAGGCGTGACTGCAGGTCTGGCAATTGCACCGGCAGCTCCCGTGGCGAAGCGGCGGCGGCCAGCAGCAACCGGCGACCACTATCACGCAGACGGTTGAACAGGTGGAACAGCGCCTCTTCCCAGTCGGCGCGACCGGCAACCGCATCCAGATCATCCAGACAGACCAGCTCGCACTGCTCCAGGTTGTCCAGCAGCTCCGGGCCGTAATCCGCCACCTCCGCCAACGGCAGATACACGGCCTGCTCGTCACGTTGTTCAAAGCGCAAACAGGCGGCCTGCAGCAGATGGCTACGGCCGACGCCGTCACCACCCCAGAGGTAGATCAGACTTTCCGCCCAGCCGGCCTCGGCCTCGCAGAGGCGCTCGACATAGCCGAGCGCCGCGGCATTCGCGCCGGGATAGTAGTTGGCAAAGGTGGCGTCATCGCGCAGACGCACACCCAGAGGGAGCTGAATCGGTTTCATGCAGGGCTGGGCGGCTCGTCGGAACCGCCGGAGGACTCTCGATAAAGAGCGGAAAGTTTATAGAAATCATGAGCATGACGCAGCAATACCATGATCACCGCGGCAACCGGCAACGCTAATAGTACGCCAGTGAAGCCAAATAACTGGCCGCCGGCGAGAATCGCAAAGATCACCGCCACCGGATGCAGGCCGATGCGGTCGCCCACCAACAAGGGCGTTAACAGCATGCCTTCGAGCAATTGACCGGCCATAAAGACCGCCGCAATCCCCAGCAAGGGATAAAACTCACCGCCAAACTGAAACAGCCCGGCAGTGACCGCGGCGCCAATGCCCACGACAAAGCCCATGTAGGGCACGATGCTGGCCAAGCCAGCAATCAGGCCGATCAACAGCCCCAACTCCAGGCCCACCAGCATCAAGCCGCTGGCGTAGATAATCCCCAGCGCCAGCATCACCAGCAACTGGCCACGCAGGAAGGCGCCCAGCACTTCATGGCACTCGCCAATCAGTTGCACGACCCAACCTTCGCGGCTGCGTGGCAGCAGGCTGCGCAGCTTGGCCACCAGCAGGTCCCAGTCCCGCAGCAGATAAAAGCTCACCACCGGAATCAGCAGCAAGTTGCCCAACCAAGCGAGCAACGCCAGACTCGATGCGGTGGCCTGCGCCAGCACGGCCCCGACTATGTCGGTGGTCTTGCCCAGATGCTCGGAGAAAGCCGCCTTGAGCTGATCGAAACGCCAAAAACCATCCGCCAGCCCCAGTTGCGCCTGCGCCCAAGGCAAGGCCGTATGCTGCAACCAGTCGAGCATCTGCGGCGCCAACTCATAGAGGCGCAGCAACTGCCGGCCCAACAGCGGCAGCAGCACCAAGAGCAGCACCAGCAACACCAGGCTGAACAAGCCGAACACCACGACCACCGCCCAGGTGCGCGAGAGCTTCCAGCGCTCCAACCGATCCACCAGCGGATCGCCCATGTAGGCCAGCAACACGCCAATCAGAAAGGGGGAAAGAATCGGCTGCAGCAGGTACAGCAGCCAACCGAGCAGAAACAGCCCGGCAATCCATAGCCAGTGGCGTGAATCAGTCATGCTCAAAGCCTCGCAACAGGAAATTTACCCAGCCCAGGCCGGATGACTACCAACGGTAACGCAGTACAGCCGCGCGCGGCTGTTGCATGGGCGCCGCAACGGCCGTCGGGGCCTGCCCGGCCTCTACCGGCGCAGCCTCGGCCGGCATTTCCTGTAGATGCGCCAGGGCCAGTTGCGCACGCAACTGCTCGGCGCTGGCCTTGACCCTATAGCTCAGACGCTCGCCTTCGACCTTCTGCAGACGGGCATCGAACGGCTCGAGCAAGCGTTGCAGCTCGGCGTAACGGGCCAGAGTGGCGCCCTGCACCTCCAGGATCAGGCTCTCGGCCGCGCCCGGAGCGGCGACAAAGCGCGGCGCCAGGCGCTCGCTGATGGCCAAAAACACCGCATCCGCCAGCGCATCCGCGTCGGCGCCCTGGGCGCTGCCCTGCTCGCGGCTATCGCCTAGCCACAGGCGCCACTGTGCCTGCCACTGGCCCGCTTCCTCATGGGCATTGACCGCCAGCAAGGCATCCGCCGCATAGCGCTCGGAGGCCGGACGCAGCGCATCGGCCTGGGTGGCGGCGAGGTTTTCCGCCGTAGCGAGCAGTTGCTCATTCAAATCCGCCAGTGGCAGGCGCAGCGGCAAACCACGGTGCTGGGCGGCACGGCGCAACGGCGCGGCACTGGCTTGGCCGTCACCGACCAGACTGCTGCCTTCGGTGGCATTATTCAGCCACCACGTCAGGATCGCCGGGCGGTTGGTGCCCCATAACGACAAGCCGGCTTGGCGCAGGCTGCGGTCGCTGCTGATCGGGTCGAAGTCGACCACCAGCAACTGCGGCGGGCCACTTTCGTAGCCGTACTGGCTGATCACCTGCTGTGGATCCTTGCGCAATTCGGCCAGGGCCGGATTGCTCGGCGCCTGGCTATCGCCGGTAAGACGCAACACCAGCGTATCCAACGCGCGGCTCAGCGCCGCGGCACGCTCCTCGGGCTGTTGGCTGGCGACCGGCTCGCGTACCTGATACAGGTCGCCGACCGTTTCGGCAAAAGAGGGCAGGCTGATGAGCGACAGACAGAGGACAAACAGGCGGGCAATGACGCGCATTGGGCTCTCGCAAGGCTTAAGGGCGACGGAAAGGCTCTACCTTAAACAGCCGCCCGCAGGCCGGCAACCAGTGCCTGCCTGACAACCCAGCATCCGGCACTCTCGCTATCCCTGATCGGCACTGATCTTCACCAGAGCTGACTAAACCCAGCCCCCATTTCGCTCGATATAGGGCGCGCCTTCGTGACTGATTTACCCGGGCATCACCGCAGTTCGTCGGCTTAACTACCCGGCAAACCCGCCACTACCCACTTGAGTGACAGGCTCCGATGGCTGCTGGCGGGCAAGCCTGATAAAATCGCGCGCCTTCGCAGACCGGCGACCGCAGTACCCGGTCGATCCCCGAACTTCCCTTAAAGGCCCTGGATCTATGAGCAAGCAACCCTCCATTAGCTACAAGGACGCCGGTGTAGATATCGACGCGGGCGAAGCCCTGGTCGAACGCATCAAAAGCGTGGCCAAGCGCACCGCACGTCCGGAAGTGATGGGCGGCCTGGGAGGCTTCGGCGCCCTCTGCGAGATCCCCGCCGGTTACAAGCAGCCGGTACTGGTCTCCGGCACCGACGGCGTCGGCACCAAGCTGCGCCTGGCGCTGAACCTGAACAAGCACGACAGCATCGGCATCGACCTGGTCGCCATGTGCGTCAATGACTTGGTGGTGTGCGGCGCCGAGCCGCTGTTCTTCCTCGACTACTACGCCACCGGCAAACTCAACGTCGACACCGCCGCCCAAGTGGTCACCGGCATCGGCGCCGGCTGCGAGCTGGCTGGCTGCTCCCTGGTCGGCGGTGAAACTGCCGAGATGCCCGGCATGTACGAAGGCGAAGACTACGACCTGGCCGGCTTCTGCGTCGGCGTGGTGGAGAAAGCCGAGATCATCGACGGTTCCAAGGTGCAGGCCGGCGACGCCCTCATCGCCCTGCCCTCCTCCGGCCCGCACTCCAACGGCTATTCGCTGATCCGCAAGATCATCGAAGTCGCCGGCGCCGACATCGAAAACATCCAGCTCGACGGCAAGCCGCTCACCGAGCTGCTGATGGCGCCGACCCGGATCTACGTCAAACCGCTGCTCAAGCTGATCAAGGACACCGGCGCGGTCAAAGCCATGGCCCATATCACCGGCGGCGGTCTGCTGGATAACATCCCGCGCGTGCTGCCGGAAGGCGCGCAAGCGGTGGTCGATGTGGCCAGCTGGAAACGCCCGGCGGTGTTCGACTGGCTGCAAGAACAAGGCAACGTCAACGAAGTGGAAATGCACCGGGTCCTCAACTGCGGCGTGGGCATGGTCATCTGCGTCGCTCAAGAGCAGGTCGAAACGGCGCTGCAAACCCTGCGCGAGGCCGGCGAACAGCCCTGGCTGATTGGCCAGATTGCCGCCTGCGCGCAAGGCGCGGAGCGTGTGGTACTGAACAACCTGAAAGGCCACTGATGCCGGCACGCTGCGATGTAGTCGTGCTGATCTCTGGCTCCGGCAGCAACCTGCAGGCGCTGATCGACACTCTCCAGGCCGGTGACAATCCGGCCCGGATTCGCGCAGTGATCGCCAACCGCGCCGACGCCTATGGCCTGGAGCGGGCGAAAGCCGCCGGCATCGACAGCCAAGTCCTCGATCACAAAGCCTTTGCCGGCCGCGAGGCCTTCGATGCGGCGCTGATTGAGCTGATCGACAGCTTCACGCCGCAACTGGTGGTGCTGGCGGGCTTTATGCGCATCCTCAGCCCGGACTTCGTCCGCCACTACCAAGGCCGCCTGCTGAATATCCACCCCTCGCTGTTGCCCAAATACAAGGGCCTGCACACGCACCAACGGGCGCTGGAGGCTGGCGACAGCGAACATGGCTGCAGCGTGCACTTCGTCACCGAGGAACTCGATGGCGGTCCACTGGTCGTACAGGCGGTAATCCCGGTACGGTCGGATGACTCGCCGGAAAGCCTGGCCGCCCGCGTGCATGTGCAGGAACACCAGATTTACCCGTTGGCCGTGCGCTGGTTTGCCGAAGGCCGCTTGCATCTTGGTCCACAGGGCGCAATGCTGGATGGCCAGCCCTTACCGGCCACCGGCCACCTGATTCGAACCTAGGAGACTCTATGCGTCGCGCCCTGTTGTTCGTCCTCGCCGTGCTTACCCTGCCGGTGCAGGCCCTGGAGCTCAAGCCCTTCTCCGCCAGCTACACCGCCGACTGGAAGCAGCTGCCCGTCAGCGGCACCGCTTCACGCAACCTCAAGCGCCAGGATGGCGGGCGCTGGCTGCTCAACTTCGAAGCCTCCATGCTGGTCGCCAGCGTCACCGAGGAAAGCACCTTCCGCATCGAGAATGACAGCTTCCTGCCGCTGACCTACCACTACGACCGTAGCGGCCTGGGTAAAGGCAAACAAGTCGAGTTCGACTTCGACTGGAGCGCGAAGCAAGTCATAGGTACCGACCGCGGCGAGCAAGTCTCTCAGCCACTCAACCGTGGCCTGCAGGACAAATCGACTTATCAACTGGTACTCCAGCACGATGTGGCCGCCGGCAAGAAGAGCATGAGCTACCAAGTCATCGACGGCGACGAGATAGAGACCTACGACTTCCGCGTACTGGCCGAAGAGACCGTGCGCACCAAGGCTGGCTTGGTCGACGCGATCAAGGTCGAGCGCGTGCGTGACCCGACGCAAAGCAGCCGCAAGACCGTGCTCTGGTTCGCCAAGGATTGGGATTTCCTGCTGGTGCGCCTGCATCAAGTGGAAAAGGACGGCAAGGAATACCAGATCATGCTCAAGGACGGCTCGGTGGACGGCAAGCCGGTCCAGGGCCGCAGCGAGTAATACTCAAGACATAAAAAAGCCGGGCAATGCCCGGCTTTTTTATGTCTTGAGGGTTATTCCAGCTCTATTTCAAAAGTAGAACGCGAAGGCAAGCGAGCAGCGACGAGACAGTACAGGTAGTACGGCGAGGAGCTGCGTAGCGCTGCCGACAAAGTTATACGAATGAAAGAGAGTTGGAATCACCACATCAGATCGTCTGGCACCTGGTAAGCCGCATAGGGATCGTCCGCATCCGGCGCCTCGGTCGGGGTGTTGAGCAGTATCACCCGGCGCGGATCGCGCTCTTGGATCTTCAACGCGGCTTCACGCGGGATCACTTCATAACCGCCGCCATGCTGAACTATGGCCAAGGAACCACGGCTCAGCTTGTCACGCATCAGGTTGTTGACGGAGAGGCGCTTGACCTTCTTATCGTCGACGAAGTTGTAGTAATCCTCGGTGGTCAACTTCGGCAGACGACTCTGCTCGATCAGTTGCTTGATCTGCGCGGCCTCGGCCTTCTTCTGCGCCTTTTCCTGCTGCTGGCGGTTCAATTCCTGATCGCGCGCGGCCTTCTCGGCCATGGCTTGCAGGGCGGCACGCTGCTGCGAATCGTCGACCTCGATTTGGCCTTTGTGCTCCAGGCGTTTCTGCTTCTGTTTTTCTTTGCCGACCTGCTTGGCCTGCTTTTGGTTGACCAGGCCGGCTTTCAGCAATTGGTCGCGGAGAGAAAGACTCATAACCTACCTTTGCACAACGAATGAGAGATGTAGGGTGGGCCTCACCCACCCTACGCACTATGAACCGCAACCTAGGCCGTCTTTTTCCTGGCGTTTGGCTTCGCCCCACAACGCATCCAGTTCTTCGAGGCTGCAATTCTCAATGGGCCGACGGGTTTCGCGCAATGCCTGTTCGATAAATCGAAAACGGCGCTCGAACTTGCCATTGGCGCTGCGCAGCGCAGTTTCCGGATCGACCTTCAGGTGCCGCGCCAGGTTGACCACCACGAACAACAGATCGCCAACTTCCTCGGCCAGCGCCTGTGGGTCGCTCTCGCTCATGGCCTCCAGCACTTCGTCCAGCTCTTCGCGGACCTTGTCCACCACCGGCAAGGCCTCCGGCCAATCGAAGCCGACCTGGGCCGCGCGCTTCTGCAACTTGACCGCACGGGACAAAGCCGGCAGCGCCGTCGGCACATCATCCAGCAATGACAGTTGCTCGGGAGCTGCGGCTTTCTGCGCACGCTCTTCGGCTTTCAGTTCTTCCCAGCGCTGCTTGACCGCCGCCTCCTCCAGCCTGGCCACATCTGGCGCGCCATACAGGTCGCCATCGGAAAATACGTGGGGATGGCGGCGAATCAGCTTGCGGGTGATGCCGTCCACCACCGCGGCGAACTCGAAACGCCCGTCTTCCTTGGCCAGCTGGCTGTAATACACCACTTGAAACAGCAGATCGCCGAGCTCGCCGGGCAGATGCTCGAAGTCGCCGCGCTCGATGGCATCGGCCACCTCATAGGCCTCCTCGATGGTATGGGGGACTATGCTGGCGTAGCTCTGTTTGAGGTCCCAAGGGCAGCCGTACTGCGGATCGCGCAGGCGGGCCATCAGGTGCAGCAGGTCTTCAAGTTTATACACTGGCTACTCCATACACTTGAGCGTCGCGAGCGAAGAGCTGGCTAGGCAGCGGCCGCTCCCGGCGGCCTGCTGCATTCCCCACATCCCTGTGGGTCGCGAAGACCTTCCGAAAAAGCGGAGTTGGCTCTAGCCAATGAGCATTTTTCGGGAGGCCTTCAACAACGCCAGGTGCGCGCAGCCCGCAGCAGCTCAAGAAGCTCGGTTGCGACGGACCTCGATGATATTCGGTAGCTGGGAAATCCGCCCCAACAGACGACCGAGTGCATCCAACCCCGGAATCTCGACGGTCAACGACATGGCGGCGGTGTTGTCCTCCTTGTTCGAGCGAGTGTTGACCGCCAGCACATTGATCTTCTCGTTGAGCAGCACCTGGGAGACGTCGCGCAGCAAGCCTGAGCGATCATAGGCGCGGATGATGATGTCCACCGGATAGGTCTGCACCGGCACCGGGCCCCAACTGACCTGGATGATCCGCTCCGGCTCACGCCCACCCAGTTGCAGCACCGAGGCGCAGTCCTGGCGATGGATGCTGACGCCACGCCCGAGGGTGATGTAACCGACGATCGCATCGCCCGGCAGCGGCTGGCAGCAGCCGGCCATTTGCGTCAGCAGGTTGCCGACGCCCTGGATCTGTATGTCGCCGCGCTTGCCTGGCTTGTGGCCGGTGGGGCGCCGTGGGATCAGCTCCAACTGCTCGTTGCCACGCTCCGGCTCAAGCAGTTGCTGCGCGGCGTTGACCAGCGGCGCCAGACGCAGGTCACCGGCACCGAGGGCGGCAAACATATCCTCGGCGGTTTTCAGGTTGGCCTTCTCCGCCAGGCGCTCGAAGTCCACGTGCGGCAGCGCCAGGCGGCCCAGCTCCCGCTCGAGCAACGCCTTGCCGGCGGCGACGTTCTGGTCGCGGTCCTGCAACTTGAACCAGTGCACGATCTTCGCCCGCGCCCGCGAAGTGGTGACGTAACCGAGGTTAGTGTTCAGCCAGTCACGGCTCGGCGTGCCGTGCTTACTGGTGATGATCTCCACCTGCTCGCCGGTCTGCAGGCTGTAGGTCAGCGGCACGATGCGCCCGTTGATCTTGGCGCCGCGGCAGTTGTGGCCGATTTCGGTGTGCACCCGGTAGGCGAAGTCCAGCGGCGTCGCGCCCTTGGGCAGGTCGATGGCGTGACCGTCCGGGGTGAACACGTAGACCCGATCCGGCTCGATATCCACCCGCAACTGCTCGGCCAGCCCGCCGATGTCGCCAAGCTCCTCGTGCCATTCGAGAACCTGACGCAGCCAGGAGATTTTCTCTTCGTAATGGTTGGAGCCGGATTTGACGTCGGTGCCTTTATAGCGCCAGTGCGCGCAGACGCCCAACTCGGCTTCCTCGTGCATGGCGTGGGTGCGGATCTGCACTTCCAGCACCTTGCCTTCCGGGCCGATCACCGCGGTATGCAGCGAGCGGTAACCGTTCTCCTTGGGGTTGGCGATGTAGTCGTCGAACTCTTTCGGGATGTGCCGCCAGAGGGTATGCACTATGCCCAGCGCGGTGTAGCAGTCGCGCATCTCCGGCACCAGCACGCGCAACGCGCGCACGTCATAGATCTGGCTGAACTCCAGACCCTTGCGCTGCATTTTGCGCCAGATCGAATAGATGTGTTTGGCCCGCCCGCTGATATCGGCCTGCACGCCGGTGGCGGCCAGCTCGGTTTTAAGCTGCGCCATCACCTCGGTAATAAACCGCTCACGATCCAGCCGCCGCTCGTGCAGCAGCTTGGCGATCTGTTTGTATTGCTCGGGCTCCAGGTAGCGGAAGGACAGATCCTCCAGCTCCCACTTGATATGGCCGATGCCCAGCCGGTGCGCCAGTGGCGCGTAGATATCGAAGACTTCGCGGGCCACCCGATGGCGCTTTTCGTCATCGGCGTGCTTGATCGCGCGGATCGCGCAGGTGCGTTCGGCCAGCTTGATCAGCGCGACGCGGACATCGTCGACCATCGCCACCAGCATCTTGCGCAGGTTTTCCACCTGGGCCTGGGTGCCGAGCACCAGGGACTCGCGCGGGTTGAGGCTGGCGCTGATCGCCGCCATGCGCAGCACGCCTTCGATCAGCTTGGCGACCACCGAGCCGAAACGCTGATGGACCGAGGCCAGGGTGATCTTGCCCTCACGCACGCCGCGATAAATGACGGCCGCGACCAGAGAATCCTGATCGAGCTTGAGGTCGGCGAGGATTTCGGCGATCTCCAGGCCGGTGCGGAAACTGGAGGTACCTTCGGCCCACAGATTCTGTGCGGCATTGGCTTGCTGCTCGGCCTCACGGGCGAACTCGCAAGCCGCCTTCAAGGCCTCACGATCCAACGCCGGATCGACGCTGACCGCATGATCGAGCCAGGCCTCTAGGTTGATGCTGCCGTCCGTATTGATCGGTTGCTGCGCTCTAACCTGTACCATCGTTTACCTTCCCTAAGTCGTGCGGCAAACACGCCGCCTGACTTCATAGAAAATCGCCAGCCTTCTCTGGACTGGTCGGATTACGCGAACTTCCTAGTCCGCCTCGAATAACGCCATCGCCTCGACATGTGCCGTCTGCGGAAACATATCGAGGATTCCGGCACGTTTTAGCCGGTAGCCCTGCCGCACCAACTCAGCCGCATCGCGCGCCAGAGTCGCCGGATTGCAGGACACATACACCACTCGCTTGGCGCGCAAAGCGCCGATTTGCCGAACCACTTCCAGCGCACCGTCGCGCGGTGGGTCCAGCAGTACCGCGGAGAAACCCTGGGCCGCCCAAGGGGCGTCGGCCAGCGGGTTCGACAGGTCCGCCTGGAAAAACTGCGCGTTGTGCAGACCATTGGCCGCGGCGTTACTCGCCGCCCGTTCGACCATGGCCGCGACACCTTCCACCGCCACCACTTCGCGCACCTGGCGGGCCAGCGGCAGGGCAAAATTGCCCAGGCCACAGAATAGATCCAGCACCCGCTCATCGCGTTGTGGCGCTAACCAGTCTAGCGCCTGCGCGATCATCGCCTCATTCACCGGCGCATTCACCTGGACGAAATCGCCGGGGCGATACTCCAACTGCAAATCCCAAGCCGCCAGACGATAGCCCAGCACCTGCGCGCAATCGACCGGCTGCGGCTCACCGACGCCATGCAGCCACAATTGCGCGCCGTGCTCGGCACAGAAGACCTGCAACAGCGCCAGGTCGGCGTCCGGCAGCGGCGCGGTATGGCGCACCAAAACGGCGCTGGCCGTGCCACTGAACAGCTCGACATGCCCCAGCGCTTGCGGTTTGGCCAAGCCACGCAGCAGCTGCGGTAAGGCGCGGATAATCGGCTGCAAGGGCTGTACCAGTACCAGGCAATCGGCGATGGCCACTATGTCCTGGCTGGCCGCCGCGCGAAAACCGACATCCAGGTGTTTAGCCTTGGCATCCCAGCGCACCGCAATGCGCGCGCGGCGGCGATAGGCGAACTCCGGGCCGACCAGCGCCGGCGCCCACTCGTCCGGCTGCAGCCCGGCGATTCGACTCAGTTGCTCGGCCAACAGGCGCTGCTTCAAGGCCAGCTGCTCGCTGTGCGGCAGGTGCTGCAGGGTGCAGCCGCCACAGCGCCCCGCATGGGCGCAGGGCGCGACACGCCGCTGCGGGGCGGCGGTGAAAATCCGTTCGGCGCGCGCCTCGACGACCTGACTGCGGGCAGCGAGCACGCGGGCTTCCACCTGCTCATCCGGCAGGCCGCCGGCGACGAACCAGGTGCGCCCCTCGAAGAACGCGATGCCGCGCCCGTCATTGGCCAGGCGCTCGATGGTCAGGCGCTGTTTCTTGCCCAGCGGAATTTGTGGCGTGCGAGTACCGCCGCTCGGCTGGAAGCGCAAATCGCCGCTACGTTTAGCCATGATTAGCGTGGGTCATCGTAGACGCCGGTGGATAGATAACGGTCGCCGCGGTCGCAGATGATCGCCACGATGACGGCATTCTCCACTTCACGCGACAAGCGCAAGGCGGCTGCCACCGCGCCACCGGAGGAAACGCCACAGAAGATGCCTTCCTCGCGGGCCAGCCGACGCATCACGTCTTCCGCTTCGCTCTGCAACATATCGACGATGCGGTCGACGCGCTCGGCCTGATAAATCTTCGGCAGATACTCCTCTGGCCAGCGACGGATGCCCGGAATCGCCGAGCCTTCCAGCGGCTGCAAACCGACGATCTGAATCGCCGGGTTCTGTTCCTTGAGGTAACGCGACACCCCCATGATGGTGCCGGTGGTGCCCATGGAGCTGATGAAGTGCGTGATGCTGCCCTGGGTCTGGCGCCAGATTTCCGCGCCCGTACCGTTGTAATGGGCGATCGGGTTATCGCCATTGGCGAACTGATCGAGCACCTTGCCCTTGCCTTCGGCCTGCATGCGTTCGGCCAGGTCGCGGGCACCTTCCATGCCCTCTTCCTTGCTGACGATGATCAGCTCGGCGCCATAGGCGGTCATCGCCGCCTTGCGCTCGGCGCTCATGTTGTCCGGCATGATCAGGATCATCCGGTAACCCTTGATCGCGGCGACCATGGCCAGCGCGATCCCGGTGTTGCCGGAGGTCGCTTCGATCAGGGTATCGCCGGGTTTGACTGCGCCACTGAGTTCGGCGCGGGTGATCATCGACAGCGCCGGGCGGTCTTTCACCGAGCCCGCCGGGTTATTGCCTTCCAATTTCACCAACAAGGTGTTGCTGGTGGCACCCGGCAAGCGTTGCAGGCGCACCAGCGGCGTGTTGCCGACGCAATCGGCGATAGTGGGGTACTGCAGGGTCATGGCGTCTTCGCAATCCAGGCTGCGGGGGCACCCATGATAGCGGCAAACTGCCGAGCGCCATAACACCCGAACACGGCTGCTTATTACAGGTTGTTATAAGGACAGCGTTCGCCTCTTGTTCGCACAAAGGCAAGCGCTACACTGCCGGCCTGAGCCCATAGAACCAGTGCAACGCGGGAGGATGATTGTGTTCAAGGATCTTGGCATCAAGGGCCGCGTATTACTGCTCACTCTGTTACCCACCAGCCTGTTGGCGCTGGTGCTGGGTGGCTATTTCACCTGGGTGCAGCTGTCCGACCTGCACGCGCAGTTACTCCAGCGTGGGCAGATGATCGCCGAGCAACTGGCCCCTCTGGCCGCCCCCGCGTTGGCGCGCAACGACACCCAGCTGCTCAACCGGATCGCCAGCGAGGCCCTGGATCAGCCGGATGTGCGTGCCGTGCGCTTTCTCTCCGCCGACCATGCGCGCCTGGCGCACGCCGGTCCGAGCATGCTCAACCCAACGCCGGAGGGCGACGGCAACCAGTTGCTGCAGCGCAGCGGCAAGGATGCGACACGCTTTCTGCTGCCGGTGCTCGGCCGCCATCGCAGCCTGGCCGGCGACCCGACAGCCGATGACCCCGAACGCCTGCTGGGCTGGGCCGAGCTGGAGTTATCGCACCACGGCACCTTACTGCGCGGCTACCGCAGCCTGTTCGCCAGCCTGCTGTTGATTGTCGCCGGGCTCGGCGTCACCGCACTGCTGGCCCTGCACATGAGCCGCACGATCAACGAGCCGCTGCGGCGGATCAAGCAGAGCGTCAGCCAACTCAAGGAAGGCCGTTTGGAAACCCGCCTGCCACCGCTCGGCAGCCATGAAATGGACGAACTGGCCTCGGGCATCAACCGCATGGCCGAGTCGCTGCAAAACGCCCAGGAAGAACTGCAGCACAGCATCGACCAGGCCACCGAAGACGTCCGGCAGAACCTGGAAACCATCGAAATCCAGAACATCGAACTGGACTTCGCGCGCAAGGAGGCCCTGGAGGCGAGCCGGATCAAATCCGAGTTCCTCGCCAACATGAGCCATGAGATCCGCACCCCACTCAATGGCATTCTCGGCTTCACCAACCTGCTGCAAAAAAGCGCGCTGACGCCGCGCCAGCAGGACTACCTGGGCACCATCGAGAAATCCGCCGACAGCCTGCTGGGGATCATCAACGAAATCCTCGACTTCTCGAAAATCGAAGCCGGCAAACTGGTGCTGGAAAATATCCCCTTCAACCTGCGTGATGTGCTGCAGGACGCCCTCACCATCCTCGCCCCGGCCGCCCACGCCAAGCAGCTGGAACTGGTCAGCCTGGTCTACCGCGACACCCCGCTGTCGTTGATCGGTGACCCCCAACGATTGAAACAGGTGCTGACCAACCTGGTCAGCAACGCGATCAAGTTCACCCGCAAAGGCACCATCGCCCTGCGGGCCATGGTCGAGGACGAAAGCGCCGATCGCGCCCAACTGCGCATCAGTGTGCAGGACACCGGCATCGGCCTGTCCGATGAGGATCTGCGGGCGCTGTTCCAGGCCTTCAGCCAGGCGGACAACTCGTTGTCGCGGCAAGCCGGCGGCACCGGCCTCGGCCTGGTGATCTCCAAGCGTCTGATCGAACAGATGGGCGGCGAAATCGGCGTCGCCAGCACCCCCGGCGAAGGCTCGGAATTCTGGATCAGCCTGAGCCTGCCGAAAGCCCGCGATGACGCCGAAGACCTGCCGCGGGCGCCACTGCTCGGCCGCCGCGTGGCCATCCTGGAAAGCCATGAACTGGCGCGCCAGGCCCTGCAACACCAGTTGGAAGACTGCGGCCTGCAGGTGTTGCAGTACCACCACCTGGACAGCCTGCTGGAAGCCGTGGCCGCACAGCGACACGGCGACAGCTCGATTGGCTTGGCCGTACTCGGCGTGACCGCCCAAGAGCTGCCGCCGGAACGCCTGAGCCAGCGCATCTGGGACCTCGAGCGCCTCGGTTGCAAGAGCCTGGTGCTCTGCCCGACCACCGAACAGGCGCTCTATCACGAGTCCCTGCCCGACGCCTACAGCCAACTGCAAGCCAAACCGGCCTGCACCCGCAAGCTGCAGCGCGCCCTGGCGGAGCTGGTCAGCCCGCGCCACCTGCGCGTAGAAACCGCCAGCACGCCGGCCAGCCGGCCGCCATGCCTGCTCTGCGTCGACGACAACCCGGCCAACCTGTTGCTGGTGCAAACCCTGCTCGGTGACATGGGTGCCGAGGTTAGCGCCGTCGACAGTGGCTACGCCGCCCTCGCGATCCTCCAGCAGAAGTCCTTCGACCTGATTTTCATGGACGTGCAAATGCCGGGCATGGACGGCCGGCAAACCACCGAGGCCATCCGTCAGTGGGAAGCCGAACGCGAGACCGGGCCAATACCCATCATCGCGCTCACCGCCCATGCCCTGGCCAACGAAAAACGCGCGCTGCTACAAGGCGGCATGGACGACTACCTGACCAAGCCGATCGGCGAGCGGCAGTTGGCCCAAGTGGTGCTCAAGTGGACCGGCCTGGCGCTGCGCAACCACGGCCCGGAACGCTCCGCGCAGAGCTCAGCAGCCCAGCTCAACCAGCGCGTCCTGGACGCCGAAGAGGGCCTGCGCCTGGCCGCCGGCAAGGCCGAGCTGGCCGCCGACATGCTGAGCATGCTGCTCGCCTCGCTGGAGGCGGATCGTCACGCCATTCGCCAAGCCCGCGCTGCGGACGACCGCAGCGCCTTGATCGAACGGGTGCATCGCCTGCACGGCGCCACCCGTTATTGCGGCGTCCCGCAACTGCGAGCCGCCTGCCAGCGCAGCGAAACCCTGCTCAAGCAAAACGATCCGGCCGCCAGCATGGCGCTGGACGAGCTGGACGCCGCCATCACCCGACTGGCGAGTGAGGCCCACACCAACGCCTAGGCCGGTGGCACAGGTAGGCCGCTGGGCGGCCGCGGAGTCGGGTCGGACCCTAGGCCGTGTTAAGCTGCCGGCCTTATATTTCCTCTTAGATAGCGACTGAAACCAGCTCCCATGGCCGAACACGACTTCCGCTACAACCTGCTCAACCCCGAGCACACCCTGATCGAATGCCGCGCCCTGGCGCCGGGTCGTTATCAAGTCACCGGCAACGGCGGCTCGATCCAGAGCGGCGACAGCCTGCTGGTGACCCTCAAAGGCAGCCGCGACCTGAGCATGCGCCTGAACGTGGACAAGGTTCGCCACCTGATCAACCCAGCCGGGCAGTGGGTCGCCGTGGCGCAAGGGCCGGCGTTCGGCGAATTGGCTATCCTGAATTGGCAGGTCAACTGCGACGGTTGCGGCGTACAGCTGGATTTCGAGTTCGCCGTCGACTCCGCGCTCGGCAAAAAGGCCCAGGCGCCGGCCGCCGAGGCCCGCATTCGCGAACTGCACTGGCAGAACAGCAACGGCCGTCACCTGTGCCCCCAATGCCAAAAAGATCAATAGCGCCAAAAGGATGCCCAATGCAACGCACCCTCGCCCTCAGCCTGCTCGCCACCAGCCTGCTCGGCTGCGCCAGCGACGCCCTGGTGCTGGAACAAGACAGCACCTACCAGGTGGAATGGATCGGCGAACGCCCGCTGATCGACAACAGCCACCTGACCCTGACCCTGGGCGCAGACGGCCGCGCCTATGGCAGTGCGGGCTGCAACCACTGGTTCGCGTCCTATGCAATGCAAGGCGAGCAACTCAGCTTCGGCCAAGCCGGCAGCACCCGCAAAATGTGCGCCCCGGCGTTGATGGAGCAGGAGGCCCGCTTCCTCGAGGCGCTGGGCAAGGTTCAACGCTGGGACGTTTCGCCGATCGACCAGCTACGCCTGTGGCCGGCGCAAGGCAAACCTATCCGCGTGTGGCCGGAAAAGGGCTGATAGAGGTTCTTCACGGATCCGCGAGGGAACCTGAGGTGCGTAGGGTGGAAAACCCGCAAAGCGGTTTTCCACCATAAGGTATCCAGTCTGCCTCGTTGGTGGCTAAGAAGAACGTTATCCACCCCACGTCGATTGATGACCCCAGGTAGGGAATACGCTCAGCGAGCGAACAGCTCCAACTGCTCGCTCACCCGCCGTAGATCGACCAGCCGCACACCGACCCCGATCAGCCGCACCGGCTTGCCGCCACGCTCGAATGCGCTGCTCAGCAACTTCCGATAACTGTCCAGATCGCGCGCGGCGCCGGCCTGCTCGAGGGTGGTCTGGGTGAAGTCATGGAATTTCAATTTAACGAAAGGTTTGTCCGCCCGGTAACTGCCATCCAGCCGCGCCATGCGTTCGTTCAACAGTTCCAGCAAGCCCGGTAAACGCTCCAGGCAAGCCGGCAGATCGGGCAGATCCTTGTCGTAGGTGTTTTCCACGCTCAGGGTCTGGCGGCGGCTATCGACCTGCACCGCGCGCTCGTCGATGCCGCGCGCCAGGTTCCATAGGCGTTCACCAAAGCTGCCGAACTCGCGCACCAACGCCAGCTTGCTCCACTCGCGCAGATCCAGACAGCTGATGATCCCCAGGCGCCCGAGCTTGTCCGCGGTGACCTTGCCCACCCCGTGCAGCTTGCTGACCGGCAGCGCCGAGACGAAGCCGTCCACCTCATCCGGGGTAATCACGAATAAACCGTTGGGCTTGCGCCAGTCACTGGCGATCTTGGCGAGGAACTTATTCGGCGCCACCCCGGCGGACACTGTGATGTGTAGCTGCAGCGAGACCCGCCGCCGAATGTCCTGGGCAATACGCGTGGCGCTACCGGAAAAGTGTGGGCAATCCGAGACATCCAGAAAGGCCTCATCCAGCGACAAAGGCTCGATGATCTCGGTGTATTCGCGAAAGATCGCCTGAATCTCCCGCGAGACCTCCTTATAGACCTCCATCCGCGGTCGGACTATCAGCAGATCCGGGCACAGCTTCAGCGCCTGCCGTGAGGACATAGCCGAGCGCACCCCGTAAGCCCGCGCTTCATAGTTACAGGTGGCGATGACTCCACGTCGATCCGCCGCGCCGCCGACCGCCAAGGGTTTATTGGCCAGGCGCGGGTCGTCGCGCATCTCGATGGCGGCGTAAAAGCAGTCGCAGTCGACGTGGATAATCTTGCGCACGGAAAGTCCGGTAAGCCCCGCCCAGCATGGCCTGGAGCCTCGCAGTGTAGCACCAGGTCCGCGCTAAGCATCTGAACAAGCAACAGTTTTTCAAAACTAAAGGTTGACAACCGAGCGTTCGGCTGTAGAATTGGCGGCGCGGGATGGAGCAGTCTGGTAGCTCGTCGGGCTCATAACCCGAAGGTCGTCGGTTCAAATCCGGCTCCCGCAACCAAACATTTAAAGGGTCACTTGCAAAAGTGGCCCTTTTTTGTGCCTGTCGTTTCAGCAAGCACTTAAGTCTTTGATCCAAAAGCAAAATAGTGGTTGACAGGGCAGCGCTCGGCTGTAGAATTGGCGGCGCGGGATGGAGCAGTCTGGTAGCTCGTCGGGCTCATAACCCGAAGGTCGTCGGTTCAAATCCGGCTCCCGCAACCAAACATTTAAAGGCCACTTGAAAAAGTGGCCTTTTTTGTTTCTGGCGTTCCTGAATCAGCTCAGCTGCTCGGGATAGCGCGCCAGCAATGCCCCCAGCTGGCGCTCCAACTCGCCATCGGCTTGCCCACCCTGGGCCAGCATCCACTCGACGCGCCGCACGGTTTCTGCCGAAGCCATCTCGGCGATGAAGCGCTGCGACTCATCGGCCAAAGCGGCCGAATCCAATTGCGTGCACTGCCCGACCACGGCTTTGGCATGGGCAATACCGCCAGCGGGGAAGCTGGCGATACGCCGCGCCAAGGCTTCGGTAAAGGGTCGTAGCTCTGCATCCGCCAGCGCGCGATTGATCCAGCCATAACGCTCGGCGGTCTCGGCGTCGTAGTCATCCCCGCTCAAACAAACCTCCAGCGCCCGACCACGGCCGAGCATCTGCGCCAGCCGCACAGTGCCCCCGGCCCCCGGATGTAAACCCACCGCCACTTCCGGCTGGCCGAGCAGCGCCCGCTCGCGGGAGGCGAAACGCATATCCAGCGACAACAGAAACTCACTGCCGGCACCACGGGCACGCCCCTGCAACTCCCCGATGGTGACTTGCGGCAAACGCGCAAAGCGACTGAACAACGCACTCAACAGGCTTGCCTCACCGGCAGGTGGCAAGGCTGGCGCCCGCTCACCGACCTGCCCGGCCAAATCGAAGTGAGCGATGAAGAAATCCGGATTGGCGCTGCGAAACAGCACAACCCGAGTGGCGCTGTCCTGTTCCAGCTCTTTGACCAGTCGCAACAGATCGACCACCACTTGGCGATCGAGCAGGTTAATCGGCGGATGGTCAAAGCTGATGATGGCGACGCCCGCCTCATCATCACGCTGCAGGCTGCTATAGGGGCTCATAAGTGCTTCTCCGATTGATCTGCCGCGAGCATGCGGCGCAGCAAGCAGCGCTCGGAACTACTATCCAGCAGCAGAATACTGTGGCCATCGGAAAATATTCATCGCGCCGCTATGGGTAACCAGCCCAGGTAGAGCGAAGCTGCAAAACGGCTTAGCCTCCACAAACCTCATATCGGTGGGCCGAAGCCCGCCCTACGTGGCGGGTAGAGCAGCCCTGGTGGATCAGATTTCCACCTGGGTGCCCAACTCAATCACCCGGTTCAGCGGTAGATTGAAGAAGCGCAGGTTGCCGTTGGCGTTCTTCAGCAGGAAGGCGAACAGCCCCTCGCGCCAGCGCGCCATGCCGATGCGCTTGGTCGGGATCACCGTCTCGCGACTGAGGAAATAGGTGGTGCGCATCGGACTGAAGTCCAGCTCGCTTAAGTGACTCAGCTTGAGCGCCGCCGGTACGTCCGGCTCCTCCATGAAGCCGAAGTGCAGGATCACCCGGAAGAAGCCCTCACCATAGGCTCCCACCTCGAAACGCTGCTCCTCCGGTACCCGCGGGCTGTCCTCGGCCACCACCGTGAGCAGTACCACCTGCTCGTGCAGCACCTGGTTGTGCAACAGGTTGTGCAACAGCGCATGGGGCACCGCATCCGAGCGCGCGGTGAGGAACACCGCGGTGCCTTGCACGCGGTGCGGCGGCTGGGCGCGGATGCTGTTGATGAAGATCGGCAGCGGCAGCGCAGTCTCATCCAGGCGCTCGACGACGATCTGCCGACCGCGCTTCCAGGTGGTCATCAGGATGAACAGGGCAATACCGACTATCACCGGGAAGGCACCACCCTCGGGGATCTTCGGCACGTTGGCGGCGAAGAACAGGATGTCCACCAGGAGGAAACCGAGCAGTACCGGGAAAGCCAACCAGCGCGGGGTCTTCCACAGCAGCAGCATCACCGCCGCCACCAGCAGGGTGTCGATCAGCATGGTGCCGGTCACCGCCACCCCGTAGGCCGCGGCCAGCGCGCTGGAGGACCCAAAACCTATGACCAGCAGCACCACGCAGACCATCAGCGCCCAGTTCACCGCGCCGATGTAAATCTGCCCCTGCTCATGGCTGGAGGTGTGCTGGATAAACATCCGCGGCACGTAGCCGAGCTGGATGGCCTGGCGGGTCAGCGAGAAGGCGCCGGTGATCACCGCCTGCGAGGCGATGATGGTGGCCAGGGTGGCGAGCCCGATCATCGGCAGCAGCGCCCAGCTTGGCGCCAGCAGGTAGAAGGGGTTACGCGCCACTTCCGGATCGGCCAGGATCACCGCGCCCTGGCCGAAGTAGTTGAGCACCAGCCCCGGCAGCACCAGGGCGAACCAGGCGCGGTCGATCGGCTTGCGGCCGAAGTGGCCCATATCGGCATACAGCGCCTCGGCGCCGGTCAGCGCCAGCACCACCGCACCGAGGATGGTCACACCGATGCCCGGATGGGTGATAAAGAACCGCACGCACCAATAGGGGTTGAGCGCCTCCAGCACCTCCGGGCGCTGCAGGATGCCATAGACCCCGAGCGTGCCGAGGACGACGAACCAGAGCACCATCACCGGGCCGAACAGGATTCCGATACGCGCAGTGCCGTGCTTCTGGATCAGAAACAGACCGACCAGCACTATCAAGGATAGCGGCACCACCCAGTCTTCGACCCCCTGGTAGGCCAGCTGCAGCCCCTCCACCGCGGAGAGCACCGAGATCGCCGGGGTGATCATGCTGTCGCCGTAGAACAGCGCAGTACCGAACAGGCCGAGTAGCACCAGCAGCGTCTTCAGCCGCCGGTAAGGCAGGGCCGCACGCCGCGCCAGGGCGGTGAGCGCCATGACCCCGCCCTCGCCCTGGTTGTCGGCGCGCAGGATAAACAGCACGTACTTGATCGACACCACCCAGATCAGCGACCAGAAGATCAGCGAGAGGACGCCGAGCACCCCATCCTGGTTGGCCTGCACCCCATAATGGCCGGAGAAGACCTCCTTCAAGGTGTACAGCGGGCTGGTGCCGATATCGCCATACACCACCCCCACCGCGGCGACCATCAGGCCGATTGTCGATGATTTAGCCTGAGGTGCCGGCTCGCCAGCCGCCGCAGAAAGCGTCTTGGACATGCAGTAAGCTCCTGAACTGGATCGCGGACAGTGGTGCCACACGCATCTGCCCAAACTGGCCGGCTTTATACCCGATTATCCTGGCCCTAAGAAGCCGGCACGCTGCTCGACCGGCCGCCCTGAGCCTAGCCAAGCGGCATCTGCCGGACGGAGGCTGGTCAAGCGCGCGGCCTGCCGCTAGAATTGCGCACTTTTTGATCAGCGGCGCCACAAGCGTCCATCTCCAAAGCCTGAGGTTAGCCATGTCCACCGCCGCCACGCCGAAAGTCGGCTTCGTTTCCCTGGGTTGCCCGAAGGCCCTGGTCGACTCCGAACGTATCCTGACCCAGCTGCGCATGGAAGGTTACGAGGTCGTCGCCACCTATCAGGACGCCGACGTGGTGGTGGTCAACACCTGTGGTTTCATCGACACCGCCAAGGCCGAATCGCTGGAAGTGATAGGTGAAGCCATCGCCGAAAACGGCAAAGTCATAGTCACCGGCTGCATGGGCGTGGAAGAAAGCGCCATCCGCAACGTACACCCCAGCGTGCTGGCCGTCACCGGCCCGCAGCAGTACGAACAAGTGGTCAACGCCGTGCACGACGCCGTGCCGCCGAAACTCGACCACAACCCACTGATCGATCTGGTGCCACCACAAGGCATCAAACTCACCCCGCGCCACTACGCCTACCTGAAGATCTCCGAAGGCTGCAACCACAGCTGCAGCTTCTGCATCATCCCGTCGATGCGCGGCAAACTGGTCAGCCGCCCGGTCGGTGACGTCCTGGGCGAGGCCGAGCGCCTGGTCAAGGCCGGCGTCAAAGAGCTGCTGGTGATCTCCCAGGACACCAGCGCCTACGGCGTCGACGTCAAGTACAAGACCGACTTCTGGAACGGCCAGCCGGTGAAAACCCGCATGCTGGAACTCTGCGAGGCGCTCAGCACCCTCGGCGTCTGGGTGCGCCTGCACTACGTCTACCCCTACCCCAACGTCGACGATGTGATCCCGTTGATGGCCGCCGGCAAGCTCCTGCCGTACCTGGACATCCCCTTCCAGCACGCCAGCCCGAAAATCCTCAAGGCCATGAAACGCCCGGCCTTCGAAGACAAGACCCTGGCGCGCATCAAGAAGTGGCGCGAACAGTGCCCGGAGCTGATCATCCGCTCCACCTTCATCGTCGGCTTCCCCGGCGAAACCGAAGAAGACTTCCAATACTTGCTCGACTGGCTGACCGAAGCCCAGCTCGACCGCGTCGGCTGCTTCCAGTACTCCCCGGTTGAAGGTGCTCCGGCTAACGATCTGGATGCCGAAGTGGTGCCCGATGAAGTCAAGCAGGATCGCTGGGATCGCTTCATGGCCCACCAACAAGCCATCAGCGCCGCCCGCCTGCAACTGAAAGTCGGCAAGGACATCGAAGTGCTGATCGACGAAGTCGACGAGCAAGGCGCCGTCGGCCGCTGCTTCTTCGACGCCCCGGAAATCGACGGCAACGTCTACGTCGACAGCGACCAAGACCTCAAGCCCGGCGACAAAGTCTGGTGCCGCGTCACCGACGCCGACGAGTACGACCTCTGGGCCGAAACGCTCTGATCGCCTCCCTCTCCCCTCCTCTACACTCTCCCCCTGGGGGAGAGGGTTAGGGCGAGGGGCTCCCCTCCTCTACACTCTTTATTACCCCCACCCACCAAGCCACTCCCATGGCCAAACTCAAGGTCTACTACGACGGCGCCTGCCCGCGCTGCGTCGCCGATCGGCGCCGTTACCAGGCATTCAGCACCGATAGCGACGATCCGGTGGAATGGCTGGATATCAGCGGGCGCGACGAAGAGCTGCGGCGGATCGGCATCGACCCCTACCTGGCCCTGACCGAACTGCACGTACAGGACGAACAGGGCCGCATCCACCGCGAACTGGACGCCTATATCCTGCTGCTGGCCCGCACCCGCCGCCTCAAGCCCCTGGCCCGGCTACTCGCCCTGCCCGGGCTGAAGCCGCTGCTTTCCTGGTGCTATCGGCGCTGGGTGCTCCGCCGCCTAAGGCGCAGCGGCAGGCTTTGATGCGTCGGCTCAGCGATCCAACGGACTCACCACCCCCAATCCGCCACGGTTGAGCACATGGGTGTAGATCATCGTGGTCTTCACATCGGCATGGCCCAACAACTCCTGCACGGTGCGAATGTCCTGGCCGCTTTCCAGCAGGTGCGTGGCGAAGGAGTGGCGCAAGGTGTGTGGAGTTGCCAGCTTGCAAATGCCCACAGCCTGTACCGCACGCTTGAACGCCCGCTGCACGCGCTTCTCGTCGGCATGATGGCGACGCACTTTGCCACTGCGCGGGTCAACCGACAGCCCAGCAGCCGGAAAGGCGTACTGCCAGGGCCACTCCCACGGCGCACTCGGGTATTTCTTCTCCAGCGCAAAGGGCAAATACACATCACCGCGCCCGGCCTCCAGCTCCACTCGGTGCAAGGCCCGCACTACAGCCAGCTGCTGCTTGAGAGGCTGCACCAAGCGCTGCGGCAGCATTGTCACCCTATCCTTCATGCCCTTGCCGTCACGAATCAGGATTTCCCGGCGCGCGAAGTCGACATCCTTGACCCGCAAGCGCATGACCTCCATCAAGCGCATGCCCGAGCCATATAACAAGCTGGCGATCAACCACAACTCGCCCTGCAACTGCGACAACACCTGCTGCACCTCGGCGACACTCAAGACCACCGGCAAACGCACAGGCTTCTTCGCCCGCACCACCTCGCCAAGCCAGGGTAAATCAAGCCTGAGTACCTGCTTGTAGAGGAACAACAACGCCGCCAACGCCTGATTCTGCGTAGAAGCAGAAACATTGCGCCGCACCGCAAGATCCGAAAGAAATGCCTCAACCTCAGCCGCCCCCATCTCAGTGGGATGGCGATACTGATGAAACCGTATGAACTGCTTAACCCATTCGCAATAGACGTGCTCGGTGCGGATGGAGTAGTGTTTCAAGCGAATTTGATCACGCAGCTGATCGAGCAGCTTGGGCTTTCCGTCCATGGTGTATAACTCCTTTCAGCGGTCACCCGACCGCCACAATGTCCAGCCTAGTCAGGAATAGACGAGAGAACAAGGAATGTTATCCACCAAGCCCGTGAAAGCGTTATCACACCATTTGGTGTCTATTTATAGTTAGGCGCTGTTATTTATTGGTCGAGTACTCGTATGCACGGAAGCAGTAATTCATCATCACTCGCACTACTCGGCGTGGCTGTTGGCTTTCGTCCGTATCGGCGCGTAGTTGCGCTTTCCGACTTGCAGTTTGCTGGCTGGCTTTCGCGGCCCATCGCTGGCGCCATCGGCTTTTTCAGTACGCCGTTGCTGCGCGGGCAGCAGCTCTCAAGTTTGTTGCTCGCTCTCTGTGCACGACTCGGGGTAAATTCGGTGTCGCCTACTTACTCAGTGCTCGGCTTGGCCACACCGTCTAACAAACGGTTCAAGTCGTTCGCTGCGCTCACTGGGACCGCGTTCCGCGGCCCCTTAACCTAATCGTTAGGTATCACCCCATGCTTCTCTTACGCCGGGTCATCCTTTCAATACTGTTAGTGTCTTTTCTGTTGGTTGCCGCATTCCCCGGCATTGTTTATATCATCGGCATATACAGCGTTGACGGCCGCCCAGTTCCCGCCAATCCTGAAAGCTACAGTCAGGAGGCCATTGATAAAGCATGGAGTCAATGCCGAGAGGCGCTGCCTGTCGAGGTTAAACCTACTAATCCTTGGGCGGTCGCTAGTAAGTTCCTGCTTGGTAATCCACTTCGTACGACACCAGGAGAACGTGCCGCATGGCGAATTGCGAGCACCTATAATGCTGCTCATCGTATGGGCAACAATACCTGGTGGCATACGTCCGGTGCGGCACTAACCATCTGGGTTACTCGCCACTGGTCTGCTCAACAAATTGCGGCAACTCTGGTGAGGGACAATTTGTGCAAGTGAAACCTAACTAGTGGTTCAAGCCGTTCGCTTCGCTCACTCGGGACCGGCTGAAGCCGGCCCCTTAACCAAACGTTAGGCGCTGTTATTTTTCGGTCGAGTATTCGTATGCACGGAAGCAGTAATTCATCATGACTCGCATGGCCCAGAGTTGCTGACGGTCTTGGTCCGTGTCGGCGCGTAGTTGCGTTTTCCTACTTGCAGCTTGCTGGCTGGCTTTCGCGGCCCATCGCTGGCGCCATCGGCTTTTTCAGCACGCCGTTGCTGCGCGGGCAGCAGCTCTCAAGTTTGTTGCTCGCTCTCTGCGCACGACTCGGGGTAAATTCGGTGTCGCCTACTTACTCAGTGCTCGGCTTGGCCACACCGTCTAACAAACGGTTCAAGTCGTTCGCTGCGCTCACTGGGACCGCGTTCCGCGGCCCCTTAACCTAATCGTTGAGGCTGTAGAAAAACCTGCTGCCTGCCGCGGTGCCGGCTGATAATCTTCGACTCATTCAATCGCAGGGAGGCGCGGGCGCGATGCCTCGGTTCAAGACCGTTCACAAGG
>NZ_SCMP01000027.1 GCF_005502935.1 Pseudomonas sp. 2FG
TCAGTTGCAGTGCCCGAGCGAGACGCATAAAAAATCCGATGCCAATTCAGGCATCGGATTTTGATTTCTTGCGGCCCAAGGTCAAGCGAAAGGGCTTAACTGACTGGCATTAGGCTGCGGCCTCCTTTTTTGTGCGGGCGATTTATCGCACCCTGCCCACACCGCGCTGGGTTTCGCTGCGCTCTACCCAGCCTAGGCACTGACACAGCGCTATTGCTTGGCGCCAGCTTCGGCCTCCAAGGCTAGTAAGGCCGCTGCCGCCGCCGGCAGCTCCTCCTCGCTAAAGACCTGCACCCCGGCACGCCTGAGCAGCGCGGCGGTGACGCCCTCGCCCACGACCCGCGTAGCGGAAAAGCTGCCATCGTAGTTCTCACTATTGCCGCATGACGGGCTGCGCGCCTTGAGCACAGCCAGACGAATGCCCTGTGCCTGCACCAGCTCCAGGGCCTGCTGCGCGCCGGCGAGAAACGCCGCGCTGACATCCTCGCCCTCAATCGTCAGTACCGCGCGCTGGCCGTCGAGCACCTGGGCACCCTGACCGCCGGGAATCTCCGCCTGCGGCCGCGGCGTCGGCAGGCCACCGGCGACTTCCGGACAGAGCGCCACCACGCGACCTTGCGCCTGCCAAAGCGCCAGTTGATCAAACGGGCCGTGGGCGCCGCCGTCATAACGCACCCGCTGCCCGAGCAGACAGCGGCTGACCAAGATCTTCTGCATCCTGTCCTCCATCTCCAGCCTACAACGGCCTAGCGCCGCGGCGACGGAACCAACCGGCCAGTGACAAGCGTTCGCGCGTCGCCGGCAGCACCTCGTGGGGTACCTCGGCCGACATGAACACCACCAGGCTGCCGCCCAGCGGGGCAATGTCATGCAGCCGCTCGCCCTGCTGGTCCTCGCCAGCCTCAGGCTCGCCCTTGAGATACAGGCGCAAGGCGCCGCCGTGCTCCGGCAGCCAGTCCTGATTGAGGTAGAGCAGGACCGAGACCGCCCGCCGATCATCGTCGCGAAAGCGATCCAGATGCTTCTGGTAGAAGGCCCCCGGCGGATACAGGGCGAAGTGGCTTTCGTAATCCTCCAGCCCCAGGTAGAGCCCTTGATTCAGCGCCTGGCGCAAGCCGTCCATCAGCGCCAAGTAGCGATCGGAGGCCGCCGACTGGCCCCGTTCCAGCCACTGGATCTGGTCGCCCCGAACCCCCTCGCGCACCACCTGAGTCGCACCACGGCCGATGCTGGCCGGGCTTAAGCCGCCTTGCGCCGCACGTTTACGGCACTCCGCCGCCAGTTCGCGGGTCAGATCTTGCGCAACCAAGTGGTTCTGCTGCGACCAGCCCGATTCGGCCAGGTCGTCGACTATGGCTAACAGCAGTGAGTGTTCGGTAGTAGTAGGCATGCCCAGGATTCTACCAGCGTGGCTCACGCGCCTCGACAAGCCTGGGTCAAGCCGCTGAAAATAGCCGCCTGCTCGACAGGAGTCCTTATGCGCGCCCTTTTTGCTTTTGTGTTGTTGCTCTGCAGTCTGCCAACCCTGGCCGACGACCATGCCCAGCTGTATCAGGTGGCCGGTTGGCCGCAGCAACGCGCGCATTTCAGTGATGCCCTCGGCGCCGCCCAGCAGCGTTACCGCAACAGCTTGCCGCCAGCGGTCTATCAGGCGCTGGTCAACAACAGCAATCAGCGCTTCGCACCCCAGGCCATGGATCAGCGCGCCCAGGCCGGGCTGCGGCAGAATCTGCCCGACCCAGCCCCGGCGCTGGCGTTTTTCCAATCGCCGCTGGGCCGCAAGATCACCGCGGCCGAGGTCAACGCGACCCACCGCGAGCAACTCGCCCGACACGCCAACGGCCTGCCGAGAACCGAAGCCAGCGCCACCCGCCGCCTGCTGATCCGCCACCTGGCCCAAGCCTTGCCGGCCAAAGAGGCCGGCGCCGAAGTCAGCCTGGCGCTGGCGGGAGTCGCCGCGGATAGCCTCAGCCAGATGATGCCCGGGCTACTCGGCGCCGATCAGGCCCAAGATTTGCTGAACAGCCAGCGACAGCGACTGATGGAGCAGATCGGCGCCGATCTGGATAACACCCTGCTCTACGTCTACCGTGACCTGTCCGACCCGGAACTGGAAGAGTTCGCCACCTTCGCCGAGTCCGCCGCCGGCAAGGCCTACTACCAAGCCACCCTGGCGGCGATACGCGCCGGTTTGGCGGTCGGCCAGAGCAGCGCCAACCTGGCGCCGGCGCAGCCAGGTCTCTAACTCGCGCTTTAGCTCAGACGCTCGGTGAGAAAGTCGAAGTAGCGCGCCCGCAGCGCGGCGGACTCATTCGCCAGATGATGGCGCGCCTCTGGCAGCATCAGCACAGTCGGGCTGGCGAATTTGTCCCGCAGCACCGCCAGGTTATGGCGCCAGTCCACCGTCAGGTCGGCAGCGCCCTGCACGATCAACGGACTCCGCGCACTCCGTGGCGCCGCCTCGATATAGGGCACCCAGCGCGCCAGCGCGCCCACCCAAGCGGTCGGCAGACTCAGCGGCTGCAAGGGGTCGCGCTGGACGAACGCGAGAAAGTCGGCGTCGTTGGAGTTGGCGTTGAAACGCCGCTCAATCCCCCTGACGAAGGGTTTGAGCAGGCGATAGCTGAACTTCGACCAGCCCCAGGCGCGGGGCCGCACCAGCGGCGCGAGCAGGATGGTCTCGCCCAGTTCGGGACGCCTGCCAGCGTTCGGCAGGCCAGCGTTCAACGGCTCTTGATTTAACAAGAAGTCGATCAGAATCGCCCCGCCGGTACTCTGCCCGCACAGGTGCCAGGGTTGCGGCAACTCCAGCGCGGCGGCTTCGACGAACAGGCCCTGGAGCACCGCCTGATAGTCGGCGAAGTCGCCGATACTGGCGCGCGCCCCGCTGGACAGGCCATGCCCGGGTAGATCACAGGCAAGCACGGCGAAGCCCAGGCCCAGCGCCCAGTCGATCACGTGCCGATACAACCCCATATGGTCGTAGTAGCCATGCTGCAGCAGCAAGGTCGCAACCGGCTGTTTGGGCAACCAGAGCTGGGCGACTATCTCGTAGCCCGCCGCCTGAAAGCAGCCGAGACGGCTGTGCACGCGCGGATAGCGCTGAGCCAGATCGAGACCGTAGAAGCGCCGATAGGCCTGTACCTCCGGCAGCTCGGCCGCCGCTGCGGCCAAGGGTCGCAGGCGCGGACGCAGGGTATCGGGCTGAAAACGCTCTGGCATAAGACTTTCCACGGACTTCTTAAGATAGGCGGCGGACATCCCTCGAGGATTTGTCCGCCCGGCGGCGGCTGCCGATATTCAGCTGCCGGGCGCGACATGGCAAGCTACGCGCCCCTAGAGAATTGATCCGCCATGTGCCCGCCTCGCCGTAAAACTCTGCTCGCCGGCCTGCTCGCCGTGGTTTGGCTGGGCGCCATGTTCGTCGCCTTCCGCTGGTTCGAGGCGCGCTATATCCGCCCCTTCGGCGCACAGACCGCGCTGTTCGCCGGCGATGACCTGCGCCTGCCGGACGAGTTGGCGGGGCCGGGGCCGGTCCGCGTGGTGCATTTCTGGGACCCCGCCTGCCCGTGCAATGTCGGCAACCAGCAACACCTGGCGGAACTGCTCGAGCGCTTCGGGCCGCAAGGCGTGGCCTTCTATGCCGTGCAGAAGCCCGGCAGCCATGGGCAATTGCCGGACACCCTGAGGGCGTTGCAGCCGCTGAACCAGCTGCCCGGCGCCGAGCAACTACCCGCCAGCCCCGCCGTCGGTATCTGGGATAAAGACGGGCGCCTGGCCTACTTCGGCCCCTACAGCGAAGGCGCGACCTGCAGCTCCAGCAACAGCTTTATCGAGCCGATTCTCGAAGCGCTGGCGCAGGGCCGTCCGGTCGACGCCACCCATACCCTGGCCGTTGGCTGTTACTGCCGGTGGTTGGAAGCTGCCAGTAAAGCGCCATAAATCTAGTGGCCCGCCTGGTTAATTCGTTTACCTATCACGGTCTGTTGGCTGGGTTTCGCCAAAAAACGGCTCTACCCGGCCTATGCCTTAGGCCGCAGTCAGCGTGCGTTACGACGAACGCGGTGTGCCGCATATCAAGGCCCAGAACGAAGCGGACATGTACCGTGCGCTGGGCTATGTGCACGCGCAGGATCGGCTGTTCCAGATGGAGATGCTCCGCCGCCTGGCGCGTGGCGAGCTGGCGGAAGTGCTCGGCGCCAAGCTGCTCGACACCGACCGGCTGTTCCGCACCCTGCGCATCCGCGAGCATGCCGACCAGTACGTGACCAGGCTCGACCAGCAGTCGCCGTCCTGGAAGGCACTGGCGGCCTATCTGGACGGTATCAACCAATACCAGGCCAGCCACGCCAAACCTGTCGAGTTCGACCTGCTGGGGATCGAACCGCGGCCCTTCACCGCGGCAGACACCGTCAGCGTCGCCGGCTATATGGCCTACAGCTTTGCCGCGGCCTTGCGCACCGAGCCGGTCCTGACCTATGTGCGCGATGAGCTGGGCGCCGACTACCTGAAGCTGTTCGACCTCGACTGGCACCCACGAGGCGTGGTCGGTCAGGCCAGCCTGGCCGCCGGCGACTGGCAAGACCTCAATGCCATCGCCCGGATCAGCCAGCAGGCGCTGGTCGAAGCCGGCCTGCCGCAGTTCGAGGGCAGCAACGCCTGGGCCATCGCCGGCAGCCGCACCGAAAGTGGCAAGCCATTGCTGGCCGGCGACCCGCATATCCGCTTCGCCGTGCCGGCGGTGTGGTACGAGGCGCAACTGTCGGCGCCGGGCTTCGAGCTGTACGGACACCACCAGGCGCTCAATCCCTTCGCCTCGCTCGGCCATAACCTGGATTTCGGCTGGAGCCTGACCATGTTCCAGAACGATGACCTCGACCTGATCGCCGAGAAGCTCAACCCGGCCAACGCCAATCAGGTCTGGTTCAACGGTCAGTGGGTCGAGCTGAAAACCAGCGAGCAGGAAATCCGCGTCAAGGGCCAGGCTCCGGTCAAGCTGAGCCTGCGTCAGTCGCCCCACGGCCCGATCATCAACGACGCCCTCGGCGTCAGCGGCGGCAACACCCCGATCGCCATGTGGTGGGCCTTTCTCGAAACCGAGAACCCGCTGCTCGACGGTTTCTACCAGCTCAACCGCGCCGACAGCCTGGCGAAGATGCGCAGCGCCGCGGCGAAAATCCAGGCCCCCGGCCTCAACCTGGTCTGGGCCAATGCCAAGGGCGATATCGGCTGGTGGGCGGCCGCGCAGCTGCCGAAACGCCCGGCCGGGGTGAACCCGAACTTCATCCTCGACGGCAGCGGTGCCGAGGCGGACAAGCGCGGCTTCTACCCGTTCGGCGACAACCCCCAGGAAGAGAACCCGGCACGCGGCTATATCGTCTCCGCCAACTTCCAGCCGGTTTCGCCGACGGCCATCGAGATTCCCGGTTACTACAACCTGCCGGACCGCGGCCAGCGCCTCAACCGACAGCTGGCCGACGACTCGGTGAAGTGGAGCCTGGACAACAGCCAGGCGCTGCAGCTCGACACCGCCACCGGCTACGGCCCACGTCTGCTCGCGCCGTTGCTGCCGGTACTGCGTGAGGTGGTGGTGGCGCCGGAAGAACGCGCGCTGCTCGAACAGCTGGCGACCTGGCCAGGCGACCACCCGCTCGATTCGAGCAGCGCCACGTTGTTCAACCAGCTGTTGTTCCAACTGGCCGATAGCGCCCTGCACGACGAGCTCGGCGATGCCTTCTTCGACAACCTGCTGTCGACCCGCGGGCTCGACCTCGCCTTGCCACGGCTGACGGCAGACGCCGACTCGCCCTGGTGGGACAACCGCAACACGCCGGCGCAGGAAAGCCGCGCCGATACCGTCAACGCGGCCTGGCAGGCCAGCCTCGCCCACCTCAAGCAAACCCTCGGCGACGATCCCGGCGGCTGGGACTGGGGCAAGGCCCATAGCCTCAGCCACGGCCATCCGCTCGGTCAGCAGAAGCCGCTGGATACACTCTTCAACGTCGGCCCCTTCGCCGCCCCGGGCGGTCACGAGACGCCGAACAACCTCTCTGCCCGTGTCGGCCCGGCGCCCTGGCAAGTGGTCTACGGCCCGTCGACCCGGCGCCTGATCGACTTCGCCGACCCGGCCCACAGCCTCGGCATCAACCCGGTCGGCCAGAGCGGCGTGCGCTTCGATCGGCACTATGCGGATCAGGCGCCAACCTATATCCAGGGCGGCTACCGGCCGCAGCACTTCGAAGAGTCGGAAGTGGCGGCCACTACCCAAGGCAGGCTGACACTGCTGCCGGCCCAGTAGGCCGGTTCGCAGCCATAAGAAAGCCTCGCCAGTGCGGGGCTTTCTTATGGCTCCACCCAGGAGTAGTGTAGAGACAGCTACCATTTATGTTGCGATCTCTAGATGAAAAATTGGCTGACCCTGATCATCGGCTTACCCACTGCGAACGCCACCGCCCGCATGCGGGCCTGGCGGGCGTTGAAAGCCAGTGGTGCCGCCGTGCTGCGCGATGGCGCCTACCTGCTGCCGGACAGCGAGGCGTGCCGCGAGGCATTGGTTGCCGTCGAGCGCGACATCCTCTCGATCAATGGCACGGCCTATCTACTGCCGATCCATGACCCTGACGGTGAACGCTTCATCGAACTGTTCGACCGGCGCGAGGATTACGCCAGGCTGCGTGGCGAGATAGAGGAGTGCCGTGGGCAACTGAACGCCGAGAATGCCCTGGCCTCCACCAAGCAGATCCGCAAGCTGCGTAAAGCCTTCGCCCAGTTGGCGAGCATCGATTTCTTTCCGGGTACAGCCAGGCAGCAGCTCGATGCCGCACTGCTGGAACTCGAAACAGCGCTCAGTCGCGCCTTGTCGGAGGATGAGCCGAGCAGCCGAGACCTGCCGATAGCCGTGCTGAACCGCAGCGACTATCAAAACCGCGTCTGGGCCACCCGCAAGCGTCCCTGGATCGACCGCCTGGCCAGCGCCTGGCTGATCCGGCGCTTCGTCGATCCGCAAGCGCACATCCTCTGGCTGGACACTCCCCAAGACTGCCCCGCCGAGGCGCTGGGCTTCGACTTCGATGGCGCGACCTTCAGCCATGTCGGCAACCGCGTGACCTTCGAAACCCTGCAGGCGAGCTTTGCCCTGAATGCCCCCGGCCTGAGCCGCATCGCGGCACTGGTGCATTACCTGGATGTCGGCGGTCTCCAGCCGCTGGAAGCCGCCGGCATCGAACGGGTGTTGGCCGGGCTGCGCGACACCACCCCCCTGGACGACCACCTGTTGACTGCCGCGAGCGCCATCTTCGATGGGCTGCTGGCGGCGTTCGTGAAAGAAGAGAACCCCGATGAGTGAAACCAACAGGCCGTCAGTAGAGCAGGATCGCCCCCGCGCCGAACCCGTCAGCCTGTTTCAGGCATTCCTGTTCTGGCTGAAGCTGGGCTTCATCAGTTTCGGCGGCCCGGCCGGGCAGATCTCGCTCATGCACCAGGAGCTGGTGGAACGCCGGCGCTGGATCTCGGAGCGGCGTTTTCTCCACGCCCTGAACTACTGCATGTTGTTGCCGGGGCCGGAAGCCCAGCAGTTGGCCACCTATATAGGTTGGCTGATGCATCGCACCTGGGGCGGGGTGCTTGCCGGCGTACTCTTCGTGCTGCCGTCGCTGTTCATCCTGATTGCTCTGTCCTGGCTCTACATCGCCTTCGGCGAGATGCCGGTGGTGGCCGGGTTGTTCTACGGCATCAAGCCCGCGGTGACCGCCATAGTGCTGCAGGCCGCCCACCGCATCGGCTCACGAGCGTTGAAGAGCGACTGGCTGTGGGCGATCGCCGCGGCTTCCTTCGTCGCCATTTTTGCGCTCGACGCTCCCTTCCCGCTGATCGTGCTGGGTGCGGCGTTGATCGGGTATCTGGGTGGGCGTCTGGCGCCGGAAAAATTCAGCGTCGGCGGCGGCCATGGCGCGGCGAAGCAGTCCTACGGCCCGGCGCTGATCGATGACGACACGCCGACGCCCGAACATGCGCGCTTCCGCTGGCCGCGACTGGCGCTGCTGCTGGTGATCGGTGCCGCCTTGTGGATTTTGCCGATGGGCCTGCTGACCGCAGCGTTCGGCTGGGACGGCACCCTGACCCAGATGGGCTGGTTCTTCACCAAGGCGGCGCTGCTGACCTTCGGTGGCGCTTACGCGGTGCTGCCCTACGTGTACCAGGGCGCCGTCGGCCACTACGGCTGGCTGACGCCGACGCAGATGATCGACGGCCTGGCCCTGGGCGAGACCACGCCGGGGCCGCTGATCATGGTGGTGGCCTTCGTCGGCTTCGTCGGCGCCTATGTGCAGCAGCTGTTCGGCGCCGACCAGGCGTTCCTCGCCGGTGCGGTCGCGGCGAGCCTGGTCACCTGGTTCACCTTCCTGCCGTCGTTCCTGTTCATCCTCGCCGGCGGCCCGCTGGTGGAATCGACCCACAACGAGCTGAAGTTCACCGCACCGCTAACCGCCATCACCGCCGCCGTGGTGGGGGTGATCCTCAACCTGGCACTGTTCTTCGGCTATCACGTGCTCTGGCCCCAGGGCTTCAGCGGCCGTTTCGACTGGCCCTCGGCGCTGATCGCCCTGGCGGCCGCCGTCGCCTTGTTCCGCTTCAAACGCGGCGTGATCCAAGTATTGGTTGGTTGTGCGTTAGCGGGTTTGCTGGTGCACTAAAAACGTCAATAAAGAGCTGGTGATCGGCAGGTGTCGGCCAGAAACGGACAATCATAAGTGGCTATCTAAGTCGGGGCGATTCAAAAAGTAACAGGATCACTGGCTAGCAGCCGCCCATCTCGACGGACCGCCAGTTCTATACTCAAAAGGAGTCGTACACGATCTAGAGGCGATCCATGCAAGCGCAATGTGCCACCACTGAAGAGCTGGAGTATCTCAACCGGGCGCTACGGACCCTGAGCGGAAGCAACCGGGCGCTGCTGCGTGCCGAGGACGAATGCGCGCTGCTCCAGGAGATCTGCCGGGTGGTGGTCGAAGAGGCCGGTTACCGCCTCGCCTGGGTCGGCCGCGCCGAACACGACGCGGCGAAGACGGTCACACCCATGGCCCATGCGGGGCTCGAACAAGCTTTTGTGGACTCGCTCAACCTGACCTGGGCGGATGCCGAGCGCGGCCGCGGCCCCACCGGCACCGCGATCCGTACCGGCAACCTGAGCATTACCCGCAACATCCAGACCGACCCGAACATGGAGCCCTGGCGCGAAGGGTCGATCGAGCACGGAATCGCCTCGGTGCTGTCGCTGCCGCTGCGGGTCGAAGGCGAGATCTTCGGCGCCATCGGCATCGGCGCCTCGGAGCCCGATGCGTTTGGCGTGAAGGAGGTGGAGCTGCTCACGGAGGCCGCCGAGGACCTGGCATTCGGCATCCAAGCCCTGCGAACCAAGGCCAGGCGCAGGCAGGCAGAGCAGGAGATCCAGGGGCTGAACCGCGTCCTGTCGACGCGGGTGGCGGTCAACCATGCGCTGATTCATGCCACGGACGAGCCGAGCCTACTCAAGGAGATCTGCCGGGTGCTGGTGGCGGACTGCGGCTACCGCCTGGCCTGGGTCGGCTACCGCGACCATGACAAGGCCCAGCCCTACCGTCCCGTGGCCCACGAGGGGTTCGACGAGGGTTTCCTCGCACTCGGATTCGCCTGGGCGTCCAGTGAGGAGGGGCTGGCCTTCACCCGCAAGCTCGATGCGTCCCTCGAGACCGGGCAACCGGTGGTGATGCGCGACATCCTCAACGACCCCGAGGCCCCGCTGCGCGAACAGGCGCGCGAGCGCGGCTACGCCTCAGCCATAATCTTGCCGCTGCGGGTCGAGGGCGAGCTGATCGGTATGCTGGTCATCATGGCGGCGCAAGCCGAGGCGTTCGACGCCAAGGAAGTCGAACTGCTGCTCGCCACGGCCAATGACCTGGGTTTCGGTATCAGCACCTTGCGCACCCGCGCCAGGGCCGCGCTAGCGGAACAGACGATCAAACGCATGGCTTACTCGGATGCCCTTACCGGGTTGCCGAACCGGGCCCGCCTGCGCGAATTGCTGGAGGAAGCGATAGCCGCAGCCAGACAGGAGCGGCGACCACTCGGCCTACTGCAGCTGGAAGTCGGGCGCAGCCGGGAGCTCAATGAGGTCCTGGGTTACCGCGAGGCCGACAGGCTCCAGCAGGAAATCGCCGATCGGCTGGTGCAGACGGTGGGCGCGACGAACAGCGTTGCCCGGGTCGGCGAGTGCGAATTCGCCGTGCTGATGCCCAGCGGCGGCGCCGAGCAGGCGTCGCAGTTGGCGCAGCGGATCCTGGTGGCGCTCTATGATCCGATCGAGCTTGCGGGGCTATTCCTCGATGCCCGGGCGAGCATCGGGATCGCCCTCTACCCCGGCCATGGCACCGATCCCGAGGCGTTGATCCGCCGGGCCAGTATCGCCCTGGAGCAGGCCAAACGTTCCAGCATCGGCTATGCGCTGTTCAAGGGCGGCCTGGACCTGGAGTGCGCTCAGCACGTGGCGTTGATGGGCGACCTGCGGCGGGCGATCGAGCGCAACGAACTCCGGCTGCAATACCAGCCGCAGTTGCAGATCGCCACGAACAAGGTGTGCGGCGCAGAAGCGCTGGTGCGTTGGCAGCATCCCCAGCACGGCCTGCTCGCCCCCGACCAATTCATCAAGCTCGCCGAGAGTACCGGGCTGATCACGCCACTCACCTACTGGGTGCTGGACGCGGCGCTGGGGCAGCGCTACGCCTGGCACGAGGAAGGCATCGAGTGGCCGGTGTCGGTCAATCTCTCGGCGCGGGATCTGCGCGATCCCAAACTGCTCGAGCGCATCAGCGGCGCCTTCGCCACCTGGGGTGCACAGCCGGACTGGATCGAGTTCGAGCTGACCGAAAGCGCCCTGATGGAAGACCCGGTGACGGCGATGGAAACCCTGGTGCGGCTGAAGAACCTCGACGCGCGGCTCGCCATCGACGACTTCGGCACCGGCTATTCATCGCTGGCCTACCTGCAGCAGTTGCCGGTGGACGCGCTGAAGATCGACCAATCCTTCGTCACCCGCATGACCCGAGACGATGGCTCGGCCAAGATCGTGCGCTCCATCATCGAACTCGCGCACAATCTGGATCTTATGGTAGTCGCCGAAGGCGTCGAGGACCGCGATACCTTGACTCGGCTGGGTACCTTTGGGTGCGACATCGCCCAGGGTTACACCATCAGCCGGCCGATCCCCGCGGAGCAGTTCCGTGAATGGGCAGCGCACTCGGCCTGGCACTGAGCACCCCACTGCAATTCCCCGGAGCCGTGCAGCGGGGGCAACATGCGAAGCGCATGACAGGAACCAATGAACCAATGGGGTCGGAGTCTGAGTGATCCGCACAAATCTATTCCAGGGCCTGCTGATGCACCTCAAGGCACAGGTTCTGCTCCAGTTCCTGCAAGGTGTCCCGGGGCATGTCCTGCCCGGCAATCCGCAGCAGAACGCCTAGGTGGAGTGCTACAGCCGGACGGTACGCTATGCCTGGCTTGGGGCATTACCTGGTTGAGTCGATAGCTGAAGTACAAGACCACACAACGCATTGGCTATGGACATACAATCACGAACGGCCAAATATGGCCCCGGGAGGCATCGCCCCCGAACAGAAATTGGCACTCGTTGCCTGACCTCTACTTCTGGCAAGCACTAAAAATCTCCAGGTAGTGGTCGCTTGCGCCCTGGCGGGGTTGCTAGTGCATCTGTTGCAGCACTGAGAGGTGTGCGGTGAGTCGTATCTCGATTTGCGAACTGGCGGAATGGCAAGCAGCAAGACGGCAATTCACCCTGCTGGATGTGCGTCGCGCCAGTGTGCGGCTCGCCGACGCGGCGGAAATTCCCGGGGCGCGGTGGCTCGAGCCGGAGGCACTGTTCACCTGGAAGGATCAGATCCCACGGGATAGGCCGGTGATCCTGTATTGCGCCCAAGGGCACGAGATCAGTCAGGGGATTGCCGCCACGCTGTATGCCTTGGGGCTCGACGCGCGCTACTTGATTGACGGTTTTGCTGGCTGGCACAGCGCCGGCCAGCCCACCCAGCGCCTATCCACCTAGGCAGGAGGTGCTGCATGCTCAGAGGCTGCCCTCCAGTGCTTTACAGGGTAATTCGAGCGTAAAGGCTGCGCCTTTGCCCGGCCCATCGCTGTGGGCCGTCAATGTGCCCCCCATCTCCATCGCCGCCAACGCACAACTGTGCAGGCCGAAGCCGTGGCCGTCTTTGCGGGTGGTGAAGCCATGGGCAAAGATACGGGTCAGGTTATCCGGCGCAATGCCTTCGCCTTCGTCCTTCACACAGATCCGTATGTTGCTCTTGTCCACGACATCCACACAGAGCGTCATCCTGCGGGACCGCTCGACCAGGTGAGCCATCGCATGCTTGGCATTACTGATCAGATTGATCAGGATCAGCAGCAGCCTATGCTTATCCAGCAAAAGCACTGGCACTTCGGCAAACTCCTTCACCACCGTGACCCGATGGAGCGTGAGCGCCCCGGTGTTCAGGCGCAGGGCTTCCTCCAGCAAATCGCTTATTTGCAGCGGCTCGACCATGCTGGGCGCGCCCGCATAAGACTGCTGAGTGGCGACGATCTCCTTGATGTGGTCAACACTCTTGGTCAGCTGCCCAAACTCTTCGACGATGCTCTGCTGTTCGGCCGCCAGCGCCTCTACCAGCTGGTTCAGGTAGCCCGGCAGCAGTTTGCCCTTCTCGTCACGGGTCATAAAATCGCCCAGGTCCGCGGCGTGCTGGTTTATCAGTTGGACCGCCTTGGCGAGCCCCTGGGCTTTGGAGGCGCGCACCTTGCGACTGACCACATCGGCCGAGATGTTCACACTATTGAGGACATTGCCGACATTATGCAGCACGTTGGTGGCTATTTCGGCCATGCCCGCCTGACGAGCCGTGGTCACCAATTTGCTTTGCGCCTCCTGCAGTTCGCGGGTGCGCTCTTGCACCCGCTGTTCCAACCCTTCGTTGGCGCCCTGGAGCTCCTTGTTCACGCGGTTAATCACGGCGTAGCTGCGGATCAGGCGACTGGCCACGTACAAGAGCAAGCCAACCAACACTGCCGAGAAGATCAGCAGGTACTGGCGATATTGCTGAGCCTGCGCAGCAGCCTGTAGCTGTTCTCGACTCAGGATGTCGTCGAGGTCGTCGATACGCGCGGCCACCGGCACTGCGGCGATACTGTTCAGTAGCCCGTTCACCACGTTCTGCTCACGCAAGACCGTGCGGACATGCGCATTAAAGATGTCCACCCCGTCGGCGAGATCGCTCGGTAGCTGCCCCGCGCTCGCAGCCAGACGATCCAGCTCGGCCGCGATCTCAGCCGCCTGGTCGTCGGAAGCTGCCTGGTTGTACACCAGGCTGGCCAGCAGCACGTTGTTCACCTGCGCCGAGACTCGTTTTAACTCGCTCTGATCGCCGTCCTTGGCCTGGCTCACTAACGTCTGGATGTCGTCTGCCGCAGTGGGAAGAAAAGCCAGAGAGTTGCGCAACACCGCGTTATGCGACTTGAAGTGCTCGATCAGCCTGGTTTTTTCCTGGATGGCCTGTTGATACGCCTCGAGGCTAGCGACCCGGACACTGGCGCCATCGCGCGCCTGACGGGTTCCGACCTCGCTCACTTGCTCGCGCAGCTTGTTCAGATCGCTCAGCGGGTTCACCAGCGGGTCGTAGCTCATGTTAAGGCCGATTTTTGACTTCAGCGCGTCCAGCTCCCATTGCGCATCCAGCTGCTTGATCTGCCGTAGCAGCGCGACGTTCTCGAAGTAATTTGACGCGTCGTAGGCCTGCGTCTTGATGTACAGGAACACCAGGAGCGCGGCGAATACCAGGCTCAGCCCGGTCATGGGCAGCCAGCTCAGTTGGCGGGGCATGTTCATTGCGGTTTCCCCTCAAGCTCGCCGGTTAAGGTGTGGAGGAATGTGATGATCGACACCTTGTCTTCCTTCGATGCGACGCGACCGAGCTGATACTTGAACATGACATCGACGGCGTCCTCGAGCGTCTTGGCCGTAGCGTCGTGGAAGTAGGGCGCGGTGAGTGCGACGTTGCGCAGGCTCGGCACCTTGAAGACGTGTTTGTCACTTTCCTCCTGGGTGACCAGGTAGAGTCCCAGATCGGCCTCGGTTGGGTTACCGCGCGTCTCGAAGTAGTCGCCCATGACGCCAAACTTCTGGAACATGTTGCCGCCGACGTTCACGCCCTGGTGGCAGGCGACGCAGCCGTACTGCTTGAACCTCGCATAACCTGCTTTCTCGGCGGCGGAGATGGCGTTCGAGTCGCCGCCAAGATACTGGTCGAAGCGCGAATTTGGCGTGATCAGCGTACGCTCGAAAGTCGCGATCGCGTTCTGGATATTCGCCTGCGTGACCCCATCGGGGTATGCAGCAGCAAAAGCCGTCTGGTATTTGGCGTCCCGCGACACCTTGGCAACGACGTCCTCCCACTCCGATCCCATCTCGACGGGGTTCTGGATTACGGCATTAACCTGCGCCTCCAATGAGTCCGCGCGACCGTTCCAGAATTGCTTAAAATTGAGCGCGGCATTGAGTACGGTCGGTGCGTTGACCCCGGTCAGTTTGCCGCTGAACCCGACCGAATGGTCTCGACTGTCGGCACCGCCCTTCCCTAAGTCGTGACAGCTCACGCAAGACACGCTGTTATTGGCGGAGAGGCGCACATCGTGAAACAACTGGCGACCAATCTCGGCCCGCGCCGGATCTTGGGTCAGTAGTGTGGATATCGGTTTGATCGGCTCGTCGAGTGGAGCTGCGCTTATCTGGCATGGCAGCCCGAGCAGGATGGCGAGGGTAAGCATCGGTTCGCGAGAAGGCATCTGGATTCTTCCTTGCTATCAATCAACCGTAAAAAACGCGCGCTTGCCTGGTCCATCGCGGTGGGCCCTCGGGGTGCCGCCCACCTCGCTAGCCCTAGCCTCCGCCCCGCATACGACAACGTGGATGGCTCTTCGTATCGGCGGAAATCAGAGGCATATTCGGCTCACGGAGAGCGGCACGCGCTCAGCCATGCCGCCGGCCAGTAGCGTGGCGAACGCATCGGCGGCAACCGGCCGACTAAAGTAATAGCCTTGGCCTTCCTCACACCGATGGGCCTGAAGGAAGGCGAGCTGTTCCTGGGTTTCCACGCCCTCGGCAATGACCTGCAGCTTGAGGCTTCTGCCCATGCCGATGATGGCGCTGACGATGGCGGCGTCGTGGGCATCCGTACCGATGTCGCGCACGAACGACTGGTCGATTTTCAGTACATCGACCGGAAACCGCCTGAGATAGCTCAAGCTGGAATAACCGGTGCCAAAGTCATCGATGGAAAGCCGCACCCCCATGTCCCTGAGTGCGCGGAGCACGGAGCCGGTGGACTCGACATCCTGCATGAGGGCGCCTTCGGTGATTTCGAGTTCGAGGTAGCGCGGCTCCAACCGAGTCTCGTGCAGCACCGCGCAAATGCCTTCGAGGAAGTCCTTGTTGCGGAACTCCAGGGGGGAGATGTTGACCGCCATGGACAGCGGCGGCAGATCGGCATCCCGCCAAGCCCGGGCCTGCCGGCACGCCTCGCGCAGCACCCACTGGCTGATCGGCACGATCAGGCCGCTGTCCTCGGCAATGGGTATGAACTGAGCCGGGGAGACAAATCCTCGATCCGGGTGCTGCCAGCGGATGAGCGCCTCCGCACCGGTAATAGCCCCGCTCTCAAGATTCAGCTTCGGCTGGTAATGCAGGACAAACTCGTGCCGCTCCAGGGCATGGCGCAGTCCTTCTTCGATTGATTGCTGCTCGCGGGCGCGCAGGTTCATATCCGGGATGAAAAAGCGGAAATCATCGCGCCCATTTTCTTTGGCATGCTGCATCGCGGCTTCCGCTTTCTTGATCAAGGTCTCCGCATCCTCGCCATCATCCGGATAGATGCTGATCCCCAGACTCGCGGTGATGTTGAGATCGTGCCCCGCGATGCATTGCGGCATCCTGAGTGCGGCGAGCAGCTTTTCCGCAATGCCGACGCTTTGTTGCGGGTGCGTCACATCCGCCAGCAGCAGCACGAACTTATCCGCGCCGTGGCGGAAAACGGAGTCCGATTTGCGCACCATCGCCACCAGACATTCCGCAGCCGACTTGAGCAATGCATCGCCGATTGGATGTCCCAGGGCATTGTTGATGCGTTTGAAACGATCCAGCCCGAGGAACATCACGGCTAGCTGTTTGCGCTGACGGCAGGCGATGGCCACCGCCTGCGTCAGCCGGTCCTGGAGCAGGGTGCCATTGGGTAACTCGGTGAGAGCGTCGTACTGGAGCAAATGGGAGATTTTCAGCAGTTCAAGCGCTCGGTCCTCAACGGTTTGCTCCAGGTTGCTCATTTTCAACGCCGCGTCTTGCGTCATCTGCCATTTCGCGGTCAGCGCGTTGGCCATTTGGCGGATCTCGATGCTGTCGAACGGCTTCTTCAGGATGAGCAGCCGGTCACCCAGCTCGAGACGCTCCGACATCGCCTCCCAGGAATAATCGGAATAGGCGCTGCAGAAGGCGATCTGCAGCTGTGGATCGATCTGCCAGAGGCGCTCGATGGTCTCGACACCGTCCCATCCAGGCGGCATGCGCATGTCGACAAACGCCAGGGCATAGGGCCTGGTCTCCGCCAGCGCGGACATGACCATGGCCAGGCCTTCCCGCCCCTGATAGGCGGAATCGAGCTCGAAGGCCTGGCGCACCGGCGGGGCAGCGCCGAACAGGGCCGCCTCGGACGAGATCAGGGCGGCGTCGCTGTCGAGATCCGGGCCGAGAATCTTCTGGAAATCCTGGTGAATTGCTGGATTGTCGTCGATCACCAGGATGCGGCGATTACCGGTGTTGGACGGCCAGTTCACACTAGAACCTCCGGAGGATCCTGCGGCATGCCACGGGGCAAGGTCACAGCGTGACTCTGCGCACTCGGGGCAATGCTGCCCAGCCGCAGGAGTTCGCTGGCGCGAGTGTTGTCCACCGCTTCGCTGAAATAGAAGCCTTGTGCCTGCGTTGTGGAGCCCGTCGAGATCAGCAGGGCTCGCTGCTCCTGGGTTTCCACCCCTTCGGCGATGATCCCAATGCCGACCTCGCGGGCGAAGTTGATGATGGCGCGGATCGTCGTTGCGCTATCGGGGTCCTCGGTGGCCGCGTTGATGAAGGACTGGGCGATCTTGAGGTGGTTCACGCGAAAGGTCTTGAGATAATCGAACGACGAGTATTCGGTGCCGAAATCGTCGATGGCGATCTTCACGCCGAGTTCACGCAGCTGTGGGAGCACGTCGTTGCGTGTCCATTTCGTCTGGGCCAGTGTGGCCTCGGTCACGTCAAACTCCAGATCGGACGGGGCCAGCCCCCACTTCGCGATGGTCTCGGCGACATCCCGGACCAGTTCGTGACCGCTTTTGATCTGGGCGAGTGAGAGATTGACTGCGATCACCGGTGGGGCCATCCCATTGTCACGCCAGAGGCGCATTTGCCGGCACGCTTGATCGAGCACCCAATGGCCAAGCGTCACGATGATGCCGGTTTTTTCCGCGACCGGAATGAAGGAACCGGCCGTGAGGAGACCGTGTACGGGGTGGTTCCAGCGAACGAGCGCCTCCATGCCTAAGATTTTTCCGGAAGACAGCTCGACCTCGGGCAGGTAGTAAAGCTCCAACTCGTGCTGATCGATCGCTCTTCTCAAATCGTTGGCCAGTGTCACCCGATCGAGCACCTCCTGGTCGAGATCCTCAGAATGGAAGTGGTACTGGTTGCGCCCCTCCTCCTTGGAGCGGTAGAGCGCCATATCGGCCTGCGCCAGCATGGCGTCCGCTCCCGTGCTACCGGGAGCATAGGGGCAGATGCCGATGCTGACCGAAATGCGCACCTCGTTGCCGTCGAGCGAGTAGGGCAGTGCCAGCGTGGTCTGGATTTTTGCCGCCAGCGCTCCCGCGTTCGCCGGCTCGCCCATGTCCAGTTGCAGTACCGCGAACTCATCGCCGCCCAAGCGGGCGATCACATCGCTCTCGCGCGTGCAGTTCTTGATGCGCTCTGACACTTCCTGGAGGAGCAGATCGCCCACTGGGTGCCCCAGCGTATCGTTGACGTCCTTGAAGTGGTCGAGATCCAGGTAAAAGATCGCGAACGAGGTGGCCCCGCGTGTGCTTGCCGCGAAGGCTTGGCGCAGGCGTTCGATGAAGGTCGCGCGGTTCGCCAAGCCGGTGAGTCCGTCGGTGCGGGCGAGCAGGGCGATTTTCTCCTCCGCCACCTTGCGCTCGGTGATGTCGAGGATGATCCCTTCGACCTCGATCAGCCTTCCCTCTTTGTTGCGAACCGGGATGTAGCGATTCTCGACCCAGCGGTAAGAGCCATCGCCGGTGCGCAGGCGAAACTCGATCGAGGCGCCTTGGGCGTCCTTCTCCAATACGCGCGCCATCGCCGCGTCGACCTTGGCCTGGTCGTCGGGGTTGATCAGCTCTTTCGCCCAGTTCGGTGATGCCACCAGTTGGGCGGCGTCGTGGCCGAATTTAGTGATGTTGTGCGAGATGTACATCAGCGGGAACGACGGCTCGCCGCGCAGACGGTAGAGGATAGTCGGACTGTTCTGGACGATTATGTTGGCGTCGGACAGCTCCTTGGTTCTTTCCTCGACCGCTTGTTCCAGGCAGCTCATTTTCAAGGCCGCGTCTTGCGTCATCTGCCACTTCACGGTCAGCGCGCTGGCCATTTGGCGGATCTCGATAGTGTCGAACGGCTTCTTCAGGATGAGCAGCCGGTCAGCCAGGTCTAGGCGCTCCGTCATCTCCTCCCAGGAGTAATCGGAATGGGCGGTGCAGAGGGCGACCTGCAGCTGCGGATCGACCTGCCAGAGGCGCTCGATGGTCTCGACACCGTCCCATCCGGGTGGCATGCGCATGTCGATAAACGCCATGGCATAGGGCCGGCTCTCCGCCAACGCGGACATGACCATGGCCAGGCCTTCCTGCCCCTGATAGGCGGAATCGAGCTCGAAGGCTTGGCGCACCGTCGGAGCATCGCCGAACAGGGCCGCCTCGGATGAGGCCAGGGCGGCGGCGCTGTCCAGCCCCGAGCCGAGAATCTTCTGGAAATCCTGGTGAATCGCTTGGGTGTCGTCGATCACCAGGATGCGGCGGTTGCCGGGGTTGGGCGACCAGTTCATGCGAGAGCCTCCGGGGGGGTAAGCGGCAGTTCGAGGGTGAAGGTCGCGCCAAGGCCGATGCCGTCACTCTGCGCCCGCAGCGATCCGCCCAGCTCCTTGGCGGCCAGTGCGCCGCTGTGCAGACCGAAACCGTGTCCGCCCTTGCGGGTAGTGAAACCATGATTGAAGATCCGCGTGAGGTTCTCCGCTGGAATCCCGGCGCCGTTGTCGCTGACCGAAAGCCGGACTCGGCCATCACCGCTGGTCAGACGCAGCCTCAAGCGCTTGTCGCTGCGCCCAGAGTCGTCGCAGGCGTGCCGGGCGTTGCTCACCAAGTTCACCAGGATCTGCAGGACCTTGTGCTTGTCGAGCATGATCGGCGGCACCTCGTCGATTTCGCGGATGACCTCTACGCCGTGACGGCTCAAGGAGCTCAGATTCATCCGCAGACTGTCTTCCAGCAACTCCCTGACATCGACGTGTTCCTCGACGCCGGACGCTGTGGCGAAGGTTTGTTGCATCGCCACGACCTCCTTGATGTGGTCGATATTCTGGCGCAGGAAATTCAGCTCCTTGACGCTCGCCTCCTGATCGGCCTGCAGGTGTTCGGAGAGTTGGCTCAGATAGCCCGGCAGAAGCTGGCCGCGGGGATCGCTACTGAGGTAGGTCCCTAGGTCGAGTTGGTGCTCTTGCAGCAGGGCGACGGCCTTGGCCAAACCCGAAACCTTGGACTTACTGATGCTGTCCGCCACCAGCGTGGCGGAGACGTTGACGCTGTTGAGCACGTTGCCGACGTTATGCAGCACCCCGGTGGCCACTTCCGCCATGCCCGCCTTGCGCGAAGCCTCGAGCAACTGTTTGTGCACTAGCTCCAGTTGTTCGGTGCGTTCCTTTACCCGCCTCTCCAAATCGTCGTGGGCAATCTGCAGCGCCCCTTCCGCCCTGGCGAGCGCGGCGAAGTTGGCCGCTTGGTCCGCGCGCCAGCGGTGCAACTTGCGCCAGACCAAGAGCCAGGTGACGAATAAAAAGACGATGGAAAGCATTGCAACGGTGACGGAAAAAATCGCCTGATTGCGCTGGTCGCGCTGGCTCGCGGCGAGGTCTTGCTGAATATGCTGCACGAGCCGGACTATCCCCTCGGCATAGATTTTTTTCTGCGCCTCATAGGCTTGGCCAAACACAATCGGCCGCGCTTGGCCGGGCTGCCCGGCCCGGACCAGCGCGAAGGCTTGATTCTCCATGTCGACTAATTTTAGATTGGCCGCGTCCGTCTGCTTGGTCGCCTCGGCGCTGTCGGACAGGGTCGTGAGCTGCAGCGTTTCCTTGATGATGGCATCCAGTTGGGGCTCGAACTGACGGTAGCGCCGCTCCCACTGCAGGTCGCCTGTGGTTGCCGCCATGCGGGCGGACATGGTCAGCACCTCGTCCAGGTGGACGATGCGTCCGCTCAGTTCCTGGAGGCGCAAATCGCGCAGTTGCGCCGTTGTGACATTGCGCAGCGAATCGAGCGCGAGCCAAAGCATGGCGAGCAATACCACGACCGTGAGCAACAATCCGACGGCCAGCCATCGGAGCGGAAACGGAGTCCCCGTGCCGCTTTCCGGGTTTGTCGTGCTTTGCGGTGCATGGAGAATTTCTTTCGGGCCAGCCGCGGCAGACGGCAATTCTTGCTGGCTGTTTTCTCCCTCGAGCGGTAGGTGCATGCTGGTTTCCCTTCCGGCTGGCATGGTAGTTGGTAGTTGGTAGACAACGCTGGCACCCTGGCGCGAGCCTGCGCCTTGGGGGTGGAACGAGCTGCAGGGGCTTTCACCTCCAGGACGCCACTGTGCAGTCCTTAGCCAGTGTAGGTGTTGTGCGCGAGTTTGCTTGCGACGGACAGCGTGAACCTTTTCGGCTCCAGCTTGAGCTCGTCCAGCACCAAGCCACGGAAAAGTTGCGGGTTGCAATCGCCCCTTTGCACTTGGATCTCGTATCCGCCCCATAAACCCCTGCCTATCCGCGGCCAGGCATAGCAGCCCACAACTCCCAGCCCGGGTCAGCCGACCTGGCGGGCGGCGGTTTGGCGCAAGTGCCGGGCCGGCCCGCTCAACCAAGCAATAAAAAAGGGCCACCGAAGTGACCCTTTGTGGTGCTAACTGCCAGACCGCTTAGGCGGCGATTTGTTGTTGCGACGGATCGCGGCGGCTGTCCGGCCCCTTCAGCAAGGCCGCCCCGGTGGTCTCATCCATGGCTTGCTGGATGTGGCGCTTGCGGCGCGCCTCGGCCTTACGGCCGAAGTACCAGATCAGGAAGGTGATCATCGACACCACCAGCAGGATCAGGCTGGCCACGGCGTTGATCTCGGGTTTCACGCCCAGACGCACGGCGGAGAACACTTCCATCGGCAAGGTAGTGGAACCCGGCCCGGAGACGAAGCTGGCCAGCACCAGGTCATCCAGCGACAGGGCGAAGGACATCATGCCGCCCGCCGCCAGCGAGGGCGCGATCATCGGGATGGTGATCAGGAAGAACACCTTCCACGGCTTGGCGCCGAGGTCCATCGCCGCTTCCTCGATCGACAGATCCAGCTCACGCAAGCGTGCCGACACCACCACCGCCACATAGGCGGCGCAGAAGGTGGTGTGGGCGATCCAGATGGTGAGGATGCCACGCTCAGCCGGCCAGCCGATCAACTGCGCCATGGCCACGAACAACAGCAGCAAGGACAGACCGGTGATCACTTCCGGCATCACCAGCGGCGCGGTGACCAGGCCACCGAACAGCGTGCGACCCTTGAAGCGAGTGACCCGGGTCAGCACGAAGGCCGCCAGGGTGCCCAGCGCGACCGCGGCAATCGCCGTGTAGCAGGCGATTTCCAGCGAGCGCAGCACCGAGCCCATCAGTTGGCTGTTGTCGAGCAGGCCGACATACCACTTCACCGACCAGCCGCCCCAGACCGTCACCAGCTTGGAGGCGTTGAACGAGTAGATCACCAGGATCAGCATCGGCAGGTAGATGAACAGCAGACCCAGTACCAGCATCAGATTCGAGAAACCGAAGCGCTTCATGCTCTGCCCTCCAGTTGTTTGGCTTGGCTAGGGTTGAACAGCAACGAGGCGGGCACTAGCCCTAGAAAACTCTTCATGCCCTACCCTCCATTTCCTTCGCCTGACTACGGTTGAACAGGATGATTGGCACGATCAGGATCGCCAGCATCACCACCGCCAGAGCCGAGGCCACCGGCCAGTCACGGTTATTGAAGAACTCTTGCCAGAGCACCTTACCGATCATCAGCGTCTCCGGCCCGCCGAGCAGTTCCGGAATCACGAACTCGCCGACCACCGGGATAAACACCAGCATGCAGCCGGCGATGATGCCGTTCTTGGACAACGGCACGGTGATCTTCCAGAAGCTGTTGAAGTTGCTCGAACCGAGGTCGGCGGCGGCTTCCAGCAGCGACAGGTCGTGTTTGACCAGGTTCGCGTAGAGCGGCAGCACCATAAACGGCAGATAGGAGTACACCACACCTATGTAAACCGCGAGGTTGGTGTTGAGGATCTGCAACGGTTCGTCGATCAGCCCAATGCCCATCAGGAAGGCATTCAGCAAACCGTTGTTGCTGAGGATGCCCATCCAGGCATACACGCGGATCAGGATCGCCGTCCAGGTCGGCATCATGATCAAGAGCAGCAGTACCGTCTGCATCTCCTTGCTGGCGCGCGCGATGCCGTAGGCCATCGGGAAGCCGATCAGCAAACACAAGATGGTGCTGAACAAGGCGATTTTCAGCGAGCCCAGATAGGCCGCAATATACAGCTCGTCCTCGCCGAGCAGCAGGTAGTTGCCGAGGTTGAGGAGCACCTGCAGCTTCTGCTCAACGAAGCTGTAAATCTCGGTATAGGGCGGAATGGCGACGTCGGCTTCGGCAAAGCTGATCTTCAGGACGATGAAGAACGGCAGCATGAAGAACAGGAACAGCCAAATGAACGGCACGCCGATGACGACGTGCCGGCCCCTGGGCAGGAGCCGCTTTAGTTTTCGAGTGTTCATGAGCGCAATGCTACCCCGCTATCGTCTTCCCACCAGACGAACACTTCGTCGTTCCACGTCGGCCGAGTGCCGCGGCGCTCGGCGTTGGCCGCGAAGGACTGGACGACCTTGCCGCTCGGCAGCTCGACGTGGAACACCGAGTGGCCGCCCAGGTAGGCGATGTCCTGCACCTTGCCACGCGACCAGTTGTACTCGCCGGTCGGTTGCTCGGTGGTGACCAGCAGCTTTTCCGGGCGAATGGCGTAGGTGATGTTCTTGTCCTGCACCGAGGTGCTGACGCCGTGGCCGACGTAGATGTTGCGCTCCAGCGCCGGGCTGTCGATCACCGCGTGGCCCTCGGCGTCCTCCACCACCTGGCCTTCGAACAGGTTCACGTTGCCGATGAATTCGCAGACCATGCGGCTGGTCGGCGTTTCATAGATGTCGATCGGGCTACCGATCTGCGCGATCCAGCCGAGGTGCATGATGGCGATGCGCTCGGCCATGGTCATGGCCTCTTCCTGGTCGTGGGTCACCATCACGCAGGTCACGCCGACCCGCTCGATGATTTCCACCAGTTCCAGCTGCATCTGCGAGCGCAGCTTCTTGTCCAGCGCGCCCATCGGCTCGTCGAGCAGCAGCAGTTTCGGGCTCTTGGCCAACGAACGGGCCAGGGCCACACGCTGACGCTGACCGCCGGACAGCTGATGCGGCTTGCGCTTGGCGTACTGGCTCATCTGCACCAGCTTGAGCATCTCGGCCACGCGCGCATCGATGTCGGCGGCAGACATTTTGTCCTGCTTCAGGCCGAAGGCGATATTTTGCGCCACGGTCATGTGCGGGAACAGTGCGTAGGACTGGAACATCATGTTGATCGGCCGCTCGTAGGGCGGCATATCGGTAATGTCCTGGCCATCGAGGAAGATCCGGCCCTCGGTTGGACGTTCGAAACCTGCCAGCATCCGCAGCAAGGTGGATTTACCCGAACCAGAGCCGCCGAGCAGGGCGAAGATCTCGCCCTTGTTGATAGTCAGGGACACATCGTCCACCGCTATCGTCTCGTCGAACTTCTTGGTCACCCGGTCGATTTTAACCAGCACCTCTTTAGGTTGCTGGTTGCCCTCGAGGGCTTTCTTGTAGGCGCCGGAGGCAACTGCCATTACAAAACTCCCAACTTATCTAGAGGGCCAGGCCCCTGCGGTCTGGCCTTTTGCACTTATTTACCCGACTTGACCTTGGTCCAGCTGCGGGTCATCAAGCGTTGCACTTTCGGCGGCAACTCGGCCGATACGTAGAGCTTGGCCAGTACCTCTTTGGAGGGATACACGGCCGGATTGGTGCGGACGGACTCGTCCATCAATTCCAGCGACTGGGTGTTCGGGTTGGCATAGCCAACGTAGTCACTGATCTTGGTGATCACGTCCGGGCGCAACACATAATTGATGAAGGCATACGCCTGCTCGGGGTTAGCGGCATCGGCCGGAATGGCCAGCATGTCGAACCAGAGGTTGCCGCCTTCTTGCGGGATCACGTATTCGATCTTCACACCCTTGCCGGCCTCTTCGGCGCGAGCGGCGGCCTGGAAGATGTCACCGGAAAAACCGACCGCGACACAGATGTCGCCGTTGGCCAGGTCGGAGATGTACTTGGACGAGTGGAAGTAGGTCACATAGGGGCGCACGGCCAACAGCTTGGCCTCGGCCTTCTTGTAGTCTTCCGGGTTCTGGCTGTTCGGGTCCAAACCCATGTAGTTGAGCATCAGCGACACCATCTCGTCGCCCGAGTCGAGGAAGGAGACGCCACACTGGCTGAGCTTCTTGATGTTCTCGGGTTCGAATAGGGTGGCCCAGGAGTCGATCTGGTCGACGCCGAGCGCGGCTTTGACTTTCTCTTCGTTGTAGCCGATGCCGTTGGTGCCCCACAGATAGGGGACGGCGTATTGGTTGCCGGGATCGTTGACCTCGAGCTGCTTGAGCAGCTCCGGGTCGAGGTTGCTCCAGTTCGGCAGCTTGCTGCGGTCGAGTTTCTGGAAGGCACCGGTCTTGATCTGGCGACCGAGAAAGTGGTTGGACGGCACCACGAGGTCATAGCCGGAACGCCCGGCGAGGAGCTTGCCTTCGAGAGTTTCGTTGGAGTCGAAAACGTCGTACACCACCTTGATCCCAGTTTCTTTCTGGAAGTCGGCCAGGGTGGTTTCGCCGATGTAGTCGGACCAGTTATAGACATGTACGGTCGACTCGGCCTGGGCAACCGCGCTCAGGCTCAACAGGGCCAGCGTGCTGATCAGGGTTTTACTCAAGGGCACTCGCACACGTCAGTCCTCATTCTTGTTAGTCAGTATGGCCGTTGATCGCGGCCAGTTTTACGCCTCTGCTCAGCCAAGCTGGCAGAACCTCATATCCAGGGCGCAGCAAAGCGCAAACGCCAACTGCTTGGAGCTAGTACTTCAACTAGGGGTACGGCGTAGTGGTTTAAGCACTTCATCCAACAGGCTCCTGACAGGCCTCCAGCGGGAGCACCCGCCGGAGGTGTCGTGGGCTTATTTGCCGGACTTGATCTTGGTCCAGCTGCGGGTCATGGTGCGCTGCACATTGGCCGGCAGATCCGAGAAGGCGTAGAGCTTCTTCATCGTCTCTGCGCTCGGGTAGATGCCCGGGTCGTTGCGGATCGCCTCATCCACCAGCGGCGTGGCAGCGGCATTGCCGTTGGGGAACTGCACCTCATTGGTGATCTCGGCCATGATTTCCGGCTGCAGCAGGAAGTTAATGAAGGCATGGGCAGCCTCGACGTTGGCGGCATCCGCCGGGATCGCCACCATGTCGAAGAAGGTACCCGCACCTTGCGTCGGAATGTTGTAGGCGACTTGCACACCGGCCTTGGCTTCCTCGGCGCGCGACTTGGCCTGGTAGATGTCGCCCGAGTAACCGATAGCCACGCAGATATTGCCGTTAGCCAGATCGGAGATGTATTTGGACGAGTGGAAGTAGGCAGTCGACGGGCGAACGCTCAAGAACAGTGCTTCGGCCGCCTTCAGTTCTTTCGGATCCTGGCTATCGGACTTGTAGCCCAGGTAGTGCAGCGCAGCCGGCAGCATCTCGGTCGGCGAATCGAGGAAGCTGACCCCGCAGTCTTTCAACTTGGCCATGTTCTCCGGCTTGAACACCAGATCCCAGGAGTTCACCGGCGCGTTTTCGCCGAGCGCTGCCTTGACCTTGTCGACGTTGTAGCCGATGCCGATCGAGCCCCACATGTAGGGGAAGGCGTATTGGTTGCCCGGATCGCTGACTTCCACGGTCTTCAGCAGGTTGCTGTCGAGATTCTTCCAGTTCGGCAGCTTGGACTTGTCCAGCGGCTGATAGACCTTGGCCTTGATCTGCTTGGCGAGGAAGTTGTTCGACGGCACGACTATGTCATACCCGGACTTGCCAGCCAGCAGTTTGGCTTCCAGGGTTTCGTTGCTGTCGAAGACGTCGTAGACCACCTTGATGCCGGTTTCTTTGCTGAACTTCTCGACAGTGCCCGGCGCGATGTAGTCCGACCAGTTGTAAACGTGCAGCACTTTGTCATCGGCCTGAACAGCGCCGGCCATGACTCCCACTAAGGACAACGCGAGTAAGGACTTGCCGAATGTTTTCATGCGTACAGCTCCTGTTGTTGTTTAAGTATCCGAACGGTGACGTCTGCCTGGAAGTTCGAAAACGCGAACTGCCCTTGGTCATCACCCTTCGGCGAGCCTGGCCAACGCACGAGTGCAGTCTGGCAAGGTCTAGCGCGGGTGTACAACTGCCAGGCGAACTGGCTAACACTTTATAGACCCGCTCTGCGGCTTAACCCAGCACTGCACTGGCGGTGAGATCCAGGCACTTACGCGCCTTGGCCACCAGCTCGTCGATCTCGGCTTTGCTGATCACCAGCGGCGGCGCAATGATCATGGTGTCGCCGACCGCGCGCATGATCAGGCCGTTGTCGAAACAGTGACCGCGGCAGATCATGCCGACGCCCTGACCCTCGAAACGCTCGCGGGTCTGCTTGTTCT
>NZ_SCMP01000028.1 GCF_005502935.1 Pseudomonas sp. 2FG
AGTTGCAGTGCCCGAGCGAGACGCATAAAAAATCCGATGCCAATTCAGGCATCGGATTTTGATTTCTTGCGGCCCAAGGTCAAGCGAAAGGGCTTAACTGACTGGCATTAGGCCTTGGCCCGGTTTTTTTATGTCCCTGCGCGCCTTAAAACGAGAGGCGGTAATGCAGGGTATAGGTCTCTACCCCATCGTTCGGGCTCTGCAAGCCGGCGTTGGAGTAGTGCATGGCCCGAATTCCCACTTCCTGGCCGGCGAAGCGCAGGCCGGCGCCAAGCCGATCCTCGAACTGGAAGGCGGAGCCCAGCTGCTTGTCTTCCACCTCGGTATCGGCGAACAAGGCCACGCCGATGCCGGCCTCGACATAGGGCTGCACGCTTTCGCCCACGAACTCGTAGACGAATACCGGAGCAAACGACAGGCTGTGGTTACTCGCGGTCTCATCGCCATCCCAATAGGTGTAAGCGCCATCCCAGTAACCCGTCAGGCGGCCCACATCGCTCTGGAACCAGCTGTTGGAGAAATCGAATTGCGTACCCAGGCGATAGACCATGGTCGACTCGCCCGTCTGACCGATAGCCACGCTGACATCAGCCGCCTGCGTCGACATAGCGCACCCCAAGGAAAGGGCTGCAACCGCAACCAAAGAAAACAACTTCATGGCAACTTCCTTTTATATGGCTGGCAAAGAAGAATCTGCGTTCTAAAGCCGAGTATAGAAATCTTTGCTCTAAAGGAAAGCCGGCTAACGCATGAACGCGTCAAGCATTGCTTAGCGCAATAACGCTTCTACCGGCGCCGGCTCGCCCCACAAGACCGGCAATACCCGCAACAGTTGCGTCGGCTCACCGCTCGACCAGAAGCGTCCGGCCTGCGCCGGGCCCTGCGCCAGCAACTCACGCTCAGCGAGCAGGCGTCGCAAATGTCGCGCCACCGCTGCACCGGTGTCGATCAGGCTGACCGATTCCGGCACCAATTGGCGCAACAGCGGCTTGATAAAGGGGTAGTGGGTGCAGCCGAGAATCAGCGTGTCGCAGCCCTCGTCCAACAACGGCTCGACCAAGCCTTGGAGCAATTCGCGGGTTGCCCAGCCGTCCAGCTCGCCGGCTTCGATGCGCTCGACCAGACCCGGACAGGGTTGGGTGATCACCCGCACATCGCTGGCGAAGCGATCGAGCAAAGCGGCGAACTTGGCACTCTGCAAGGTCCCGGTGGTCGCCAGCACTCCGACCACGCCGCTCTGGGTCGCAGCGGCGGCCGGCTTGACCGCAGGCTCCATGCCGATGATCGGCAATTGCGGGTAACGCGCACGCAATTCGGCGATGCCCGCCGCGGTCGCGGTATTGCAGGCCAAGACCAAGGCCTTGGCACCCTGCGCCAGGAGGAATTCGGCGATGACCCCACTGCGTTCGCGGATAAACTCCGGGCTCTTCTCGCCGTAGGGCACGTGACCGCTGTCGGCGACATACAGCAAGGATTCCTCGGGCAGGCGCGCGCGAATCTCGCGCAGCACGGAAAGCCCGCCGACCCCGGAATCGAAGACGCCAATCGGCGCGGACTTAAGCATGCGCAGCGCCACACACCGCGCAGGCTGGGTCGCGTTTGACCCGCAATTCGCGAAAACGCGTGCCCAAGGCGTCGACCAGCAGCAGGCGGCCAATCAGCGGCTCACCAAAACCGGCGAGCAATTTCAGCGCCTCCAGCGCCTGCAACGAACCGACCAGGCCCACCAACGGCCCGGCTACACCGGCCTCGCTGCAGGTCAACTCGGCTTCGCTGCCGTGGCCATACAAACAGTGGTAACAGGGGCTATCGGCGCGCCGCGGATCGAACACCGAAAGCTGGCCTTCCAGGCGGATCGCCGCACCGCTGACCAGTGGTTTTTTCGCCGCGACGCAGCTGGCATTGACCGCCTCGCGGGTGCCGAAGTTGTCCGAGCAATCCAGCACCAGATCCACCGCCGCCACGGCCGCGGCCAGGGAGTCCTGGTCCAGCGCGACGCGATGGGCACGTAACTGGACTTCAGGATTGAGCGCCGCCAGCCGGCTGATCATCGAGTCGACCTTGCTCTGGCCGATACTCGCGGTGTCATGGGCAATTTGCCGCTGCAGGTTGGTCAGGTCGACCCTGTCGAAGTCTGCCAGGTGCAGCTCTCCGATACCCGCCGCCGCCAGATACAGCGCGACGGGCGAACCAAGGCCGCCCAGACCGACGATCAAGACCCGGCTCTGTTTCAGCCGCAGCTGACCGTCGATATCGATTTGCGCCAGCAGTATCTGCCGGCTGTAGCGCAGCAGTTCCTGGTCGCTGAGCAGGGTTTCATCATTCATTGCCATAACGCCCCAGGCTGATCCGTTCGTGGCCGCCGAGATCGCGGCGGCTCTCTACTGCGCTGAAACCTTGCGCCGTCAGCAGCGCGCGAACTGCGGCCGCCTGCTCGAAACCGTGCTCCAGCAGCAACCAGCCGCCCACTTCGAGATAGTCGGGCGCCTGCCGAATGATCAGGCGAATATCGTCCAGCCCGTCGACGCCGGCCACCAGCGCGCTGGCCGGCTCGAAACGCACATCGCCGGCGGCCAGGTGCTGGTCACCCGCGGCAATATACGGTGGGTTGCTGACGATCAGTTGATAACGCTGACCGGCCAGGGCGCTAAACCAGTGACTTTCGCGGAACAGCGCGTTGCGCAGCTGCAGCCGTGTGCGATTGCGTTCGGCCAGGTTGACCGCCTCGGGCACCCGATCGACCCCGGTGACACTCCAGCCCGGCCGCTCGTGGGCCAATGCCAACGCGATGGCCCCGGTGCCGGTACCCAAATCCAAGACGCGAACCGGCGTCTGCGGCAACAACGCCAGTGCAGTCTCCACCAGCAATTCGGTATCCGGGCGGGGAATCAAGGTGTGCGCAGCGACTTCCAGATTCAGACTCCAGAAGCCCTGTTGGCCGAGGATATAGGCCACCGGCTCGCCGCTGCGGCGGCGCTGCAGATCGGCGCCAAAACGCTCGGCCAGCTCACGCGGGACTTCGCGGTCCGGCCAGGTATGCAGGTAGCTGCGCGACTTGCCGAGTACCGCGGCGAGCAGCAACTCGGCATCCAGCCGCGCGCTCGGCGAGTCAGGCAGCTCGGCGTCAGACAGCAGCATGCCGATGGTGGCCATCTCAGTCTCCGAGGGCGGCCAACTGGTCGGCCTGGTATTCGCTGAGCAGTGGCTCGATCACCGCGTCGACGCCACCGGCCAGCACCTCGTCCAGGCAATAGAGGGTCAGGTTGATGCGGTGATCGGTGACCCGTCCTTGCGGGAAGTTGTAGGTACGGATGCGCTCGGAGCGATCGCCGGAGCCGACCAGCAGTTTGCGCGTATCGGAAATTTCCTTGTGCGCCGCGGCCTCTTGCCGGTCGTTCAGCTTGGCCGACAGCCAGGCCATGGCCTTGGCGCGGTTCTTGTGCTGCGAGCGCTCTTCCTGGCATTCGACGACTATGCCGGAGGGAATGTGGGTAATGCGGATGGCCGAGTCGGTCTTGTTCACGTGCTGACCACCCGCCCCCGAGGAGCGGTAGGTGTCCACGCGCAGATCGGCGGGATTGATCTCGATCGCCTGCTGCTCATCCGGCTCGGGCAACACCGCAACGGTGCAGGCCGAGGTGTGGATGCGGCCCTGGGATTCGGTTTCCGGCACGCGCTGCACGCGGTGGGCGCCGGACTCGAACTTCAGCTTGGCATAGACGTTATCGCCTTCGACACGGGCGATGACCTCTTTATAGCCGCCGTGCTCGCCAAGATTCTCCGACAGTATCTCGACCCGCCAGCCACGCCGCTCGGCATAGCGCGAATACATGCGGAACAGGTCGCCGGAGAAGATCGCCGCCTCGTCGCCACCGGTGCCGGCGCGCACTTCGAGGAAGACGTTACGCCCGTCATTCGGGTCCTTCGGCAACAGCATGCGCTGCAGACGAGCCTCCAGTTCGAGCAGTTGTTCCTTGCCCTGGGCAACCTCCTCCTCGGCCATCTCGCGCAGGTCGGGGTCGCTGTCTTTGAGCAGCGCCTGGGCGCCGTCCATGTCAGCCTGCACCTTGCGGAACTCTTGAAAGGCACGAACCACCGGTTCAACTTCGGCGTACTCCTTGGAATACGCGCGAAACTTGTTTTGGTCGCCGATCACCTCGGCATCCCCGAGCAGCGCCGTGAGTTCCTCGAAACGGTCGTGGAGAATGTCCAGTTTGTTCAGCAGTGAAGCTTTCATTGCGGGGGTTTATCCGTCGTACCCTCGTCGAGGGCAAAGAGTTCCTGGGCCACGGCCAGCGCGTCGATGCGGCCGTCGGCGGAGAGTTTTTTCAGCTGCACGCTGGGGGCATGCAGCAGTTTATTGGTCAGGCCGCGCGCCAGCAGCGCCAACACCTCGTCGGCCGAGTTGCCGTTGGCCAGCAGGCGCTGCGCCTTGGCCAATTCCTCGTCGCGCAGGCGCTCGGCCTGCTGCCGATAGGCCTTGAGCACATCGACCGCGGCCAGCTCGCGCAGGCGCAGCATAAAGTCGTCGGCCCCGGCGGCGACCAGCTCTTCCGCAGCCTGGGCGGCACCCTGGCGACTCTTGAGGTTTTCCGCGATGACTTCGTGCAGATCATCGACACTGTACAGATAGACGTCATCCAACTCGCCGACTTCCGGCTCGATATCGCGTGGCACGGCGATGTCGACCATAAAGATCGGCTTGTGCTTGCGCAGCTTCAGCGCGCTCTCGACCGCGCCCTTGCCGAGAATCGGCAGCTGGCTGGCGGTGGAGCTGATGACGATATCGCTGTTGACCAGTTCGTGGGGGATTTCCGCGAGCAGCACCGCATGGGCGCCGAACTGTTGCGCCAACTGACTGGCACGCTCCAGGGTACGGTTGGCCACGACAATCCGCTTTACGCCCTGCTCATGCAGGTGCCGCGCGACCAGGGTGATGGTCTCGCCGGCACCGATCAGCAGCGCCTGGCTGCGATGCAGATCACTGAAGATCTGCTTGGCCAGGCTGACCGCGGCGAAAGCCACCGACACCGGGTTCTCGCCAATCGCGGTATCGGTCCGCACCAGCTTGGCGGTGCTGAAGGTCGCCTGGAATAGCCGCCCCAGCAATGGGCCAACGGTGCCAGCCTCACGCGCCACAGCGTAAGCGGACTTCATCTGCCCGAGAATCTGCGGCTCGCCGAGCACCATGGAATCGAGGCCCGAGGCCACGCGCATCATGTGCCGTACCGCCGAATCGTCTTCGTGCACGTAGGCGCAAGCGCGCAGCTCCTCCAGACTGAGCTGGTGGTAATCGGCCAGCCAAGCCAGCACCGCATCGGCGGTCAGGCTGTCCTGTTCGAGATACAGCTCACTGCGGTTGCAGGTCGAGAGGATCGCCGCCTCACGGCTTTCGGTGCGCAGGCAAAGCTGCTGCAAGGCCTCAACCAACTGCTCAGGGGTGAAAGCCACGCGTTCGCGGACATCCACCGAGGCGGTTTTGTGATTGATACCGAGGGCAAGAAAGGCCATGCAGGTTCGCTGACGGGTACGGGAAGCCGGCAATTGTCCTACTTCACCAGATTGAGAACAACCACCGCTCGCCATTGCCCTAATAGCCGGTACTCGCGTCAAACCCTATATAGCCCCATGGGTTTGCCCAACGGCTTGTGTCATGATGATCCGACCGCAGGTAAGTCGCCCTTTCCTCTATGAATAGATCGTTCCCGTTGCTCGCCGCCCTCTTGTTCTTAGGCGGTTGTCAAACACTGAGCCCTTCCGCACCGGACGGCACCCCACCGGTGGAGGACGTCACGCCAGCGCCGGCTCCAGCCAAGCCGCAAGTCTATGGCTCGTTCAGCCAGGAAACGCTGTTCGCCCTGCTCAGCGCCGAGCTGGCCGGGCAACGTAATCGCTTCGATATCGCCCTCGGCAACTATGTGCAGCAGGCCAACGCGACTCAGGATGCCGGTGTCGCCGAGCGTGGCTTTCGCATCGCCGAATACCTCGGCGCCGACCAGGCCGCGCTGGATACCGCGCTGATCTGGGCGAAAAACGCCCCAAGCAGCCTCGATGCACAACGCGCCGCCGCGATACAGCTGGCCCGCGCGGGGCGCTACGACGAGTCCATGACCTACATGGAGGCGGTCCTGCAGGGCCAAGGCGATACGCACTTCGACTTCCTCGCCCTCTCCGCCGCCGAGACCGATCCCGATACCCGCGCCGGCCTGCTACAGAGCTTCGACCGCCTGCTGCTGAAATACCCGGATAACGGCCAGTTGCTGTTTGGCAAAGCCCTGCTGCTGCAACAGGACGGCCATCCGGATACCGCACTCAAACTGCTGGAAGATCAGCCGGCCGGCACCCATGACGTCGCCCCGCTGCTGCTCCGCGCGCGCCTGCTGCAAGGTCTGAAACGCGGCGATGAGGCCGTGCCGCTGCTGGAAAAAGGCATCAAACAGCACCCGGACGACAAGCGCCTGCGCCTGGCCTACGCCCGCCTACTGGTCGAGCAGGAGCGCCTGGACGACGCCAAGAGCGAGTTCGCGACCCTGGTGCAGCAGTTCCCGGATGATGACGACCTGCGTTTCTCCTTGGCCCTGGTCTGCCTGGAGGCCGAAGCCTGGCAGGAAGCCATCGCCTACCTGGAAGACTTGGTGGAGCGCAACAGCCATGTCGACGCCGCCCACTTCAATCTCGGTCGTGCCTACGAGGAACTGGGTAACAAAGACAGCGCCCTGATCGAATACGGTCTGGTCGGCCCCGGCAACGACTACCTACCGGCACAACTACGCCAGAGCGAGATTCTGTTCGACAGTGGCCGCGGCGCAGAAGCCTCCAAGCATTTAGCCACGGCCCGCGACAGCCAGCCCGACTACGCCATCCAACTCTATCTGATCGAAACCGAGGCGCTGTCCAAACGTGAGCAATACGATGCAGCCTGGCGCGTCATCCAGCAGGCGCTGGAACAGTTCCCTGACGACCTCAACCTGCTCTACACCCGCTCCATGCTGGCGGAAAAGCGCAATGATCTAGGCCAACTGGAGAAGGATCTGCGCTTTATCCTGGCGCGCGAGCCGGACAACGCCATGGCCCTCAACGCCCTCGGCTATACCCTGGCCGATCGCACCACGCGCTATGCCGAAGGCAAAGCCTTGATCGAACAAGCACATCAACTGAGCCCGGACGATCCGGCGATTCTCGACAGCCTCGGCTGGGCGAACTTCCGCCTAGGCAATCTCGATGAAGCTGAACGTTTGCTGCGACAAGCCCTGGAGCGCTACCCCGACGCAGAAGTCGCCGCCCACCTGGGCGAAGTGCTGTGGGCCAACGGCAAACAGCGCGAGGCCCGGCAAGTCTGGGCTAGCGCCCTGAAAGAACAACCCGACAACAGCATCCTGCGCGGCACCCTGCTGCGCCTGACTGGTTCCGAGAAGCTTTAATCCATGCGTTTGCGCCACCTCATCGTTATCGGCCTGCTCACCCTACTCAGCGGCTGCGCCGGCCTCACCTCCTATGAAGCGCTGCAAGGCCAGGGTGATCCCGCCCACTGGCAAGCCCACAAACAGCGGATCAGCACCCTGGATGCGTGGCAGATCAGCGGCAAGGTCGGAATCCGCGCCCCGCGTGGCGCCGGTAAAACAGAAAGCGGGAGCGCCACCTTGTTCTGGCTGCAACGCCAGGGCTACTACGACATCCGCCTGTCCGGCCCGCTTGGCCGTGGCGCCGCGCGCCTGACCGGTCGCCCTGGCAAGGTGACACTCGAAGTGGCCAACCAGGGCCGCTATCAGGCCGACTCACCCGAAGCACTGCTGGATGAACAGTTGGGCTGGAAGCTGCCAATATCCCACCTGATCTGGTGGGTGCGTGGCTTACCGGCACCGGACAGCAAGAGCATCCTGACACTGGACAGCACCAGCCACCTCGCCCGCATGGAGCAGGACGGCTGGCAGGTCGAATACCTCAGCTACGCCGAGCAGAACGGCTACTGGCTGCCGGATCGCCTCAAGCTGCACGGCCGTGACCTCGACGTCACCCTGGTGGTCAAGGACTGGCAACCGCGCCAGCTCGGTCAGTGACATGCCCGCGGCACGCCTAACCCTGCCGGCACCGGCAAAACTCAACCTGATGTTGCATATCCTCGGCCGCCGCGCCGACGGCTATCACCAGTTGCAGACGCTGTTTCAGTTCCTCGACTACGGCGACGAACTCAGCTTCGCCCTGCGCGAAGACGGCGAGATCCGCCTACACAGCGAAATCGCCGGCGTCCCCCACGACAGCAACCTGATCGTCCGAGCCGCGTGCCAACTGCAACAGCACAGCGGCTGCCGGCTCGGCGCCGATATCTGGCTGAACAAACGCCTGCCCATGGGCGGCGGTATCGGTGGCGGCAGTTCCGATGCGGCGACCACCCTGCTAGGCCTCAACCACCTGTGGCAACTGGGCTGGGATGTAAACCGCATGGCCGCATTGGGCCTGGGCCTGGGCGCCGATGTGCCGGTATTCATCCATGGTCACGCCGCCTTCGCCGAGGGCATCGGTGAGCGCCTGACCCCGGTTGAGCTGGCCGAACCCTGGTTTCTCGTGGCCATACCGCAAGTAGCTGTCAGCACAGCAGAAATTTTCTCCGACCCGGAGTTGACACGCGATACTCCGGCGATTACATTGTCGGCCGTTCTCGAGCGGGGCGGTCGAAATGACTGTCAGTCGGTGGTCGAGAAGCGTTACCCAGATATTCGTAACGCTTTGATCTTGCTAAACAAATTTGTTTCAGTTAGATTAACCGGCACTGGTTGTTGTGTTTTTGGGAGCTTCCCTAACAAAGCCGAAGCTGATAAAGTCGCGGCCCAACTTCCAGTCTCCCTGCCAGGGTTTGTCGCAAAAGGCAGCAACGTTTCGATGTTGCACCGCAAGCTACAAAGCCTGTCCTGAGAAACGGATGCTCGGCATCCAGTTGCACTATTACAGGGGCGTCGCCAAGCGGTAAGGCAGCAGGTTTTGATCCTGCCATGCGTTGGTTCGAATCCAGCCGCCCCTGCCATTTTCTATACTCATCCAGGTATACCCTCAGCCGGCAGGTACTGCGCGTGTCCAAGATGATGGTCTTTACGGGGAATGCTAACCCCGATCTGGCGCGACGTATCGTACGTCAGCTGCATATCCCCCTCGGCGATGCCTCTGTTGGAAAGTTTTCCGACGGCGAAATCAGCACTGAGATCAACGAAAACGTCCGCGGTAAAGACGTCTTCCTGATCCAGCCGACATGCGCGCCAACCAACGATAACCTGATGGAACTGGTGGTGATGGCCGATGCCTTCCGCCGCTCCTCGGCTTCTCGAATCACAGCGGTAATCCCCTACTTCGGTTATGCACGCCAGGATCGCCGTCCGCGTTCTGCCCGTGTAGCCATCAGCGCCAAAGTGGTGGCTGACATGCTGACCGTCGTCGGCATCGACCGGGTTCTCACCGTCGACTTGCACGCCGATCAGATTCAAGGCTTCTTCGATATTCCCGTGGATAACATCTACGGCTCCCCGGTTCTGGTGGATGACATCGAAGATCAGCGCTTTGAAAACCTGATGATCGTCTCCCCGGATATTGGCGGCGTGGTGCGTGCGCGTGCCGTCGCGAAATCCCTGGGGGTTGATCTGGCGATCATCGACAAGCGTCGTGAGAAAGCCAACCAATCGGAAGTGATGCACATCATCGGCGATGTCGAAGGCCGTACCTGCATCCTGGTCGATGACATGGTCGACACCGCTGGCACACTCTGCCACGCGGCCAAAGCCTTGAAAGAACGCGGCGCAGCCAAGGTATTTGCCTACTGCACCCACCCCGTTCTCTCGGGTCGCGCCATCGAAAACATTGAAAACTCCATGCTCGACGAGCTGGTGGTGACCAACACCATCCCGCTGTCTGCAGCTGGACAAGCCTGCAAACGTATCCGCCAACTGGATATCGCGCCGGTAGTCGCCGAAGCGGTTCGCCGTATCAGCAACGAAGAATCGATCAGCGCGATGTTCCGCTAAGGGCTAAGCCCCTGGCTAGATTGCGCAGAACGAAAAGCGCCCCGCCTCGTGCGGGGCTTTTTGCCGAATCGCCCGAGCGCCGGTCGCAAGCGCTACGGGCGTTGTCGTTTATATTGGAGATACACCATGAATGAATTTACTCTGAATGCCGAAGCGCGTTCCGACCTGGGGAAAGGTGCGAGCCGCCGCCTGCGTCGTCTCGCCAGCCAAGTTCCTGCCGTAATCTACGGCGGCGAGCAAGCTCCGCAATCCATCAGCCTGCTGGCCAAAGAAGTGGCCAAACTGCTGGAAAACGAAGCGGCTTTCAGCCACGTGATCAGCCTGACCGTTGACGGCAAAGCCGAAAGCGTTCTGATCAAGGCCCTGCAACGCCACCCAGCCAAAGGCCACGTGCTGCACGCCGACTTCCTGCGCGTTGTCGCCGGCCAGAAGCTGACCGCTCACGTACCGCTGCACTTCATCAACCAGGAAACCAGCGTTGCCGTTAAGCAACAAGGCGCCGAAGTTTCCCACACCGTTGCTGAAGTCGAAGTTTCCTGCCTGCCGAAAGACCTGCCGGAATTCATCGAAGTCGACATGGCTAAAGTTGAAATCGGTCAGATCGTTCACCTGTCCGACCTCAAAGCTCCGAAAGGCGTTGAGTTCGTTGCACTGGCTCACGGTAACGACCTGGCTGTTGCCAACGTCCACGCTTCCCGCGTAGCTAAAGAAGAAGGCGCAGCCGAGTAATCACTCGCTTCGTCTGAGGAAGGGCTCCTGTCGTGACTGCCGTGCAACTGATCGTCGGCCTGGGTAATCCAGGCACCGAATACGAACAGACCCGGCATAACGCAGGGGCCCTTTTTGTTGAGCGCCTGGCAACGGCCCAACGGGTCAGCCTCGCCGTAGAGCGCAAGTTTTTCGGCCTGACGGCGCGGTTCAGCCATCAAGGCCACGACATTCGCCTGCTTATCCCGACTACCTTCATGAACCGCAGCGGCCAAGCCGTAGCGGCGCTGGCGAGCTTCTACCGGATTCCGGCAGAGGCCATCCTGGTAGCGCACGACGAACTCGATTTGCCGCCCGGTGTCGCCAGATTCAAACAAGGCGGCGGCCACGGCGGGCACAACGGCTTGCGCGACATCATCGCCCAACTCGGCAACCAGAATACCTTTCACCGCCTGCGGCTTGGCATCGGCCACCCGGGCGACAGCAACAAGGTAACTGGCTTCGTCCTCGGCCGCGCACCACGCGCCGAACAGGAAAAGCTGGATGCCAGCATCGACTTTGCCCTCGGCGTGCTGCCGGAGGTTTACGCCGGGCATTGGAACCGCGCGATGAAACTCCTGCACAGCCAGAAGGCCTGAATACTCTTTTAAGCGATTCATCTCCGCGAGGGATACACCATGGGATTCAACTGCGGCATCGTCGGCCTGCCCAACGTCGGCAAGTCCACCCTGTTCAATGCCCTGACCAAGGCCGGCATCAGCGCGGAGAACTTCCCCTTCTGCACCATCGAGCCGAACAGCGGCATCGTGCCGATGCCTGACCTGCGCCTCGACGCCCTGGCAGCCATCGTCAAACCCGAGCGCGTCCTGCCGACGACCATGGAGTTCGTCGACATCGCCGGCCTGGTGGAAGGCGCATCGAAAGGCGAAGGCCTGGGCAACAAGTTCCTCGCCAACATCCGCGAAACCGACGCCATTGCCCACGTGGTGCGCTGCTTCGAAGACGAGAACGTGATCCACGTGTCGAACAGCGTCGACCCCAAGCGCGACATCGAGATCATCGATCTCGAACTGATCTTCGCCGACCTCGATAGCGTCGAAAAGCAGATCCAGAAGGCTCAGCGCAACGCCAAAAGCGGCGACAAAGAAGCCGTCGCCCTGAAAGACCTGCTGGAAAAGCTGCAAAACCATTTCACCGATGGCAAGCCAGCCCGCACCCTGCTGAAAGACCTCAGCGACGACGAGAAGCAGCGCATCAAGTCCCTGCACCTGCTGACCGTCAAGCCGGTGATGTACATCGCCAACGTTGCCGAAGACGGCTTCGAGAACAACCCGTTGCTCGATGTGGTCGAAGCCATCGCCGCCGCCGAAGGCGCGATCGTGGTCCCGATCTGCAACAAGCTGGAAGCCGAGATCGGCGAACTGGAAGAGGAAGAGAAAGCCGAGTTTCTCGCCGACCTCGGCATGGAAGAGCCAGGCCTGAACCGCGTGATTCGCGCCGGTTACCAGCTGCTCAACCTGCAGACCTACTTCACCGCCGGGGTGAAGGAAGTTCGCGCCTGGACCGTGCGCATCGGCGCCACGGCACCGCAAGCCGCCGCCGTGATCCACACCGACTTCGAGAAGGGCTTTATCCGCGCGGAAGTGATCGCCTACGACGACTTCATCCAGTTCAAGGGTGAGGCCGGGACGAAAGAAGCCGGTAAGTGGCGTTTGGAAGGCAAGGAATACATCGTCAAAGACGGCGACGTCATGCACTTCCGCTTTAACGTCTAATCGAAACATGGATCCTCGCGGATCCAGACGGACATAAAACCCCTTGAGGAATGCCGCCTCAAGGGGTTTTTCTTTTCCACCAAGATCCAAACTAGGTTGGCATGTCGCCTATGGGGTATTTGCTCTCATGACGCATGGCGGTCGCTAAAGTGTGCGAGCAGGAAATGGCCGAACTGAAGGAGCTATTGGAGCAGCTTGCAACCCAACGAGTGGTTACCAAGCCACCTTTCAGCTGGAGTCACTGCGGAGCTAAACGCGACCATGAATTTCTGGCGCAAACTCGACACCCCATGTCTGCTTCCGGCGAGAAGCGACCGATGGTTAAACGCGTCTAAATAAAAGAACGCTCCAGAACAGCCTGGGCTAGGCGCACTGTTGGCTATTGGGATGGTGCAACCAAGTTCCGTGCTGCGGTGCCTAACTCCCCACTTGGCGCTGGCCCTGCTGAAGCAGCAGGGCCAGAACCTGCCAACCTGGAAGGTGAGATCCTCACCCCATGACTCAGATCAGCTCAACGGGGAGGCGGACCGGGCCACATGAGCCAGCTTTGGCATCGTCGCGTCACGCCCCCGCGCCCCTCAAGAGGCGAGCTCCGCGTTCGTAACCGCAGGCTGCGAGTCGGCAGCCGGTTGGCGACAGACCTTGAACCAGGCAGCGTACAGCGCCGGGACGAAGAAGATCGTCAGCAGCGTCGCCACGGTGAGACCACCCATGATCGCGATTGCCATCGGCCCCCAGAACACGCTGCGTGTCAGCGGGATCATCGCGAGCACGGTGGCCAGCGCAGTGAGCATCACCGGGCGGGCCCGGTGAATGGCGGCATCCAGCACCGCATTCCACGGGTCGCGCCCTTCGGCGATCTCGGTTTGCACCTGGTCGATCAGGATCACCGAGTTGCGCATGATCATGCCACCAAGCGCGATGATGCCCAGGATCGCGACGAAGCCGAGCGGCGATTGGAACACCAGCAGCGCCGGCACAACGCCGATCAGGCCCAGCGGCGCGGTCAGCACCACCATCCACATGCGCGAGAAGTTCTGCAGTTGCAGCATCAACAGCAGCAGGATGGTGACCAGCATCAGCGGGGCCACCGCCAGCAGCGCCTGGTTGGCCTTGTCGCTTTCCTCCACCGCGCCGCCCACGTCGATGCGGTAGCCCGAGGGCAGCTTCGCCTCGATATCCTTGAGCAACGGCCGGATCTCCTGCGTCACCGACACACCCTGCTCGCCATCCTTCACGTCGGCGCGCACGGTGATCGCCATGTCGCGGTTGCGCCGCCACAGCACCGGCTCTTCCAGCTCGTTGCTCACTTGTGCCACCTGCGACAGCGGCACCACGGTGCCCTGGCGCGTGTAGAGGTTGATGTCCTTCAGTGTGTCGAGGCTCAGGCGCTCCTCGGGCACGGCACGCGCCACGATGTCGATCAGGTCCTCGTGCTCGCGCAGCTGCGACAGGGTCGCGCCGTTCATCACGGTCTGGGTCACCAGCGACACGTCGGCCGACGTGAGGCCCAGCGCGCTCGCCTTGTCCTGCTCCAGCTCCACCTTCAGCGTGCGCACCGGGTCATTCCAGTCGAGCTGGACGTCGCGCACCTTCGGGTTGGACGCGACCACCTGCTCTACCTCGCGGGCGATCTGGCGCACCACCTGGGTGTCAGGGCCGACGACACGGAACTGCACCGGGTAGCCGACGGGCGGCCCCAGCTCCAGCCGGGTCACGCGCAACCAGGCCTGCGGGAACTGCTGGTCGGCCGCGGTCATCAGCCGCTCACGTACCCGCTCGCGTGCCTCCAGGTCCTTGGTCATCACCACGAACTGGGCGTAGCCCGGATTCGGCAGCTCGGGGTTGAGCGAGAGATAGAAGCGCGGTGCACCGGCGCCGGTGTAGGCGGTGAAGAAACGCACGTCCTCATCCTTCGCCAGGATCTCCTCCATGCGCTTAACCTGCTCGCTCGTCGCGGAGAATGAGGCGCCTTCCTTGACGCGCAGATCGACGACCAGCTCAGGACGCGAACTGTTGGGGAAGAACTGCTGCGGCACCAGCTTTATGCCGGCCAGAGCCAGCGCCAGCGCACCAAAGGTCGCGCCGATGACCACCCAGCGGCGCTCAATCGCGGCGTCGATCAGGTGGCGTAGGCTGCGGTAGAACCTGGTGTCGTACGGATCCCCGCCATGCTGGTGCTTGCCCAAGTCGTTGGGCAGCATCTTGACCGCGAGGTACGGCGTGAAGATGCCGGAGCAGATCCACGAGAACAGCACCGCGGCGCCGACGATCCAGAAGATGCCGCCCGCGTACTCGCCGGTGGTGGACTTCGACAGACCGATTGGCAGGAAGCCCACGACGGTGATCAGCGCGCCGGTCAGGCGCGGCATGGCGGTGGCCGAGTAGGAAAAGGCCGCCGCCCTCTCGCGGTCCCAGCCGGTTTCCATCTTCGCCACCATCATCTCGATGGCGATGATGGCGTCATCCACCAGCAGTCCCAACGCGATAATCAGCGAGCCGAGCGAGATGCGCTCGAGGTTCCAGCCCATCGCCAGCATCACCAGCGCCACGCCGCCCAGCACCAGCGGCACCGTGGTCGCGACCACCAGGCCGGCGCGCCAGCCCAGGCTGGCCAGGCTCACCGCGATCACGATGATCAGCGCCTCGGCCAGCGCACGCCCGAAGTCCAGGATCGCGTCCTTCACCGTGGTGGGCTGGTCAGCCACCAGCTCCAGCTCCACGCCGTATGGCAGTTCCGACTGGATCTTGGCGACTGCCGTCTCCATCGCCTGGCCAAGGTCGACGATGTTGCCGTCGTTGGTCATGGTGATGCCGAGCATCAGCACCGGCTGGCCGTTGTGGCGCACCGTGTAGGCGGGCGGATCCTCGAAGCCGCGGGTGACGGTCGCGATATCGCCGAGCTTGATCAGCCGGCCGCCTGCAGAGATGGGCACGTTGCGGATGGCGTCTTCGCTGGCGAACTGGCCGCTCACGCGCACCATGACGCGGTCGCCGCGGGTGTCGATCTGGCCCGCAGGCAGCAAGGTGTTCTGGCTCTTGAGGCTGTCGGCGATGGTCAGCGGGGTGATACCCAGCGCGGCCAGGCGCTCATGGGAGAACTCGACATACACGCGCTTGGCCTGCTTGCCGATGACATCGATCTTCTTGACCATCGGCACCTTCAGCATGCGCCGCTTGATGTCCTCGGCCGCGTCGGACAGGTCGGCGTGGCCGATGCCGTCGCCCTTGATGGCGTACATCAGGCCGTACACGTCGCCGTATTCGTCGTTGACGATCGGGCCGATCACGCCGTCGGGCAGCTCGAGGCTCAGGTCGCCCAGCTTCTTGCGCGCCTGGTACCAGGCCTCGCGCTGGTCGGCCTTGGAGGTGCCGCCGCGCACGGTGAGGGTCATGCCCGCGTAGCCTTGCCGCGCGTAGGTGACCACCTTCTCGAAGTGGTCGATCTGCTCGAACTTCTTCTCCATGCGGTTGAGGACCTGGTCCTGCAACTGCTGGGCTGTGGCGCCCGGCCAGATGACCATGGCGGTCATCGAGGGCACGGAGAAACTCGGATCCTCAAGCTGACCGAGCTTGGTGAAGCTGAAGGCGCCGGCCACTGCGATGAGGATAAGCATGAACAGGACGACGGCGCGGTGGCGCAGCGCCCAATCGGTGAGGTTGAAGTTGTTCATCGGGCGGCCTGCTGCGTGATGTTCGCTTCAGTGATCGCCGCGCCTGGCAGGGCGACCTGCATGCCGGGCGCCATCTTCTGCACCCCGGCAGTGACGACCAGTGCGCCGGCCTGCGGTCCGGAGACGAGCACCTCGTCGTTGCGGTAGCCCAGCACAGCGACCTGCACCAACTCGACGCTGCCCGCAGCCTCAGCGCCTGCAGGCGTGACAATCCACAACGCCGGCTGCCCGCTGCTTTGCGTCAGCGCCGTGGCCGGCACCGCTGCCACCGAGGCACCCGTCATCACGCGCTCGGCCACCAACGTGGCAGTAGCGCCTAGCGGCAGCGACCGCGCGCTCACCGGTTTCAGCCGTGCGCGGTAGGTGCGCGTTTGCGCCGCGGCCTGCGGCGACAGCTCGCGCAGCGCGACATCGAAGGTCTCGTTCGGCGTGCTGGCCAGCGAGGCCTTGAAACGCGCCTCCTTGAAGGCGGACAGGTGATCCTCGGGCACATCGACGACGAGCTCGGGCTCGCCCGGATTCGCGATCGAGACAACCGGTTGGCCCTCCGCCACGACCTGCCCAACCTCGAAGCGCACAGACGTGACCACTCCGCTGCGCGAGGCGCGCAGCACGGTGTACTTGAGCCGGTTGCGCGCGAGCTCGAGCTTTCGCGCCTCGGCCTCGGCGGTCGCATGCGCGGTCTGAGCAGTTGTGTGCGCGCGCTCGTCGTCGGCCGCACTGACCGAGCCGTCGGCCTTCAGCGCGGTCAGGCGCTGGCGGTCCGACTCGGCCTGGCGTGCCTGCTCGACGGCAGCCGCCCATTGCTGCCGCGACGCTTCCTCGGCGAGGCGGTAGTCGCTGTCATCCAGCACAGCCAGCATGTCGCCTTCGCGCACGAACTGGCCGACATCGACCTTGCGCTGGGCGACCTTGCCGCCCACGCGGAAGGCCTGGTCGACCTCATGCCGCGACTGCACGGTGCCCACATAGCGATTGATTTCGCGGGCATTGTCGTAGCTAATTTCAACGGTGCGTACCGGTCGTGGTGCCTGCACGGTCGGCTGGTCCGGGCTGCAAGCGGAAAGCATGACGGCTACGGCCAAGGCGCCGGCCGCAGTAAGGGAGTTCTTCAAGGCGGTTCCTCTTTGAAGACGACGGATTCTTAGGAAAGTGGCGGACGGTTGGCACCGGTGGCTGCGGTGGGGTTGGCGGGTTGTTCGAACACCTGCCAGCCTCCGCCCAGCGCCTTGTAGAGCTGCACGCTGTCGAGCAGCAGCCGGGTGTTGCTGTCGTTGGCGCTCAGGCGTACCACCAGGCGCGCCCGTTGCGCGTCCAGCAGCGGCAGCAGGTCGATCTGCCCCCGATCGTAGAGCGACTGCGCATGGCTCAGCGCGGCCTCCGCGGACTCGGTGGCCGACTGCAACGACTCGGCGCGGTGGCGCTCTTGCGCCAGCGTGACGAGGGCGTTCTCCACGTCCTCGAGCGCGCGCACGATGCCGTCCTCGGCGCGCAACAGCGCCTCACGCTGGCCGCTCTCGGCAACCTCGTTGATCGCGCGCGTGCGCCCGGCGTTGAAGATCGGCATCGTGAGCAGAGCCGCCACGTTGGTGAAGCGAGCGGCGCCGAGGTCCAGACCGTTCAGCTCCAGCCCCTGGCGCCCGTAGGATGCACCGAGGAACAGCCGCGGGAACCACTCGGCCGCGGCCTGCTGGCGGCGCGCATTGGCCGCATCGAGCTGCGCCATCAGCGCCAATACATCAGGCCGGCGCTGCAGCAGCTCGGCGGGCTGGCCCTGCCGGGCCTCGGGCACCACCACGTCGCCGCGCGAGGGCTGGATGCTCACGGCATTGAAGGCCTGGTCGCCGATCAGCACCGCGATGCGGTGCCGCGCCACAGCAGCCAGCGTCTCCAGCGGGGGGATCTGCGCGCGTGCCGATGCGGCATCGGTCTGTGCGCGCTCGACGTCGAAGGCGGTTGCCAGCCCTACACGGTGGCGCGCGGTAACCAGGCGCAGCGTCTCGTCCTGCGCCGCCGAGATCGCGCGCAGCGTCTCGACCTGGCGCTGCGCGCCGACCAGCGTGAAGTAGTTGCTGGCGACGTCGCTCATCACCAGCAGGCGCACGCCGCGCACACCGTGCTCCGCGGCCAGCGCCTCGGCCTCGGCCGCAGCCGCGCCGGCGCGCAGGCGACCGCTCAGGTCAAGCTCCCATGAGACGTCCAGGCCCGCGCCGGCAGTGTTGATGTCCGGGGCGCCCGGTTTCTTGGCAGTGTCATAACCGGTGCTGCGATCGGCGCCGAAGGCGGACACTCCGACACTCGGGAATAGCCAGGAGCGACTGATCGTCTCGCCGGCGCGTGCGGCGCGCAGGCGCTCGGCGGCGATCTTGACGTCACGGTTCTCGCGCATCGCGCGGCGCACCAGATCCGTCAACACCGGGTCGTTGAAAGCCTCCCACCATGCAGCTTCGGGCTCCATCTCGGAGGCCGTGCTTGCGGCGAACTCGGCCGGCAGGTCCACCGTCGGCTTGGCGACCTCCGTGGAACAACCGGTCAAGACCAGGGCGATAGACGCGGCGAGCGCCGCACCAACGACGACGCCGACCAGGCGTTCGGCATATTGCAGGGTCGTCTGCCCGGCGTGGCGGGTCAACGGATGGGGGGTTGGAAGTCGCGGCATCGGATTGGACTCGTGTGGATTCGAGGTGGCGCCAGCGTAGGGCCCGGTGCGCGCCAAGTCGTCAGCGAAGCGTCGCGGTTCGGTCGCCATGTCGAGCGCTCGTTCAGGTAGGGGCGTCACTCGCCGGCAGCGTCCGCCACCGGTTCGCGGGCCGCCGACACCAGGTCGGCGGTAATCGCTACCAGCAGCTCTTCGGCGGACGAAAACTCGCGCTGACGTCCGGTGACCAGGTTCTCCAGGCGGCCCACAAGGACCCCCGCAGTGGCGTCGCTACGCAGTTTCACCACATACGAGCGGCGACTTGGGTACTTGGATTCAGAGTTCAGGATCATCGCGGACAACCAGATAAGGAAAGTTCGACGACAGCCTAGGGCGAGCCCCGGCTCGAGTCGTAAGGGAAAGGTCAGACTTCGGTCGGAACGGCGCCAACCCAGGCGCCCGCAGGGATCGCGACCTGGCGTCGGCAACTGCGGCCGAGCGTCCCTGGCACATGACTATTCGGGCCCCAGCAGGGACTCGCCACCGCCCTGCTCGCCTGGACAGCTGGCTGTCCGCCGGCGCGACCTCGACGCGCCGGGGCTGGCGGCAGTCAAGGAAAGTGCGGCACCAGGTTAAGCCGGCTTCGCGGCCTGCAACAACGCGCGCGCGCGCCTGACCGGCTCGGTGCCCTCGGTTTCGGGCAACTGGTCGATCAGTGCCGCCAGGGCCTGGTGTTCCTCGACCGTGGCGTCGTGCTGCTCGCACAACTGCAGGAGCGCGAGCAGCTCCAGCCAGGGCGCTTCCTGAGCGCGCGCTTCCAGCACCGCACGCCGCACTGCGGCGCTGCCGGCTTCGACCCGCCCCTGCCCCCGCGCGACCGCCGCCTCCAGCAACAACAGCTGCGGCAGGTACACCCGCTCACCCAGTTCGTCCGCCAGCCGATGCGCCTCCTGCAGTTCGGCTTGCGCGGCGTCGTAATCCTCCGCCAGTAGCAGCGCCTCGGCCGCGTAACCGAGCACCTCGCTGGCGCCGGAGCGCATACCGAGCCTGGTGTGTTCTTCGTAGGCCTCGCGAATGCGTCGGTAGCCGTCGAGCGGCGCGCCGTTGCGCGCGTCGGCCCAGCCACGCCACCAGCGGCAGGCCGTGCGACCCAGCGCGAGCGAGTACTCATCGACCAGCGCCTGCATGTCGTCTGCCAGCGCGGCCACACGGGCGGGGTTGCCCATCCGCACCTCGACCAGCACCTCCTGCCAGGCGGCGACCAGACTGGTCATTGGCTGACGCAGCGCCTGCGCGCGGGCCTGTGCGCGCTGCAGGTGGGCTCGGCCCTGCTCAACCAGGCCGGAACGCATCAGCTCAATGGCCAGCATGCCGTGCAGCATGACCTGAGGATCGGCCGCAAAGATCTCGTTCGTCCCGATGTCGAGCGGCTCGGCGATCGCGAGGGCGCGCTCTAGCCAACTGCGGGCCGCCTGCGTGCGCCCCTGAAGATGACGCACCTCGCCCCGCACGATGCACGCCGCCAGCATGAGCGCTGGGTCGTTCGACTCGGACGAGAGGGCTTCGGCGCGGTCCGCCACCGCCAGCGCCTGTGCATAGTCGCCGCACAGGCTCAGCAGGTAGCCGTATCCGTGCAGCAGGCGCCCACGCATCGGATGCCCGGGTACATCCGCCAGCCGCGTGTACGCGCGCTCGAACGCGCTACTGGCTTCGCTGCCAACGCCAAGCGTGTGGAAGGCCGACACGCCCTGCAGCGTGGCCAAGGTAATCTCCAGCGCATCTCGCTCCGGCCCTTCCGGCGCCTGCTGCAACAGGGCCAACGCGCGCTCGGCGAGACCGAAGCACGAGGCCGGACTAAAGTGCAGCAGCGCGGCTTCCGCCGCCTCGGCGCAGTAGTGCAGCGCGGTCATCGGCTGCCGGCCCCGCTCGAAGTGCATCGCCAGCTCAGCTGCCGCGACCGGCAAGCCTGCCGCGCGCTCGCGTTCGAGGGCAGCGCCAACCTGGCGATGGAGGTGGGTGCGCAATGAGCGCGGCGTGCGGTCGTACAGCACCTGACGGAAGAGCGCATGCCGGAACGAGTAGGGTAGCTCCGCCGCCTCCTCACCCTCGGCGGCTCGCGACGGCGTGAGCCAAACCTGTTCGCGCACCAGCTCCTCGCAGGCGAGGGCCACCGAGGCGAGGTCGCGCTCGAGGGTCAGCGCAACCGTCTCCACCCGGAATTCGCCCCCGCACACCGCCGCCGCTGAGAGCAGGGCACGCTGCTCCTGCCCGAGCTTGGCGATGTGGTGATCGATGATGGCCGCCAGGTTCTCGGGAACCGCCACATCCGCCAGCCGGGCCTCGATAGCGGCGTCGTCGCCCGCTCGGTCCATCACTTCGCCGATGAGCGACGAGACGAACAGCGGCACGCCGTCGGTGCGCTCGTGCAGGGCACGCACGAAGGCTTCATCGCGCGCCAGCGAGGCCGAACGCAGCGCGACATAGTCGGCGACCTCGGTTTCCGAGAACGGATCGAGCACCACTTCCTCGCACAGCCGGTGCAGGCGCAGTTCGTGGCGCAATGAGCTGAGCGGGTGATCGAGCGCCACCACCTCGGCGACGCGGAAGCTCGCCAGCCACATCAGTCGCGTGCGGCCACGTCGCCGGGCCACATAGTCGATGAGCTGAACAGTCGCCCGATCGCTCCAGTGCAGGTCTTCGGTCACCAGAAGCAGCGGCTGCTTCTCCGTGTAGCGGTCCAGCAGTTCGCCCATTTCCCGCAGCATGCGGTCCGGACCGACGCCGGCGAGCTCGCGCCGCAACGCGTCGCGCTCCTCTGCGCTGCTTAGCCACGGCAGTTGCAGCAGCCAGGTCGGCGCCACGACACGCAGCAGCGCCGGCAACGCGGGGTCGCTGCGGCACAGATCGGCCAACGCCTCCAGCACCGGCAGGTAAGGCTCGCCGGCGCCATAGTGCTCCACACAATGACCGCGTGCGCAGGCGATGCCGCCAAGGCTGGCGACGAAATGCTCGATCAGCGAGGTCTTGCCGATCCCTGGCTCGCCGGCGAGCCAGACCAGCGCACGCTGGCCGACGTTCGCACGCTCCCACGCCCGCCGCATCCGTGAGAGAGCGTCGGCGCGGCCGATGAACGGCGGCGACGGTCGCGCACCAGCCGCCAGCAACATCGCGGGGGCGAGCGGTGTCGAAGGCGCAGAGGACGACGCGGCAATGAAGCGATAGCCACGCCGCGACACAGTCTCGATGAAGCGGGGCCGCTTGGCGTCGTCACCCAGTGCTGTGCGGAGATCGCTTATGGCGGTCTTCAGCACCGAATCGCTGACGAAGCGGTGGCCCCACACTGCGTCAAGCAAGGCATCCTTGGTCAGCAGCGTTCCTGGCTGGCGTGCGAGTACACATAGCAGCGTGAAGGGTGTAGGCGCCAGCGCCACGGCTTCTCCGTGGCGCAGCAAGCAGGCATTGGCTTCGTCGAGCTCGAAGTCGACGAAGCGGATCTGGGCTGGGTTCGGATGGGCCTGCGGACGCGCCATGCTTGATTCCTGAAGACTAAAACAAAAACACAGTTGTGCGCCGAGGGGCCTGGATCGTGGCCCGTTGCTCCGATGACAGCGCTGATCGGCGCCGAAGCCAAGCCTCACCGGTCGGAAACCGGCGGAGACCACCACCTCTGGGAGGCAGGTGGCAACCTGCTAGACGGAACGGGAAGAACCAAGCGCGACTGCACTTCTCAGGCAGCAGAGATTCGTCTCTTCGTTCCGGACTCGACTCGCCCCTTGACACCCCCGACACAGCCCACGTGACCTCGTCATGCCATGGGAATGATCTCAAATAATAATGACTAAATCATCAATATTGAAAATTTAATCATTTTTATATAACTTCACCCTGCCTGACGATGAGACCCGGCGTCTCTCGACCCCAACCACAACAAGGGCTCAACATGAACAACAAGAAATGCTCCGAACTGCCTCCAGAAACAGTCGATGTACTGGTAGTTGGCTACGGTCCTGCAGGAGCGACGCTCGCCGCACTGCTGGGCCGCTATGGCGTAAAGACACTGGTTCTGGACAAGATCCATGAGGTCGTACTGATGCCCCGGGCCATTGCCCTGGACAACGAGGCGCTTCGTATCCTGCAACTAGCTGGATTGGCGGAAGACGCTTTCGAGAAGATCGTGATTCCCGAAGTGCGGATGCGCTCCCCGGTGCTCGGGCAGTTCGCACGGGCCAATACCGCAGGGTGTATTGACGGCCATCCCAAGCTGGTGACCTTCTATCAACCCGACCTTGAGCACGCGATGCGGGACCAGGCCTCCCGGTTCGAGTCGGTAACAAGCCTGGGCGGCTTCGAACTCGAGACCCTGGCCGAAGAGTCGGATTGCATAGTCGCCTCCGTACGGGATCAGAAGGGTCATCTGCACTTCGTTCGCGCCAAATACCTGGTGGGCGCGGATGGCGCCAGCTCCAGGGTCAGAACCCTGATCGGCCAGGACTTCGAAGGACAGACCTATGCCGAGGACTGGCTGATCGTAGATGCCAGCAATCGACACCAGTCAGCGATCGATCACGTCGAGTTCCACTGCGATCCGCGGCGCCCCACGCCGCACATGCCCGCACCAGGTGGCAGGGAGCGCTGGGAGTTCATGCTGCATCCGGGCGAGACACGGGAAGCGATGGAAAGCCCGGAGAGCATCGCCAGACTGATCGCACCTTGGATCGACCCGCAAGAGCTGCAAATCGAACGCAAGGCGGTGTATCGGTTCCACGCGCGATGCTGCAATAGCTTCAGCAAGGGACGCGTTTTCCTTGTAGGGGATGCTGCTCACATCACGCCGCCCTTCGTCGGACAAGGTCTCGTCGCAGGGCTTCGCGATGTCGCCAACCTTGCATGGAAACTCACATGGGTCCTGCGCGGCAAAGCCTCAGCTTCGCTGCTGGATTCCTATGATCAGGAGCGCCGACCGCACGCAAAGGCAATGATCGACCTGGCCAAGCTCATGGGGCGACTGGTGATGCCCAGGAACAAGCTGGCGGCCTTCTTCACCCATGGTCTGATGCGCACGCTTGCATTGACGCCGGCTACCCGAAAGTACTTCGAGGAACTGGACATCAAGCCGAAGAACATCTTCAAACACGGTCTGTTCGTGAAGCATCGCCGCGGCGACAAACTGGTTCGCGGTGGACTGTTTCCCCAGGCCTGGGTTCGCAGCACTCAACAGCAGGTCCACCTGAGCGACGATGCTCTCGGAGACAACCTGACCCTGGTCGGATTCGGCGTTGACCCGCTTTCACTGCTGACCCCTCCTCAGGTCGTTTCCTGGATACAAATGGGAGGTAACTTCCTGCACATTGGCTCATGCGGTCAGCGCTCGGACGGCGATTGCGCCTTCATCGAGGACCTGAACCATGACATCCTGCCGCTAGCGGCCAAAGGCACGCTGGTTGTGG
>NZ_SCMP01000029.1 GCF_005502935.1 Pseudomonas sp. 2FG
GATCAGGCAATGCTGGTGGGGGTGGTGGCGGGGGTGCCGCCCCATTCGAGGAAACGAATCTTGTGCACCTCGCCCTCGCTGTCCTCGTAGACCAGGGTCACCGGCACGGCGCCGGTTTTGTCGGAGGTGTCGGTGCGGTGCAGCACCTTCTGTACATCGATTTCCATCCCGTAGTGATATTCCTCGACGGGGAGGCCCGCGCCGGGAGTTTGCACGCCGTCCTGGGCGAATACGCTGGGCGCTAGACTGGAGATCACGGCGCTGACAACCGAGGCCATTTTCATAAGGCTTTTTTCCTCTGTTGGGTTTCGCTTACATGGACTTCATCTGACTGGGGAGAGCAGGGAAGTTCATTCGACCCCGGACTTTAGTCCCATTCAGCGCCCCAACAGGCGCCGGCAATCGCCCGAGCTTGAGGGGGTGCAACCGTTCGTCGCAGGTCTTGAAATTGCCGGCGAACTTGGCGCGGTATTTCTCAGTTGGTCAGGCATCACGGCAGGGCTCACTCCACCCCGACGAAGCCACCGGTCTGATGCTGCCACAGGCGCGCATACAGGCCGCCGTGGGCGATCAGTTCGGCATGGGTGCCGCTCTCGGCGATCTGGCCTTTGTCCAGCACCACCAGGCGATCCATCCGCGCGATGGTCGACAGGCGGTGGGCGATGGCGATCACCGTCTTGCCCTGCATCAGGCTGTCCAGGCTTTCCTGGATCGCCGCTTCGACCTCCGAGTCCAGCGCCGAGGTGGCTTCGTCGAGGATCAGGATCGGCGCATCCTTGAGCAGCACGCGGGCGATGGCGATGCGTTGGCGCTGGCCGCCGGAGAGTTTCACCCCGCGCTCGCCGACGTGGGCGTCAAGGCCGGTGCGGCCCTGGGCATCCGAGAGCAGCGGAATGAACTCGTCGGCGCGCGCCTTGCGTGCCGCCTCCCAGAGCTCTGCGTCGCTGGCGTCGGGTTTTCCGTACAACAAGTTGTCGCGGATCGAGCGGTGCAGCAGCGAGGTGTCCTGGGTGACCATGCCGATTTGCTCGCGCAGGCTTTCCTGGGCGACCTCGGCGATATCCTGGCCGTCGATCAGGATGCGTCCGCTGTCCAGGTCGTACAGGCGCAGCAGCAGGTTGACCAGGGTCGACTTGCCGGCGCCGGACGGGCCGATCAGGCCAATCTTCTCGCCCGCTTCGATCCTCAGGTTCAACCCGCCGATCACCCCGCTGCCTTTGCCATAGTGGAAATGCACCTGCTCCAGGCGCACCTCGCCGCGTTGCACCCGCAGCGCCGGGGCGTTCTCGCGGTCGGTCACAGTGCGTGGCTGGGCGATGGTCTGCATGCCGTCCTGCACGGTGCCGATGTTCTCGAAGATGCCGTTGACCACCCACATGATCCAGCCGGACATGTTGTTGATGCGGATCACCAGACCGCTAGCCAGGGCGATGGCGCCCACCGAGATCAGCCCCTGGCTCCACAGCCAGAGGGCGAGGCCGGTGGTGCTGGCGATCAGGACGCCGTTCATGCTGGTGACAACCACATCCATGGAGGTGACCAGGCGTCCGGCCAACTGGGTTTTTTCGGTTTGCTCCTGCAGTGCCTCGCGGGCGTAGCCCTGCTCATAGTGGGTATGGGCGAACAGCTTGAGGGTGGCGATGTTGGTGTAGCCGTCGACAATCCGGCCCATCAGTTTCGAGCGCGCTTCCGAGGCCACCACCGAGCGCCGTTTGACCCGTGGCACGAAGTAACCCAGGGCGATGAGGTAGCCGACTATCCATAGCAGCAGCGGCAGCATCAGCCGCCAGTCGGCCTCGGCGAACAGCACCAGGCTGCTGACTGCATAGATCAGTACAAACCAGAGCGCGTCCACCGCCTGCACCGCCGAGTCGCGCAGGGCGTTACCGGTCTGCATGATGCGTTGCGCGATGCGCCCGGCGAAGTCGTTCTGGAAGAACCCGAGGCTTTGTTTCAGCACGTAGCTGTGGTTTTGCCAGCGGATCAGGTTGGTCAGGCTGGGGTTGATCGTCTGATGGACCAACAGGTCATGTAAGCCGTTGAACAGTGGCCGCAGGATCAATGCGACGACGGCCATCCACAGCAGTTCGCTGCCGTGCCGGGTGAAGAATTCGTTGTGCGGCGTGCTCTGGGCCAGATCGACGATGCGCCCGAGGAAGCTGAACAGGGCCACTTCGACCAGCGCAACGATCAGCCCCACCGCCAGCAGCGCGGCGAAACTCGGCCAGACCTGCCGCAAGAAGTGCAGGTAGAACGGCCAGACACTGGTCGGCGGCGCCCCGGCGGGACTGGGGCGGAAAACCTCGATCAACTGTTCGAAGCGGCGATAAAGCATCGGCACTCACGCCCGTGGTGCGGGCTCTCCTCAGGTTGACTGAGCTCGCTGCCGATCAGCTGCGGCGAGCTCGGCGCACGGCCTATCCCTGTGCCGCGGGCCTCAAATTCAGAGGCGTTTGGCGGACAGAATCAGCACCGGTGTGCGCGGTACGTTCTGGAAGCCGGCGATGTTGCCTGTCGGGACTTGGGCGATCTGGTCGACCACCTCCATGCCGCGCACGACCTTGGCGAATACCGCGTAACCAAAATCGCGCGAGCCGTTGTCGAGGAAGGCGTTGTCCTTGTGGTTGATAAAGAACTGGCTGGTGGCCGAGTCGACGACCTGGGTGCGGGCCATGGCCAGGGTGCCGCGCACGTTGTGCAGGCCGTTGTTGGCTTCGTTCTTGATCGGGGCCTGGGTATTGCGCTGCTGCATATCCGCATCGAAGCCGCCGCCTTGCACCATGAAGCCGGGGATGACCCGGTGGAACAGGGTGTTGGCATAGAAGCCGCTGTCCACATAGGCGAGGAAGTTCTGCACGCTGATCGGCGCCTTGTCGGCTTCCAGTTCGATCTCGATCTCGCCCAGGCTGGTGGTCAGCAGGACGTGGGGCTTGGCGGTGGATGGGTCCGCAGCCAGCAGGCTGCTGGCGAACAACAGGGAGCAGGCGACGAGGGCAAGTTTCTTCAGCATTTTTAGCAGGCCTTCTTTATAGGGGCTGACTGTGTGGTTCGACTTCGGCGAGGAAGCCGAGCAGGGCGGTGTTGAAGCGTTCGGGTTGATCCATTGGTGTGGCGTGGCGCGAATCGGCGATCACCACCAGGCGTGCGTTCGGCAGCTCTTGCACGTACGCCTGTTTCAGCGCCACCGGGGTGTAGTCGTGATCGGCGCTGACCACCAAGGTAGGACAGGTGATGCGCGCCAGTCGTTCCCGTACGCCCCAGCCGATAATGGCATCGAGACTGGCGAGATAGGCGCGTTTGTCGTTCTGTGGCCAGCGCTGTTCGATCTTCCGGCGCAGCTCGCCTTGCTCAGGCTTGGGGAAGAGCAATTTGCCCAGGCTTTTGCCGATGGTCTCCAGACTCAGCAGGCGCGACAGCGTCCAGCGTTGGGCGATCATCAGCAGGTCGCGCGGGCTTTTGGCCTTCACCTCCGGGCCGCTGTTGACGATGCACAGGCTTTTCAGCAAGTGCGGGTAATCGACGCCGAGCTGAAAGCCAATCATCCCGCCCATGGAAATGCCAACCAGATGCACCGGGGCAAGTTTGAGGTGCTCGATCAGGGCGGCGACATCTTCGGCGAAGCCGGCAATGCTATAGGCTTCGCGCGGCTTGGCCGAGCGGCCGTGGCCGCGCACGTCGAGGACGATCACCCGGTAGTGGGCGCTGAGTTGCGGGATCTGGTATTCCCAGTCCTGGGTGCTGGAGCCCAGGCCATGCACCAGCAGCAGCGGGGCGCCGTGGCCGTAGTCTTCGTAATGCAGTTGGCAACCTTCATAGTCGAAATAGGACATGGGCGTAGGCTCATCCAAGCGGAGTGTCAGAGGGCGGTAGAGGGGCGGCAAAAGGGGCATCCAGGGGCGCGCGGTCGAACGCCTTGAACAGCTCGACGAGAATCTGCGTGGCCGGGCCCAGGGGTTTGTCTTTGTTCGAGTACAGAAAGAAGGTCGGGTTACGGGTACCGCCCTGATCCAGCGGCAGCTCCTTGAGCAAACCCTCCTTCAACTCGCGCACTATCAGGTGGCGCGGCAGCCAGGCGAAGCCCAGGCCGCTGCTGACGAAGGTGGCGGCGGTGGCCAGGCTGCCGACGGTCCAGCGCTGTTCGGCGCCGAGCCAACCGACGTCGCGCGGCTGCTGCCGGCCGGAGTCGCGAATCACCACCTGCAGTTGGGACTCCAGATCCTGAAAGTTGATCTCGCGCTGCAGGCGGTGCAGCGGATGCTCCGGATGAGCGACCGCGACAAACTCGACCGAACTCATCTCCACGCCCAGATAGCCGGGAATATTGAAGCCACTGATGGCCAGGTCGGCGATACCTTCCTTGAGCACTTCCTCGACGCCGGAGAGCACCTCTTCGCGCAGGCGCACGCGACAGCCGCGGCTCTGCGGCATAAAGGCCGTCAGCGCGCGCACCAGGCGGGCATTCGGGTAGGCGGCATCGACCACCACGCGGACTTCGGCTTCCCAGCCTTGCTCCATGTGGTGCGCCAGGTCTTCCAGTTGGCTGGCCTGCTTGACCAGTTGCCGCGAGCGGCGCAGCAGCACGCCACCGGCCTCGGTCAGCACGGCTTTGCGGCCGTCGATGCGCAGCAGCGGCACGCCGAGCTGCTCCTGCATGCGCGCCACGGTGTAGCTCACCGATGATTGCGAACGGTGCAGCGCTTCGGCCGCCTGGGCGAAGCCGCCATGGTCGACCACTGCTTGCAAGGTTCGCCATTGATCCAGGGTCACGCGGGGCGCTTTCATCCTCGCCTCCTCTTGTCCTAAGCTGTACTCCCTGTTGGAGACCGCCCGATGAAAAAGTTGTGCTGTGCTGTCATCGCTTTGCTGCCGCTGAGCGTTTTTGCCTATCCGATCGAGCTGGAGAAGCAACTTAACGGTGCCGAGGTGTCGGCCTCGACCCAGGATGTCGACTTCAACATGGGCGCCATCCAGCTCTACAACTATGGGAAGGCCGCGGCGCAGTGCCAGGCGGTCTTTCGCAACGGTCCCGAGGCGCCGCGCACCCGCAAAATACAGCTTGCCGCCGGGCAGGACGCGCTGCTGACGGCCAAATTCACCAATCAGGTCATCAAGCTGCGCATCAAGCTGACCTGTAACCCTCAGTAAAGCCTGCACTACGCCCGTCAGCCGCTTGAAACTGGTCACAGCCTAGTGCTCGTTACGCTATAAATCAATTTTATAGATTGGTTGTAGCGGATTTTTACGCTTTTTTATCAATATATGCCGGCTTAATCTCACGCCATCGACGCACAACAACCCCTCGATGGAGTTAGCCGCTATGTCCCGTGTTCTCGTAATTGAAAGCAGTGCCCGTCAACAAGGTTCGGTCTCGCGCGAGCTCACCGCGCAATTTATCGCGCAGTGGCAAGCGGCTCATCCGGCCGATCAGGTGACCGTCCGCGACGTGGCGGTGGAGCAGGTGCCGCACCTGGATCTCAACCTGCTGGGTGGCTGGATGACGCCGGCAGAGCAGCAGACGGATGCGGAGAAAGCCGCGCTGGCACGCTCCAATACCCTCACCGATGAGTTGCTGGCGGCCGATGTGCTGGTACTGGCGGCGCCCATGTACAACTTCGCCATCCCCAGCACCTTGAAGTCCTGGCTGGATCACGTGCTGCGTGCCGGGGTGACCTTCAAATACACCGACACCGGCCCGCAAGGCCTGCTCACCGGCAAGCGCGCCTATGTGTTGACCGCGCGGGGTGGCATCTACGCCGGCAGCAGCATGGATCACCAGGAACCCTACCTGCGCCAGGCCCTGGGGTTTATCGGGATTCATGAGGTCGACTTTATCCATGCCGAAGGCCTCAACCTCGGTGGCGAGTTTCAGGAAAAAGGCCTGAGTCAGGCCAAGGCGCAACTGGCCCAAGTGGCTTGATCTTTAGCGGATCAGCGACTGGCTTAAGGCGGCTGGAAACCACCGCTTTAGGCCGCTCCCGCGTAGGCGGGGGCCGCATCTAGACGTGGCTGACGACTCACACCGCAGTGCTTTAAAGGCTTGCCTCGTGCCCTCTTCACGCCCGTTGCTCCTGGGCGTAGCGGCCCGGTCGACCATTCCCCTTGGTCGACCGGGCTTTTTTGCTTGTGGCCGATTTCATCGCCCAGGCTATTTAAACCGCTAGGTTCGGGTTAAGGTCGCCGGCTGTTTTGTGAGGCTTGCCATGCTGCTGTTGGGGTTTTCGAAGTCATTGCCGGGGGGGCGGCCATGAGGTTGTCCGGTCGCGGCGTGGCGTTGTCGATAACGGCTTCGCTGTTGTTCGCCTTGATGCCGGGTTATGTGCGCGAACTGGCACCGCTGGATGGTCTCCAGGTGTTCGCCCAGCGCGTGCTCTGGTCGATTCCTGCCGTGTTGCTGTTGGTCGCCGTGGCGCGCCAATGGGCTGTGCTGGGGGCGGTGTTCCAGCGCCTGCGTAACGAGCCATTACTGTTGGCCGCCTTGCCGTTGGCGGCAGTGTTGATTGGCCTGCAGTGGGGCCTGTTCCTGTGGGCGCCGCTGGTGGGGCGGATGCTCGAGGTGTCGCTCGGCTACTTTCTCCTGCCGCTGGTGATGGTGCTGGCCGGCCGGGTGTTTTATGGCGAGCGCCTGAGCCCACTGCAAGGTCTTGCGGTGGCGTGCGCGCTGCTTGGGGTGGCCCATGAGTTGTGGCTGACGCGGGCGTTCTCGTGGGTGACTTTGCTCGCCGCGCTCGGCTATCCGCCGTATTTCATGCTGCGCCGCTGGATGCGTGTGGACGCGCTGTCCGGTTTCATCCTGGAGATGCTGATGCTGGCACCACTGGCGCTGTGGTTGATCGTCACTTATAGCCCGGCGGATCTGTTCAGCCTGCGCCCGCAACTCTGGTGGCTGCTCCCGGGCGTGGGTTTGCTCGGAACCTTGGCGTTTGCCGCCATGATGGCCGCCAGCCGGCTATTGCCGCTGGGCGTGTTCGGTATTCTCAGTTATGTCGAGCCGGTGTTGCTGTTTGCCGTGGCGGTGCTGTTTCTCGGCGAGGCCTTCGACCCGGCTCAGCTCTGGACCTACGCGCCGATCTGGCTGGCGATATTACTGACCGGTTGGGACAGTGTGCACGTCCTGCGCAAGCAGGCGCGCCAGGGGCAATAGATGTTTCCGGCATGCCCGGCAACCTACCGAATAGCAGGATCGCGCACCACGGCGGCCAGCCCGGACAGGCGGAGAGTGCCCTGATGAGTGCGTTTCAGCGGGCGAATCCACGCAAAATACACAGACTGCGAGTTTTCCGTGGCGACAAACGTTACGCTATACGACTGTTTACTGATTTTCGCCGAGGTAACCCCGTGTTTTCCCAATTCGCCCTGCACGAACGCCTGCTTAAAGCCGTGGCCGAGCTGAACTTTGTCGAGCCGACGCCGGTGCAGACGGTGGCTATTCCGCCGGCGCTGGAAGGGCGTGACCTGCGGGTGACGGCGCAAACCGGCAGCGGCAAGACCGCGGCCTTTGTGCTGCCGATGCTGAACCGGCTGATGGGCGACGCCAAGCCGCGGGTGGTGATTCGGGCGCTGATCCTGCTACCGACTCGTGAGCTGGCGCAGCAGACCCTCAAAGAAGTCGAGCGTTTCTCGCAGTTCACCTTCATCAAGTCCGGGCTGATCACCGGCGGTGAAGACTTCAAGGTGCAAGCCGCGATGCTGCGTAAGGTGCCGGATGTGTTGATCGGTACACCGGGGCGTCTGCTCGAACAACTGAACGCCGGCAATCTCGATCTCAAGAGCGTCGAAGTGCTGGTGCTCGACGAAGCCGACCGCATGCTCGATATGGGCTTTGCCGAGGACGTGCAACGTCTGGCCGGTGAGTGCAAAGGCGCGCACCAGACCCTGCTGTTCTCGGCCACCAGCGGTGGTGCCGGGCTGCGGGAGATGGTCGCCTCGGTACTGCGTGAGCCGCAGCATCTGCAACTCAACAGCGTCAGCCAGCTGAACGAAGGCACTCGCCAGCAGATCATCACCGCCGACCACAACCAGCACAAAGAGCAGTTGGTGCACTGGCTACTGGCCAATGAGACCTATCAGAAGGCGATCATCTTCACCAACACCCGCGTGCAGGCCGACCGCTTGTATGGCCGCCTGGTCGCGACCGATCACAAAGTCTTCGTGCTGCACGGCGAGAAAGACCAGAAAGACCGCAAGCTGGCCATCGATCGCCTGAAGCAGGGCGGAGTGAAGATCCTGGTGGCCACCGATGTGGCCGCCCGGGGCCTGGATGTGGATGGCCTGGATCTGGTGATCAACTTCGACATGCCGCGCAGTGGCGACGAATACGTGCATCGCATCGGTCGTACCGGGCGTGCCGGTGGCGAGGGCTTGGCGGTTTCGCTGATCTGCCACGGCGACTGGAACCTGATGTCGAGCATCGAGCGCTACCTGAAGCAAAGCTTCGAGCGACGCACCATCAAGGAGTTGAAAGGCACTTACCAGGGGCCGAAAAAGGTCAAAGCCTCCGGTAAAGCCGTCGGTGTGAAAAAGAAGAAGACCGACAAGAAAACCGAGAAGAAAGCCCCGGCCAAGACCGCGACCAAACGCAAAACCGCCAACCGGCCGAAAAGCGATACGCCGGCTCTGGTCAGCCGCGATGGCCTGGCCCCGCTCAAGCGCAAGAAACCAGCCGCCGAGTAAGACTAGTAGGGTGGGTTAGGCCGCAGGCCGTAACCCACCAACCGGCCCGCAGGGCCGGCGCTTTCTCCAGCAAGCCTATTCCGTGCGCTTAACTCTCGAGGGCCAAAACCTTACTTCGGCACGATCAGGATTTTGCCATTGCGTTCGCCACTCGCTGCGGCGGCCACGGCTTCCTTGATCTGGCTGATATCGTAGGTCGCGGCGACGCGGGTCTTCAGCTGGCCGCCGGCGATCAGTTGGGTCAGCTCGCCGAACACCTGCATCTGCTGCGCCGGCGTGGCCACGCGGAACCACTTGGCCAGCCAGAAGCCGCGCAAACTGACGTCACGGAAGACGAAGGAGGCCGGCGAGACCTGGCAGGGTTCGCGGCTCATCATCCCGTAGTTCACCAGCACGCCGCCCTCACTGAGGCTGGCGGCCAGATGATCGGTGGCAGCGCCGCCGACCGCATCGATACCTAGGCGTACGGCCGCGCCAGCGGTGGCTTCGCGCACGCGTTTGGGCAAGTCCGGCCCGTCCACCAGCACCACATCGGCGCCTTCGGCCTTTACCGCAGCGACCGCCGATTCCCGGCGCACCACGTTGAGGGTCTTGAAGCCGCGCAGTTTGGCCAGCTGGATCAAATAGCTGCCGACCCCGGAGTTGGCGGCGTTCTGAATCACCCAGTCGCCGGGTTGCAGGTCGACGAACTCGCTGAGCAGTAGCGAAGCCGTCGGCGGGTTCACCGTCAGCATCGCCAACTGCTGTGGGTCGGCGTCGGGTAGCGGGATCAGCTGCTTCGCTTCGGCGTTCAGGTGGGTAACCCAAGTGCCACAGCCGACCGGTAACAGCACAGTCTGGCCGACTTTCAGCTGGCTCACTTCCGGGCCCAATGCTTCGACCCGGCCAACCCCTTCATTGCCGCCAATCGCCGGCAGCGGCGGTAACATGCCGTATTCGCCGGTCAGGGTGAGTACGTCCGAGGGGTTGATCGGCGCGGCCAGGACTTTGACCCGCACCTGACCGGGGGCCAGCGCTGGCAGTTGCAGTTCGACGGCCTCGATCACCTCTTGCGGCACCGGGCCACGGCGTTGGTATTCGGCTTTCAGCATGGTGGTTCTCCACGAGTGACAGGCACAAAACGGCTGGGACAGAGTTTAGACCGCAGTGGCAAAAGGCGGGCGAATCCTGGCTGATAGACGCCGGTGATAACTTCCTGGGCAGGTCGGCGTTGCGCCAGTGTCCGGCGCCTAGCAGGGCAACCCGGAGCGAAGGCGACGCCTGGCTTGCGTTTGCCTACTCCCGCTCCAGGTAATGCACGCTGAACAGCTGGCGCGGGTCGCTCCAGTGGGCGCGGGCCTTGAAGCCGGCAGTGCCGGCCAGGTCGCAGAAGCTCTCCGGCCTGTACTTGTAGGAGTTCTCGGTGTGCAGGCTTTCGCCGGCGGCGAAGCGGAAACACGCCCCTTCGATCATCACCTGCTGGGCCTGCGGGCTGATCAGGTGCATTTCGATGCGCGAGTGCGCTTCGTTGAAGAAGGCGTGATGGACGAAGCGCGTGGGGTCGATATCGCTGTCCAGCTCCTGGCGGATGCGCTGCAGCAAATTCAGGTTGAAGGCCGCGGTCACGCCGGCTTCATCGTTGTAGGCGGCTTCCAGCAACGCCTTGTCCTTGAGCCGGTCGACGCCAATCAACAGGCCGCCACCTTTGGGCAGCAGTTCGTGCAGGTTGCCGAGAAACACCCGGGCCTGCTCCGGGGTGAAGTTGCCGATGCTCGAGCCGGGAAAGAACAGCAGCGGATGGGCGCCGTCGAAGCCTGCCGGCAACGCCATGGGTTGGGAGAAGTCGGCGCAGGCGGCATGCACCTCCAGCCAGGGGTAATCGCTGGCCAGGCGCCGGGTGCTGGCCAGCAGAAACTCCTGGGAAATATCGATACCCAGGTAGCTGCTCGGGTGCATGGCTTCCAGCAGCAGGCGTACCTTGCGGCTGGCGCCACTGCCCAGCTCCACCAGGTTGGCCGCGTGGCCGGCGATCTCGGCGATGGCGCCGGCGGCCTGGGTCAGAATCAATTCCTCGGTGCGGGTCGGGTAGTATTCGGGCTGCTGGCAGATCTGCTCGAACAGCTCCGAACCGCGGCGATCGTAGAAGTATTTGGGCGACGCCCACTTCGGCTCGGCGGCGAAGCCGGCCAGGGTCTCGTCGCGCAACGAGGCGTACGCCGCCTGCTGACGCTGGTCGTGAAAATGCACGGCATGGGCCATGTTCAAGCCTCCCTGGCCAGGCGCAGACCGGCGAACTGCCAGCGCATGTGGGGATAGAAGAAGTTGCGGTAGCTGGCGCGGATATGCGCTTGCGGGGTGGCGCAACAGCCCCCGCGCAGCACCATCTGCCCGGCCATGAACTTGCCGTTGTATTCGCCCAGGCTACCGGCCAGGGCACGGAATCCGGGGTAGGGGCGGTAGGCGCTGCCGGTCCATTCCCAGACGTCGCCGAACAGCTGGATTGGCCCGTCCGTGCGGGGCGCGGCGGCGACCGGTTGCAGATGATCCGCCTCGAGGAAGTTGCCGTGCAGCGGTTCAGCCAGCGCCGCCACTTCCCATTCCGCCTCGCTCGGCAGGCGCGCGCCGGCCCAGCTGGCGTAGGCGTCGGCCTCGTAAAAGCTGATGTGGCAGACCGGCGCGTGGCTATCCAGCGGGCGCAGGCCGCTGAGGGTCAGCTCCTGCCAGGCGTCGTCCTGGCGCAGCCAATACAGGGGGGCCTGCCAGCCGCTCTGCCGCACCAGGTTCCAGCCATCGGCCAGCCATAGCTGCGGGCGCGCGTAGCCGCCATCCATGATGAAGTCGAGGAATTCGCCGTTGCTCACCGGGCGGCTGGCCAGGCTGAACGCCTCGAGAAACTGGCGGTGCCGTGGTGTCTCGCAGTCGAAGGCGAAGCCCGCGCCGGCATGGCCGATATGGCGCAGGCCGGCGGGGTAGCCGTGCCAGCCCAGTGTGCTCAATGGCGTGCCGGGAGCGGCGACCAGATCGGCGCGGTAGACCGGATGCATAGGGTTCTGCGCGAGGATGTGTTTGATATCCATCAGCAGCAGTTCCTGATGCTGCTGTTCGTGCTGCAGGCCCAGCTCGACCCGGCGGGCGATCTCGTCGGCATGCGCGGCCGGCGGCTGGCTCAGCAGCTCGCCGAGGGCCTGGTCGACATGCCGTCGATAGCGATACACCTCGGCCACGGTCGGCCGCGAGAGCAGCCCGCGCTGTAGGCGGGGGAAGGGCCTGCCGTGGGTTTCGTAATAGGAATTGAACAGGTGGTCGAAGGCCGCATCCGGCGTCTGGTAGCCCTCGAGATAGGGCGTGAGCAGGAACGCCTCGAAGAACCAGCTGACATGCGCCAAATGCCACTTAGGCGGGCTGACGTCGGGCATGCTCTGGATCACCTGATCTTCGATTGCCAGTGGTGCACAGATGCGCTCGGTGGCGGCGCGTACCTGCTGCAAGCGGCCCAGCAGAGATTCGAAGTGGGCCGGGGCGGGTGTCGCGGGTTGCGCCAGGGTGCTCATGCCGCTCCCTCCTGTGTCGGCTGCCGGAGCCTTGCTCTGCGACTGCGCGGGTCAAGCACCGAGGGGTGGCGGGTGTTGCGCGCGAGTTGTCGTCGGCACTGCGAAGCCGCTCGAGCGCAACCAGACGGGGGCCGTTAAGGGGCGCAGTAGCACTCTGCGCGGGCTAAGGCCGGCCTGCAGTCGCGAATCGAGCAGCCTTTTGAGTCTAGACCGCCGCGCCACGGCCATGGCGTTATTGCGATGCCGGACGTCGGTTGCGTGTCATCCCCTGTCCAAGGCTCTTGTTAGCTTCGGCGCTGCAGCTGGCTAAGCCCAGCAATACAAAACGACTGAGGAGGGACCCGCATGACGTTTACCAAGCGCCTGATCGCAGGCTTGCTGTTGGCCGGTGTGGCCGGCCAGGTTCTGGCCACCGACTTGAGCCACTGGCCGGAACCGGCCGCCAAGCAGCTCACGGCAATGATCGAGGCGAATGCCAATAAAGGCAATTACGCCGTGTTCGACATGGACAACACCAGCTACCGCTACGACCTGGAAGAGTCGCTGTTGCCCTTTATGGAGATGAAGGGCGCGCTGACCCGCGAGAAGCTCGATCCCGCGCTGAAACTGATCCCCTTCAAGGACGTCAACGGCCACAAGGAGAGCCTCAACAGCTACTACTACCGGCTCTGCGAAATCGACGACATGGTCTGCTACCCCTGGGTCGCACAGGTGTTCTCCGGCTTCACCCTGAAGGAGCTGAAGGGCTACGTCGATGAACTGATGGCCTATGGCAAGCCGGTGCCGAGCACTTATTACGAAGGCGACACGGTCAAGACCATCGAGATCAATCCGCCGAAGATCTTCTCCGGGCAGAAGGAGTTGATGAATAAGCTGATGGAGAACGGCATCGAGGTCTATGTGATGACCGCCGCCCATGAAGAGCTGGTGCGCATGGTCGCCGCCGACCCCAAGTACGGCTACAACGTCAAACCGCAGAACGTCATCGGCGTCACCACCCTGCTGAAGAACCGCAGCACCGGCGAAGTGACCAGCGCACGTAAGCAGATCACGGCTGGCAACTATGACGAGAAGGCCAACCTGGGCCTGGAGCTCACACCTTATCTGTGGACTCCGGCGACCTGGATGGCCGGTAAGCAGGCGGCCATCCTCACTTACATCGACGAGTGGAAGAAGCCAGTACTGGTGGCCGGCGACACTCCCAGCAGCGATGGCTACATGCTGTTCCACAGCACCGATGTGGACAAAGGCGGCATCCACCTGTGGGTCAACCGCAAGGCCAAATACATGGACCAGATCAACGGCATGATCGCTAAGCACGCCGCCGCTCAGGCCAAGCTCGGCCAGCCAGTGACTGCCGACAAGAACTGGATAGTCGTGGTGCCGGAAGATATTCAGTAAGCCCTGCCGCCGCCGGCCAGTCCGGCGGCTTTGCTCAGACCTCGGAGTTTCAGCAGCCCGCCCCCTATGCCGAATGTAGCTGCCAGCTACCTTTGCGACAGTGTCTCCTCGTTTCACCAAGCGATAACAAGTGCGCGCATATACTGGATGGCGTGGCTCGCCGATCGAGTGGCCAGCCCGCGCCGGAGAGACCAACAGTGCGACAGGCATTTTTAACCGGTTTAGCCGTGGCGACGTTATTGGTGGCGCCGTTGGCTATGTCGGCGCCAACCCGCGAGTACGCCAGCGAGCGCGGCCCGCTGAGTGTCACGCAGGTGGCCGCTGGGTTGGAGCATCCCTGGAGCCTGGCCTTCCTGCCGGGTGAGCAGGGCCTGCTGGTCACCGAGCGGCCGGGGCGTTTGCGGATTGTCGCTGCAGATGGGGCCCTGTCCGCACCGCTCACCGGGCTGCCCGCGGTGTATGCCCAGGGGCAGGGCGGGTTGCTGGATGTGGCGCTATCGCCGAGCTTCGGCGAAGACCGGCTGGTGTACCTGTCCTATGCCGAAGGCGGCGGCGAGGGCGGCCGAGCCGGCACCACGGTGGGGCGCGGCAGGCTGGCGGTGGACCTGAGTCGCCTGGAGGACTTTCAGGTGATCTTCCGGCAGCAGCCCAAGCTGTCCAGCGGCATTCACTTCGGCTCGCGTCTGGTGTTCGACCGTGCAGGGCATCTATTCATCACCCTCGGCGAAAACTACCAGCGCCCGACCGCCCAGGATCTTGGCAAGTTGCAGGGCAAAGTCGTGCGCGTCTATCCGGACGGTAGCGTGCCGGCCGACAACCCCTTCGTCGGCCAGTCAGGCATGCGCCCGGAAATCTGGTCTTACGGCCATCGCAACCCGCAAGGCGCCGCGCTCAACCCCTGGACAGGTAAGTTGTGGACCCACGAGCACGGCCCGCGCGGCGGTGACGAAATCAATATTGCGCAGGCCGGCAAGAACTATGGCTGGCCACTGGCGACCCATGGCATCGATTACAACTTCCTGCCAATCCCCGAGGCGCAGGGCAAGACGCTGGCCGGTACCGAACCGCCGCATTATGTCTGGGCGAAGTCGCCGGCGATCAGCGGCATGGCGTTCTACGCCGCGGGGCGTTTTCCCGCCTGGCAGCACAATCTGTTTATTGGCGCGTTGGTCGGGCAAACGTTGATCCGCCTGGAGCTGGAGGGCGACCAGATCGTCCATGAAGAGCGCCTGCTTGAGGAGTTGGGTGCGCGCATCCGCGACGTCAGGCAAGGCCCGGATGGCTACCTCTATGTGCTGACCGATGAAGTAGATGGCCAGCTGCTGCGGCTCGGTTTGCAGCCTTAGAACCTGTTCAATATCTGCCTGCGCTTGCTCATGCTGCGTTGAAAACGAACTCAAAATGCTCATTTACTACTTGTAAACTGCGCTTTTTCGTCCGTTTGACTCGCTACGCTCGCCCTGCGGGCCAGCCTTCGGCTGTTACTCCGCTTCGCTGCGTTGCGCCTTGTGACCCACATGGATGTGGGGAATGCCGTTACCCGTAGGGAACGGGTGCGGCCCTGAGCTGCGCTCGACTAGATCTTGAACAGCTTCTGAGTGAAGCGCCACGGCGGCCCGGCTTGACGCAAGCCCGGTTGCCGCCAGGCGGGTGGCCTTTAGTGGGCTAGGGCGCTTTCTTCGGCCTGCTTGATGTCCAGCAGATAGGGTTTTATCAGTGGCTCGGTGACGACGCTGAAGTCGGTAATCTCGATCGCGCCACGGCCTTGTCCCAGTAGGTGGAACGAGAATGCCTTGCGGGTGACGAGGTTGTCGAAGCCGAAACTCACCTTCAGTGTCTTGCCAGGCTTGAGCAGCGGCAATTCCGGAATCAACCCGGCCACATCCCGATCGAACTCCTTGGTCTTGAGCAGGAGTTTGGCGCCTTGCTTGTCCATCCGCACCGCACGAATCTTCAGGCTGACCCTGGTGTGGGTGCCCTTCGGCAGTTCCAGGTATTGCGCGCCGATCAGGTTGTCGGCCCAGTCGTTGCCCAGGGTCTCGTTCAGCTTGATCCGCTCGCGGTTGGCGAACTGGTATTGCTGGCCGAGCTGTCCGCTCGTCAACGATTGATCCAACAGCGCCGCACGCTGCACCATCAAACGGGCCTGTTTGCCACTGAAACGCCCGAGGTAACGGGCTTTATCGGCAATAAACCCTTCACTGGCATAACGCCGGCAGACCTGCTGGAAGTTGCACTCGGTAAAGGTGCCCTTGCCGTCATGCTGGCGTAGCACGCCGTTGGTGTAGGACATGATTTCGCGTCCGCTTGGGTAGTCGCGAAACAGTGAGCGGCCGGAGAGGTTCGAGGGCACCGGCAAGTCGAAGTAATCGAGCACCGAGGCGGTCAGGTCGACATGCCCATAAACCCCGCGTTTGAGTGTTGGCAGCTTGTCCTGTTCCGGTGCTAACACCAGATTGAAGCCCCAGGCTGAAGCCAGGCGCACATCACCAATCCCGTGCGACTCATCCGAGGTGACTATCACCAGGGTGTCCTTCAGTACTCCCTGCTGTTCTAGCCCGGTTAAAAAGCTCGCCACCGCATCATCCACATAAGCAATGGCCGCTTGCTTGGCGTCGGGGTAACGCTCCAGGTATTCCTGGGGGGCGGAATACGGCTGATGCGTACCGACGGTCAGCAGGGTCAGCATCCAGGGTTTTTTCTGCTGGCGCAGTTGCTTCACGTAGCCCAGGGCGCCTTCAAAGAAGGACTTGTCATCCATGCCCCAGGGGAATTCCAGGTAAGGCTTGTTCTTGAACCAGTTGCGGCCGAGGGTTTTGTCAAAACCCATGTGCGGCATGATTTTGTCTTTGGCCATAAAGCGCAGGCCGGCACCCTGCAGGAAGTGCGTGCGAAAACCCTGCTCATGCAGCTGTGCCGGCAGGCACTGTTGATTGCGCACGTGGTTGTTCAGCAGTTCAACGCCTTTCGGGCTGCCGCTGACGAGCTTCTCGTAATCACCGCAGAGCATGGCGTAGAGGCCGCGAATGGTCTGATGGCTGTGCAGTACGTAATCCGGTGTGCTCATGGCGCGCTCGGCCCACTGACTGAGCTTGGGCATCAGCGCCTCGTGGTAACTGCTGTTGACCGCCGCGCGGTTGGTCGCGAGGTACGCGCCTGGAATGCCTTCCAGGGTAATGATCAGCACGTTACGCGCCTTGCCTTTACCGGCGAACAACTTGCTGCCGTTCAAGTCCAGCTGGGTCAGGCTGGCGATGTCTGGCTGGGTATCGGGACTGTCACCGTCCAGCCAATCCTCTAGGTGCAACTGGCCGACATTGACGGTTTCCGCCAGCAATTTATGTGGCAGATTGAACTGCTTCCATTGATCGGCTTCGCTGGGGTTGGTGTACTGGCTCGTCGCGTGGGCCGCGAGGAACACGACCGGCAGGGCATACCAGTAGCCTGGAACCACTAGCGCGTGACCCGAGAGCTTGCGGCCGCTCAACAGCAGGTTGGCCAGTAGGCCCCCGGTCAGGGCCAGCCCGAGCAGTGGGTAGGTGAGGCCGCCACCTTGGGTGGAGTGGCTGACGAATTGCGGGTCAGTCAGGTATTTCAGGTCGCTGAGTTCTGGCATGCGCCCAACCGCGCCGACCAGTTCCGCCGTGCCCAGGGTGAACAGGCTCCAGATCAGCATCAGCGGTAGCGCCAGCAGCAGTGAGCGGTTGTGTAGCAACAGGATCAGCAGGCAGCCGATACCCAGATCGGAGACATAGCCAAACCCATTCGACCAGCCCAGCCAATAACGGCTGGCCATGGGAACGAGCAGGAACAAGAAGCCGAGAGCCATCAAAGAATTAGCGGGGTGCTGCAGCCAGTGGCTGAAAGGGCGCACAGGAACTCCTGAGATAAGGCAGTGAGAATCCGTAAAAATGTTGTCCAGGTAGGCTGGATGTTCTGTTGGACATGATTCTGAAACAAGAGTTTGCTAGTCGCTAGTAAGTTTAGGCCAGGCGACGGAGATTTAAGTGTGAGAAATAGTGTTTATGCAGCGGTTGGGCGGAGGAGTTCTGCGGGCTGCTAGCGAAACGTGATGCCGTGCACCGTCTGTGAGGGCGCTGGCGTAACCTTGCTGGGCAAAGCCGCGCTGCCTACCCAGCAACGCGGCCCATGGGTTATCCAGCAGCGATTCTTGCGAGTGAAAGCTCCGTAGCTTTCTCCCCTGCTTGGCAGGGGAGCGTCGTGGAAAGCGGGTGATTATTGGTTAAAGAGACCACTGCCAGCCTTCTTGGCCTTCTTCATCGCGCGCTTTTCGTCGAGTGTTTTAGCGGGTTTCTTTTTCGCAGATTTTTTTGAATCCAGACCTTTGCTCATGGCTTTTCTCTCTTCATCAACGAGGTTGATGTGCTGTGCATTGCACCTAAAGAATAGTCGTTGCTCATTGCTGCTGCCAAACCGCGTTAGCGTGAAGGCTCAGCAAGATCAAAATTGAATTAACAGGGGCTGGGTAATTGCTGAATTGAGTTTATTTAAGCCAAGCAGGCTAAAAAATATTGAATGCGCGTTTTGCGGAGAGAGGAGGTGGGCATTTTGCCCTAGCGCTTTGTCTGCAGGAGATCAAAGCGCATAGAGGAGGAGTACGGGCGTTTCGCCGAAGTTGCTATTTCTTGCCAAGAGTAATTTGCTTCGAGGTGCCAAATACTTGGCCACTAACACCCTTAGGGATTTCCTGGATTTCACCGCCGGATTTCAGAAAAGCAGCAACCTGCTCATCAATCGAACTGTGGGTTTCAACAGCGGGCGGGGCTTTCTTCTTCATAGCGGATGCTTTAACGCGCATGACGGCCATTAACCTATTTAAAAATTAATATGACCGGCTATTGTACACAAGAATCCGAGTAATTGCTTGCTTAATAAATGGCATAAAAGCCGGGCGCGGCTGCGATATTTAAGCGAAACACGGTCTTGCACAATTAGCCTTGACGCTAGGTAACTGCTTGTTTTGCATCAGGTCATTGCTGGAAAAGCGCGTGCACTCGAGAAAAACGCAGGGCGGCGCAGGCGCACGCTCAGCCTGAGCGTGGGTTCAGCCTTGGCGACGCAGACGGGCGGCGATCCCTGCGAAGGTGGGGTTCGCTCGCCGGCACAGGCCGCAAAAAAAACTGCCGCGGATCAGCGCTGCTTCAGCTTCACGTACAGAGCTTCAACCTTCTCCCGGGCCCAGGGAGTTTTGCGCAGAAACTTCAGGCTGGATTTCACGCTCGGGTCGCTCTGAAAGCAACGAATGTCGATCAGCTGGCCCAACTGCTCCCAGCCATAGTGCTCGACCAGCGCGTTGACGATGCCTTCCAGTGTGATGCCGTGAAGCGGGTTCTTGCTCTGCTCGGTGTTCATGCGTTGCCTGTACTCGGGGTGATCTGGACTGCCAGCGGTGGACGGGGCGATTATCGGCGATCGCGGCCCTCTCGTCATGCTGTGCCGCACCGCCAGCGGGATGAAACTCGGGTAGAATGCCAGCCACGCAATGAGGGTAGTGAGCATGGCATTAATCGGGCGCTTTAACAGTTTGCAGGTGGTTAAACACACCAGCTTTGGGCTTTATTTGGACGGCGGGGCGGACGGCGAGATATTGCTACCCAACCGTTATGTGCCCAAAGATACGCCGAGCGAAGTTGACGACTGGTTAAATGTATTTATTTATCTGGATAGCGATGACAAGTTGATCGCCACCACCGAGAAACCCAAAGTTCAGGTTGGCGAGTTTGCCAGCCTGAAGGTGGTGGAGATTAACAGTATCGGTATTTTTCTGGATTGGGGCTTGCCGAAAGATTTGTTGCTGCCTTATTCAGAAGAAAAGCGCCAACTGCAGGCGGGTGAATACTGTGTCGTTTATGTGTATCTGGATAAACATACCCGTCGGATTACTGCAACCGCACGGCTGGATCGGCATTTAGATAATGCCCCGGCTAATTACAAAGCCGGGCAGGCGGTCGATCTATTGGTGGCTGAGTCGACGGATATGGGCTTTAAAGCCATTATCAACAATCAGCACTGGGGCTTGATCCATAAGAACGAAGTCTTCAAGTTTTTACGTGCCGGCAAGCAGGAAAAGGGCTTCATCAAGGAAGTCCGCCCAGACGGCAAAATCAGCCTGAGCCTGCAGCCTGTGGGTCAAGAAGCCGCCAACGCCTTGCACGAGAAGATCCTGGCGAAACTGCGTGAGCATGATGGCGTGTTGCCGGTCAGCGACAAAAGCCCACCGGACCTCATCACCGGCCTGTTTGGCGTCAGCAAAGGCAATTTCAAGAAGGCGATCGGTGCTTTGTACAAGCAAGGCCAGATTGTGATTCATGCGGATCGGATCGAGCTAAGCTGAGCAGACTCAAGTCAGCGGCGCACGCCAGCTCGACTGAGTAGGAATAATGTTTTGCGCTATTGTTGAGTAACCTTGGTTACTCGCTTTATAAGCCGTTGTAGCTCAGTTGGTAGAGCAACTGATTCGTAATCAGTAGGTCGGGGGTTCAATTCCTCTCAACGGCACCAACGCATAATGAAAAAAGGCAGCCATTCAAGGCTAATGCCAGTCAGTTAAGCTGATTGGCATTTTTGTTTCTGATCGGATATTTCGGGGATTTGAGCCTGATAGCCCGAGGATAAATACGCTCTTCTCGCCGATGCGGCAGGA